>JBIOZP010000001.1:0-17195 GCA_044871225.1 Solirubrobacterales bacterium
TCCCCGACGACCCGGAGATCTAGCCCCGACCGAGGCCCCCACGAGCCGCCCCGCGCGCGATCGGGCGGCGCCCTGGCAACGAATGAGGGAGGGCGGGGACGCGGGGGGCGTGCCCGACGCCTCTCCAGTTGTCCCGACAATTGTCATGACAACTGGAGAGGCCCATCAGGCGTCGACGGCGACCGACAGTTGTCACGGACAATTGTCAGGCGACAACCTGGAGTTGGCGTCGGTCGCGCCCCCCGCGTCCCCGCCATTCTCGAGGTGTCACCCCGCCTGATCGCGCGCGGGGGCGGCGCGGTCAGGGGCGAAGGAGGATCTTCAGGGCCTCGCGGCGATCGTAGATCGCATAGGCCTCGGGCGCCTCGTCCAGGCGCATCTGGTGGGTGACCAGCGAGGACGGGTCGAGGACGCCCGCGGAGAGCATCGCCAGGACCCGGTCGAGGTGCCCGATCACGTTCGCCTGGCCAGTGCGCCAGGACAGTCCCTTGATCCACACGACGCCCATGTGGACCTGGGCCGGCTCGGCATAGACGCCGGTGACCGAGACCATGCCCGCCTTTCGAGCCAGTCGGCAGGCGAGGTCCAGCGCCTTCGGATCGCCGACTGCGTCCACGGACAGGTCAACTCCGCGGCCCGCGGTCAGCTCCTTGACCCGGCCCCGCGGGTCCTCCTCGGTCAGGTGGACCGGGACCGCCCCCAAAGCCTCCGCCCGTCGAAGCCTCTCGTCCACGGTGTCGACCGCCACCACCAAGGACGCGCCGGAAGCCCTGGCCACCTGTACGGCGCAGAGGCCCACCGGGCCCAGGCCCAGTACGGCGACGGTGGACCCGGGCTCCAGCGGGTCCGGGTTCGCCGCGTCGCCGCAGATCGCGTGGTAGGCCGTCCCGGCGACATCGCCGGCGAACAGCGCCACCTCGTCCGACAGCCCCGGGGGCACCCGCCGCAGCGTGAGATTGGCCGATGGCACCAGGAGGAGCTCGGCCTGCGCGCCCGGCAGCGAGCCCAGCGTGGCGCCGTGGCCGAAGACCCGCCCCGAGTCGCACTGGTGGTATTCGCCGCGGCGGCAGTGGAAGCAGCCGCCGCACGCCGTGCTGTACGTCCCCAGGACGCGGTCGCCGACCGCGACCTGGGTGACACCCCCGCCGGCCGCGACCACGGTCCCCACGTATTCGTGGCCGATCACGAAGCCAGGCTCGATCGCGACCCGGCCGTGGTAGATGTGAAGGTCCGAGCCGCAGATCCCGGTCGCCTCGACCCGGACCACGGCGTCGTCGGCCGCCGCCGGCTCCGGGTTCGGGCGCTCCTCCACCCGCACCTCTCCCGGGGCCTGGAAGGTGACCGCCCGCATCGCGGCGCAGGATAGAGTCATCCGCGATGACCGGCGAGCCGCGCGCCGTGCTGATCACCGGATGCTCATCCGGGATCGGCCGCGCGACGGCCGAGCACCTCGCCGAGCGCGGCTGGAAGGTCTACGCGAGCGCCCGGCGGGCCGACTCCATCTCCGATCTGGCCGACCGCGGCTGCCGCGTCCTCGCCCTCGACGTCACCGACGAGGACTCGATGCGGTCCGCCGTCGCTACCGTCGAGGCGGCGGAGGGGGCGATCGGGGTGCTGGTGAACAACGCCGGCTACAGCCAGTCCGGAGCGCTCGAGACCCTGCCACTGGAGCGCCTGCGCGCCCAGTTCGAGACCAATGTCTTCGGGCTCGTGCGCATGTGCCAGCTCGCCCTGCCCGGCATGCGCCGCCGGCGCTGGGGGAGGATCGTGAACCTGAGCTCGATGGGCGGGAGGCTGACCTTCCCCGGCGGTGGCGCCTACCACGCTACGAAGCACGCCGTGGAGGCGATCTCGGACGCGCTGCGCTTCGAGGTCCGCGGATTCGGGGTCGAGGTCGTCGTGATCGAGCCGGGGCTGATCAGGACGCGCTTTGGGGAGACGGCGGCGGAATCGATCGGCGCCGCCTCTGACGACGCTGACGATGACCCATACGCCGGCTTCAACGCGGCCGTGGGGAAAGCAACGGCGGGCGTGTACGAGGGCCCGCTGGCGCGGCTCGGCGGCGGCCCGGAGACCGTTGCCCGGGTGATCGAGCGCGCGATCACCGCGAGGCGTCCCAAGGCCCGCTACGTGGTCACGCCCTCGGCGCGGCTCGCGCTCGCCCAGCGGCGCCTGCTCCCGGATCGCGCCTGGGACGCGTTCATGCGCACCCAGTTCCCTACCCCGGGTTGATTCGCCCAGCAGCACGAGGGCGGCCCGCAACGGAGCGTGCAAGCGGGACCGCGCCGTCAAACCCCGAATTTCCCTGGTTTCAGTGCCTATGATGCATTTTGAGTAACCCGGATTCGGGGTACTGGCACAGGGGCGAGGCGAAACGGCGCGTTGGCCGGGTGCCCCCGAGGCGAGAGATGCATCAACTCCCCCAGGAGAGCCGCGAGCAAGGCCGGTTTGGAGCGGAGGGGCAAGTTACGCGGTGGTCGAGGGGCTGGTAAGGGGCCTTGGAGGCAACTGAGCTTCGCGAGCAGCCGGTAGGGGCGTCGGCCGAGCTCACCGAGATCGACCCGACAGCGATCGCGGCCCGTTCCCCGTGGCAGCTCTTCTGGAGGCGGTTTCGAGAGGACAAGGTGGCGATGGCGGCGCTCATCTTCCTGGTCCTCCTGGTCCTGATCGCGATCTTCGCCCCTCTGGTGGTGAAGATCTTCGGGGCGCCGGATCCCGAGTACCGCGACCAGAGCTCCCTCGACCCGGTGTTCGCCACCGCCACCGGGCCGTCCTCCGCGCACCTGTTCGGAGTGGACGACCTCGGCCGCGACGTCTTCAGTCGCACGATCTACGGGGCGCGCGTGTCACTGGTCGTCGCCTTCGCGGCGACGGCGCTCGCGACCCTCGGCGGAGTGGTCACGGGGCTTCTCGCCGGTTACTTTCGCGGCTGGGTCGACACGATGGTCTCGCGAGCGGTCGACGTGCTGCTCGCGATCCCCTACCTCATGCTGGCCATCGGGCTCGCCGCCGCGTGCACGTTCACGCCTGGCGGCGAGGGCGAGAGCGGCGGCTGCCTTGGCGGTTTGATCAAGCCCGGGCTGGGCGTGGTCATCTTCGTGATCTCGTTCACGAGCTGGACCTACATGGCGCGCATCATCCGCGGCCAGACGCTGTCCCTTCGTGAGAAGGAGTTCGTCGAATCGGCGCGATCCGTGGGCGCCTCCCACACCCGGATCATCTTCCAGGAGATCCTGCCGAACCTGACGGCGCCGATCATCGTCTACGCCTCGATCCTGGTCCCCCAGGTGATCCTTTACGAGGCCGCGCTGTCGTTCCTCGGCGTCGGCGTGGTCGACCAGCCGAGCTGGGGACAGATGATCGCCGACGCCACGGCGGACTTCAGCACCTACTGGTGGTACATGCTCTTCCCCGGCCTGGCGCTGCTGTTCTCCGTGCTCGCGTTCAACCTCGCGGGAGATGCGATGCAGGATGCCCTCAACCCACGCGCGAAGAAGACCTAGACCTGTACAAGTGAACGATCCCGAATGCGGAAAGGACGGACAGAATGCGATTGAAGCGGCTTAGGCTGGCGTTGCCGGCGTTCGCGCTGGTCGCGCTCGTGTTCGCGCTGTCGTCGTGTGGAGACGACAACGGCGGCGGAACGAGCTCCAGTAGCGGCGCGACCGGGGTCCCGGACGAGTTCGCCCCGGTGACCTCGGCGCCGGACGACGCCCAGAAGGGTGGCAATCTGACCATCCTCCAGGAGGGCGACATCGACTACATGGACCCAGGGGCGGCCTACTACCAGGTCACCTACACCCTTGACTTCGCCCTGTTCCGCCAGCTGGTGAGCTGGCAGCCGGATGACACGGCGGACCCGACTCCCGATCTGGCGACGGGCGAGCCGGAGATCTCATCCGACAGCAAGACGATCACGTTCAAGATCAGGGACGGGATCAAGTACAGCCCGCCGCTCCAGGATCGCACGGTGACCACCTCCGACATCAAGTACGCGATCGAGCGCACTCTGATGCCGGGCATCCCGAACGGCTACACGGCGACCTACATGAAGGACGTCGAGGGCCTGGCGCAGGCCCAGGCGGCCGTCAAGAAGGACCCCACCAAGGCGCCGGAGTGGAGCGGCATCGAGACGCCGGACGACCAGACGATCGTCTTCCACCTCACGAAGCCGTCGGTCCAGGGCGTGCTCGGAGCGCTGTCGCTTCCAGTCAGCTCGCCGGTCCCGGAGGAGTACGCGAAGAAGTTCGACGCGGAGTCTCCGTCGACCTACGGCGAGCACGCCGTGTTCACCGGCCCGTACATGGTCGAGAACAACTCCTCGGGCGAGCTCACCGGCTATCAGCCCGGCAAGGAGATCAAGCTCATCCGCAACCCGAGCTGGGACGAGAGCACCGACTGGCGTCCCGCCTATCTGGACTCGATCACTGTCCAGGAGGGATTCGCGGATCCCACCTCGGCGTCGAAGAAGATCCTCGACGGCAGCTCGTCGGTCAGCGGGGACTTCCCGCCCTCCCCGACGGTCGTCAAGGAGGTCGCCCAGGGGACCAAGTACGACCCGAGCCAGATGACGGCGACGCCCTCGGGCGGTAACCGCTACATCGCGCTCAACACGACCGAAGCGCCGTTCGACGACATCAACGTGCGGAAGGCGGTGATCGCCAACTCGGACCGCGTCGCGCTTCGGAACACGCGTGGCGGCGAGCTGTTCGGGCCGGTGATGAACCACTTCCTCCCGCCGCTGATTCCCGGCTTCGAGGAGGCCGGGGGCCTGAACGCGCCGGAGGGGCTCGACTTCCTCCAGACGCCGACCGGCGATCCGCAGCTGGCGGCCGAGTACATGAAGAAGGCCGGGTTCAAGAGCGGCAAGTGCGAGGGCTCGGACTGCAGCATCACCATGGTCGGTGACGACGCGGCGCCGGGCAAGAACACGGCGACCGTGTTCCAGGACCAGCTCGAGCAGCTGGGGTTCAAGGTGAACTTCCAGCCGGTCGAGCACTCGCTCATGTACACGAAGTACTGCTCCGTGCCGAGCCAGCAGCCCGATGTCTGCCCGAACGTGGGCTGGATCAAGGACTGCAACGACCCGGAGTGCTTCTTCGACGTGCCGTGGTACGGGCCGTCGATCAACCCCTCGAACAACTCGAACTGGGGCCGGTTGAACGACCCGGAGGTCAACAAGAAGATCGAAGAGGCACGCCTGATCACCGACCCGGAGCAGCGGGCCCAGGCCTACGGCGAGCTGGACAAGCTCGTCACCTCCAAGGCCGCGGTGGTCCCATGGGTGTGGGACAACGACATCATCGTCAGATCATCCGACGTGAATGGCGTGGTGAACCTGTTCAACGCCCTCTACGACCTGAACTACACGTCGTTGAAGGGGTGATGGCCGACCCCGAGTAACCGTGAGTGAGGCCCCGCCGCCCCGGGCGGCGGGGCCTCGCGCGCTGGTCGAAGGAGACAGGTGGCCCGCTACATCGTTCGTCGAGTGCTCTGGGGGGTGGCGCTCCTGGTCATCGTCAGCGCGGTCGTCTTCGTCCTCTTCTACGTCTTCCCCACCGCCGATCCGGCCAAGCTCCGCGCCGGGCGCACGGCAAACCCCCAGCTGATCGAGCAGATCCGCCAGCAGCTCCACCTGGACGACCCCATCTACGTCCAGTTCTGGGACTACATGAAGGGGGTGTTCCTCCACTTCGACTTCGGACGCAGCTTCACGTCACAGGCCGACGTGAAGACCATCATCCTCGACCGGCTGCCGGCGACGGCGCTGCTGGTGGCGGGGGCGGTCGTGATCTGGCTCGCGATGGGCCTGCCGGTGGGAATCGTGAGCGCGATCAAGCGCCGCTCGTTGATGGACCGGACGATGATGGTCACCTCGCTGGCGTTCATCTCCGCGCCCGTGTTCTGGCTGGGGCTCGTGGCCCTCTACCTGTTCGCCGACGACGTCGGCCTGATCCACCTGTTCCCCGGGATCGGGAGCTACCTGGGAGCCGACACCTTCCTGGAGCGGTGCAAGTCCATGATCCTGCCGTGGCTCGTGCTCGCTGCGGCAACCGCCGCCATCTACGCCCGCTACCTGCGCTCGAGCATGATCGACACGATGTCGGAGGACTACATCCGGACCGCGCGGGCGAAGGGACTGCCCGAGCGAGACGTGATCATGCGCCACGGCGTTCGCAGCGCGATCACCCCCATCGTCACGCTGCTCGGCCTCGACATCGGGCTGCTGCTGGCGGGGAACGCGATCCTCACCGAGTCCGTCTTCAACATCCCGGGCGTCGGGCAGCAGATCGTGCTCTCGATCAGGCGCTCCGACCTGCCGATGATCCAGGGCATCGTCCTGTTCGGAGCGTTCTTCATCATCATCTTCAACCTGATCGTCGACATCCTCTACGCGTATCTGGATCCGAGGGTCCGCTACCAGTGAGCCTCCTGGAGGTCCGGGACCTGCGAGTCCACTTCGACACCGAAGACGGCGTGGTCAAGGCCGTGGACGGGATCTCCTTCGACGTCGAGCGCGGCAAGACGCTGGGAATCGTCGGCGAGTCGGGGTGCGGCAAGAGCGTCGCCAACCTCTCGATCCTCGGCCTCACCCGGTCGCCGAACACGACGATCTCGGGGCACGTGCTCTTCGAGGGAAACGATCTGGCGCAGCTCTCCTCGGACGAGCTCCAGACCGTGCGGGGAAACCAGATCGCGATGATCTTCCAGGACCCGCTCACCTCGCTGCATCCGTTCTACAAGGTCGGCAAGCAGCTCACGGAGGCCATCCTCACCCACCAGCAGGTCTCCAAAAACGCCGCGCGAAAGCGCGCGGTGGAGATGCTCGGCCTGGTGGGGATCCCGGACGCGGAACGGCGGATCGACGAATATCCGCACGAGTTCTCGGGCGGCATGCGCCAGCGGGTCATGATCGCGATGGCCCTCGTGAACGAGCCCGAGATCCTGATCGCGGACGAGCCCACCACAGCGCTCGACGTCACCATCCAGGCGCAGATCCTGACCCTGATCGAACGTCTCCAACAGCAGTTCGGGATGGCGGTGATCCTGATCACCCACGACCTGGGTGTGATCGCCGAGAGCGCCGACGAGGTCGCCGTCATGTACGCGGGGCGGATCGTCGAGCAGGGGTCCCTCGACCAGATCTTCTACGACCCCCAGCACCCCTACACGTGGGGGCTCCTTGGATCCCTGGCCCGGCCCGACCGCCCGCGGGTCGAGCGGCTGTCCCAGATCAAGGGGCAGCCCCCCTCGCTCCTCGCCCCGCCCCAGGGCTGCCACTTTCGCCCGCGCTGCCCGCACGCGTTCGCGAAGTGCACGGAGACCCCCGAGCTCCAGGTGCGCGGCGGCGAGCCCGGCCACGCCGACCGCTGCTGGCTCACCGGTGAGCAGAAGCGCGCCCTGCGCGTGGTCGAGGACGGTCGCTACGGGCTCGAGGTGCCGGCGGCTTGAGCGACGGGGAACAGACGGCCGTCGAGACCGCTTCGGCTCCCGGCGTCGTCGCCGGCGGAGCGCTGGTTCAGGTCCGCGACCTGGTCAAGCACTTCCCGATCAAGACCGGGATCATCTTCGACCACGAGGTCGGGCGCGTGCGCGCCGTCGACGGGGTCAGCTTCGACGTCGCCGAGGGCGAGACGCTGGGCCTGGTCGGGGAGTCGGGGTGCGGCAAGTCCACGCTCTGTCGCACGATCCTGCAGCTCCTGCAACCGACCTCGGGCTCCGTCCGGTTCCAGGGCGAGGAGCTCGCCGGCCGCGGCGTGCGGGCGATGCGCCCGCTGCGGCGGGAGATGCAGATGATCTTCCAGGACCCGTACGCGTCGCTCAACCCGCGCAAGCGCGTGGGGCAGATCGTCGGCGACCCCCTGCGGCTCCACGGACTGGCCTCCGGCCGCGAGCTCCGCAGCCAGGTTGGCGAGCTGCTCGAGCGGGTCGGGCTCGGCGCCGAGCACTTCAACCGGTTTCCGCACGAGTTCTCGGGGGGCCAGCGCCAGCGCATCGGCATCGCCCGGGCGCTGGCCCTGAGGCCGAAGCTGATCATCGCCGACGAGCCCGTCTCGGCGCTGGACGTCTCGATCCAGGCCCAGATCATCAACCTCCTGGACGACCTCCAGAAGGAGTTCAAGCTCACCTACGTCTTCGTGGCCCACGACCTGGGGGTTATCCGCCACGTCTCGGACCGGATCGCGGTCATGTACCTGGGCAAGATCGTCGAGATCGGCCCCGCGGAGGAGGTCTACAACCAGCCGATCCACCCGTACACCCTCTCCTTGCTGGCCTCGCTGCCGATCCCGGACCCCAGGGAGAACGCGGCGCGGGAGCCGCTGGTGCTCGAGGGCGATCTGCCGAGCCCGGCGAACCCCCCGGACGCGTGCCGCTTCCATACCCGGTGTCCCTACGCGACCGAGATCTGCTCCGAGGTCGAGCCGCAGCTCGTCGACCACGGAAACGGCCACTGGGCCGCCTGTCACCACCCGCTCGATCGCGAGCACCCGGAAGCGGTGCACGAGGCGCTGCCCGGCGCTTGACCCTCACGCTGGCGATCGTCCTCGTCTTCACGGAGGCCCTGCTGCTCGCCCGCGGCAAGCTCGCCGCAGCCCTTGCCCTGGCCGTGATCGCGGTGCCGGTGCTGGTGTTCGCCGCACGCCGGGAACGGCACGGCTAGGCGCCATCCGCGCGAGCATGGGCGGGCATTCCGGCGCGCTGAATCCAATAGTCTCCGTTCAGGTATCTGATCCGGGTATCGCCAAGGAGAGGAGCAGGATGATTCGGGTGCGTGGAGTGGTAGGCCTGGTGGCCGCCGCGGCGTTGCTGGTCGGTGTCGCTGGCTGCGGAGACAGCGGTGGCGGCGGTGGCGGCACCGTCATCCGCGGCACGACCGACGTCCCGGTCGGCCTCGACCCGGCCGGGGTCTACGACCTGCCCTCCTGGGACCTGATCGTCAACGCCTACCAGACGCTGGTCACGATCCCGCCGGGCGGCAACAAGCCGGTGCCTGACGCGGCGACCTGCGACTTCACGAATCCCACCACCTACAAGTGCACGATGAAGCCGGACCTGAAGTTCTCGGACGGCTCGCCGCTTACCTCCGAAGACGTCAAGTTCTCGTTCGACCGCAACCTCGAGATCGCCGCCCCAGAGGGGGCGTCGTCGGTGCTGGCGGACATGAAGAGCATCGAGGCGCCGGACCCGAAGACGGTGATCTTCAAGCTAAAGGAGCCGAACGCCGTCTGGCCCTACATCGTCTCGATGCAGTCGATGGCGATCGTGCCCTCGGACGTCTACCCGAAGGACAAGCTGCAGCCGAACGACAAGGTGGTCGGCTCGGGCCAGTACACGGTCGCCTCCTACGAGCCGGGCCAGCAGATCGTCTTCGAGAAGAACCCGAACTACGGGGGCGACTATCCGGCGAAGAACGACCGCGCGATCGTCCAGTACTTCGACAAGCCCTCGGCCCTGAAGCTCGCGGTCGAGCAGGGCGACGTCGACGTCGGCTATCGCAGCTTCAGCCCCACCGACCTCGAGGACCTGAAGAGCGCCGACGGACTCAGCGTGGTCGGCGGCTCCGGGGTGGAGATCCGCTATCTGGTCTTCAACACGAAGCTGCAGCCCGGCGACAACGACGCCCAGAAGCTGGCGATCCGCCGCGCCGTCGCCTACACGATCGACCGCCAGGCGATCGCGCAGAACGTCTACGACGGCACCGTGCAGCCCCTCTATTCGATGGTCCCGCAAGGGCTCGACTACGCGACCGAAGCGTGGAAGGACGAGTACGGCGAGGGGCCCGACCTCAACGCCGCAAAGCAGGAGCTGCAGAAGGCCGGTGTCAAGACTCCGGTCGACCTGGAGGTCTGGTACACGCCCACTCACTACGGGGTCGGATCGGCGGACGAGTATGCCGAGATCAAGAAGCAGCTCGAGGACAGCGGCCTGTTCTCGGTGACCCTGAAGTCCACCGAGTGGACCCAGTACGACGAGGCCGCGCTGACCGACAAGTACCCGCAGTTCCAGTTCGGCTGGTTCCCGGATTATCCGGATGCCGACGACTACACGGTCAACTTCTGGGGCAGCGACTCGTTTTTGAACACCGGCTACTCCAACCCCGCGATCGACAAGCAGCTCGCGATCGAGCAGCGCTCGACCGACAAGGCGACGCGGCAGAAGGCCTTCGCCGAGGTCCAGCGCCTCGCGGCCAAGGACGCGCCGACGCTCCCGATCTGGCAGGGCGGCCAGGTGGCCGCGGTGCGCGACGGGGTAGGCGGGGTCGAGGACACCTTCGACGCCGCCTACCTGTTCCGGCTCTGGGTGATCACCAAGGACTGACGATGCAGGCGATGCGCCGCCCGCCGCAGCCAACCCTGCGGCGGGCGGCGGTCGCCTTCGGGCACCGGCCCGACAAGGAGTGAGCGCGAGCATGCGGTCCCAGGGCACCTCGCTTCGCACGTACCTGCTGACCCGGCTCGCGCTGGCGATTCCGACCATCCTGATCCTGCTGACGATGGTCTTCATGCTGATGCGGGTCGCTCCTGGGGACCCGATCCAAGCGGCGCTCGGCGGGCACGTATCCCAGGAGGAGATCGCGAAGCGGCGCGCGGCCGCCGGTTACGACCGCCCGATCCTCACCCAATACGTCGAGTACCTCGGCGACGCGGTGACCCTCGACCTCGGAAACACCCTCACGGACCAGCGCACGGTCACGTCGATCATCGTCGACAACGGGACCGCGACGCTCGAGCTGACCTTCTGGGCCTTCGCGATCGCGGTGTTGGTGGGGGTGAGCATCGGCTTGGTGGCAGGGCGCTATCGCGATACCTGGATCGACACCGGAGGAAGGCTGTTCGGGATCTTCGTCTACGCGGCACCGGTCTTCTTCACCGGGTTTCTGCTGCAGCTCCTGTTTGGCAGCACGCTCGGCTGGCTTCCGACCTCGGGCCGCGCCGGGCCGATAACCGAGTTCGAGCTCGACAAGACAACCCACTTGTACATCGTCGATTCGATCATCTCGGGCAATTGGAGCGCCCTCAGCGACGTCGTCGAGCACCTGATCCTGCCCGCCGTGACCTTGGGGCTGCTGGTCAGCGGGGTGCTGATCCGCCTCGTGCGAGTGAACCTGCTGCAGACGATGAAGGGTGACTACGTGGAGGCGGCCCGCGCGAGGGGCATCAGCGAACGGCGCGTGGTGATGCACCACGCGTTCCGCAACGCCCTGGTTCCGGTGGTGACGGTCGCCGGCCTGCAGTTCGCGATCCTGCTGGGCGGCGCGATACTCACCGAGCAGACCTTCAACTGGCCGGGGATCGGCGCGGAGCTGGTTCGTTATCTGAACAACCGGGACTACATCGCTGTGCAGGGAATCATCACCGTGTTCGCGCTGGCGGTCGTCATCGTCTCGCTGCTGATCGACCTTGTGAACGCCTTCATCGACCCCCGGGTGCGTTACTGATGGCCGCCGATCCCACCTCGCCGCAACCCGGCGTGGTTTCCGAACGGGGACCCAAAACCCGTCGCGGGGCGCGGCTGCTGGGCCAGGTCAGGCAAGCGGAGGGGACGCCGAAGTGGCTGCTCTACACGGGGATCGCGATCGTCCTCCTGTTCGTGATCCTGGCCGTGTTCGCGCCGCTGATCGCGCCGTACGGATTCGACCAGGTCGATTCGAACGGCGTGCGATTCCCCAAGCAGGCGGCGCCGAGCTCCTCCCACCTCTTCGGCACCACCGTCCAGTCCACCGACGTGCTCTCGCGGGTGATCTGGGGCTCGCGGACGGCGATCGAGGTGGTCGTGCTCGCGGTCGTCTTCTCGATCATGATCGGGGTTCCGCTGGGCCTGATCTCGGGGTACGTGGGGGGAAAGCTCGACCGTGTGCTGGTGCTGATCAACGACGCCCTCTTCGCCTTCCCCTACCTGCTGCTCGCGATCGTGATCGCGTTCCTTCTCTCCGACAAGTTCGGCCAGGGGATCGTCACTGCGGCGGTCGCGATCACTGTCGTGTACATCCCGCAGTACTTCAGGGTGGTGCGCAACCACGTGATCAGCGTCCGCGAGGAGCCGTACGTGGAGGCGGCGCGGGCCCTGGGCGCCTCGCGGTTCACGATCATTCGCCGCTACGTGCTCTCGAACGTGATCCAGAGCGTGCCCGCGATCGCCACCCTCAACGCCGCCGACGCGATCCTCACGCTCGCCGCCCTTGGCTTCCTCGGGTACGGGATCCAGCCCACTGACGCTGCCGAGTGGGGCTACGACATCAACCGCGCCATCGACGACGTGGGCGCGGGCATCTGGTGGACCGGGCTGTTCCCCGGCCTCGCGATCGTCCTCCTGGTCACCGGATTCACCCTGGTGGGCGAGGGCCTCAACGACGTCCTCAACCCGCTGATCCGAAAGCGCCGGATTCGCCGGCCCACGATTCCGGGCAAGGTCGAGTCCCCCCGCGAGGAGGGTGCGTCTTGAACGACTCGCCCGTACTGTCGCTCGGAGAGCTCCGGGTTTGGTACGGAACGGAGAGCGATCCCGTGCGGGCAGTCGACGGAGTCTCGCTCGAGATCCGCTCCGGCGAGACGCTGGGGCTGGTGGGCGAATCGGGATGCGGGAAGTCCACCCTTGGGCGCGGGATACTGGGCCTTCTCCCCGAGGGCGCCGAGATCGCGGGGCGGGTGTGCTTTCAAGGCCGTGACCTGGTCGGGATGTCGCCGAAGGACATGCGCGAGCTTCGGGGACCGGAGATCGGGCTGATCTTCCAAGAGCCGATGACCCGCCTGGACCCGCTGGTCACGATCGAGCGCCACTTCACCGAGAGCCTGCGGGCTCACGAGCCCGGGCTGGAACACGCCGAGATGCGGAGGCGGTCGCTCGAAGCGCTGGCCGGCATGGGCATTCCGCCGACCCGGTTCAAGCAGTACCCGCACGAGTTCTCCGGTGGGATGCGCCAGCGGATCATGATCGCCCTCGCCCTGGTGCTGAACCCGAAGCTGGTGATCGCCGACGAGCCCACCACGGCGCTCGACGTGATCGTCGAGGCGCAGATCCTGGGAATCCTCTCCGACCTGCGCGAGAACTTCGACACCGCCCTGCTCTTGATCACCCACAACCTCGGCATCGTCGCCGAGGCGTGCAACCGGGTGGCGGTGATGTACGCGGGAGAGATCGTCGAGGAGGGTGACGCGCGGCAGGTGTTCTCGAAGCCCGCGCATCCCTACACGCGCGAGCTCTTGCGATCGACCATCTCGCTGTCCACCACCGGACTGCACTACATCCCCGGCGCCCCACCGAACCTGATCCACCCTCCCCCCGCCTGCCGGTTCCACCCACGGTGCCCCAACGCGATGCGGGTCTGCGCCGAGCGGCACCCGATCGAGGTGCGCCTGGACGCGGCCGGCGAGGAGACCGCTGCCGACGGGCGCCCGCGCGACCGCGTGTCCTGCTGGCTCCACGGCCCCGGTTCGGAGATCCCGCCCGGCGGCACCGAGCCACTGCAGCGCCAGGAGATCGCCGTTGCCGACGAAGCCTGACCTCGATTCGAGCGCCCGGCCGCCCGCCGGCGACGGCCCGCTGCTCCAGGTCAGGGACCTGAGGACGAGGTTCTCGCTGCGAGGGTCGTTCCTGGACCGGCTGCGGGGGCGCGAGGCGGGGTCAGTGAAGGCAGTGGACGGAGTCAGCTTCGAGCTTCGCCGCGGAGAGGTGCTGGGCGTCGTCGGGGAGTCGGGATCGGGAAAGACGACGCTCGGGCGAACGCTGCTCGGCCTGGTCGGCGCCAGCGACGGCTCGATCGAGCTCGACGGCAAGGAGATCACCGGGCTCGGCGACCGTCGCATGCGCCCGCTGCGTCGCCGGCTTCAGATCGTGTTCCAGGACCCCCACGCTTCGCTCAACCCCGCGTTGACGATTGGTGCCTCGGTGGGCGACCCGCTCAGGTTCCACGGGGTCACCGGCGACGCCGAGGCGATTCGCCGCCGGGTCGTCGAGGCCCTGGAGCGCGTCGGGCTGCAACCGGCATCGCAGTTCATGGAGAAGTACCCGGGCGACCTGTCGGGCGGCCAAAAGCAGCGCGCGGTCCTCGCCCGGGCGATCATCCTCAATCCCGACCTCCTGATCGCCGACGAGCCGGTGTCCATGCTGGACATGAGCGTCAGGGCGAAGATCCTGGAGCTGATGCTCGACCTGAAGGACGAGCTCGATCTCACCTACGTCTACATCACCCACGACCTGGCCACGGCGAAGTTCTTCTGCGATCGGATCGCGATCATGTACCTGGGCAAGATCGTCGAGCTGGGGCCGTCCAAGGAGATCTACGAGAACCCCAGGCATCCGTACACCGTCTCGCTCCTGAAGGCGATCCCGGAGCCGGACCCGACCCGGAGCGTCCCGCGCGACCTGCCGCGCGGGGAGGTGCCCGACGCGGTCTCGCCCCCGCTGGGGTGCCCCTTCCATCCCCGGTGCCCGAAGGCCTTCGAGGTCTGCGGGTGGGAGAGCCGTGACCTCCGGACGCTGCTCGAGGACCGCTGGACGCGCCTGGCCGAGGAGGACTACCAGGCCGAGCGCGAGGTGATCGGCGAGCTCGACTCGCTCGACGAGCCCGCGACCGTCGCGCGCCTGGAGGCCGCCCCCGGCCATGGAGGGGAGCTGGTGATGGAGGTTCTGGAGCGAATGCGCTCCCAGGTGCCGGACGATCCCTTTTGGAAGGGGGTGGCCGAGACAAGCGTCGAGCCGCGAGGCGTGGTCGTTCGCTTCCACGACGGACTGGTTCCGCGCGACGTCGAGGCCGGCCAGGCGCGGGTCGAGTGCCACCTCTACGACGAGCGCGCGCTTGCGCAAGCACGCGAGGCCACAGCCGGCCGATCGGGGCTCTAGGGTCGCGCGACCCTCGGAGCCCGATTGCGGGCACTTAGCCGACGTGGGCCGCGTGGCGCACGTATGCCGTGCCTCACGCGACCCACGTCAGTCCGGGACCTATGGGGTGCTGTAGCGCTCGGGGGTCGTGGCGCCGGAACGGGCCCTCATCGTGAGCAGCACGCTGATCACCAAGATCAGGACGGCAGCCCCCAGGAAGGCGGCGAAGCCGAGCGGCGTCAACGCGACGATGCCGAGCACGATCATGATCCAGCCGATCCACTTCGGCAGCGCCCCGCTTCTCACCACCGATATCCCGGTGGCCCACAGGAAGAGCAGGGCGCCGAGCGCCATCGGAACGAAGTCGTTGTCCCAGAGCGCCTGCAGTGACTGCACCGCGATCGGATCGATGTCATCGGCGCGCTCGGCGATTGCGAGCGAGATCGTGGTGTCGATGGCTACGCCGACGGCGACCAGCACCAAGCCGATGAAGGAAACCAGCGAGAGCATGTCCGTCCCGCCCGCCGCCGCCCTCAAGACGTTGCGCAGGTAGGCGCCGAAGAAGACCAGCAAGGCGAGTGCGGCCACGCCGATGAAGGCGCTGATCTCCACGGAGTCCTTGTTGTCGATGTACCAGTCGACGATCTCCGTTGCCGGATGAGTCGCGTCCTTGGGCTCTCCGCCGACGATGATGCTGATGATCGCCAGGACGATGAACGCCACGCCCGTGAGCGGCGCCAGCCACTCCCTACTGCTGCGATCCATTTCGCCTCCTTTCAGAGCGGGTCGACCCCGCCGGGCGGCGAGTATCCCAGCCCCATCGGTCGCTTCGCGCCGGTTGCAGGCCGAACCTCCTGCGTATCGCCCCGAACACGCGCCCGGCGCATCGCCATCGCCGGTAATCGACGGCTGCCGCAAAGGGCCCGCTTCCCGACCCACTAGCCTTCCGGCGCCGTGAGCGCGATCGAGGCCATCGTCCTCGGCCTCGTCCAGGGGCTGACGGAGTTCCTGCCGATCTCCAGCAGCGGGCACCTGCGGATCGTGCCCGCCCTGCTCGGCTGGGATGACCCAGGCGCCGGCTTCACGGCGGTGATCCAGTTGGGAACCATGGCCGCGGTGCTCCTGTACTTCCGGCACGACCTGTGGCGGATCGCCGCCGCTTGGACGCGGGAGCTCCGCGTTCCCGCGGGCCGGCGAAGCCAGGAGGCGAAGCTCGGCTGGTTCATCGTCCTCGGCACGATCCCGATCGCGATCTTCGGGTTCGTCTTCAAGGACCAGATCGAGTCCGGAGCGCGTGACCTCTACGTAATCGGCTCGGCCCTGATCATCTTCTCCTTCGTGATGCTGCTCGCCGAGCGGGCCGGCGCACACGAGCGAAACCTCGCCGAGATGAAGGGACGGGACGGCTTCGTGATCGGCATGGCGCAGGCGCTGGCCCTCATCCCCGGGGTCTCCCGCTCGGGGGCCACCATCTCCGCCGGCCTCTTCCGCGACTTCGATCGCGCCGCCGCCGCGCGCTACTCCTTCCTGTTGTCCGTGCCGGCGGTGGTGCTCAGCGGGCTGTTCGAGCTGCGAAAGATCGGCGGCGGCGGCGAGGCCTCGGTGGCGGCCACCCTGATCGCCACGCTTCTGGCGTTCGCCTCGGGATACGCGGCGATCGCCTGGCTCCTGCGATACCTGGCCCGCCACTCTCTGAGCGTCTTCGTCGCCTACCGCATCCCCTTGGGCATCCTCGTGCTCGTCCTGGCGGCCACCGGCGCGATCAGCTGAGGCCCGAGTCACCCCGGGGACTTCCCGCATAGGCACGGATAGCGATGTCTAGGCAGGATGGCTTCGGGGATTCCGGAAGCGCCGGCGCGTGCGCACCGTCACACACGCCGCCGCGCCGGATCGGGCATGCTTGTGGATGGAGAGGTAATCGTGCGCTCAGCTCTACCGCCAGGGCCGCCGTTTCCCAGCCTGATCCAGGGGATCGGCATGTGGACTCGCCCGCTCGCCTACCTCGAGCGCTGCCGGGCCCGTTACGGCAAGCGCTTCACCACCCGCTTCCCCGGCGCCCCTCCCTTCGTGATCCTCACCGACCCGGATGAGATCAAGGTGGTGTTCATGGCCCCGCCGGACGTGCTGCATCCAGGCGAGGGCGCTCGGGTCCTGGAGCCGCTGGTCGGCAAGAACTCGGTGATCCTGCTCGACGAGGGGGCGCACATGGAGCAGCGAAAGCTCGTCCTGCCCGCCTTCCACGGCGAGAAGATGGCGCGCCTGAGCGGCCTGATGGCCGAGGTCGCCGAGCGCGAGGTGGAGAGCTGGCCACGTCAGGCGAGCTTCGAGCTTCAGCCGCGCATGCAGAGCCTGACCCTGGAGATCATCCTGCGGGC
>JBIOZP010000002.1:0-15932 GCA_044871225.1 Solirubrobacterales bacterium
TCCTCGGCGTCTCGCTGGCGGCCGCCCGAGCGGCCGCGGCCGAGGCGGGCGAGCCCCTGTACCGGTTCCTGGGAGGCGCCGACGCCACGACCCTGCCCGTCCCGATGATGAACGTCCTCAACGGCGGAGCGCACGCCGACAACAAGGTGGACTTCCAGGAGTTCATGGTGGTTCCGGCCGGCGCCGGAAGCTTCTCCGAGGCGCTGCGAATCGGCGCCGAGGTCTTTCACGCGCTCAAGGGCACGCTAAAGGCGCAGGGCCTGGGCACCATGGTGGGCGACGAGGGCGGCTTCGCTCCGGACCTGCCGTCCAACCAGGCGGCGCTGGAGGCGGTCCTCGCCGGGGTCGAGGCCGCCGGCTACAAGCCCGGGACCGACGCCTTCATCGCCCTCGACCCGGCGACCAGCGAGCTGTACGACGGCGGTGCTTACGTCCTCGAGCACGAGGGAAGGACGCTGTCGGCCGCCGAGCTGGCCGACTACTGGGCGGGGATCAGCGAGCGCTATCCCGTGGTCTCGTTGGAGGACGGGATGGACGAGGAGGACTGGGACGGCTGGAAGGCGCTCACCGACCGGCTCGGCCAGCGCGTGCAGCTCGTCGGAGACGACCTCTTCGTGACCAACCCCGAGCGGCTGCGGCGAGGGATCGAGGGTGGGGTGGGCAACTCGATCCTGGTCAAGCTGAACCAGATCGGCACCCTGACCGAGACGCTCGAGACGATCAGGATCGCCCACGACGCCGGGTACACCACCGTGATCTCGCATCGCTCGGGCGAGACCGAGGACACGACGATCGCCGACCTGGCAGTGGCCACCGGCGCCGGTCAGATCAAGACCGGCGCCCCTTCGCGCTCGGACCGGGTGGCCAAGTACAACCAGCTCCTGCGAATCGAGGAGGAGCTGGGAGAGAGAGCCTCGTACCCGGGTGTCGAGGCGTTTGCAGGAAGGTAGAGAGCGCGCGCCGAACCATGCAGCGTGAGCGCTCGCGCCTACCGGGTCGCACCACGCAAGCGGACGCGGGGCCGGCCGGCAAGCCGGATCCACTGGGACAAGCTGGGGCGCGTGGTCCTGGTGCTGGTCCTGTTCGCGATTCTGGCCTCCTACGTCAAGCCGGGGCTCCACTTCTTCGACGCCTGGCGGGACTCCCACGCCCAGCGCGACGAGCTGCAGCAGCTCCAGCGCCAGCGCAGCCGCCTGGCCGCCAAGGCGGCCTCGCTCGACGACGTGGACGCCGCCGTGCAGGCGGCGCGGAAGATCGGCATGGTCGCGCCGGGCGAGCGCTCCTACGTGATCCGCGGCTTGCACCACTAGCTCGGGCGTGATCGCTCCCGCGGGCGAGCGCACGCTCACCGTCGGCGCCTACCTGTTCGGCGCTTTGGAGGTGGGCCTCGTCGTGGCGGCCCTGGCCTTCGGCGCCCATCGGGTGCGCGCGCTCCTGCTGCCACGGTGGTCGGGGGCGCCGGCGCGGTTGGCGGAGCTCGTCCTGGGGGTCGCCGGCCTGCTGTTCGTCTCGGAGGCGCTGGGCACCTTCGGCGGCTTCGAGGAGGGCGCCATGCTGCTCGGGGCGGTCGTCGCAGGCGTCGGCGCCGGGGTCCTGGCTTCCCGGCGAGCCTCCGGAGGGGCTGATGCCGCTGCCGAGCCGGCCCCCCGGTCATGGCCTCCCGCCACCGCGATCGCCGTCCTCGCCTGCGCGGCGCTGGCGGCGGCCTGGATGGTCCCCACCCTGGGAACGCTGGCGGCCGGCATGGACCGTGCCGACAGCCTCTGGTACCACATGCCGCTCGCCGCGCGGTTCGTGCAGACCGGCGAGCTCGGCGACATCTTCTTCTTCGACCCGATCTTCCTGGCTTCGTTCTACCCGGCCAACTCCGAGGTCGTCCACGCGCTGCCGGTCCTGTTCTTCGACCGCGACATCGTCTCGCCCCTGCTGAACCTGGGGTGGCTGGCGATGGCGCTGCTGGCCGCCTGGTGCATCGGCCGGCCCTACGGCCTCGGCCCGCAGGCGCTGATCGGCGCCGCGGTCGCCCTGGGATCGCAGTCGCTGGTGGAGTTCCAGGCCGGAGAGGCGCTCAACGACATCACGGGCGTTGCCTTCGTCCTGGCGGCCTGCGGGGTGCTGGTCAACGGGTACGCGGCGGCATTCGAGCGCCGCCAGCACGACGCGAGCGCCGTGGCGTCGGGACGGGCCATCGCGCCCGCGGCGCTGGCCGTGGCGGGGCTCGCCGCCGGGCTCGCGGCCGGGGTGAAGCTCTCGTTCCTGGCGCCGGTCGCGGCGCTCACCTTGGGCGTGGTGGCGATCGCCCCGGCGGCCACCCGGCTACGGGCCGCCGCGTTGTGGAGCCTTCCGATGCTGGCCGGCGGGGGTTACTGGTACGTCCGCAACCTGATCGCGGTCGGCAACCCGATCCCCTACGTGGGATCGGTCGGCCCGATCTCGCTGCCGGCGCCGGTTCGCGACTTCCAGCTTCGCCCCGACTTCGCCGTGGTGCACTACTGGAACGACACGGACGTGTGGCGCCACTGGTTCGCGCCGGGGCTTCACGAGTCGTTTGGCACCCTGTGGCCGCTCATCCTCGTCGGCATGCTCGCGGTCGCCGTCTACGCGCTGTGGCGCGGAGGCGAGCCGGTGCTGCGGGTGCTCGGCGCGACGGTCCTCGTCACCGCCGCCGCCTACGTGTTCACGCCGTTGACCGCCGCCGGTGAGGAGGGCCAGCCGATCTCCTTCGTGTGGAACGTCCGCTATCTGGCTCCCGCGGTTGCGGTGGGCCTGGCGATCGCGCCGTGCCTGCCGGCGCTGCGGGCGACTCACGGGCGACGGGCCGCGGTGCTGGTTGTGCTCTGTGTCCTGCTGGCGTTCACGGTGGGCTCCCTGGTGCAATGGGACCAGGGACACACGAAGGGGGCAGTTGCGGCCGCGCTCCTGGTCGTCGCCTGCGGCGCCGGGCTCTACCTACTGCGCTCGCGGGGCCTCCTCGCCCGGAGGCGCGGCCGGCGAGTAAGGGCGGTGCTGGCGGCGACCGCGGTGGCGGTCGCGGTGGCGGCCGGATACGCCGAGCAGGACCATTACCTGACCCACCGTTACGAGAACACGGGCCAGGTCCAGGACCTGGCCGGCGCGCTGCGGTGGTCGCGCGACGTCCGCGACGCACGGATCGCCGTCGGGGGCATCCGGGGAGTGTTCACCCAGTACCCCTTCTACGGCACCGACCTGTCCAACCACGTCCAGTGGCTTGGCCTCCGGGGCCCGCACGACGCCTACCGCCGGATCCCGGACTGCAAACGGTGGCGGCGGGCGATCAACGCCGGCGGCTTCACGCACCTGGTGACCACCTTCGACCCGTATCTGCCCGGCGACTTGCGCAACTCGCCCGAGGGCCGCTGGACGGAATCGGACCCCAACGCCCGGGTGGTGCTCCGCGACGGGCCGGTGCGGGTGTTCGAGCTCCGCGGCCCCTTGGACCCCGCCGGGTGCGCCGGCCAGAGGCCGCTCAGCCCCGCTCAGCTCAACGGCGTCCCCAACCTGAGCGGCACGCCCAACTCCGACTGACGCTGGCAGGGCGCGCGCTCGCCGGCGAGGCAGGAGATCGCTCGCCCGGGCAGAAGATGCGCCCGGATGCCGGATCAGGCCAACGGCTCCGAGGGGAAGCCCGGAGAGGACGAGAAGGAGCGGATCGACCGCGAGCTCATCGAGCTCCTGAACGAGCTGCGCGTCGCGCTGCCGGGGGTGCAGGTGCTGTTCGCCTTCCTGCTCGCGGTTCCCTTCGCCCAGGGGTTCACCCAGGCGACCGACTTCCAGCGCGACCTCTTCTTCGTGGTGCTGAGCGCGACTGCGGTCTCGGCGGTCCTGCTGATCGCGCCGTCGGCCTGGCACCGCCTTCGCTTCCGCCAGCAGGACAAGGCGCGGATCATGTTCGCCGCCAATCGGATGGCGATCGTCGGGCTGGGCTTCCTGGCCGTGGCGATGATCGGGGCCGTGATGCTGATCGCGAACTACGTGTTCGGCGACGCCCTGACGATCGTCTCGGGCATCGTCTCCACCCTCCTGTTCGCGCTGTTCTGGTACGCCTTGCCGCTGTCGGGCGCCGGACAGGAGGGATAGCCCGCCTCGCCCCGGCCCGGCGCCGAACGCCCGGGTGACGGAATTGCCCCCAGGTAGGCTGCCGCGATGCTCGGCGTCTACGCCTCGGCTGCCGCCGTCCTGCTCGCCTCCCTGGTCATAGGGCGGGCCCTCCTTCACCTCCTGGGGCGAAGGGACGCCACCTGGCTGGCGGGCGCGGTGGGATTCGCGGCGCTGACGATTGCGGCGCCGCTACTGATCCGCCTTCCGGGCCGGGCGACGACGGTCGCCGTCGTGGTGGCGCTCGCCGTCCTCGCCTCCCTCCTCCACCTGTGGCGCACCCGCGGCGCGCGCCCGCGGACGCCTCCGGGCGCCCCGCTGGCAGTGATCGCGGTGGTCCTCGCCGTGGCCTCGCTCCCGTTCGTCTTCAACGAGCGAAACGGGGTGCTGGGCGAGGGCATCTACACCAACGACCAGGCCGCGCAGCTTTACTGGACGGACTGGCTGCAGACCGGGCTTGGCCCCGAGCCGAAGGCCGTCCAGTTCGGCTATCCCACCGGCCCGCAGGCGGTGGCGGCGAGCGCGGCCGAAGCCACCAACGCTTCGCTCCTCGACGCCTTCAACGGGCTCCTGCTGGCGATCCCCGTCCTGACCGCCCTGGCGGCGTTCGCCGCCGTGGATTGGCTGCCGCCGGGCCGGCGGGTCGTGTCCGCGGCGCTAGCCGGCCTGCCGTACCTGGGGGCGTCATTCCTGGCCCAGAGCGCGTTCAAGGAGACCGCGATGGCCCTCCTCGTGCTGGCATTCGCGGTGGCGCTTCGCCAGATCTCCGAGGCCGCGGTTCGCGACGGCGACGAAGGGGACGCTCCCTGGCGCGCGCTGCTGGTGGCGCCGGTGCTGCTGGTGCTGGCGAGCCTGTTCGTCTACAGCCTGCCGGGCGTGGTCTGGTTCGCGATCGCGCTGCCGATCTGGCTCGTGCTGGAGCTCGCGACCGGGCGGCTGCAATTCGACGTCGGCCGCCTTCGCGCCGCCGCGCGGCCCCACCGGACGGCGATCGCCGGCCTCGCCCTGCTGGTCGTCGCCGTCGCGGCCTTCTCCGCCGCGCAGCTGTCCGGGTTCGTGGGCAAGGTCGGCGACGTCCAGGCGTCGGCCGGGCGCCTCAGCTCGCCGGTGTTCCCCGGCGAGGCCCTGGGGGTGTGGCCGAAGGGCGACTTCCGCGTCGTCCGCGGCGAGGTCACCGGCGCTTATCTGGCGGTGGCGCTGGGCCTCGTGGCGGCTGCGATCGGCGCCCTGGCCGCGATCCGGCGCCGGGACTTCGGACTGGTCGCGGTCGGCGCCGCTGCGGTCATCGTCTATGGCCTGGCTCGGCCCTTCGCCTCCATCTACGTGGAGGCGAAGGCGCTCGCCGTGCTCGCCCCGCTGGTGGTGGTCGCCGCGCTCGGCGCCCTGCTAGCGCCAAGGCTGCCGGCCCCCACGCCCCGCTACGTCCTCGGGGGGATCGTCGCCGTGGCGATGGCGGCCTCCACCTTCCTGGCCCTGCGGGCGGCGCCGATCGGCTTCGACCAGCGCGGCGAGGAGCTCGAGACCCTCGCCGGCCTCGTCCAGGGACGGACCGTGGCCTTCCTGGGCGTGGACAGGTTCGCGGGCTACTGGCTGCGGGGCACGCTGGTCAGAAGCCCGGGCGGCTACGTCCCGGCGGAGGTGAAGCCCCGTCCCAAGAAGGTGTGGCGAAAGGGGCTGGCGATGGACCTCGACACGCTCTCGCCGCGGCGTCTCGACGATTTCAGCTACGCGATCACCACCACCGCGGCCTACCAGAGCACCGCGCCGGCGAACTTCGAGGTGCTGGCGCGGACCCCCTCGTTCGTGCTGTGGAAGCGCACCGGGCCCACCGCCCCGCTGCGGATCATCGACGAGGACGGCACCCCGGGCAGGGTGATGGACTGCGCCAGGCCTCCCAAGCGCCGCCTCGCCGAGCAGGAGGGCAAGGCGACCGTGATCGCCGAGCCGATCCCCGGCGCTCCCGGCGAGTGGAGCCGCGGTTTTCCCTTCGACGCCCCCGGCGGCGCGAGCCAGACCCTCGACCTCGGCCCGGGGCGCTGGCGCCTGTCGCTTCAGTACCACAGCCAGGTGCCGCTGACCGTGGAGGCGCCGGGATCCCGCGCGGAGCTGCCCGCCTCGCTCGACGGCATGTACCTGACGCATCAGGGAGAGGGAGCGTTCTGGCCCGCAGGCGAGGCGCGCTCGTCCGGAGGCCCGGTCACCGTCACCGTGCAGGCCGCGGAGCCCAGCGGCCTGCAGCGCGTCCTCGGCGTCCGGCGTCAGGTGTGGCTCGGGACGCTGGCGGCCACGCGGGGAGGCCCCAAGCAGGCCACGCTGCGCGACACGTGCGACGAGTACGTGGACCACTTCACGCTCGCGGGCGGTCACGGGGACACGAGCCACTAACTTGGATCGGCGATGACGGAGCCCGCCTCCACCGATTCCGAGCACGCGCGCGCCGAGGAGCGCAACGATGGCGCCGAGCGTCCTCGCAAGCAGAGCAGCGCCCCACCCGTCGTCTTCGTCGGCGGCACCGGGCGAAGCGGCACGCACGTGATCTCGAGGCTGCTCTCCAAGCACCACCGGCTGGTCGCGATCCCGGTGGAGGTTCGCTTCCACGTCGAGGATCGGGGCTTTCCGGGGCTGCTCGACGGGTCCGTCTCCAAGCAGGAGTTCGTCGAGCGGCTGCGCGGCTTCTGGTGGAAGGGGTTTCAGACCAGCCGCATGCGGGGCATGTTCCGCTTCGTCCCCAACGACCAGTTCGAGAGCGCCGTGGCGGCGTTCGAGGCGCGCTTCGACGACGATCGCGAGGGTGCGTGCAGGCAGCTCTTCTTCGACCTGCTGTGGTTCAAGACGGGCGAGCTCGATCCCAGCGGCCGCGGGCCGCCCGGGCTGGTGGAGCAGAGCACCGACACCATCGCCGCCGCTCCCACCCTGGTGCGGCTCTTTCCCGAGGCGAAGTTCATCCACGTGGTCCGCGACGGCCGCGATGCGTCGGCGTCGCGCGTCGCCCAGACCCGCGGCTTGATCCGCCCGCGCACGCGCCGGGAGGGGCTGGAGTGGTGGGAGGAGCGGATTCGCCGGATCGACGCGGGGGAGGACGCGGTCGACCCGGACCGGTTGCTGATCGTGAGCCTGGACGAGCTCCTGCTGATCAAGGCGCCCAAACCGGCCCTGCGCCCGCTGTGCCGCTTCCTCGACCTCTGGATCCACGGCCGCATGCGGGTGTTCTTCAAGGAGCGGATGAGCGCCGAGCGGGCGAACGCCGAGCGCTGGCGGCGCGGCCTCTCGGACACCCGTGCGGCCGAGCTCGAGCGCGAGTACGACGAGCTGGTGGCGCGCCTGGAGGCCGACGGCGTCCGCTGCGCCCCGCTCCTTCGCCGGACGCTGGAGCGCTCCCGCCAGGGGGGCGACACCGACCTGAAGCCGCTGCCGTTCGTGATGGGGGACGGGACGCTGGTCGGGCCCGGGGCCCGCGCGGGCGCCTGATGGAACAGGACGCGCGGACACCCGATGTCCTGTTCGTCGGCGGCACCGGCCGCAGCGGCACGCACGTGATCGCGAGGCTGCTGGGGCGCCACTCGCGCTACGGGATGGTCCCGATCGAGTGCCGCTTCCACTGCAATCCCTCCGGTCTCGCCGACGTCGTCACCGGCAAGGCGACCCCGCAGCAGTTCGTGGACAAGCTGCGCCGGTTCTGGTGGCACCGGGTCCGCCACCAGGGCCCCGTCTGGGCGCGGCTGTCGCCTGCCGCGCGCAGGGAGGCGAAGGTTCGCGGGCTCCACAAGATCGTTCCCCGGGACCGCTTTGAAAAAGCGGTCGCGGGGTTCGAGGCAGAGAGCGGCCGCGATCCGGTTTCGGCGGCGAGGGCCCTGTTCTTCGACCTGCTGGGGCCGCTGCCCGCCGAGGCCGGCAAGCCGGCCCTGGTCGAGATGAGCTGCTTCACGATCGCCTCGGCGCCGGGGCTGGAGCGCATCCTCCCCGAGGCCCGGTTCGTCCACGCGGTCCGCGACGGGCGGGACTCGGGCTCCTCGAAGGCCGCCAAGCGCCACAAGGGGCACCACCCCACGGGGGTCGCGGACGGGATCGAGTGGTGGCTCGAGCGCCTGCGGCTGGCCGAGGAGGGCGTGCGTGGGCTGGACGACCCCGGCAAAGTGGTCCCGATCAGCCTCGACGAGCTGGTGTGGGGGGACCGCGAGCGTGCCTACGGCGACCTGCTGGCCTTCCTGGAGCTCGACGACGAGCCGGCCATGCGCGAGTTCTTCGGGACGCAGATGAGCGCCGACGCCGCTCACCGCGAGCGCTGGCGCCAGGGCCTGGACGCGACCGAGCAGGAGGTCGTCCGCGAGCGCTACGAAGAGGCCCTGGCGAAGCTCGAGGCCGAGGGCTACCACTGCGCGCCCGTGCTGCGGCGCTCGTACGACCAGTCAGCAGTGAGGGGTTGAAAGACGTCGTCTTCATCGGCGGCACGGGCCGCAGCGGCACCCACGTGCTGGGCCGGCTCCTGGGCCGCCACTCGCGCCTGGCAGGCGTGCCCGTCGAGGCGCGGTTTCACTGCAACAAGCGCGGCATGCCGGACCTGCTCGAGGGCCGGGTGACCGTGGCGCACTTCCTGGAGAAGCTCCGCGACTTCTGGTGGCATCGGGTGCGGGTGGACGGGCAGCCGCGCGGCCTCTACAACCTGCTGACCCGCGGGCAGTTCGACGCCGCGGTCGAGCGGTTCGAGGCCGCCCACCCGACCGACCCCGTGGGGGCGTGCCGTGAGCTCTTCCTCGACCTGCTAGGACCGCTGGCCGAGGACGAGGGAAAGCCGGGGCTGGCGGAGATGAGCTCGCACAACGTCAAGGAGGCGCAGACCCTGCGCCGCCTGTTCTCCCAGGCGCGCTTCGTCCACACGGTCCGAGACGGGCGCGACGCCGCCTCGTCGGTGACGACCAAGACCTGGGGGCCCGACAGCATCGTGAAGGCCATCGACTGGTGGGCCGACCGGCTGCGCTCGATCGAGGAGGGGATCCAGGGCGAGGCCGACGGGGCGCCCTACTGCCTGCCCCCGGACCGGTTCCGCGTGGTGGTCCTGGACGACCTCGTGTGGGGCGACCGCGAGCGAGCCTACGGCGACCTGCTGGGCTTCCTGGAGCTCGGCGACGAATCAGCGGTGCGCGAGTTCTTCGACTCGCAGATGAGCGCCGACGCCGCTCACCGGGAGCGCTGGCGCGAGGGCCTGGGAGCGATCGGCCGCCGGCGGGTGCGGCGAAAGTACGAGCGCACGCTGGAGCGGCTCGAGCGCGAGGGAAACCACGCGGCTCGGCCGCTGATCGACGCCTTCGAGCGGCTTGGCTGACCGGTGAGCGCGAGGCTCACCCAAGGCGGCCCATGTCGGGCCGAGCGCGAACACCCATGAGAATCCTGTTCATCACCTCGAACGGCACCGGGCTGGGGCACCTGACCAGGTCGATGGCGATGGCGCGACGCCTCGACTCCGGGCTCGAGCCCCTGGTCCTGACGCTGTCGGCCGCTGCGCCGGTGGTCCGCGAGCTCGGCTTCCCGGTGGAGTACGTGGCCTCCTACGGCACCCCGGGAGCGGGCAGCGACTGGCGCTGGTCGCGCCGCCTGCGGGCACGCCTGCGGGAGGCGATCTCCGAGGCCGAGCCGCGCGTGGTCGTCTTCGACGGCGCCCATCCCTACCAGGCGCTGATCGACGCGCTTCGGAGGGCCCGCGGCGTGCGCGCCGTGTGGTGCCGCCGGCCGATGTGGCGCCCGGGGTCCAACCGCGGGGCGCTGGAGCGAAGCGGCTTCTTCCACGCGGTCCTGGAGCCTGGCGAGGTCGCCGAGAGCGAGGACCGCGGGCCCACGGTGACGGTGCGCGGTCAGGCGCACCGGGTGGGGCCGATGGTGTTCGGCCGTGAGGAGGAGCTGGTCCCGCGGGCCGAGGCCGAGCGTGAGCTCGGCCTGGAGCCCGGCAAGGTGAACGTGCTGGTCCAGCTCGGCCAGGGGCCGCAGGTGGCCGCTGCCGTGGAGCGCTCCGTCCGCCATCTGGCGGGGCGCGAGGGGGTCCAGGTGGCGGCGCTGTCGTCGGCGATCGCCCGGCTTCCCGACGTCCCCGAGGGGGTCGTCCATCTGCGCTCGACCTATCCGATCAGCCGCTACTTCGCCGCCTTCGACCTGGCGGTCTCGGCCGCCGGCTACAACGCCTACCACGAGCTGATCCGCTTCCGGGTCCCGGCGCTGTACGTGCCGATGCCGCGCCTCACCGACGATCAGCCCGCGCGGGCTCGCTACGCGGCACGGGCGGGCATCGGGCTCGGGGTCGAGGGCCCGGACAGCGACCGGATCGAGCCATCGCTCGACGAGCTGCTCGATCCCGGGCGGCGGGCGGCCATGGGCGAGCGCCTGGAGCAGCTTCAACTGCCGGACGGGGCCCAGGAGGCCGCCCGCTGGCTGGGTGAGCTGGCGATGGCTCGGGGGGCGGACGGTCCGGGGGGGCCGCCCACGTGGCGCCGATGGGCGCGCCAGCCGCTGCGGTCGGTCCGCGATGCCGGCCCGTTCGTGGCCCGCATGCCAATCCACTTCGCCGGCTTCGTCAAGCAGACGATCGTGCGCCGCCCGCCGCGCACGGTGGTGCTGGCGCTGGGGGTTGGCGAGGGCGCCATGGAGCGCGAGCTCCAGGGCGCCCTCGCGCGCACGCCCGACCCTCCGGGGCGGGTCCTGGTGATCACGGACTCGCTGGAGTTCGGCCCTCTGCTTCGCGCCGGGGTGGGGTTCGAGCACGTC
This sequence comes from Solirubrobacterales bacterium, assembly GCA_044871225.1. Classification (GTDB taxonomy): domain Bacteria; phylum Actinomycetota; class Thermoleophilia; order Solirubrobacterales; family 70-9; genus AC-56. The sequence goes on from JBIOZP010000002.1 coordinate 10,867, forward strand.
CCGGCGCGGGGCGAGCCTCAGGCGGAGCTGGCCGGCGGCGACTACCATTCCTTCCTACGCCGGCGCCTCGCCCTGATCCTCGGCGAGCGTCCGCGGCCCCGGCGGGCGCTGGCAATCGGCGAAGGGGACCAGCGACTGCTCGCCGAAATTGCGTCCCAAGGCGCTTAGTACCCTGGGCTCGATGGACGCCTCCGCTGCCACCAAACCGCTTGAGCACGCCGTTTCCGGCAAGGACGGGGCGCGCGCAACGCGCGGCGCGCTGCCCAATCTGGTCGTCATCGGCGCCCAGAAGTGCGGCACCAGCGGCCTGCACTACCAGCTCGGCCTGCACCCCGAGATCTGGATGTCGCGGCCGAAGGAGCTCAACTTCTTCATCGAGGAGCGAAACTGGCCGCGGGGCGAGGACTGGTACCGGGCCTGCTTCGACGCCCGCGCGCGCGTCCGCGGCGAATCGTCGCCCAACTACACGGCCTACCCGCAGCACCTCGGGGTGCCCGAGCGCATGCACTCGGTGGTTCCGGACGCCAAGCTCGTCTACGTGGTCCGCGACCCGCTGGAGCGGATCGCCGCCCACTGGGTCCACAACTACGCCAAGCGCCGCGAGAAGGGCGACCTGCGGGCAACGCTCACGCACGCCAACACCTCGTACGTGATCCGCAGCCAGTACCACATGCAGCTCCAGCAGTTCCTAGCGCACTATCCGCTCGAGCGGATCCTGGTCCTCGAGCAGGAGGACCTCCGCAACCAGCCGGCCGAGACGCTGCGCCGGGTGTTCGAGTTCGCCGGCGTCGACCCGGACTTCATGCATCCTCAGATCGGCAAGGAGCGCCACCAGACCTCTCGCAAGATGCGCGCCAGCCGGCTGGCGGTGCGCCTGGAGCGCATCAGCCGCTCGCGTCCTGGCCGGGTGATGCCGAAGAACCTGTGGCTGGCGATCGACGAGAAGCTGCCGATGCGTCGCCCGATCGAGCGCCCCGACGTGCGGGCGGCCCTTGGTCCCGAGGTCCTGCAGGTCCTGCGCGAGGACGCCGAGCGCCTGCGCGAGCTCACCGGCCGGCGGTTCGAGAGCTGGTCGATCTGGGAGGCCTAGGTGCCTGAGCGTGGCCGCCGCCGGGCCGCCCGCGACAGGCCCCCGCGGCCCGAGCACAGCCACCCGGGCGGGGCCGGGGCGGCGCTGGGCAACCAGCTCGCGCGCTTCTCGAGCATGCAGGGCCTCTCGCTGCTCCTCTCGAACATCCTCCACTACGCCTCGATCGCGGTGGTCGCCCGGATGCTCGGTCCCAGCTCGCTGGGGTCCTTCGCGCTCCTCTTCTTCCTCACCGGCCTGATCACCCAGCTCATCCACCTGGCCTCGAAGCCGGGAACGATCATGCGGACCTTCGGCGTCGCCGACGACGATGACGACACCGAGGACGACGACGACGGGCAGGAGGAGGCCACCTCCGCGCGGCCCACCTTCACGCTCGGGGTGGGCCTGGTGTGGTGCATGATGCTCTCGGCGACGGTGATCGCCCTGGTGTTCGCGTTCAGGACGCAGCTCGCCGAGTTCCTGCTGAACGACGCCGGGCAGGCGGACGCTGTCGTCTTCGCCACGATCACCGGCGCCGTCTGGGCGATCTTCAAGCTCGCCGAGATGGTGATCTGGTTCGAGGGCCGGGGGCTCACCTACGCGCTGGTCGAGTCGGCGAGGCCGGCGTTCAACCTGGCGGCGATCGTCGCCATCCTCTCCGCGGGTGCGGGCGTCAAGGGTGCGATCGTCGGCCAGACGATCGGCACCACGGCGGCCACCCTGCTGTGCGTGGCGCTGATCTGGGGCAGCTTCGACGTCGCGTTCTCCTTCTCGGAGCTGAAGCAGATCCTGAAGCGGGGCGTGATCCGGACGCCGATCGCCTCCTCCATGTGGGTGGTCCAGAACGCGGACTCGTTCATCCTCTCCCGCTTCCTCGACCACAAGGACATCGGCCTCTACAACCTCGCGTCGCGAACCGGGTTCGTGGTCGCCTTCCTGCCCCAGGGATTCCGGATGGCCCTGCGGCCGATCCGCAAGACGGCCGTTTACGAGGCCTACCGCAAGGAGTACGGGATGGCGGTGGCCAACGGCCAGCTCCTCGCCTACTTCTACCTGATCACGATCACGGCGATCCTCGCGATGGTGATGGGCGGCGAGATCCTGATCCAGATCGGCGGCAAGGGGTTCGAGTCGGCCGCGCCGCTGATCCCGCTGACGGCGGCGGCGATGTCGATGCCGGCGCTCTACCGGACCGTGAGCATGATGGCCGTCTATCCCAACAAGCGGCGCAACTTCGTCCTCGCCACGATCCTGGTTGCCGTCACCTACGTGGGGCTGATGATCCTGCTGCTGAGCAGCACCGGCCTCGGCATCTACGTGGCGCCCATCGCGATGCTGGTCGCGTTCGCGATTCCCATGACGGCGATGTTCCTGCGCTCCCAGCTCGGCTCGAGGCCGATCGACTTCCCCTACCTGGCGATGACCCAGGCCACGGTCGTCGCCGCCGCGCTCGGAGTCGGGTTCCACTTCCTCCATCCCGGCAGCGAGTGGGGCAAGCTGGTGGCGATCGTGCTCCTGATGGGGGCGTGGTTCGCCTCGCTTTTCCTGCTGCGGATCATCCCGCGCTACCACTGGCACCCCATCCGCCACGTCGCCATGTCGGCGATCCGCAGGGGATCGGTGCTGAAGTTCGATCCCGAGGCCGCCCTGGGCTCGCTGGCGCCGGAGGACCGCATCTCGCTGCGGGCGGCGGTGGTGGATCGCGTGCCGGCCGCTCAGCTGGAGGCCGACGGGAACGCCGAGGGCGCTCGCCTGGTCCGGCTGCTGCGCCAGGCGGGCAGGAGCGGCGGGGTCCCGGTGGACACCGAGAGCGAGCGCGACGACGGGATCGCGATGTTCCTGTTCGCCGACGAGCCGATGGCGGTTCGCCTCCGGCAGATGCGCGAAGTCCTGGCCGCGGGCGCTAACGCGCACGATCTGCGGACGCTCGAGGACCTGCGCGACGACCTGGCGAAGGTCCCGCGCGCGAGCTGGAGGCTCGACCCAGCCGACGGGCGGCCGAAGGTGGCGGACGGCGCCCGCCGTCCGCGCGCTACGCGCGCCTGATCACGATCCGGTCGGGCTCGATCGTCACCTCGACCCGCCGGTGCCCCGCCCAGTTCTCGGAGTAGACCGGGTCGTCCTTGACCGCCGGGTCCAGCCACAGGCCGTAGCCGTCGTCGGTGCCGTGATCGAAGGAGGCCTGCATGGACGCCCCGGCGCGAGCGCCACCGCCGCGGCGCCGCCTGCGCCTGCGCCGGCGCCTGCCGCCCTCCGCGCCTCCGTCCTCCCGGTCGCCGTCGCGGCCGTCCTCCTCGTCCTCGTCACCTTCCTCGTCCTCGTCGGCTTCGGCCTCCTCCTCCTGGTCGGCCTGGGCGATCTCGGCCTCGATCTCGTCGCGGAGCTCCAGATCCCCCCCGTCCTCGTCCTCGGGGGCGAGGTCGTGCCGGCGGCGAAACTCGCGCAGCTCGGAGGCGGGAACCTCGAGCTGGTGGGCGATCCAGGCGTCGGTCCGGCCCTGGCGAACCCAGGCACGGATCTGGTTGAGCTGTGAGCGAAGCGGCTTCTTGGGCATCCAACGCCGTCCCCGGCCCGGTGCATGATGGGGGCCGTGCAGGCGCGCGGATGCTAACGGACGGTTAAGCGCGACGGTTGTGGGTGGCGATCGCGAATGGGAGCGGTTACGCTGGGAAACGAGGAGGCTGATTGAATTGATCTGTTCCTCATTCGGCGCTCGCTCCGCGTCGAGAATCGGCTAGACGAATGGACGACTGATGCTGGTCCTGACCCGAAAGACGAATCAGAGCATCATGATCGGCGACGAGATCGAGGTCTCCGTCCTCGCCGTCTCGCGCGACAAGATCCGCCTCGGCATCTCCGCGCCGAAGGACGTCCCGGTGTTCCGCAAGGAGGTCTACGAGTCGATCAAGGGCGACGAGGCCTCCCAGGACGGGGGCTCCAGGAGCGGCAATTCGCCCAGCGCCGACTCCGACGCAGCGGTCGAAACCGTCCTGGACGGCGCCTCGCCCGAGTAGCCATCGTCCGCAGCCGGGCCTAGCCCATCAACCAGGCGAGCGTCTCGAACATCACCACGGTCACCACGACCGCGGTGAGCGTGAGGGCGAGGACGAGCACGCCGAAGGCGACTTTCCCGCGGTGCTCCGTGCGCTGGATGCGGCGCGCCCGCGAGCGATTCGCGGCACGCTGGCGAAGCTGCTGACGGCGGCGCCGCTCGAGAGCGGCCTCCTGCTCGAAAGCCACCTCGAACTGCGAAATGCTCTGTCGCATTCTCATCGGGGTCACCTCAGAAGGTTCGCGGGCGCCACGCGGTGGGCGAGCGCCGGCGGCCGGATGAACCTACCAAACGACCTCGCGCCAGGCCCATAGCCCACGTGCGGATCGCCACTTGGCACCTGGTTCCGCTCGGGCCAGGGACGTGTGGGGCGCGGCCGACGCCAATTCCAGTTGTCCGCTGACACTTGTCATGACACAACTGTCGGCATCCCATGCGCGGGACAGGGGCCCCTCCAGTTGTCATGACAATTGTCGCGACAACTGGAGAGGCGTCGTACACGCCCCACACGCCCCTGCCCCTGGGTCCGCTCAGCAAGCGCCCCAAAGCCCCCGCCCGGCGAGGCCGGCGCGCTTCGCAAGCCGCGCGAAGAGTCCGGCGTGGGCGGTGTTCGGGGCGATGGTGAGCGTGCGGGCGTAGCCGTCGCGCACCAGGGCGGCGTTCACGAACCGCTTGCCGGCGTAGACGTAGGCGAGCAGACGGCCGTAGAGGTCGCGGCGCTCGCGGTCGAACACCAGGCGCACCGCGCGGCCCTCGACCAGGCGCTGGTTGGCGGCGCTCGCCCGGTGGCCGTAGCACTCCACCGGGGCTCCGGGCTTCACCGTCTCCGGCGTGTCGATGCCGATGTAGCGGACGTCCTCCTCGTCCCCGGCGATCGAGACCTCGATCGTGTCGCCGTCCACCACCCTCACCACCCGGGCGTTGACCGACTGGCCGAGCTCCTCG
>JBIOZP010000003.1:0-2241 GCA_044871225.1 Solirubrobacterales bacterium
TGAGTCCGCTGTCCGTTTGGATCTGGAGCGACTACATCTGACCCTTCTGCTCGGTGGCCCTGGAGCGGGCCGCGTGGCTGGAGCGAGAGCACGGTGCGAAGGTGGATTGGCTGCCCTTCGACCTCCATCCCGAGTATCCGCCGGAGGGGATTCCGCGCGAGGAGCTCCACCGCCGCTATCCGGAGGACGTGCATGCACGCACACGGCAGATGGTCGAGGCGTCCGGGCTGGCCTACAACCCGCCGCCCGATGTCGTACCGAATTCCCGTCAGGCCCTCGAGCTGACGGAGCTCGCGCGGGCCAAGGGACTCCACGACGAGGTGCACACGCGGCTCATGCATGCGTACTGGTCGGAAGGCCGGAACATCGGCGAGAGCGAGACGTTGCTCGATCTCGTGGCCGAGGCGGGGCTCGATCGGGAGGAGGCGGCGGCGGCGCTCGCCGAGCGGAGCTTCGCCGAGCGCGTCGACGCGTCGACCGCCGAGGCGCACCAGGCGGGCATTCACGCCATCCCGGCCTTCGTCCTCGGCCGGCAGCTGCTCCTGCTCGGCGCGCAGCCGCACGAAATCTTCGAGCGCGCCATCGAGCAGATCGAGGCGAGCTCCGAGCCCTGATCAGCCCGAATCGTCCCCGAAGGCGATGCGGGCGGTTCCGGGCGGGGCGAATGCCTGGTGGACTCGTCCGGCGATCGACCCTTCCTCCGAGATCGCCATCTCGACGAAGTGGAAGAGGGCGCCGCGATCCTCGGGTCGCCCGGGGCCTTCGGCGCAGATGCCCCGGCGATCGGAGCAGAGGCCGCTGCCGCCTCCGCCGGACATGACGACGCGCACGCCTTCGTGGACGTTCGTGTCGAACGCCAGCCCATGCGCGCAGCACACGAGCCGCACGCTGTGACGCCCGAGGATCTCGAAGAACTCGGCCTCCAGGCGGCTGAAGCCCCACTCCGGGTGCGGCGCGTAGTGCCCTGCCATGTGCGGCGGCATGTGCATGAGGACGACGCTGTTCGGCTCCGCCGCGGCGCCGAGCGCGGCGTCGAGGAACGCGAGGTCTTCCTCGCTCGGCCCCTTGGTGCCCTCCGGAGTCCCGATGCCCGGCACATCGACCTGGCCGACGACCCCGGGCTCCGCGTGGATCGCGACGAACCGCGTGTGCTCGACCGCGAAGGTGAAGTTCATCGGGCCGTGCACGCGCTCGAAGGTCTCGGCCCCGGCGGCGTCGTCGAGATCGTGGTTCCCGACGACGCACAGATCCGGGACGGGCAGCGGGGCCACCAGGTCCAGGTAGCGCTCGTGACGGTCAGGCGTTCCGGGGCCGGCGAAATCGCCGAGGTTGGCGAAGAAGGCGGGCAGCGGGTCGAGCGCCGCGACCTGCGCCACGAGCTGGGAGTAGATGGCCTCCGCAGTGGCATCCGGCCAGGCGCCGCTGTCGCCAGCGAACGCGAAGCGAACCGGCCCCGAGGCAGGCGTCCTCTCGATCAGCTCGACCATCGACGCGTTTCGGCCTTCCGTGGCGGCGCGCATGAAAGGCCACTTCCCCGCGAGGAAGCTTGCGATGCCTCAGAAAAGAGTGTGGGGCGGAAATCGCCACAAGGGTTTCCGCCCCATCCGTTCTCCGGGAGCCAGCTCCCGCCGCATCGGAGCCGTCTACCCGGAAGCCTGCCTTGCCGCTGCACCCAGTATTGAAGGCGCGGGCCACTTGATTCCATCCCGCTTTCGGTGGTTCACCGCCCCGCTTCACTGTTTAGGCTTGCCGCGTGGAGGTGCTGACGCCCCAGACCCTGGACGAGGCGCTCGCCATGAAGGCCGAGCGGCGCGACGCCGTCCCGATCCAGGGCGGAACCGACGTCATGGTCGACCTGAACTTCGACCGGGCGCGGCCGGAGACGCTCCTGAACCTGAATCAGGTCGCCGAGCTCCGCGGGTGGGGGCGGGACAACGGCACCCTTCGGCTCGGCTCAGGTCTGACCTATGCGGAGGCGATGGGCTCCGGCCTGGCCTCGGTACTGCCCGCTTTGGCGGAGGCCTCGCGGACGGTCGGCTCACCACAGATCCGCAACCGCGGAACGCTCGGCGGGAACCTGGGGACCGCCTCGCCCGCCGGCGATGCGCTGCCGCCGCTCCTCGTCTACGAGGCGGAGGTGGTGGCCGCCTCGGCGGCGCGGGGAATCCGCGTGGTGCCGGTCGTCCGCTTCCTGACCGGGCCGAAGCAGAACGCGCTCCTTCCGGACGAGCTGATCGTGGC
>JBIOZP010000004.1:0-8204 GCA_044871225.1 Solirubrobacterales bacterium
GGCGGGCCGGGCGATCGAACGCAACGCGAGGCAGATGCTCGAGCCGCCGCTCGGCGAGTACGAGGGCCTGCCGGCGCTGCGCAGGTTCGCGGCCGAGCTCGGCGACTGGCCCGGCCAGCTCGAGGACTGGCAGTGGTGCGCCCGCTTCTGCTACCAGGTGATCGAGCGCCGCGGGACCGGTGGGGGGAACTTCCGGCTCATGTACTCGCGATTCCTGGAGGAGGCCGGCATGGAAGAGGCGGCGCTGGCCGGCCGGGCCGCGGCGGGCTGGACCTCCCTGGCCGAGACGCTCCTCGCCGCCAGCGAGCGCGATCGGCCCGACCCCGCGCTGTGGTCGCGCGCTCGAGGCCAGGCCGCCGCCGTGCTCGACGCCGAGGAGAGGCTCTGGGGCGCCCTCGCGCAGCCCGTCGATTCCGGCTAGCCGGACTGGCTTTGCGCCTGAACGAGCGGATCGGGCTGGCCGAGCTTTGACAGCTCCGGCGGCTCGTACGCCTTACCGGGGCATCCGCCGATCGCCAGCACCCGGAGTCCCTGGCTTCCCGGCCAGATCTTGCGCCTGGTCCCGGCGCTCACTCGCACCATCGTCTCGGAGTCCAGCGGGTGCCGCTCTCCGTCGATCTCCACCTCGCCGGATCCGCGGAGCGCGACGTAGACCTCCTCCTGCCCATCACCGGCGTGGTCGTGCTCCGGGTACTGATCGGCACTCGGCGGCAAGTCCATCACCTGCAGGCCGAAGGACTCCACGCCCAGCTCCGCCCGTGCCCGCTTGAAGGCTCCTCCGTAAACCGCCTCCATCTCGTCGATCTTCCGCACGGCGTAATCAGCCATTTCAGCCTCCGGTCTAGTTTGCACGAACGTTCGTGCTGAACGGCCGGTACGATACTCCCATGGCGACGGACACGCAGCGCCCTTCCAGCCAAGGTGGCCCGGCGGCGGGCTCGCGCGAGCGCATCCTCGCCCTGGCCGTGGATCTGGCTTCTGTCGAGGGCCTCGAGGGGTTGACAATCGGCGGTCTTGCGAGCGAGCTCGGGATGAGCAAGAGCGGCCTTTTCGGGCACTTCGGCTCCAAAGAGGAGTTGCAGCTGGCCACGATCGAGGAGGCGGCCCGGCGCTTCGTCCAGGATGTGGTGGAGCCGACTCTCGGCACGAAGGAGGGAATAGCCCGGTTGCGAGCGCTCAGCGAGCGCTATCTCGCCCACCTGGAGGAAGCCGTTTACTCGGGCGGCTGTTTTTGGGCCGCGGCGACGATCGACTTCGACGGCAGGCCCGGGCCCGTCAGGGACCGGTTGCAGGACGCGTTCGGCGCCTGGCTTGCCGAGCTCGAGCGCCAGGCGGCCATCGCGGGCGCTGGGGACCCGGCGCAGCTCGCGTTCGAGCTCCAGGCACTGATCCAGGGCGCCAACTCCACCTACCAGCTGTTCGGCGATCCCGGCGCCTTTCACCGCGCGCGGGAAGCCGTGCACCGGCTGCTGGGCTCTCAGGCCGCCAACCGCGCGAAATAGCCGATCTTCGGTCCCACCCGGCGCTCGAACCGTAGGCCTGCCGCCTCTGCTCGGCGTCGAAGGGAACCGAGGGTGACCATGTGGGGATCGCCGATCAGCTCGCCGACCACGAGGCGTCCACCGGGGCGCAGCACCCGGGCGATCTCGCGCAGGGCGGCGTCCTGGTCCGGGATCTCGCCCAGGACGGTCACCAGGACGGCCGCGTCGAAGCTGTCGTCCTCGGCCTCCAGCGACTGCGCGTCCCCCAGGGTCGGGTTGACGTTCCACAGGCCCCGCTCGCGGGCTCGGCGGATGGTGTGGTCGAGCATCTCCTGCTGGACGTCCAAGATCTCGACCGAGCCGTCCGGTCCCACCCATTCGGCCAGGTCGAGGGTGTAATAGCCGGTCCCGGGCCCGATCTCGAGCACTCGTTCCCCGGGGCGGGCCTCGAGGATCTCCCGCAGGCGCGCCCGCGTGATCAGCGGATGGGGCGCCTCCACCCAGAACCGCTGGCTGTAGGGGCAGGCCGAAGGGTTGCGGCGCCACCAGACCGCGGCAGCCGCCACGGCGACCACAGCCACGGCCAGGGCCCGCCTCACGTGCCCGAGAAGCCGATCGTCTGCGGGGCGCCCGCGACGCGCACGAATACCACCTGGCGCAAATCGAGCGAGATCGTTCCGTCCTCGGACTCGAGCTCGTACCAGCGCGAGCCGTCGCCGGACTGCTCGGTGGCCGAGCCGAGGGCGCCGCGAAGGGCCTCCAGGTGCCTGCCCTCCAAGCGGGCGCTCATCACCTGCCCGCCCCCGAACCCGATCTCCACCCGCTTCATGTCCTCAGCCATCGCTTGCCTCCCCCGTGCCGGCGGTCGATGCCATCGGCTCCACGAGCTCGGTCAGCGTGCCGCCCGTGGACTTGGGGTGCACGAACGCGACCCTGCTCCCGCGGATGCCCGGACGGGCCTCGGAATCCACCAGCGAGATCCCGGCGGACTTGAGCTGCCCCAGCGCCGCGTCGATGTCCTTCACCCGGTAGGCGACGTGATGAAGGCCCTCGCCGCGCTTGGCGACGAAGCGGCCGACCACGGTGTCGGGCTCGAGGGGCCGGAGCAGCTCGACGTGTCCGTCGCCGATGTCCAGGAGGACGGCCTCGACCCCCTGCGAGGCGATGGTCTCGCGGTGGACGACCGGCATCCCGAACGTCTCCTGGTAGAGGGTCGTCGCGCGGTCGAGGTCGGATACGGCGATGCCGACGTGGTCGATCAAGTCGAACATGGCGGCCAGTCTATTGACGGCGGCCGAGCCCGCCGGAGGCGTAGGCCCGGGTGCGTCTAGAGAGGCTCCTCGGGAGGCTCCGAGGCCAGCGCCTCGGCGGCCTCGCCGGCCTGCCGCCGCGCATCCTCTCGCTCTCGCAGCTCGCCCGGCGCGGGCGCGCGGGAGCGGCTTCGGTCCATGATCTCGCGGATCTCGTCGCGCTCGATCAGCTCGTTCGCGATCAGGCGCTCCGCGATCTCGTCGAGCAGGTCGCGATGGTCGGCCAGCAGGTGGTAGGCGCCCCGGTAGGCCTCTTCGGAGATCGCCTGCACCTCCTCGTCGCGCGTTCGCCTGAGCGCCTCGGAGACCGTGTAGTCGTCCGCCGGCACCTGGTGGGAGCGAATCGAGGTGCCCATTCCGTACTCGTAAACCATCGAGCGGGCGATGTCCGTGACCCGCTTCAGGTCGTCGGCGGCTCCGGTGGTCACGTGGCCGAAGGTGATCTGCTCGGACACCCTGCCCGCCAGCAGGACCTTCATGTAGTCGATCAGCTCCTCGCGGGACTTCAGGTACCGGTCCTCCTGAGGGAGGTTGAGCGTGTAGCCGAGCGCCTTGCCACGCGGCACGATTGACACCTTCTGCACCTTGTCGACAGTGGGCAGGAGCTCGGAGACCACGGCGTGGCCGGCCTCGTGCCAGGCGACCACGCGCTTCTCGTGCGCGGTGATCACCTTGCGCGACTGAAGGCCCGCGACCACGCGCTCGAAGGCGTTCTCGAAGTCGGCCTGAGTGATGAAGTCCCGGTCGTTGCGCCCCGCGAGGATGGCTGCCTCGTTGGAGAGGTTCGCGAGGTCCGCGCCCGTCAGGCCGGCGGTGTGACGGGCCACCCTGTCCATGTCCACGTCCTGAGCCAGCGGCTTGTCCCGCGTGTGGACCTCCAGGATCCGGTGGCGCCCGCGCATGTCGGGGGGCGGCACGAACACCTGCCGGTCGAACCGGCCCGGCCGCAACAGGGCGCGATCCAGCTTCTCCAGCATGTTCGAGGCCGCCATCACGATCACGTTGTCGCGCGAGTCGAATCCGTCCATCTCCACGAGGAGCTGGTTCAGCGTCTGGTCGCGCTCCCCGGAGATGTCGGACCCCCGCTGCGCCCCCACCGCGTCGAGCTCGTCGATGAACACGATCGCCGGGGCGTTCTCGCGCGCCTGCTTGAACAGGCGGCGGATCCGCGCCGCGCCCAGGCCCGCGAACATCTCCACGAACGACGATGCGGACTGGCCGAAGAAGTTGGCGCCGGACTCGTGGGCGACTGCCTTCGCCAGCAGCGTCTTGCCGGTCCCCGGAGGGCCGTGGAGCAGGATGCCCTTGGGCACCTTGGCTCCCAGTCGCTTGAACTGCTTTGGCCGCCGGAGGAACTCGACCACCTCGCGCAGCTCGTCCTTGGTCTCGTCGACTCCCGCGATGTCGTTCCAGGTCACGGAGCTGGCCGAGCGGGGAGTGATCTGCTGCGGCTTCGTGCGCGGCATCAGCCGCAGCGTGCGCCACACCAGGTACACGAGCAGCCCCATGAAGATGATCGGCAGCCATAGCTGCGCGAAGTTCTCGAACCGGTACCAGTCGATGCCCAGGATGCCTGGGGTGCTCATGTCCTAACCGTCCTCCCCCGCCGACTCGCTCCTAAAAGGTATCGGCAGCGCCCGTGGGCGACTGAACGCTTCCTCCCAGCTCGGCCTCGGCCCGCAGGACCTCGCGGAGGGCCGCGACCCCCACCTCGAGCTGCTCGGGAGTGGGCTCGCGGGTCGAGAGCAGGCGTTGGATCTCGTGCCCCACGGCGTGAATCGCTCGCCCCAGTCGCGATTCCGGCTCGCGCTCCGCGTAGGCGAACAGCTCGACGGCTCCCGAGACGCTTCCGGTGGCGGCGATCGCGCGCGGGAGCGGGCCCGGGCGCCTGAACACCCGCTCGGTCAAGAGCTGGCCGGCCACCGACAGGACCAGCAGGGGGGCGATCAGGTTGGACCCGCAGCGCTCGTGCTCCTTCGGCGCGTCGGCGGGGTCCATGCTGCGGCGCTCATAAGCGCCGATTGCCTTGTGCTCGACCCCGTGGTAGGCCGCCAGGTCCCGGTCGCGGAGCGCCATCAGGGCCGGCAGCAGCCCGAGCAGCGCGATCAGCCCCTCGCGAAGGGGGCCGGGGCTCGACCCGTCGCTGCGTCCCGCCCGGCGGATCGCCCCGGTCGCGGCCGCCGTGCCCAGCCCCGCCGCGAGCACGCGGGGGTCCTCGATCGGAAGTCGGGCCGCCGGCAGGTTGCGGCGGGCGATCGGGACGACCGCGAATGCCTCGGCGAGGCGGACCGGGCCGCGGAGCAGGGGGATCGAGCCCAGCTTTCCCTGCGAGAAGGCCGGCTTGGGGCCCGACGCCACCTCGATCCTCCCGTCGGGAGTGCGCGCGGCCGCCGCCCACGCTCGCGGCCCGTGGACCAGCAGCCCGTTGCGAAGCGCCATCCCACCCAGGCGAAGCTGCTCCTCCTGCGGCCTGCCGTTCCCCGAAGCCTCGTAAGCCTGACCGGCTTCGCTCACCCGAGGACCTCCTGGACGATGTCGCGATAGAAGCGCTCGGCGAGCTCGACGTCGGCAACCGCCGCCCGCTCGTCGGCCCCGTGGACCAGCGGCACGGCCTCGGGCAGCGGGATTTCACGCTGGGGGCAGAAGCCGTAGACGACGGCCGAGTCGAATGCCTCGCGGAACCAGTGGCTGTCGCTGAAGCCGGCCATGACGATCGGGACCAGGACGGCGCCGGGGTCGGCTTCCGCGATCCAGGCTCGGATCGCGCTGGCCAGCGGGGAGTCGAACGGCGAGCGGTTGCCGACCACGGGGTCCGTGAACTCGAGCTCCAGCTCGTCGCCCGCCTCGCCCAGGACGGCGCGCGCCTGCTCCAGCGCCTCCTCGTGTCCCATTCCCGGCGGCACGCGGCAGTCCACCAACACCTCCGCCACGGAGGGGATGACGTTCTCCTTCGGAGAGGCGCTTGCCTGAGTCGGGACAAGCGTGACCCGCAGCATCGGATCCACCAGGTAGCCGGCGATCTGCGGGTCCGCCGCACGCAGTCGCTCGACGGCATTCGCCAGGGCGTCAGAGTCGCCTGGGTCGATGCGCTCCCCGGTGAGGGCCGACACGAACTCCACCCCCTCGGCCGTGGGCTCGAGGGGCGGCTGGCGGCGCAGCCGCTCGAGCGCCGGCGCCAGCTTCAAGAGTGCGTTGTCCCCCAGGCCGGGGAGCGAGGCGTGGCCGGCGACGCCCCGGGCGCGAATCGAGAACCGGCAGGGTCCCTTCTCGCCCACGCACAGCGTGTAGGCCCGGCGTCCCTGGAACTCAAACGACACGCCCCCGCCCTCGTTCAGCACGTAGTCGCAGCGCACCTTCTCGGGGTGCTCGCGGCAGAGCCAGCGCGCGCCCAGCGCGGCGCCCGTCTCCTCGTCGGCCGTGACCACGACCAGCAGCTCACCCCGCGCGGGACGCCAGCCCTCGCTCGCCAGGGAGGCGGCGGCCGCGACCTCGGCCGCGACCTGGTCCTTCATGTCCTGGGCCCCGCGCCCGCGGACCTCGGCGTCCACGATGTCGCCCGCCCAGGGGTCGAAGCTCCATTCCGAGGGATCGGCCGGGACGGTGTCCGCGTGCCCCAGCAGGCACAGGGTCGGCCCCGGGCCTTGGCCGGGCAGCCGCGCGACCAGGTTGGGCCGGCCGGCCTGGGCCGCCGCCAGCTCGCAATCGAAGCCGGCGTCGGACAGCGTTTGCGCCAGCAGCTCCTGGGCCGGCTCCTCGTTCCCCGGCGGGTTGGAGGTGTCGATCCGAAGCAGCGCCTGAAGGAGGCCCACGGCCGGGCTCGCCTCGCCGTACCCAACTCGGGTCGCGGCTGGGGCAGCGCTCTCCTCACCCATGGACCCAGGTTACTCGCGGTGGATACTGGGGGCGTGAACCGGCTCTTCGACACCGACCCACCCGGCGGGCGCACGGGGGTGCCGGCGTCGCAGGCGCCGCTGGCGGTGCGCATGCGGCCGCGATCGCTCGGTGAGCTGGTGGGCCAGGAGCACCTGCTCGCGGAGGGCTCGACGCTGCGCTCGGCGATCGAGGCCGGCGAGCCGCACTCGGCCGTTTTCTACGGTCCGCCGGGGTCGGGGAAGACGACCCTCGCCCGGATCATCGCGACCGCCTGCCGCGGCGCCTTCGAGGAGCTCTCCGCGGTCAACGCCGGCAGGGCCGAGGTCCGCGCCGTGATCGAGCGCGCCGAGGAACGCAGGCGAAGCACCGGCGAGCCGACGATCTTCTTCCTCGACGAGATCCACCGGTTCAACAAGGCCCAGCAGGACGCTCTGCTGCCGTCGGTCGAGGAGGGGCTCGTGACCCTGATCGGGGCGACCACGGAGAACCCCTACTTCGAGGTCATCTCGGCGCTCTTGTCCCGCTGCCAGATCTACGAGCTGCGTCCGCTCGAGCCGCGCCACCTCAGAGAGCTCCTCGACCGCGCCCTGGCCGACCCCGAGCGGGGGATCGCGGACCCGCCGCCGGTCGAGGGGGAAGCCCTGGAGCTGATCGCGACGCGGTCGGGGGGCGACGCCCGGATCGGGCTGGCCGCGCTGGAGCGCGCCGTGGAGACGGCGAGGGCCGGGGGACATCCGGTGGACGTCGCGACCGCCGAGGACGCCCTTCAGCGAAAAGCCCTCACCTACGACCGCCAGGGGGACCGCCACTACGACTACATCTCCGCCTGGATCAAGGCGACGCGGGGCTCCGACCCCGACGCCTCCCTGTACTACCTGGCGGTGATGCTCGAGGGCGGTGAGGACCCTCGCTTCATCGCTCGCCGCATGGTGATCCTGGCCTCCGAGGACGTGGGCAACGCCGACCCCCAGGCGCTCGTGGTCGCGAACGCGGCCGCGGCGGCGGTGGACCGGGTGGGGCTGCCCGAGTGCCGCCTCAACCTGGCGCAGGCAGCGGTCTACCTGGCCCTTGCCCCCAAGTCGAACGCCTCCTACCGCGGCGTCGTGCGAGCCACCGCGCACGTTCGCGAGCACGGCGCGAAACCGCCCCGTCCCTACCTGCAGGACGCCCACTACCCGGGAGCGCGCAAGCTGGGACGCGGAGTCGGCTACGTCTACCCGCACGACGAGCCCGGCGGGGTAGCCGAGCAGCCGGTGATGCCAGAGGGATTGGAGGGCGAGCGCTTCTACGAGCCCACGGATCGTGGCTTCGAGGCCGAGCTCCAACGCCGGCTCGTGCGGATCAGGAAGGCGCTCGGCTCCGAAGCGGACTGAGCGCCGGCTCGCAGGATCTCGTCCCGGCGCAACTCCGGCGCGGGGGCTGTGTTCGCACAGGTACACCATCCGCAGGGAGGTTGGTACTGCCCCGGCAGGGAGGTGGTACCGCCCGGGAACAACACCGAGCCCGCGCCGCACGCCACCCGCGTGCGGCGCGGCGGCGG
>JBIOZP010000005.1:0-6893 GCA_044871225.1 Solirubrobacterales bacterium
CGGCGACCTGGGGGTGGGCGACCTGGAGGATCAGCGCGCGCCCCCCTCCGAGCAGCAGCACCGCCTCGCCGTTGATCCGCCAGGTGAGCGATCCGGGCCCGAACACAGCCCGATTGTCCTCCAACGCTCAGCCGGCAGCGTGGAATCGCCCAACTATGCTGCGTCGCCTTGTCCTACTACGTCACCACGCCGATCTACTACGTCAACGCGGAGCCTCACCTGGGCCACGCGTACACGGTGATTGCCGTCGACGTGCTCGCCCGCCACATGCGCAAGCGCGGCGAGGACGTCTTCTTCCTGACCGGGACCGACGAGCACGGGGAGCCGGTGGCCCAGGCGGCCGAGAGGCTCGGCATCTCCCCGCGGGAGCTGGCGGACCGTAACGCGCCCCGGTTCAAGGAGCTGATGCCGAAGCTCGACGCCTCGAACGACTTCTTCATCCGCACCACGGACCCCCAGCACGAGGCCAAGGTCCAGGAGATCGTCCAGCGGGTCCATGACAACGGCCACGTCTACGAGGGCGTGTACGAGGGCTGGTACTGCCCGCGTTGCGCCGACTTCAAGACCGACTCAGAGCTGGGCGAGGGCAACACGTGCCCCATCCACAAGATCGAGCTGAGCAGGGAGCGCGAGGAGAACTGGTTCTTTCGCCTCTCCACCTTTCAGGAGCCGCTGGAGCGCCTGTACGCCGACAGCCCCGACTTCGTCCAGCCCGACGCGCGGCGGAACGAGGCGCTCTCGTTCATCCGCCAGGGGCTGCAGGACGTGTCGCTGTCGCGGCCGAAGCTCACCTGGGGCGTTCCGTTGCCGTGGGACCCGGGGCAGGTGATGTACGTGTGGTTCGACGCGCTGCTCAACTACGTCACCGCGCTGAGCTACGCGCGCGAGGGCGAGGACCTGACGGAGCGCTTCTGGCCCGCGTTCCACGTCATCGGCAAGGACATCCTGAAGTTCCACACGGTGTACTGGCCCGCGTTCCTGATGGCGGCGGGCTACGAGGTCCCCAGGGGCATGTTCGTCCACGGGTTCCTGCTGATGGAGGGCCACAAGATGTCGAAGTCCCTGGGCAACGTGCTCGATCCGTTCGAGGTGATCGAGCGCTTCGGCGCCGACGCGCTGCGCTTCTACTGCCTTCGCGAGGTGAGCTTCGGCCAGGACGGCTCGGTGTCGTCGGCCGGCTTCGAGGCCCGTTACGAAACCGAGCTCGCGAACGACTGGGGCAACCTCGCCAGCCGCACGCTGGCGATGGTGGAGCGCTATCGCGGCGGCACCGTGCCCGACGGCGAGCCGGATCCCGAGCTCGCGGGGGGTGAGGGGGGACTGACTGGCGTCGAGGACCGTGTCGCGGCGCTGCTCGACCGTGTGGAGCTGACCCAGGCGCTGGAGGAGATCTGGGTTCGTGTGCGGCGCCTGAACCGCTATGTCGAGGAGACGCGCCCGTGGGACCTCGCGAAGGAGGACCGGGAGGCGGCCCGCTTGGATCAGGTTCTCTACAACCTCTGCGAGGGGGTGCGAGTGCTCGCCCTGCTGCTGTGCGCCTACATGCCCGAGACGTCCGGGCGGCTCCTGGACGCGCTCGGCGAGCCCGAGCGCAAGCTGGGCGCGTTCGGCTCGCGCGGTGGCGGTCAAGCGACCGAGAAGCTGCCTCCCCTGTTCCCGAAGATCGACTAGAGGCGGCCCGCTGTCGCGTTCGAGCCTGAGCCGAGCGCGCACCTAGACTCCGCCGGGTGGTCGACACCCACGCCCATCTGGGCGTCTGCCAGCCGCCGTCCGGCGAGCTCGTGGGCGCTGCCCGAGCGGCTGAGGTCCGGCGCATCCTCGACGTCGGGATGGACGATGCCTCCAACCGCGCGGCGATCGCGGCCGCCGAGGAGCATCCTGAGGTACTGGCCTCGGTCGGACGGCATCCGAACTCGGCCACGGGCTTCGACGACCGCGACGCAGCGCTGATCGAGGCGCTGGCGGGCCACGAGTGCGTAGTCGCGATCGGCGAGACCGGGCTCGACTACTACCGCGACCGGGCCCCGCGCGAGGACCAGCGCAGGGCCTTCCAGGCCCAGATCGAGATCGCCCGGCGGCTCGGGTTGCCGCTGGTCATCCACGTGCGCGACCCGGCCGAGAGCGACGAGGCGGTGGCCGAGACCTTCGCCACCCTCGCCGAGGCGGACGGCGTGGCCGTGGTCCTGCACTGCTTCAGCGCTCCCCCGGAGCGAGTCGGCGAGGCCGCCGAGCGCGGCTGGTATTGCTCGTTCGCCGGCAACGTCACCTACCCCAAGGCCGAGAAGCTCCGCGAGGCCGCGCGCACGGTCCCCGCGGAGCTGCTGCTGGCCGAGACGGACGCCCCGTTCCTGGCCCCGCAGCCCGTCCGCGGCAAGCCCAACCAGCCCGCGAACGTGGTCGCGGTGGGCGAGCGGCTCGCCGCCGAGCGCGGCATCGCCTACCCCGAGCTGGAGGCGCTCGTGGAGGCGAACGCGGCGAAGGTGTTCGGATGGTGAGGCTGGGCCAGAACTTCCTGGCCGACACCAACCTGCTGGACGCGATCGCCGCCGACGCCGAGCTGGGGCCCGAGGACGTCGTGCTCGAGGTCGGGGGCGGGGAGGGGGCCCTGACGCAGCGCCTGGCTCCGCTGGCCGCGCACGTGCACGTCGTCGAGCTCGATCAGCGCCTGCGGGGGCCACTGGAGGACCTGGCGGCCGAGCACCCGACCGTCCAGCTCGTCTGGGGCGACGCGATGCGCGTCGATCTCGGCTCGCTCGACCCCGAGCCGACCGCCGTCGTGTCGAACCTGCCGTACTCGATCGCCACCCCGCTCATCCTTCGCACGATCGGCGAGCTGCCCCGCGTGGCGTCCTGGACCGTACTGGTGCAGCGCGAGATCGCCGACCGCCTGCGGGCCGGCGCGGGCAGCCGGGTGTACGGGGCGCCGAGCGTGCTCGTGCAGCTCTCCTGCGAGGTCGAGCTTCGCCGAGGCGTGAATCGCGCGGTCTTTAGCCCCCGCCCCCGGGTGGACTCGGCCCTGGTGCGGCTCACGCGCCGGGGGCCCCCCGCGCCGGCGGGGCTTGCCCGCCTGGTGCGCGATGCCTTCGCCCACCGGCGCAAGGCACTGGCGGGCTCGCTGGAGCTGGCCGGGGGCCCCTCCCGGGAGCGCGCGAGGTCGGCCCTGAGGGCGATCGGGCTCCCCGAGGACGCACGGGCCGAGACGCTGTCCCCCGAGGACTTCGTTCGGCTGTGGGAGAAGCTGAGCGAATGATCCTGCGAGCCCCGGCGAAGCTCAACCTCTGTCTGTACCTCGGGCCGTCGCGGGACGATGGGCTGCACGAGATCCGCTCCCTGTTCTGCCCGCTGACCCTGGCCGACCGCATCGTGGTCGAAGAGTCCGACGGCGCCGGCGACCGGGTGGCGTGCCCCGGGGTGGAGGGAGAGAACCTCGCCGCCCGGGCGCTGGCTGGCCTTCGCGCGGCGGGATGGCGCGGCCCTCCGCTGGCGATCGAGATCGAGAAGCGCATCCCGGTGGCGGCCGGCCTCGGCGGAGGAAGCGCGGACGCGGCGGCGATCCTGCGGTTGGCCGAGAACCAGGTTCAGGGGCTGGATGGCCTGGCGTCGGAGCTCGGGGCCGACGTTCCCTCGCAGCTCCATCCGTCGTTCGCCCTGATCGCCGGAGCCGGTGAGGTCGTCGAGCCGCTGCCGCCGCCGGGTGAGTTCGCGGCGGTGCTCGTGCCGGCCGAGGAGGGCCTACGGACCGCCGACGTCTACGCGGAGGCCGACCGGCTGGGCCTCGGGCGCGAGCGGCATGAGCTCGACGCCATCGCCGGGCAGCTTCGCAACGCCGCGGGGAACGGCGCCTCCCCCGTGGACTACGCCGAGCTGCTGGTCAACGACCTGGCCAGCGCGGCCCTGTCGCTGCGACCCAGGATCCGGGGGGCGCTGGCGGCGCTCGACGAGGCGGGGGCGCAGGTGACGCGCGTCACCGGATCGGGGCCGACCGCCTTTGGGCTGTTCGACGACATCGTCTCCGCCGACCGCGCCGCACGCGCTCTACCCCCGCGGTATGCCGGCGCGATCGTGGCCGCGCCCGAGAAGAGCTTGTGATGAGCGAGAGCGGCGAGCGGCTGAGCGCCGAGCACCAGGACAGCGGGGTCTCGCACGAGGGCGAGCGCGAAACGAACGGGGAGGGGGGAGCCCGCTCGCATCTGCCGCTGCTGCTGGGGGTCGTCGGCCTGATCGCCGGATTCGTGGTCCTCAACAAGCTGCTTCCGAACATCGACCTCCAGCAGGCGCTCCAGGACGTCTCGTCGAGGCTCGGGGACTTCACGTACGTGCTGGTCGGGCTGGCCTCCTTCCTGGAGACCGGCGCCTTCGTCGGCCTGGTCCTCCCCGGGGAGACCGTGGTCATCCTCGGCGGGGCGGTGGCCGGGCAGGGAGAGACATCCATCGTGCTGACGATCGGCGTCGTGTGGGCGGCCGCGCTGGCGGGCGATTCGGTGAGCTTCCTTTTGGGCCGCCGACTGGGGCGGGACTTCCTGCTTCGCCACGGCCCCAAGGTGCGGATCACGCGGGAGCGCTTCGCGCGGGTGGAGGACTACTTCTCCCGCCACGGGGGGAAGACGATCGTGATCGGCCGCTTCATCGGGCTGGTGCGGGCGCTCGCTCCGTTCACTGCCGGAAGCTCGGGCATGGGCTACGGCTACTACCTGCCGTTCGCGGTGCTGGGCACCGGGCTGTGGGCGGTGGCCTTCGGCCTGATCGGCTACTTCGCCGCCCAGAGCCTCGACGCCGCGGCTCACGCCGCCGGCCAGGGGACGCTGCTGTTCGGGATCGCCGTCGGGGTGATCGCGGCCGTCGTCGTCTCCTATCGCTTCCTGCGCCGCCCCGAGAACAGGAAGCGGCTGGTCGCGAACATGGAGCAAAACGCGGCGCTGCGCCCGCTGGTGGGCGCCGGGCGGCGGGTCGCGCCCCAGGCCCGCTTCTTCTGGGCGCGGGTGACTCCCGGCCCCCTGGGCCTTCAGTTCACGACTCTGCTCGCGGTGCTGGCCGTCAGCCTGTACGTCCTGATCGCCTACACGTCCGTCGTCTCGGGGGATCCGGCGCCGACGCCCGGGGACCGGACGGCGTTCGACGTGGTGGATCGGCTGCAGACGGCCTGGCTGGTGGACGTCGCGAAGGTGGTGACGGCGCTGGGCTCGGTGGCGGTGAACGTGCCGCTGATCGCGGTGGCGGCTCTGCTGCTTGCGCTCCGGCGGCGGTGGGCGGAGGCGGCCGTCCTGGTGGCTGCCTCGGTGATCATCTACGTCGGCGTGGCCGAGCTGAAGGCGGCGACCGACCGCCCACGCCCGGCCGGCGGGCTGGTGGACGCCCCCGGCTCCGGGTTTCCGAGCGGCCACGCCGCCCACGCGATCATCTTCCCCTGGCTCGCGCTGACCCTGACCATCCGGCTGCGCCCGGGAATGGCCGGCAGCACGGCGTTGCTCGTCGTCGGCATCGTGCTGGCAGCTGCCGTCGGACTGTCGCGCGTCTACCTCCACGTCCACTACCTAAGCGACGTCACCGGTGGCTGGGCGCTCGGAACGGCCGCGTTCGCGGCCTGCGGAGTGGTCGCGATGTTGGTCCTTCACTTACGCCAGAATGGCTCGACAGATGCCCCGCCTGGTGGGAATCGGGACTGAGTACTACCTGTTCGCCGGCGCCGGGCTGATCAGCCTCCTGGCCTTCGCCGCGCTGATCCTGGCGCCCGCCGTCGGCTCCTACGGGCGCACCTGGGAGAAGGCCACCGCCGTCCTCCTGTCGCTGTTCGTGCTCCTCGCGCTGCTGTTGACCGGGATCGCGCTGGGGGTCCTGGTCGTCTACTTCTGGGACGACATCACGCGGATCCTGCCGGGACTCGACTGACGCGCGACTACCGCCGTGGTCGCGATGCTCATGAGGTTCGCGGCACGTAGGACCCCCAACCTCACGCGCATCCAACTTGGCGCACCGTCGTCTACGGAAGTTGGGTGAATTCCGCCTCCCAGCGGGGGGTGATTCGGTGGCGGAGGCAATTCGCGCGACTACGATTCCGGGGTGAGCTCCGAGTCCGCAAGCCGCGAAGCCCCTGCAAACGCGGGGGCTGAGGCCACCCTCGAGGCGCTCTCGGGAGCGATCGAGTCCGGGGCCGGCCTGCCGGCCGTCGTCCGCGCGGCCGCCAAGGCGCTCGGCGCCAGCGTGGCCGTGATCGACCGCTCCAGCGCCGTGCTGGCCGTGGCCGCCGCCTCGTCGGCCGAGGAGGGAAAGCTGCTCGAGGACGGCGACGACGTCGCATCCGTGGAGCTGCGGGTGGCGGACACGGTCGTGGGCGAGCTTCGCTACCGGGCGCGGCGCCAGACCCCGTCCACGGCGCTGGCGCGCATGGTCTCGACGCTGCTGGCGCTCGAGGTGGAGCGCTCGCGCGCCCCGGAGTGGGCCAGCGACGAGGCTGCCGGCGCCCTGGTGCGCGCCATCCTGGCTCGTGAGGTCACCGATCGCGGCGACATCCTCGCCCGCGCCGCCGAGCTCGGCGCCGAGGTGGAGGCGGGAGCCGGCGTGGTCGTCGCCCGCGCGGCCCCTCGGGTTGCCCAGTCGGGCGACTGGCGAGCTCGCGTGCTGACCGTCGCCTTGCGGGCGCTTCGCTCGAGCGCCGCCGGGGCCCTCGGGGCGCTCGCCGAGGACGAGCCCGCCGAGGTTGCGGCGATCGTGCCGGCCACCGATGACGGCCAGCTTGCCCGCGCCACCGCGGGGCTGGAGCGCGAGCTTGCCGCCTCCCTGCCCGGTTTCGCCGTGACCGTGGCACGCAGCCGGCACACGCAGGATCCCGTCGACCTCTACCGGGCCGGAAAGGAGGCGCTGCTGGCCGCCAACGTGGCCGAGGCCGAGGGACGTTC
>JBIOZP010000006.1:0-7832 GCA_044871225.1 Solirubrobacterales bacterium
GTATGTCCCGGTAGAAGGCCACCGTCTCCGGGATCGCCGCCACCTTCAGGTGGACGTGGCCGACCACCGTGCCCTCCGGGAGCCCCTCGAACGGCTCTGCGGCGGGGTCGGGCAATTCCGCCAGCAGGCCCTCCGCGTCGAGCGGCAGGGTGGTCATCCGCTCGGCGACCCTCCCCTCCCAGATCTGGCGGGGGCGGTCCCAGTAGATCTCCAGGCCGTGGCCGTCCGGGTCGCTGAGGTAGAGCGCTTCGCTGACGAAATGATCGGAGAGCCCAACCAGTTGCACGCGATCGCGGGCCGCGTGGGCGAGCCAGCGCGCGAGGTCGGTGCGCCGAGGCAGCAGAAGGGCGATGTGGTAAAGCCCGGTGAAGCCGGCACCGGAACGAGCGCCGGGCTCCTCGACCAGGACGATCAGCTCCTGCCCGGCGACGCCCACCGATGCCTGGCTGTCGCTGCGGTCCAGCACCAGAAGGCCGACCTCCCTCTGGTAGTAGGAGATGGAGGTCTCCAGACGGGAAACGGTCAGGTGCACGGGCCCCAGCCGGGTCGCCGGGGAGATCTCAGCCGTGGCCGGGGCTCCCTCTGCCTCCAGCTCCTCGGGATCGCGGATGCCCATTCGCCTGGCTCAAGGGTATTCCCCTCGGCCGCTCTCGACGATTCCCTGAGTCAGCGGACGCCACACCGGGTATGAGGCAAAGGAAGGCAAGCAACGAAAGGACCGAGATGAGCGACGGAGGGGTTGACAAGGCGAAGGGCCGGCTGAAGGAGGCGGGCGGGGACCTGACCGACGATCAGGACCTGAAGAACGAGGGCAAGGTCGACAAGGCCGAGGGCAAGGTCAAGGACAAGGCCGACGACGTCGCCGACAAGGCAAAGGACGTAGTCGGCAAGGACTGATCAGCCCCGCGGAGGCCGGATCCTCCGCGGGACTAATTCGGCAACCGGATCCTCCGCGGGACTATGGAGCGTCCGGAGACCTGTCAGGTGCGGCGTTCGTCGTCAGCCGCCACTGAGCGCCGCTGGCGTTCGTCGCGTAGATGTCCGCGTTGCCGGCGCGGTTGCTGACGAAGTCGATCTTCCCGGCGACCTTCGCGTGCGCGGAGAACGAAGGCTCGCCATCGGCCGCTGCACTGGTCGTCAACCGCGTTTGGGTCCCGCCCTCGATCAGGTAGATGTCGCCGTTGCCGGTCCGCTTGCTGGCGAACGCGATCTTGGTGCCGTCCGGTGACCAGTCCGGGGAGGCATCAGCGGCTGCGTTCGCCGTCACGCGCGTCTCGCCCCTGCCGTCGGCGCTCATCACGTAGATGTCGCCGTTACCGGTCCGCGTGCTGGCGAACGCGATCTCGGTCCCGTCCGGGGACCAGGTGGGAGAGCTGTCGGCGGCTTCGTCCGTCGTCAGGCGGACCTGGTCCGTGCCGTCGGCGTTCATCACGTAGATGTCGCCGCCGCCACTGCGAGCGCTCGCGAAGGCGATCTTGCTGCCGTCGGGCGACCAGGAAGGTTCGGTGTCGACGGCGGGGTCGGTCGTCAACCGAGTCTGGCCCTTGCCGCCGGCGCTCATCGAATAGATCTCCAGGTTCCCGGTCCGGTTGCTGGCGAAGGCGATCCTGCCGGCAGCGGCGAAGAACGTGGGCTGGCCGTCGAACGCCGGGCTGGTCGTCAGCCGCCTTTGGCTCGCGCCCTCCATCAGGTAGATGTCGCCGGTGCCGGTTCGCTTGCTTGCGAACACCACCTGACATACGACGGTGAGCTTCTCGCAGGCGCTGCTTGCGTTGGTCCACTTAGACGCATCGTCGCTCGTGTAGAAAGCCCGGAAGGACAGCGTTCCCTGCCCCAGCGGCCCGTAGCGGTGCAGCTGGTCCGCGGAGCCACTGCTCAGGGAAACCGTCTCGGTATCCGCCGGGTCCCCCGAGCAGTCACCGTTGTTGTACTTCTTGAACTCCACGCTGCCGGTCGGCGTGCCGTTGGTGGTGTTGTCGACGGTGGCTGAGTCGTGAACGATCGCGCCCGCGTTCGTCTTGAAATTCGGGTACGCCCCGTCGACTGGCACGAGCGTGTGATCCGGGTCCTGGTGTGGCTGCGTGATCACATCGGGTGTCTGGGCCGACGGAGCGCCGCCGGGCAGGACGAAGCAGGTCCCCGGGTTGCCGCCGTAGAGGTCATCGCACTCCTCGGCGTCGTTGATGTGGAGCACGATCGTCTGGTTGGCCGGAACACCGCCGGACCAAGTGGCGGTGCCCATCGTCGTCCCGGTCACGCCGTCCAGGGGGATGTTGCTCGGATTCCCGTCCGGACGCTCGAACGAAAAGTTGTCGAATCCCGGTGGATCCTGCCAGGCGGAGCCATTCGCGCCCGTTGCCAAGGTAATGACGCTGTCGGGCGCCGTTCCGGGGTAGATGCAGTATGCGATCAGCCCCGGTACACCACCCACTGGGTTGCGGTCGACGAACGAGTCGAACTTGTAGGTCGCCGTGTTCCCGCTCGTCGTAAACGAAGCCCCGACGAGGTCCGAGGGGAGGCGATTGGGAATGGAATTGCTGGTTGGGCACCCGTTCTCATCGGCGGACGCGGGCGCGGCGCCGATCAGCGCCACGAGCACGGACACCGCCACGAGCGCCACCGAGGAGCCAACGAAGGAGCGCCGCCTGCGTGTCTTGAGGCCGGCTCCCGTTCGGCTGGCGCGCTGCCCGCGATTGGACCTGACTGATCGCACAAAGTCCCCCTCTGGTTTCGGCGTCCGGTCCATCACCGGCCGGCTCGCCGGCGAACCTATATCCGAGCTCGCGGGCGGTCAAGCTCTCGCCGGAAAGCAGGTAATGGTGAAATCGCTGCAAGAGCCCAGCGGGCGGCGGTACACTCGGTCACAGACGCCGGTTGGGCCTCCATCCCCTCCTCTGCCCTCTCGAGCCGGCTACACGCGAGGAGAGGAAAGGGAGGCATCGCCAATGGGCGACCTACAGAATCCGGAAGCCAGCGAGGCCATCGCCGCGGTGGATCCGGCCTCGGATGAAATCGCCAGGTCGTTGGGAACGGTGTGGCAGCGTTTCTCTGGGGAGCGGCCCCAGTCGACCGAGGTCGAGATGGGCAAGAACGCCGTCACCTGCGTGATCACGCCGCGCGACGAATCAGCGGCTGACCAAGACGGCGAAGAGCGAGGCCAGCCCGAGCTCTCGCAAGCCGGGCTCGAGTACAACGCGACCGCGGCCATCGCCCGGATCACCGGGCGGCGGGTTGTCGCGTTCATCGACAAGCGCGACAAGAGCACCCAGGTCTCCACCCAGACCTTCCTCCTGGATCGGCCCCGGCAACGCTTCTAGCGCGCCTCGGCCTCGGGTCCCGGCCGGACTCAGTTCAGGCGGCCGATCACCAGCCGGTCGATCTCGTGGGCGATCCCGGTGAGGAGCTCGCGAACCCGGTAGGCGTCCCGGCTGCGGAGCAATCTCGCCCTGCGGATGCTCATGTGCTCCCGACGGTGGTGGAACCGCTTGTGGATCAGCCTCACGGCTGCCTTCCCGAGCTGCCGCGCCTTGGCGTACATGAACGCGACCTGGCCGTCGGTGCGGACTGACTCGCGGCCCTGCAGGATGCGCTTGTAGGCGGCCAGCCGCTTGATCGCGCCCTTGGTCGGTGCACGTGGAAGGGCGGGGATTGGAGCCCCGATCAGCGGCTTTCCGCCCTGGCGCTTGATGTCCCACCAAACCTCGAAGTCGAGGTAGGTGTCTGTCCCCCACCCCCCGTTGCCCGCGTCGAATCCCGGCCCGCCCCCAAGATAGTCGTCCCCGTTGAACCCTCCCAAGAAGTCGTCGCCCCGTCCCCCGCGCCCGGTGTCATCCCCCTCGAGCAGGTGGAGCTCGTCGTTGCCGTCGTCACCCCATACGCGGTCGGCCCCCGGGCCGGTGCTGATGCGATCGTCGCCCAATCCGCCCCTCACCAAGTCGTCCTGGGAGGAGCCGGTGATGAGGTCGTTACCCGACCCTCCTCTGATCCGGTCGTCTCCGGTCGCCCCGGCGAGGTGATCGTCTCCAGGGCCGCCGTACATCCGGTCGTATCCGGCCTCACCAGCCAGGTAGTCCTTGCCGGCCTTGCCGTAGAGGCGGTCGCCGGAGCTCGCCCCGTCGACGTAGTCGGCGCCCCGGCCGAGAGCGACGAACGCAGGCTCGGCTCCCTTGCCGATCACCCCGATCAGCACGCGATCGCGTCCACGACCGGCGCAGATGATGTCGCGCCCGCCGCCGCCGGCGATCCAGTTGGAGCGGGCGGTGCCGACGATCACGTCGCGCTGCGGCGTGCCGACGATCGTCTTGCCGTGGCCCCGGATCGTCGCCCGGTGGCCGTGACATGTTGCAGCCGCGACCCCCGCGTGCACCCACCCGAGGAATACAGCGAGCGCGCCCGCGATGCAGAGCCGCGTCGTTCTCGGATGGCGCCTCAATGCTTCCCGTTTCAACAGCCCTGCTCCCGTCGTTGCGGTCGTGCCCGAACGTGCGCACGGTGCGTTTGGACAGCTTCCTGCATTCCATTCGACGTCAGTCGAGCGCTAATCCGACCACAGATCCGCGACTCGCGCAACCCCGCGCGCGCTGCGGCCGACCGGGACGGGTTTCGCGAGCCGGCCCGGGGGTATGCGAGAAGCGAGCGGTCGCTGCGGCGTTTACACAGGTATGGGCGGCGGCCCGGCAGTCGAATCGAGGACTGGATCCATGGTGCTCTCTCACCTCCGCCAACACCCACGCGCGCTTCGGAGCCCATTCAGGCGGATCACGGGCTGGTTGAGGGAGGTCGTGTCGGATGTCTGACCGGAGCGGGGACGTCGGCCGCGAGCGCCCCTCGCCCGGCCGCTCCTCGGACGAGTCAGAAGCCAACCCAACCGGCCTCCGTGAGGACTATCTGAATCACGTCCCGGGGACCTCGGTTCCCGAGCCTCAAGACGAGGATCGCGAGCCGGGGGGCCTTCCCCCTGAGGCAACTCGGGCGGACGAGCAGGACAGTCCGGCGTCCTCCGAAGACCCGAGCAAGGAGCCCTCCCAGTCCACCAGCGGCGATCCTCATCGCGCCGGGGACGAGGAGCCGCCGCCCGGCACGAGCGAGGACGGCGAGCCCGACCCGGACGTCGAAGGGCCGACGCCGGACTCAGAGCGCGAGCGCCACGAGGGTTGATCCCCGCGCCGCTCGTCCTCGAGGGCGTCACCCATCGCGACGTCCGGGTAAACGGCGTTCGCCTGCACGTGGCCGAGGTCGGCCCGCATGACGCGCCGGCCCTCGTCCTCGCGCACGGCTGGCCTCAAAACTGGTGGTGCTGGCGTCGCTTGGCGCCCCTGCTGACCCCTCGATTCCGGTGCCTGATGCCGGACTTTCGTGGCCACGGCGGGTCAGAGGCGCCGGCCCGGGGGTACGAGAAAGACGAGCTCGCCCGGGACCTGGTCGAGCTGCTGGACGTGCTGGAGCTCGATCAGGTGGGCTTCATCGGCCACGACTGGGGGGCCTACGTGGGGATGCTCATAGGGATGGAAAGCCCGCAGCGAATCTCGGCCCTGCTCGCCATGTCGATCGCCCATCCATGGCCGTCGTGGAGGGACCGCCTCAACCCGGCGCGCCTGGCCGCGTTCACCTACCAGCTTCCCCTGAGCACGCCGGTGCTCGGGGAGAGGCTGATGCGAGCCGGCGCGACTCGCCAGATCCTGCGGCGCGGTTCCCCGCCGGGCACCTACTCCGAGGAGGACCTGGCCGTCTTCGACGAACCGATGCGCTCTCCCCAGGGCGCCCGAGCCACCGTCTCCCTCTACCGCACCTTCCTGCTGCGTGAGCTGCCTGCGATCGCCGCCGGGAGGTTCCGGAAGGCAAGGCTCACGGTTCCGACCGTGCTTCTGGTCGGCGAGCAGGACGCGATCGTGCGAGGCGCCGACCTCCGTGGCTTCGAGCCTCAAGCTCCCCGAATGACGGTCGAGCGGGTGCCGGCGGCGGGGCACTTCCTCCCCGAGGAATGCCCGGAGGTGGTGGCGGAGCACGCCGAGGCCCTATTCGGCGCAAGGAACTGCGCCGGCGATTGAAGGCCCCCGCCCCCACCCCGTTCCTCGCGGGACCTTCCGCCACGTTCCTCGGCGCCCTGTCGCGCCTGCGGGGACGCCGGATCTTCCATCCGCACGGAGTCGGGTTCGAGGGAGAGCTGATCCCGCAAGCAGAGGTCCCAACCGGTTCCGAGCTGTTCGATCGCCCGCGACCGAGCCCGGCAATCGCACGGCTTTCCCGGTCCCTGGGACTGCCGGAGGTTCTTCCGGACCCCTGTGGGTTGGCGATCCGGATCCCGGACGCCTACGGGGGAGGACTCCACCAGGACTTCCTGCTCGTCACCTCAGGACGACGGCCCCTCGTCAGGCAGCTGGTCCTGCCGAGCCAAGGATTCGCGGACCGCTGGTATTCCTCGCTCCTGCCGTATGGGATCGGCGGTCATCGCGCCCTCGTGGGCGCTCGGCCCGCGGCCCGCGCGTCCGGCTTGACCCTGGCCGAGCTGCGCGATCGCGACTCGGCTGAGCTCGACTTCGAGCTGGGGCTGACGAGCCCGCTTGGCCACTGGCGCCGGGTCGCGGTGCTGCGGCTGGGCAAACGGCTTCCGGCGGATCGGGTCGAGGAGCTGGACTTCAGCCCCGTGCACACCGGCGGCGGGCTCGAGCCCATCGGCTTCTTCAACCGTCTGCGTCCTCCGGCCTACGTGGCAAGCCAGGAGGGCCGGCGGGAGGCCGAGGCGCGGCGCTAGAGACCCAGCGGAGCCGGCACGGTCCTGGCCGAAGGCCGAAGCCGGTCGACGAGCGCCCAGGACGCGAAGCAGAGGGCGCCGAAGGCGCCGGTAGCAGTCAGGAGGGTGCCGGCCGCGGCCACGGCGGCCACACCGTTTGCCCCCAGGATCACGACTGCCGCCGCGGCGCCGAGACTCGGCCCGACCGGGAGCAGGCCGATCACCGCGACTCCGATCAAGAGCGCGGTTGCGTCGAGAACCGAGCTGTCAACGCCGATGCCCTGCAGAACAAGCCAGTTGCGTGCGATCTGCGCGCACACCGCGAACAGGACGAGGCCCACGATGCTGCTACGACCCTGAAGGCCTCGCATCACGGCGAAGCCGTTCCAAAAACCGTGGCGCTGGCCGCGAGCGATCCTCGTCAACCCGGCGACGACCGTGAGCCCGAATGCGAGGCAGATCAGCGGAACCCACCATGGAACACCTAGAGGCTCAACCAGGGTGAACGACGCCAGCGCGGCCAGGCTGATCTCCACCACCACGATCGGCAACTCGGCGGCAATTAGGACGGAGGGAGTCGGGCTCTCGCGCGGCGCGGAGCGGCGGAGCGCCGCGATTCGCACCGCGAGCCCGAACTGGCCGTTGAAAATGTTGCCGAGGTACCCCAGGCTGGCCGCCCGGTAGAGCCGTCGACGGCTCACCTTGCCGCCCGCAGCGCCCACACAAACGTGCCAGGCCTCGCTGCGGGCGACCAGCCAGGCGACGTGAAGCAGAATCGCAGCGGCGAGGATCCACAGCGGAGCGAGCTGAAGGGCATCGGTGAAGTCGGTTCGCTTGTCCCAGAGCCCCAGGCCGAGCGCGCCGGCCACGAGCAGGCTGCCGGTGACGGTGACCGCGGCCGGGTGGCGACGAAGGAAGCGGCGCAATCGCGTCAGCGGGCCCGTAACAGCAGCAACTGCGGCTTTTCCGGCCTCGCGGGCCCGCACCGCGGGCGACCCGGCGTCTTCAGCTCCGGCCAAGTCGGTACGTCAGTCGACGAACGGAAGCGAGCGTTGCAATCCGCTCACCTCGAGCATTCGCTCAACCGGCTCCGACCCACGCA
>JBIOZP010000007.1:0-18560 GCA_044871225.1 Solirubrobacterales bacterium
CCCGGGGTACACCGCCGCCGGGCCCGCCGAGCCCGTGAAGGTGGAGGACCGCGTGCTCGCCGGCTTCGGCTGGCAGCGTGACGACGTGAAGCTCGTCCAGCAGATGGCGTCCAACGGCGCCGAGCCGATCGGATCGCTCGGCTACGACGGCCCGCTCGCCGCGCTCTCACCGGAGCGCCAGAACCTCGCCGACTACTTCAAGGAGACGGTCGCCGTCGTCACCAATCCGGCGATCGACCGCGAGCGCGAGATCGAGCACTTCTCAACCCGCGCGGTCTTCGGCCGCCGCCCCTCGCTGCACGCGGCCGCCGATGACACCGGCACGGTGGAGACCTCCTTCCCGGTGATCCTCGGCGGGCACCACGAGATGGCACCGCTCTCCGACAAGACCTACCGCCGCATCGCCCGCGAGCACCACACCTACCT
Organism: Solirubrobacterales bacterium; assembly: GCA_044871225.1. GTDB lineage: Bacteria > Actinomycetota > Thermoleophilia > Solirubrobacterales > 70-9 > AC-56. The sequence goes on from JBIOZP010000007.1 coordinate 427, forward strand.
GCTCGAGGACCTCTGGGAGCACTTCCGCGGCCGCGCCGCCGCGGTCGACATCTCGCTGCTCGAGTCCGAGACCACCCAGGGTGCGATCGAACGCCTCAAGCAGGAGGCGGTCAAGAAGGTGCGTGACGGCGCCGAGCTGCTGGTGCTGACCGATCGCACCGTGTACGAGGGCGACTGCCGCTACGTCGACCCGCACCTCGCCGTCTCCGCAGTCGACCAGGCGCTGAAGCAGTTCCGAGTCGAGCCAGGCGAGGAGAACCTGCGGCGCCGCTGCGGGATCGTCCTGCGCTCCGCGGCGCTTCGCAACGTGCACGACGTGATGCTCGCGCTCGGCCTCGGAGCCAACGGCGTCTGTCCCTACGTGATGGTCGAGGTGGTCTGCGTCGAGGAGTACGGGCAGGACGTCTCCAACCTCTGCGCGGCGCTGAAGAAGGGAATCGAGAAGGTGATCTCGACGATCGGGATCCACGAGGTGCGCGGCTACGCGCGCCAGTTCTCCTCGATCGGCGTCAAGCCGGAGCTGGCGGAGATCTTCCAGACCGAGCACTTCGCCGCCTCGCAGCGTGGCGGCGTCGGCTTCGCCGAGCTCGACGACGACACAAACGAGCGGGCCGCCATCCTCTGCGGCTCCGAGGACGCGAAGCCGGCCAAGACGCTCCGCTTCTACCCGAAGGTCTACAAGGCGGCGATCGCCACCGCGAACGGCAGCGGCGACTACGCCGAGTACTCCCAGAAGGTGCGTGACCTGGAGAAGCAGAGCCCGATCTCGATGCGCCACGCGATGGGGCTGCGCGGGGACCGCGATCCGGTGGACCGGTCCACTGTGGACGCCGGCATCGGCCACCACGACTACCCGATCGTGATCAGCTCGATGAGCTTCGGCTCCCAGTCAGAGCCCGCCTTCCGGGCCTACGCCGAGGCCGCGAAGGCCATCAACGTCCTCTGCGTCAACGGCGAGGGCGGCGAGATCCGCGACATGTACGGGCGCTACCGCAAGTGGCGCGGCCAGCAGGTCGCCTCGGGGCGCTTCGGCGTCTCCGCGGAGATGCTCAACTCCTCCTACGTCGCGGAGATCAAGATCGGACAGGGCGCGAAGCCCGGAGAGGGCGGGCACCTGCCCGGCAAGAAGGTCTCCGAGAAGGTGGCCGCGGCGCGGAACGCCTCGGCCGGCACGGACCTGATCTCCCCATCGAACAACCACGATCTCTACTCGATCGAGGATCTCGCGGAGCTGATCGACGAGCTGAAGACGGTGAACCCGGACCTGCGGGTCTCGGTCAAGGTGCCGGTGGTACCGAACATCGGCACGATCGGGCTGGGGATCGCGAAGGCGGGCGCGGACATCATCACGCTCTCCGGGTTCGAGGGCGGCACGGGCGCCGCTCGCCAGCACGCCCTTCGGCACGTTGGCCTTCCCTCGGACATCGGTACCCGCGCGGTCCACCGGGCGCTGATGGAGGCCGGGATCCGAAACCGGGTCGAGATCTGGGCCGACGGCGGCTACCGGCACGCGCACGACATCGTGAAGCTCCACTGCATGGGAGCCAACCGGGTTGCGTTCGGGACCCTGGCGATGGTGTCGCTCGGCTGCACGATCTGCCGCGGGTGCCAGCTCGACACCTGTCACGTCGGCATCGCGACCCAGATCGAGACGGTCGAGCAGGCGCAGGAGCACGGGCTGAAGAAGTTCACTCCGCAGCGCGTCGACTCCGCCGCCGAGAACTGCGCCAGGTTCTTCGAGTCGATGGGACAGGAGGTCAAGAGCGTCGTCGCCGGACTCGGCTACTCGCGGGCGCAGGATCTCGTGGGACGCTACGACCTGCTGCGGCAGGTGGCGTGGGAGGACCGCCTCGATCTGGCCGAGCTGATCACTCCGCTGGAGGAGTTCCTTGACCTGGAGCCCCTCGACCTGCCGGTTGGCGAGGAGGCGGTCGAGGCCCGGGCGGAGGCCGGCTTGGTGCAGGCCCGCCCGATCCGGATGGAGGCCAAGCAGGCCTCGACGCAGCTCGCGGGGCTGGCGGACAAGGTGTTCTCCGGCGGGCCGGTGCGACAGAACTTCCCGCGCCCCACCGATGCCAAGGATCGGGTGCTCGGCACCGAGCTGGCCGGCGAGATCGCGCGTGCGCGGATCTACGAGGGCGCCCCTGACGGGGATCCGGTGGACGTGCTGGCGGAGCTCAACTTCAACGGCGGCTCGGTCGCGGGCCAGGGCTTCGGCGCCTTCAACGCCTGGGGCCTGGTGGTCCGCGTGGAAGGCGGCGCGCAGGACGGCGTCGGGAAGACGATGCTCGGCGGGACCGTGTCGATCCTCAAGGGGCGCAACGCTGACGGCCGGCGAGTGAACGGCTCGGTCGGGAAGTCGTTCGCCTACGGGGCCCAGCGGGGCCGCCTGTTCGTGCAGGGGTCGGCGGACTCCCGCTTCTGCATCCGGCTTTCCGGCGCCGACGTGGTCCTCGCGGGCGAGCCAGAGGAGCCGCTGGACGACTCACGCGGATGCGTCGCCGATCGAGCGAACGCCAAGGGCTTCGCGTTCGAGTACATGACCGCCGGGCGGGCAGTGGTCTTCGGCGACATCGGACCGTGGGCGTGCGCGGGGATGACCGGCGGGCGTGTCTACGTGCGCGTGAACCCGGAGTGGAACCTCGACCGCGATGCGATCCGGCGTCGTCTCGGCAAGGGCGCAAAGGTGGAGCTGACGGAGCTGGACGCCGAGGGCGTGCTCGACATCGAGGAGCTCCTCGGTTACTACGCCGACGAGCTGCGCGCCACGGAGCAGGACGACGAGGCGGAGCGGGTCGCCGGGCTCAGCGCCGCGGCCCCGCAGCACTTCCTGATGATCGTCCCGCAAAAGGTCCAGACCGACCCGAACATCTCCACGGAATAGGCGGACGGGCCGGGCTGGCTGCCGGCCAGGGCGAGGGGCTACGTCTGGACGACGTAGAGGCGGTAGCGGCCGACCTCGAGCTCGTCCCCGTCGGTCAGCGGGGCCCACTCGACCGGATCGCCGTTCACGAACAGTCCGTTGAGGCTGCGGTCGTCGAGCGCCCGCAGCTCGTCGTCCGGGGTGCGGACGATCAGGGCGTGGCGCCGGGACACGGTGGCGTCGTCGAGCTGGATGTCGGCGGCGCCGCTGCGGCCGATCCTCGTCCAGCCGTCCTCCAGCGGCACGACGACCGGCTCGTCGCCGCCGTCGTCGAAGGCGACGTAGTGCCTGTCCGGCTCGAGCTTGGCGCGCAACGGCTCGAGCCAGCTCGGAGGGGCGGCGGCGGTCGAGATGGCGTCGGCGTCGACGGTCGGCGGATCGAACATGGAAGCCCGCCGAAACCGCGTCCCTCCGCAGGCGGGACAGCTCGGCAGCTCGTCGGAAACCGATAGCGAGATCGAGTAACCGCACTCCACGCACGCCACGGGCCCGACCAGCGCCAGCTCGCCGGTCTCGTGGACCTCGGTTCCTCCGTCTACAAGCAAGCCTTCTCCTCGCATTGCGGTGAATTCCGTCCCTGGAATTCGGGTTAATCTTATCGGGGGACCCCCTTTGCGGAGCGTATTTTGATGGCCAAAACGTCCGCATTTTGGACGTTTGATGCCGGATTGGCGCATCGAATCGCCACCTGAGCGGCGAAATGGGCCGCCTCGGGACTGGGAGGGCGCGATGCATACAATCGCCCGCGATGCGTCCGATCTCAGTCACCAAGGCGATCGACGCGCCCCGCGAGCGGGTGTTCGACTTCCTTTGCGATCTGGCTAACCGTCCGTCGATCACCGACCACTTCATGCGCGAGTTCCGGCTCCAGCGCCTCGAGTCCTCGGGAGTGGGAGCCGCCGCCCGGTTCCAGGTCTCGGAGCCGAGGATGTGGATGGAGACCGTGATCGAGGAGGTCTCGCCGCCGCACCGGATCCTCGAACGGGGCCGTGGCGGACGGCTCGATCGGATCCCGATCGAGACCGGTTGGCAGCTCACGGAGGCCGGAGCGGAGGGCTGCGAGGTGACCGTGACCTTCCAGACCTCCCCCTCGCATCCGGTCGACCGCCTGCGCGAGAAGCTCGGGGCCGGGCTCTTCTACCGGCGCCAGTGGTCCGTCGCCCTGGCGAGGTTGAAGGAGCTGATGGAGTCGGGCCGCACGCCGCCCCGCGTACGGGTCGCGGGCGGCGACCGGATCCCGGCCTGAGGCGGTGGCCTCCCCTCCAGGCGTCACTGGACGCGATATAGACTCCGCCGCCATGCCGCGCGCCACCCGCCGCCCCGCCTCGCGTCTGGGTGCCGCTCTCGCGCTGGCGGGCGTCCTGGTCGCGGGCTTGGCCCTGTACGGCTGCGGAGACAGCCCCGACAGCGACCTCAGCGTGGGCGAGGGCCAGCCCCTGAAGCTCGGAGACCTCGTCTACAACGTCCAGATCAGCCGTCCGCTGAACCCGTCCGACCCGGAGGACAAGGCCTACCTGGCGGGTCAGCCCCCGCCCCCTGGCGACAAGCTCTACCTCGGGGTCTTCATGCAGGTCGAAAACGACGGTGACACGCCGCAGGAGCTGCCGGCCAAGATGACCGTGGTCGACACCGCCGGGGGCAGGTTCGACCCGCTGCCCAGTCGAAGCCTGTTCGCCCTCGACCTGGGCGGGACGGTGCCGGGCGACCGCCAGGCGCCGGACCTCGAGTCGACGGCCGCCAACGGGCCGATCCAGGGGGCGATGGTGCTGTTCCTGATCGACGAGGCCGCCACAGAGCTGCGGCCGCTGACGCTCGACATCCCGTCGCCGGACGGCGACGTCGGCGAGGTCGAGCTCGACATCTAGGCTGCCGCTAGCCGGCGCCGAGCCCGGCGGACAGCACGTCGCGGACGATCGGAGCCGCCACGGTTCCGCCATCGCCATCAGCGTTGACGACCATCGCCGCCGCCGCCAGCTTCGGCTCGCCGACGGGAGCGAATCCGGTGAACCACGCATCCACGTTCTGCTCGACCGCCGTCCCGGCCGGTTGCTGCTGACCTGGCTCGAGGGCCTGCGGGCCGAGCTCGGCGGTCCCGGTCTTCCCGGCCACCTGTATCCCGGGCAGGGCAGCGGCGGTGCCGGTGCCGTCCGTCACCACCCGCGTCATCAGCATGGCCAGCGTGCCGGCCACCTCCCGGGAGGTCACGCGCACGGCGTCCTCGCCGCCTCGCAGCGCCCGGTCGGTAACCATCCGGGTCGGGCTCCGCACCCCGCCGTTGGCGACCGTCTGGGCCACCGAAGCCATCTCCAGCGGGGTCGCCAGGACCCTGCCCTGGCCGATGGCGCTCACTCCCAGCTCGACCTCGTCGGGGATGGAGGGCGGGATGGTGCTCTCGGGAACGGCCAGCGTCCGAAGCGCACTGTCATCGAAGAGGCCGGGAGGGGAGTTGAAGCCATAAAGCTCGGCGGTGTGAACCAGCCTGTCCGAGCCGACCTTGGGGCCCAACGGGACGAAGACGCTGTTGCACGACGCCGCGAAAGCCTCGACGAAGCTCCCGCCGCATGCTTCGTTGTGGGCGTTGGCCACCTCCCGGCCTCCCACTACGGTGGAGGTCTGGACGGGGAACTCGTCGGAGAGCCGGACCACTCCCGCCTCGAGCGCGGCGGTGGTCGTGATGACCTTGAACGTGGATCCGGGAGGCTGGGGCCCCGAGAACGCGATTCCGGCGAGGGCCAGTACCGAGCCATTGTGCGCGTCGAGCACCGCGACGCCGCCGTACTGGCCGCCGAGCGCCGCCGCAGCCGCCTGCTGCAGGTTCGGGTCGATGGTCGTGTGCACGGGGGTGCCGGGGGCCGGCTCGCTGCTCGCGAGCACGGGCCCGCCGCCGGCCGCTTGGCCCGGCCGGCTGGAGATCGCCACCAGCTCGCCGCCGGGCCGCCCGGCCAGGCGCCCGTTGAAGGCAAGCTCCAGGCCGCTTGCTCCGGTGGGCGTTCCCGGGGGGAACCCTCGCAGCGAGAGCCGGCGATCCTGACGGGGGTCCGGCGCCGAGATCTCGCCCGCGACGCTGCTCGCTGCGTCCCCCAGGGGCGAGGCGCGGCCGGTCGCCGGCCCCTCGGCCAGCGGGGTGCCGTCGCGGGCCAGGATCGCGGCGCGTTCGGGGACGTCGGTGCGGCGCACCAGCCGCTGGCCTCGGTCGAGCCCCGGGAAGACCAGGTTCGGCGACCATGCGATGCGTTCCCCGTCCAGGGGCAGGGCCAGGCGCCCGGAGAGCTCCCCGAACACGTTGGTTCGGAAGCCGACGTCGACGAGCGCCACGTCGCGCTCGTGCACCTCTCCCGCATCTGGATCGCCGACACTCACCGCGGTTACGGTCGCCGCCTTCCCGGCTTCGGCATATGCGTCCGTGAACTCCTCCAGGGGGTATCGTTTCGCCGCCTCGGGCGAGATCTCCCTGTACATGGAGGCGAAGTCCTGACGCTCCCAGTCGTGGACGAAGCGCCGCACCGCCGACAGGTCCGGGCCGCCGCTCCCGGTGATCACGCCGGCGACGAAGGCGGCCGCGGCAAGGGCGGCGATCGGAAGACCTCTGGTCAGCAGGCGGCGGCGGCGCGCCGCCTCGGGACGGATCGGGCTCAAGCGCCAACAAAGGTAGTGCCTGGATGAACTTCGTCGACGTGATCATCGTCGCGCTGGCCCTGGCGCTTGCGGCGATCGGCTACGAGCGCGGGCTGGTCGCCAGCGCGCTTCCGCTCGCTGGCTTCGTGCTCGGGGCCGCCGTCGGAGGGCGGCTCGGGCCCGAGCTCCTCGCCGACGGGGGCGAGTCCCCCTACGCGCCACTGATCACCGTGCTCATGGGCCTCCTGCTCGGGGCGACGCTCGCGATCGCGATGGACGGGGTGGCCGACGCGCTGAGCCCGCGGTTTCGGCGCGGATCGGCGGCGGCGCGGCTGGACGGCGCGGGCGGCGCGCTGTTGCTCGGCGCGCTCGGGCTGCTGATCGCCTGGGGCTTCGGAGCGGCCGCGCTGAACTCCCCCGGGCCTCGCGAGCGAGACCTCCGCGAGGCGCTTCAGGACTCCCGGATCCTGACCGCCCTCAACCAGGCCCTGCCTCCGTCGGGCCCGCTGCTGAACGTGCTGCGCCACATCGACCCGACGCCGACCGTGGTCGGTCCCGACGCCAACGTGGCAGCGCCCGAGTCCGCGATCGCACGCGACCGGGACGTGCGGCGGGCCGGAGGCGGCGTGGTCAAGATCCTCGGGACGGCCTGCGGCCTCGGAATCGAGGGAAGCGGATGGGTGGCGCGGCCGGAGCTGGTGGTGACCAACGCCCACGTGGTCGCGGGAGAGGACGACACCACGGTGACCACGCGGGCGGGGACGACCCTGGACGCCCTGCCCGTTCACTTCGAGCCGCGAAACGACCTCGCGGTCCTGCGGGTCCCGGGTCTGGACGCCCCCTCGCTGTCCCTGGCGCCGCGGGTGCCCCCGGGGACCCCTGGCGCAGTCCTCGGCTATCCGGAGAACGGCTCGTTCTCGATCGCCCCCGTGCGCACGGGGCGGACCGGACGCGTCGTCAGCCAGGATTCCTACGGCCGCGGCCCGGTGGAGCGGGAGATGACGCCGTTTCGCGGCCGCGTTCGAAGCGGCAACTCGGGAGGCCCGGCCGTGGACGACGCGGGAAGGGTGTTGACCACGGTGTTCGCCGCCCAGGAGGGGCAGGGGTCTCCCGGCGGGCTCGGAGTCCCCAATCGGGCGGTCCGAAAGGCCCTCGGGAGGCCCCTTCGCTCCGCCACGACGGGGCCCTGCTCGGCGTGAAGCATTGCGCCAGGGGACTTTCGCGCCGCGCCGGACCCCTTCGCTAAGCTGATTCGAGGGTGGAGTCAGCGCCTTCGCAAGCCGAGAGCGCTCCGGCCTGGTCCGATGGCCGTCCGGCACGCGTGTCACCCGATTTTCGCCACGCGATCGAGCTGATCGGCAAGCGCTGGGCGGGAGCGATCATCTGGGCGCTGTCGGAGCGGCCCCACTTCTTCGCCGAGCTCTCGCAGGCCGTCCCGGGCCTGTCCGACCGCCTGCTGTCGCGGCGGCTGCGCGAGCTCGAGGCGGAGGGGATGGTCGAGCGCTCCGTCCATCCGGGGACCCCGCCGCGGGTTTCCTACGCTCTCACCGAGAAGGGCATGGCGCTGCGTCCGGCGATCAGCGAGCTGCGCGCCTGGGCGAAGCGCTGGAACGGCCACTGAGCCGCATCCCGGCTACCACCCGCGCGGGTTCCCGGCCGGGATCCGATCGCGGACCAGCACGCCCTCCACGACCTCCACCGGCATCGGGCCGGTCGTCTCGCGAAAGAGCTCGAGCTGCTCTTGGCCCAGCGCGAGGAAGGCCGCCTGGACAGCTCGGGCGTAGCTCGCCAGGATCACCGCCCCAGGCGGCAGCGCCTCGGCGTGGTTCTCGGGCTTGGCCGTGAACGTGATCGCGGGGCCGCAGACGCGAGCCGCGTCGCCGGCGAGCTGCCCCGTCACGTCGACGGGGTCGTAGCGAATCTCGCGCACCGCCAGGCGGTCGAGCTCGGCCTCGGTGACCTCGAACAGGACCCCGTTCGGCCCCGGGCCCGCGGCCCGCTCGACGTTGAGCCCGACGCAATAGGGGGGCAGGCCGCCGTCGTCGGCCCGGGCGAAGGTCTTCTCGCAGCGCAGGTTGTCGCGGACCTGCGACCAGCGTCGCCTCCAGCCCGTCAGGCGAGCGAGGGCCAGGTGGTGGACCGGTCGCCCCAGCGTGCGCTCGGCGCTGGCCAGGCTCGCCAGCGACCCGTAGGCGAAGATCGCCACGCGGGGCACGAGTCAGGCGGCCCAGGCGGGCCGCCAAGCCGGCTTCCCGCACAGGCGCGCGGCCGCGGGACAGCCGTAACAGAGCGATGGATGGGGGGTGTCGGTGCGGCGAAAGTCGCCCGCCGTGATGCCCGCGACCAGGAGCTCCAGGCGCTCCCGCGCCGCCTCCAGCCCGCGCGCGTCATACGTGTGGACCACTGGGCCCTCCGGTGCCTCCAGGAAGCAGTGGGCCGCCCGCACGGCGGCAGTCGGCTGGGGCGCCCCCCGGCCGCGTGCGGCAAGCGCGTAGACGTCCCGCTGGGTCGCGTAGCGCCCGGCCAGCTCGCGAGGGTCTGCCCCCCGTAGGGCGTCCGTCTTGTAGTCGATCACGAGGGGACCGGCTTCCGTCTTCACCAGCAGATCGATCTTGCCCCGCACTATCGTGCCGCCCAGCCCCAGGACGAAGGGCACTTCGGCCTTGGCGGGCGCTCCAGTCGCCACCTCGCGGAACAGGGCCGAGCGCCGCCAGCCGTCCACCAGGCCCCTGACGCGCGCCAGCGCCTCGGGGTCCGACCACAGGCCCTCGCGAGCCAGGAACGAAGCGAGGTCGGCTTCGGAGGGCTCGGTCCACGCTGCGCGGGCGCTCCACTCGAGCGCGGCGTGAACCGCGTTGCCGATCGCCAGCGAGCGCTCGCGGGGCCCGAGGGCGGGCTCGGCGAGCTCATCGTGCTCCGCGATGCGCTCCTCCCCGGCGCCATCGTCGTCCGCCGGCGCGAGGTCCGGTGCCGATCCGGCCCCCACAACTCGCTCGACGTAGAAGCGGTAGCGGCATCGAGCGTAGTCGGCGAGCGCCGAGTAGGAGAGGTGCCCGGCGGGGGACGGCCGCGGGCGATCCTCGAGCAACGGGGCGTGGACCTCGGGGACGGCCCCGTTGGAGCGTTCCAGCTGTTCGGGCGTCCGGCGCCGCAGCTCGGCCGCCCGCTCCGCGGTCGCCGACTGCACGCGGATGGTGATCGCCGGTTGGGCGCCGCCCGCCTCTGCGCCGTCCACGGCCGGGGCGCGCGGGAGCGCGACTTCGCCGTCGCCTCCCGGCCAACCGCGGGCGTGAAGCGCCGGAAGCAGCAGCTTCAGCGCGGACCGCCCCGGCTTGGGCTCCTCGGCGGCCTCGAGGTCGCCCGGGCGGTAGGTGCCGCTCAGGATCAGCCGCTCCTGGGCTCGAGTGGCCGCGACGTACACCAAGCGGCACGCCTCCTCGATCTCGGCGTCGCGATCGGCTTCGCAGAGCTCGACCAGGTCCCAAAGGCGCAGCGACTCGCCGGCGGGCGCCGGGAGACGCATTCCGAACGACGCCGCTCCAGGGTCCCCAACCTCGCCCTCGAAGCGGCCGATCGCGATGTCCGGCGCCCGGCTGCCCGACCCCAGGCCGCGCCCCAGGTCGGCGACGGCCACCACCGGGAACTCGAGGCCCTTGGCGGCGTGCACGGTCATCACCCTGACGCCGTCGTGTCCCTCCACCTGCAGCGCGGCCATTCCCTCGCGCTCATCGCGGCGGGTGCGCTCCTCGGCGAAGTCGAGGAACCCGCGGAGATCTCGCCCGTCGTGGTCCTCGTACTCCCTGGCCAGGCGCATCAGCTTGCGCACGTTCGCCATCCGCCGGCGCCCGTTCGGCATGGCCAGCAGGGCCAGGTCGTAGTCGAAGGCGGTGATCGCGCGGTCCACGATCTCGTCGAGCGGTCGCAGCGGCGCCTCGGCCCGCAGTCGCGTGACGATCTCGCGAAACCTCTCCAGGCGCCCCGAGTCCTCGGCCGGCATCGCCCCCGGCCATGACTCCTCGGCGATCGTCGGCCAAACGTGCCGCGCCCGCCCGTGTTCGTCGCGGGCGGACTGCCGGAGGAGCCACAAGGCGTCCGGGCTGGCGCCGCAGGCGGGAGAGGCGAGGGCGCCGAACAGCAGCTCGTCGTCGAGGGGGTTGGCAATCACGCCCAGCAGCCGCAGCGCGTCCTCGACCTGTTGCTGCGACCAATAGCCGCGGCCCCCGACCACGTACGGCGCGAGCCCCGCGCGGCTGAGCGCCTCCTCGAACGCGTCCACGTGGGTGAAGGCACGAAGAAGCACCACCATGTCCCCGCGCGGGACTCCCTCGTCGGCCAGCTGGCGCAGCCGCTGTGCCAAAAAGCGCGCTTCGGCCACGGACGCCGGGCTCGCCGACGGCGGGGGGTCGAGGTCCACCTCCTCGGCCCTCCACCCGGCGCGGGCCTTGTCCTCGGATACGTCCGTCAACAGGAGCTCGGCGGCGTTGCCGCCGCCGCGGGGCTCGCCCGCCGGGGGAAGCCCCGCCTCCAGCGGCGCGAAGTCCTCGAGCAGCGCCGCGCCCGCGAAGTCCACGGCACCGAGCACCTCGGGACGCGAGCGGAAGTTCCCGCGCAGAGGCCGCAGCTCGACCGTCTCGTCGGCGCCGGCCGCCCGGCGGCGGTCGCGAAAAACCTCCAGGTCGGCGTGGCGAAAGCGGTAGATGGACTGGAACTCGTCGCCGACCACGAACAGCCGCGCCTGTGGGCCGCGGAGAGCGTCGACCAGGGCGAGCTGGACGCGGTTCGTGTCCTGAAACTCGTCCACCATCAGGTGCTCGAAGCGAGCCCGCCAGCCCTCGCGAAGCGGCCCGGGAGCCTGCAGCAGGGCGAGCGCGCGGAGCTCGAGGTCGTCGAAATCGGCCCCTGATCGCGCCTCCTTGGCCTGCTCGTAACGTTCGTGGAAGGCCGCCAGGAGGTCGCCGAGCGCGGTCAGCCCCCGCGCGGCGAGCTCCGCCTCGGCCGGGCTCAGCTCGGGCGCTTCGTCGCGTTCCTTCACCGAGCGCCTGGGCGGGCCCGGGTCCGGCAGGCGCGGCGGGTCGGCCCCCTGGCTTCGCAGCCGCTCGTGCGCGAACAGCACGAGGTCGCGCAGGCGCGGGGGGCGGAAGGCGGCCACGAACCGGGCCGTGGCCTGGTCGCCGGCTTCGAGGACGTGCTCGAGCGCGGCATCGAACGCTCCCCGCGCGAGCCGCACCGCCTCGGCCTCGTCGAGGACGCGAAAGCGGGGATCCATCCCGGCGGCAACCGGATGGTGGGAGAGCAGGCGACGGCAAAAGCCGTGGATCGTCGTCACCCAGGCCGCCTCGCTCGCACGCGCCGCGCGGAGGATCGCGGCGGCGCGCTGGGCGTCTCCCCGCTCGGAGGCAAGCCGGGCCCGGCTGACCAGCAGGCGGCGGATGCGCTCCCGCAGCTCCCCCGCGGCCCGCTCCGTAAAGGTGAACGCGAGGATGCGATCGGGGCCGATCCCGTCCTCGGTGACCGCGTCGCAGTAGCGCTCGACGAGCACCCCCGTCTTTCCGGTGCCGGCCCCCGCCTCCGTGAACACGTCTCGGTCACGCGAGTCGATCGCCGCCCGCTGCTCGGCGGTGCGCCGAGTCGCCTGGGCGGCCTGCTCAGACGCCGCGCCCATCAGCCGCCGTTGGCCGGCTCGTCGCCCTCGCCGGACCCCTCCTCGGCGCCGGTCGAGCGCTCCAGGCGGCAGATCGCCTGATAGCGACACCAGGGTGGACAGCGCCCCTGGTTCGGGTCGCGATCGATTGCCCCCGCCCGCATCGCCGTGGCCTTTTCGCGGGCGGTCCGGACTCCGGCCTCGATCGTGTCCGCCACCACGTCCGGCGCCAGCCGGTCGGTTCGAGTCAGGTCGAGCTCGGTCGTGGCCTCCGGGTCGGCGGCAACGAAGCCCCGCGGCTTCGGATCGCCCGTCCCGCCGAGCTGGTAGTAGAGGCCGCCCAGCGGCTCGATGTCCCAGCCATCGCGCAGCGCCCGCGCGTAGAGCTGGAGCTGGAGCTTTCCCTCTTCCTCCAGCTTCGCTGCGGGGCAGACCTTGGACGCGGTCTTGTAGTCGTAGACCAGGCCGAAGCGCCCGTCTGGGGTTGTGTCAACCCGGTCGATCTGGCCGTGGATGCGCAGCCCCCCGAGCTCGAGGGCCTTCCGGTCGCTGCCTTCCCCGTCGCCGAACGAGGCCTCCAGCAGCTTCGGGCGCAACTCGGTCTCCGCGCGGCTCTCGCGCTCGAGCAGCCGGTTGATCTGCGCTCGCATCCGCTCCAGCGCCACCGCCGACAGGGGACGGTCCGGCCGCATCCCGCGGTGCTCCGCCTCCTCGGCCACCAGCTCCGCGGCTCGCCTGCGCCATCGCTCCACGTCCCCAGGGCGTGGGATGCGGTCGTCGCCCGGGGGGTCCCGGTACAGGCGCTCGAGCGCCTTGTGAACGATGGACCCGGCGACCATAGGCTCGGGTTCGGGCTCGAGCCGCTGCGGCGCGAGCTCGTGATCCACGAACCAGCGGTACGGGCACTCGATCCACTTCTCGAGCGTCCCCGCTCCGATTGGATCGCGCTCGGCAAGCGTCGCCAGGACCTCCGGGCTTGCCAGCGGTCCCGGCTTCTGGGGCTCCTTGCGCGGCCCCCAGGCGGCCAGCGAGCGCGCGAGCTCCCGGTGGCTGGGGGCCTCCGCGGGCGCGAACACCACCCGGTCCAAGCCGCGGACGGACTTCAGGCGCTCCTCGGCTTCCTCCGGGCTCGGGGCCAGGAGGTCGAGGACGTCGTCGACGAACGGCGAGCGTGGCGCCGGCCGGCCGTCCTCGTCGGAGCTTCGCCACGACAGCCAAAGGCGTTCCGTGGGCCGAGAGACGCAGGCGTGGAAGAGGTAGCGCTCCTCCTCGGCCGCATCGCGTCGAACCAGCGCCGGGATCGCCAGCCGCTTTCGCCGCTCCTCGCCCAGCAGCGGATCGGCGGCGCGGATGCCGGGGAACTCGCCGTCCTGGAGGGAGGCGAGGAACAGATGGCGAGCGCGGGCGGCCCGCGCCCGGTACGGGCTCATGACCCTGACCCGGCCCTCGGTCGAGCCCCGCCACAGCGGTACCCGCAGGTCCTCGAGCGCCAGCAACGCCTCGGCGGCGGAGATCGCGTCGGACCCGGACATGGCCCTCATCGCGGCGAGCTCCTCCAGCGAGGACGCGGCGGCTGCCGCCGCCCGCACCTCGAGGGGCTCGAACGGCGGCTGGGCAGGCTCGGGCGTGGAGCGCCGGGCGACGGGCTCGCGGCCCGTGTGCGCCTCCTCCGCGAGCTCGTGCGCGGCCGCCGCCAGGGCGCCCAGCTCGCCGCCGCCACCCGCCGCCCGGAATCTCGCCAGCATCCCTGGTGCCCCCTGCCAGCCGGCCATGGCCTCGTCGGTCGTTCGCAGCCGGTCGCGGCGAAGCCGCCGCTCCAGCCAGTCCCCGATCTCCTGGGCGCGAAGGCCGGACCGCGCTCGCATGAGCCTCAACAAATCCTCGGCGGCGCCGTCCGGGGCACCGGCGCGGGCGAGCGCGATCAGGCCGCGGCCGACTGCGGTGTGCGAGAGCGGCACCTGGGCCTCGACGGCGACTGGAACACCCAGCCGTTCCAGGACCTGCCCGTAGAAGGGCCCGCGGGCATCCGGGTTTCGCAGCACGACGGCGATCTCGTCCGGCTCGGTGCCGCCGGCCAAGAGGCGCGCAATCTCTCCTCCGACGGCCTCGGCCTCGCCGCGCTCGCCCGCGCACTCCAGCAGCGCGATGCCCGCGTCAGCGAGCACCCGGTCGGCGCCGGGCTCGAACAGCGTCTCGTCCAGGTGGCGAAGCGTGTCGCTGTCGGTGTAGGAGCCGTCGCGCGGAAGGTCGGCGACGACCTGACCCCCGAGCTCGTCGCGCAAGCGCGTCAGCAGGTGGGCCCTGGCGGTGAGCGCCTCGGAGTCCGCGTAGTTCACGGCCACGGTGACCTCGCAGGCACCCGCGAGGGCCGCCACCGTGTCGAGCTGCTCTTCCGTCAGGTCGTCGAAGCCGTAGATCAGCACGGCTCGATCTCGCCAGGCTTCCCGGCGTGCACGAAGCGACGTGCCCGCGGCGTGGGCCGCCGAATGGAGATCGTCGTGGCCGCACGCCTCGCGCCCGTGTACGTACGACGCGTAAAGGCGCGCAAGCTCGTCTTCGTAATCGCCGTCGTCCAGGCTCGCAGCCGAGCGGGCGAGGTCTTCGGGCGTCACCACCGCCCCTTGGAGCTCGTCGATCAGGCGCTCCAGGGCCGAAGCGAAGCCCGGATGTCGCGCAGATGCCCGCAGGACGCGAAGCTCGGTCTCGCGAATCGCCGCCCGGACCAGGGCCAGGCGCTGCGCCGCCGAGAGCCTAGGCCTGCGTGGGGCCTGGGTGAAGGCCGCGACCTCGTCGGTGAGACGACGAAAGGTGCCGATCGAGCCACCCACGACCGCCCCGCCGTCGCGGCACAGCTCGCGCTCGAACCGGTGGACGTCGTCGAGCGTCGGGACGACGAGCAGCGGATCGCGCTCC
Organism: Solirubrobacterales bacterium; assembly: GCA_044871225.1. GTDB lineage: Bacteria > Actinomycetota > Thermoleophilia > Solirubrobacterales > 70-9 > AC-56. Next base: position 15,519 of record JBIOZP010000007.1, read on the forward strand.
AGAACGGCCTCGAAGCGCGCTCGGATCTCACCGGCGCGCCCGGAGTTGGGTGGTCCGACGATCAACGAAAGGGGCATGGCGTCCCAGCATAGGTCGGCCCACGGCGCGCTTTCATGACGCGAACGACGCCCGGTTCCGTCGGGAGCCGGCTCTATGTTGCGCCGCCATGACGTTGTGTTTCATAGACCCCGCCGATGCAATCCGCGCGATCGCCGACTCGGTCGGCCGCGAGGCGCGCCGACAGCTCCTCGGCGAGGCGGTTCGCGCCTGGGTCGACGAGATCCCGGACGACGAGCTGGAGGCCCACTACGCGCGCGCGATCGCCGAGCTCGACGAGCACGACATCTCCATGCTCGCTGCGTGGCACGCCTCCATGGATGTCGGGCACCCGCTTCCCAACCGCGACTTCCTGATGGGGGCCTTCCCGTCGCTGGGCCAGCATCGGCGCGAGGCACTGAAGCTGGCGGCCGGTTTTCGCGGTGAGGAGGCCGTGGACCGCGGCCTCACCGAGGAGCACGCCCTCGACACGGTGCTCGACTGGCTCTCGGGGCCGCGGCTGATGGAGCTCGCGGGCGAGGCGGTGCAGCTCTACGTCTGGGACCGAGCGGGCTCGGACAACTAGGCCGCGCCGACGTCAGGCCAGGGCGGCTTCGATCTCCGGGATCGCCTGGTCGTTGGAGGTGAATCGAACCGCCTTCATCCCCACCTCGCGGGCGCCTGCCACGTTTTCGGCGACGTCGTCCACGAACAGGCAAGACTCGGCCGCGATTCCCCCGAGTCGCTCCAGGGTCAGCTCGTAGATCTCGCGGTCCGGCTTTCTCATCCCGACGAACGCGGAGTCGACCACGAGCTCGAAGATCTCGTCGACGGGCAGCATCGCGCGCCACAGGGGCTCCCACTCGCGCACGTTGTTGGTCAGCAGGGCCATGCGGTACCCGCGGCCCTTCAGGTCCCGCATCAGCTCGATCATCGCCTCGTTGGGATCGAGGGCCTCGAAGTAGATCTCGCTGAACCGGTGCAGCTCGGGCTCGTGGCCGAGCTCAGCTCCGAGCTCCGCCCGCAGGAGGTCGAGGAACTCGGATTCCGCGAGCCCGCCCCGTTCGAGCTGGAACAGGGGATGGGCGCCGTCGCGGTCGGAGATCCGCTGCATGGCGCGCCCCAGGGCGTCCGTTGGGATCCCCGTCTCGTCCTGGAACGCCGCGAACGAGTTGAAGAGCGGCGTCGTCAGGACGCCGCCGAAGTCTGAGATCACGGCACGGATCGCCATGCGGTCGCCCGGTCTAGGGCCGGATCAGCTCGTAGGTGCCGACCCCGGGGGTGCCCGCCATCCTCAGGCTCCAGGTCGACGCCTCGCTTCGCTCGTCGCCGCCAGCAGGCCCGGTGCTGGCGAGTCGGTCCGCGGCCACCCTGATCGGCGGTCCGTCCAGGCGCTCGTAGAGCTCCAAGCCGAGTCGGCGGGCCTTGCCGTCAGGCCCGTACTCGCTGGAGAGCAGCACCTCCTCCACGCGGGCGGCGTCGCCCTCCGGGGAGACCACGACCCCTTCGAGGACGTCCGCGTCGTGGCCCCCGGCCTCCCGGGGGCGGAGCGCCGCGACCGCCAGCACCGCACCGTCCTCGAAGCCGGCCGCCATCAGCGACAGCTCGCCGACCTCGCTCCAATCGGGATCGTCCGCCAGGCTCCAGCAGCGCCTCGGCGTCCCGTTGCCTCGCCCCACGCGGAGCTCGCGCACGCACTCCGGATCCAAGTGGACGCGGAGCGGTTCGCCGGTTGGCCCCACCAGCTCCAGCGACAGCGACTCACCGCTCGGCATCGTTCCCTTCCCGAGGCAACTCGCCGCGTGGCTCGGTGACCTCGTGGGCACTTCCCTCGTAGTCGTAGTCGCGCGGCCGGCCGTTCGCCCGCCCGGCGTCGCGATAGCTGCCGTAGCCACGGCGAACGGCGCGGACCGTGAACCCCGCGCGGCTCCAGGCCAGGCGCGAGACCAGGCCGCGGAACAACCTCCGCGTCGGCGGGATCAGGAGGAGGAGGCCGATCACGTCCGTGATGAATCCGGGCGTGATCAGGAACGCGCCGCCGAGGATCACCATGGCTCCGTCGAAGACCTCTCGGGCGGGCACCCGGCCGAGCGACAGGGCCTCGTTGAACCGGCGCCAGGCGGCGCGCCCCTGCGATCGCAGCAGCGCGGCGCCGAGGACGCTGTCGAGGAGAAGCAGCGCGATCGTCGGGAGGACGCCGATCGCCTGGCCGACCTGGATGATCACGTAAAGCTCGGCGACCGGCAGGACGATGAAGATCAGCACCAGGAGCAGCACGGACGCGAAGGGTAGCCGGGCCGCACTTCGACCAGCCACGCAGCGTCCTCTACGATGGGGCCATGGCCACCGAGGACACGGCGACGGTCACCCAGGACGACGTCTACGAGGCTCTCGAGGAGGTGATCGACCCCGAGCTGGGGCTCGACTTCGTCTCGCTGGGGCTGGTCTACGACGTCGAGATCGAGGACAACGACGTCTACGTGACCTTCACCCTCACCTACCCCGGCTGCCCGATCGGCCCCCAGGTCTCGGAGCAGATCAAGGAGTTCGTCGGCGACCTCGACGGCGTCGAGGGCGTCCACCCCAAGATGGTCTTCGACCCCCCCTGGACCCCGGACAAGATGTCCGAGGACGCCAAGTTCGCGCTGGGGTACTAGCTCAGAAAGCCCCGCTCGCAGCCTGGGCCCGACCCGGAGGCCGAAGCCTTCACGGCCCGCCTGTTTGCCCGAAAGCCTGGCTACGCCGAGCTGGTGCGCCAGCTTCACGGCGGCGAGGAGGAAGAGTGAAGGGGGGCGGCGGCTCTCTCCATGGATTCTCCTCCCGGAAGCTGCCTCGGGGAATCCATTCCCGGACTGCGGAGCGCCGCCGCCCCCGCCGGGAATGGTTCCGAAGCAGCGTCGCGTTTTCCACACGCGGGCTACTGGATTGCAGGTAGAACACATGGCCATTTTGCGAGCCTGCGTCGTCTGCGGTCGCGCATCCAAGGACGGCTACTGCCCCGACCAT
>JBIOZP010000008.1:0-89305 GCA_044871225.1 Solirubrobacterales bacterium
TGTCCCGCCACGGTCCGCCCCCAACGCCTGGACGACGCTAGCCGGGCTCCAACCCGCTCGTCTCCATCGCCGTCCCGCGGGCCGACCTCCGCAAGGCGAGGCCCACGAACGGGAAGATCAGGGTGGACAGCATCGCCGCCCCCACCAGAGCCGCCGCGGTCGTGGATCGCATGTGGCCGGTGTGCACCGCGATCGTCGTGATCGCGACGACCAGGGGGAGCTGGGTGGCTGAGAAAACGGCGAGCGCGAGCCGATCGCGAGCCTCGAGCGCGCCGCGATAGAGAAGCAGCGCCGGCAACCCTCGCACCACCAGGAAGAGCGCCAGGAACAGCGGCACCTTCACCAGCTCGCCGGCGCTGGAGGTCAGCGCTTCGAGGTCGAAGTTCATGCCGCTCGTGACGAAGAAGAAGGGGACCAGAAAGCCGAAGCCCACTGCGGTGAGCTTCGACTCGAACGACTCCACCTCCCGGCCCCGGAGCGCGGCCCTGGTGATCATCCCGGCCGCGAAGCCGCCCAGCAGCAGGTCGAGTCCGAGCTCGGTGGCCAGCGCGACCAGGCTGAACACGAGGAGCACGGCGAGCCGGACAGCCACCTGGCTGCTGGCCTCGAGCGTGCGCTCCAGCAGCGGCCAGCCGCGCCACGCGAGCCGAACGGACGAAACGGCCAACAGCACCGCCGCGGCGATGAAGGCGACGAGGATCAGCGCCTCGTGCACTGGGTGGTCGGTGGAGAGGATCAGCGTGAGCAGCAGAATCGGCCCGAACTCGCCGACCGCGCCGGCCGCCAGCATGTAGGTGCCGAAGCGCGTATGGAGCTCCCCGCTGTCGCGAAGCACCGGGATCAACGTCCCCATCGCTGTGGTCGCCATCGCCGAGCCCGTGTACAGCAGGCTCAACACGATGCCGGCCGCGGCGAGCACGCCGCCGAGGCCGTACGCGATCGCCAGCGACATGGCCCATCCCCAGGCTCCAAGCAGCGCCGGGCGCCCCCGGACCCGATCGAAGTCGATCTCGTAGCCCGCGAAGTAGAAGAGCATCCCCAGGCCGAGGTTCGAGAAGAACTGGATGAACTGGTCCACGTGGGCGATGTCCAGCACCTGCGGCCCGATCACGATCCCGAGCAGGAGCTCGACCACCACGACCGGCGGGGCGAGCCGGCGCGGGAGCACGGCCACCGTGACCGCCGCCACGGTGAATGCCAGCACCATGAGCAGGAAGGATCCGGTGTCTACGTCGATCACGGTGGTGCCGGCCGGGCCGGCGCCCGGATCGTACGCGTGTCCCCGGCGACCGTCGCGACGCTAATGAAGATGAATGGACCTGCCGATATCAGGCTCGTCGCCGCGAGTGGGAGCGAGCGCTTCTCCCTGCGCGATCAGCGGGACGCGGGACTCCCGCACGCCGGGCGCGGAACCATTCGAGGCTTCAGGGTGTTGCTAAAGGTGGAGACCCGATCTTGAGCCAGGCTTTCAGAATGCTGCTCCTCGGCTTGCTCGCCGCACTGGCGATGCTGGGCGCGGGCTGCGGGGGCGACGACTCCCCGGATGCGCCCTCCGCGGGCGAGGTCCCGCAGGAGCTGCCGAAGCTCCCGAAGCGCTGGCAGGCCCACCGCGACCGGACGATCGGCTTCGCGATCGGAAAGCCGCCGGGCTGGGAGGTGAAGCCCAGCCGGAAGGCCGCCCTGATCCGCTCGCCCGACCATCTCGTCGCGGTGACGATCGTCGCCAATCGCGACCGCGAGGCGCTCGAGGTCCCGCTGGAGGACTTCGCGACCGACGCGCTCGCGGCCCTGCCGGGCTTCAAGACCCAGCTCAAGCCCAGCGAACCCCGGCCGTTCACCAAGACCCCTCTCGACGCGGTCTGGACGTCGGCCACCGGAACGACGGTTGGCAGGGAGATCAAGGAGAGAGCGACCCTGCTGGTGCTTCGGCGCCAGGACGTCGTGAACTACACGGTCGCGGTGGTCGAGAACGCCAGCCACGGCCACTCCCGGAAGAACCGCGAGGTGGCATTGAGGATGGTCGGCACCCTGCGCGATTTGCCGCCGAAGGACGCGGAGGCTCCGCCGAGCGGGTAGGCGCGTTCGGGGCGAGCGAGACGCTCCCCGCCGCGAGGTCCCGGCTGCGCTACCCCGACCGATCGGGGCGTTCCGGATAGAGCTCGTCGATCGTGACCAGCGCCCGAAACGGCGCCTCCGCGGCCCGGGCGATCGCCTCGCCTCCTCCGGCGAGGCGGTCCACGACGCACACGACGCCGGCGACCTCGAGCCCCTCCTCCCGCACGCGCTCGATCGCCGACACCGTCGAGCGGCCGCTGGTCACGGTGTCCTCGACCACCAGGCAGCGGTCCCCGGGCCGAACCGGCCCCTCGATCCAGCGCTGAAGGCCGTGGGACTTCCTCTCGTTGCGCACGAAGAACCCCACCAGGCGCTCGCCGTCGGGAGCTCCGATGGCCGCGCAGGCGAGCGGGATCGCGCCCATCACGGGCCCGCCCACCGCCACCGCTTCGAGCTCACGAGCGGCGGCGGAGAGCATGGCGCCCGCGGCACGAAAGCCCCCCGGGCGCAACAGGGCGCGGCGAGCGTCCACGTAATAAGAGGCCTGCTCGCCGCTCGAGAGGGTGACCTCGCCGATCACCAGGGCGTGGTCGCGCAGCTCGGAGAGCAGCGCGGCCTTGGCTTCCGAGCCCGCCGTTGGGCCCGGCTCAGCCGTGGACGTAGATCGACATCCCGAGCTTCACCCAGTTGTAGATGAACACCGACTCGGGAATCGGATTGCGGACGCATCCGTGGCTGGCCGGGTACGGCGGCACGGAGTGGTAGCCGTGGATCGCGTAGCCCCCGTGCCAGTACACGGAGTAGTACATCCCCGACGAGTTGAAGCCGGGCTGGCGGCGGTAGAAGCGGTAGTGGCCGCGGATCGTCGGCGTGGCCGGCGCTCCGGTCGAGACGTGGAAGGTGTACTTGGGCTTGCGGTGGTTGGCGAACACCATCACCTGCTTGGAGATGTCCACCTCCACGTGCTTGCCGGCGCCCGGTTGCCGCAGGTGGAACTCACCCCTGCCGTCGGCGAGCTTCTTGAAGATCCCCGGAGAGGCGTTGAAGGTGCGCTTCATCCCGTTCACCTTGCGGAAGGCCATCACCGCGAACTCGGTCTTCTGCCCGTAGCGCTTGCCGTGGGTCGTGTAGTAGCCCCGGTCCGCGAGCAGCCTGTTGAAAGTCTTCACGGAGCTGTTCCGATCGCCGGGATCGAGGTCCGGATAGCGGAGCTTGAACTTCCGCGAGCGCGCCCAGTCACGCGCCTGCTCCTCGTTTCCCACGTGAAGCGCGTTCACTCGGTAGTGCCCGGGCTTGAGCACCCTGCCCGACCGGAACTTGAAGCTGCCGACGTTCCTGCCCCGAACCTTCTTCACGTACGGGTTCAGCTTCTTGACCACGTGTCCGTTTCGCGCCAGCTTCACTCGCACGTGCTGGCCGGCGACGAACGGCCGCAGGTAGCCGACCGCGCGCACCTTCTTGCCCGCGACGAGCTTGCCATCCCCGATCCCGGCCACGTGAAGCGTCAGGTGCGCCTGTCGAGGGCTGGGCGGCTGGGCCGCCTGAGTGCTCGCCGCCGGCATGGGCGCCGACGCCGGCTGCGGCCCGGAAGCCGGCGCCGAGTCCTGACCGTCGGCGGCGATCGCCGCGGGTACCCCTCCGGCCGCCGCCGCGAGCAGGACAAAGGGGAAGATCATGCCGCGCCGGATCACGGACCGGCATTCTGGCACGGCGTACGGCCGCTTCGTGCAGGATCGATGGCCGTCGCTCAGGGCACGAGCTTGGCCCGGAGCGCCCGAACCGGCACCGGGAAAAGCGCCGCGGTCACCACCGCCAGCCAGACGGCATGGATCAGGATCTGGAAGGCCTGGGGCCCAGTGGCCATGCCCCGGGTGATCTCGACCAGGTGGTAGAGCGGGGTGAACCAGGCCACCACCTCCACCCATCCAGGGAGCTTGTCGAACGGGAAGAAGATGCCCGAGAACAGGAACATTGGAGTGACCCCGAGGGTGAAGAAGTAGCTGTACAGGTCTATTCGGGGAATCAGCGCGGTGAACGAGTAGCCGATCACCGAGAAGCACAAGCCGCCGAGCAGGACGAGCGGCGGGATCAGGATCGCCCACGGGGAGGAGATCAGCCCCACGATCGCGACCACCACCAGGACGACGATCCCGTACACCGTGGCGCGGGTCGCGGCCCAGGCCAGGTCCCCGGCGACGAGGTCCTGGACCTCGACCGGGGTCGAGAGCACGTTGTCGTAGTAGCGCAGCTCGTTCATCCGGAAGTACACGTTGTAGGTCGTCTCGAACGCCGCCGACCACATCGCCGCCGACGCGATCAACCCAGGCGCGACGAAGTCCTTGTAGGGGATGCCGTTGACTGAGGTGAGGTAGGTGCCGAGCCCGAACCCGAGCGCCAGCAGGTAGAAGAACGGGTCGAGGAAGGTCGGCAGCAGCGCGCCGCGCCATAGCTTCGAGAACACGCGGGCGTTTCGGCGCCATACGGCGCCGGCGTGCCCGACCGAGAAAGCCAGGCCGCTCACTCGCGCAGCGTCCTTCCGGTGAGACGCAGGAACACGTCCTCGAGCGTGGCTCGGCGCACGTAGGCGGACTCGGTCGGATAGCGCTGGTGGTCGAGGGAGTGCAGGAGCTCCTCGGCGTCGTCGACGAACAGGGTCAGGTGGTGATCGGAGAGGTCGTGGCCGGAGATCCGGCCGTCGAGCGAGGAGACGAGCGCCTCGCCGTCGCAGCCTTCTTCCAGCTCGAGCTCCAGGACCTCTCGCCCGACGTGCTCTGCGACCAGGCCACCGGGGCCGCCCTGGGCCACGATCCGGCCCTCGTCCATGATCAAGAGCCGGTCGCACAGACGCGAGGCCTCCTCCATGTAGTGCGTGGTCAGCAGCAGGGTCACGCCCTGTCGTCGCAGGCGCTCGAGGGCCTGCCACACGGCCAGGCGGGCCTGCGGGTCGAGGCCGGTCGTCGGCTCGTCCAGCACGATCAGCTCGGGGTCGTTGACGAGCGCCCGGGCGACCAGCAAGCGCCGCTTCATCCCCCCGGAGAGCGTCTCGACCCGGTCGCCCGCGCGGTCCGCCAGGTTCGCGAAGTCCAGCAGCTCCTCCGCGCGCCGCGTGGCTCGCTGGGTGTCGATTCCGAAGTAGTGGCCCTGGAAGACCAGGTTCTCGCGAATCGTCAGATCGCCGTCCAGGTTCGTCTCCTGCGGGACGACCCCGATCCGCGACTTGATCTCGCGCCGGTGCGTCCTGGCGTCGAGCCCGAGGACGCGCAGCTCGCCGCGCTCCACCGCGGCGAGCCCGTAGATCATCTTCATCGTCGTCGTCTTGCCGGCGCCGTTCGGCCCCAGAAAGCCGAAGCAGATGCCGGGCGCCACTTCGAAGTCGATCCCCTTCACGGCCACGCGCCCGCCGTAGCTCTTCTCGAGCCCGCGGGCGACGACCGCGCCTTCGTCGGCCGGGCCCGCGATCACGAGGTCAGGATCGCGAAGGCCAGGGCGTTGTTGACCGCGTGGACGCCCATCGTGGGGTAGATCGACCCCGTCTCCTCGTAGAGCCAGCAGAGAGCCAGTCCCAGGAAGGCGAGCTGGGGGACCACGCCGAGGCTGCCGGGGCCGGTGTAGTGGAACAGGCCGAAGATCAGCGCGGAGATCACGGCCGCGGCCGGAAACGGGAGTCGGCGGCGAAAGCCCCCGAAGATGAAGCCCCGGAAGAAGATCTCCTCCGACACGGGCGCGGCGACGACGATCAGGAGGCCGGAGGCGATCGCGCCCACGGTGCCCTGGCCGAACCCGAGGTCGCGGGTCACGTCCTCTTGCTGGGGGTGGACGAACGAGGAGTAGACGAGCGCGAAGACGATGTAGGCCAGGTAGGCCGCGGCCGCCATCCAGATCGGCGACCGCAGCGGGCGCCGCAGGCCGAGCGCCGCTCCGGAGGCGAAGCTGGCGCGCGCGCCGACCCAGAAAGCGATCGCCACCAGGCTCACCGCCAGCAGCGCCTGGGTGACCAGCCGGGCCCCCAGCGAGTCGAGGTTGGGATCGAACACGGAGACGATCCCGACCTCGACCACGGTGGCGACGAGGAGGACCAGGATTCCCACCCCCACCCGTCCGGGCCCCCAGGTGGCGGCCGGCTCGCCGGACGTGCGAGGCGGGGGCGGCACGGACGGCGGCGGGGCGGGACCGGTGGCCGGCGGCGAGGGACCGGTGGCCGGCGGCGGAGAGGCGGACGGGGTGGGAGGACCCTCGGCGAAGGGGGCGGGCGGCGGCGGAGACCCCGCGTATGGCGCCGGTGGCGGTGGGAGGGACTCCGGCGCGGGGGGCGGCCCGGCATAGGCCGCCGGCTGCGGGGGTGAGGGGCCCCCGGCGGCCGGAGCCGGTCGGGCCAGTGGGCGCGGCGAGGAGGCCGGGACCCCCGCGGCCGCCCCGCGCGGCCCAGTGATGGTCACGACCGTGTGGGCCAGCCGATCGCCGAGGCGCTGCCGGCGGGCGGAGGACGGGATCAGCACCACCCCCGCGACCACGTCCACGAGCCGCAGCAGGTTTCGCAGCAGGGCCCTGCCCCACGACAGCGATCCACCCGACTCGTCCACCACCGCGATCCGGACCGCGCGCTTTCCGAGCGTCTGTCCCCAGCGCCACTCCGCGACCACGAAGTACGCGAACCAGGCGAGGAGCACCGCGAGCGTGATCACGGCGGCGGTCGTCGCCTCGCTGGAGGTGGGATCGTCGGCGGCCGACCCGGGGACGGCCACGGCGATCGCGATCGACAGCACCACGTAGGCGATCCCGAAGTCGATCGCAAGGGCGCCGAGGCGCCGCAGCAGTCCCGCGTAGCGCGGCTCGATCGGGGCCAGGCCTGGGCCGGTCACTGGTCGAGATGGTGGCGGATGCACTCGAGCGACTCGATATCGCCGCCGCCTTCGCGGTCGATCAAGAGCGCGCGGATGCCGGCCGCCCGAGCTCCGGCAAGGTCCTCCGAGGGCGTGTCGCCGACGTAGAGCGCCTCCGGCCGGGTGCAGCCGGCCAGGCGAAGCGCGGGCTCGAAGATCGCCGGATCGGGCTTTCGCGCGCCGGCCTCGGCCGAGGTCACCACCCCGTCGAGGACTCCTGCCAGCCCGCACCGCGCCAGGACGTCGGGAAGCGAGACGTCCCAGTTGGAGACGCAGACCAGCCTCAGTCCGCGCCCGCGCAGGCCGGAGAGGGTCGGAGCCGCGTCGGGGTAGGCCCGAAAGCGAATCGCCGACATCATGGTCTCCACGGGGATCTCGCGACCGAGCTCCTTCGAGAGCAGGGCGGCGCAGCGCCGCCGCAGGTCGGCAAGCGAGGCGCTGTCGCGCCCCTCGTGGCTGTGCTCCCGGTAATAGGACATCTCGGCGCGCACGGCAGCCACCAGGCGCTCGTCGGCGGGGACGTCCAGGGCCGCGGCCAGGTGGGTCCACGGCGGCTCCAGCTCGACCAGGGTGCCGAGGGCGTCGAGGAGGACGGCCCGCGTGGGGAGGCGCTCGGGCATGCGGTCATTCTCACGAAGGAACCGTTTCGGGCGGCCGCGAAGGGAATCGGATGCGTCCCGGTTCTGGAAGAGTCACGGGCTGTGTTTCAGGCAGCGAGCTTCTGGAGCGACAACCGGGACCTGATCTCAGCCATGGTCACGATGGCGGTCGCGATCGCGATCGCGTTCGCCGTCGACAGGCTGGTGATCGCCCGGACCGGCCGCGTGGCGGCGCGGGTGAGCGAGGGGCCGCTCTCGCGCGCGGCCGAGACCAGGCTGCGCGTCGTGCGGCGGCTGGTCTTCGTCGTCATCCTGGTCATGGGAGCCGCCCTGGCCCTGAGCCGGTTCGCCCAGTTCGAGCGGCTGGCGACCGGGATCTTGGCCTCCAGCGCGGTCCTGGGGCTGGTGGTCGGATTCGCCGCCCGCCAGACGCTGGCCAACCTGGTCGCCGGAATCCTGATCGCCGCCACCCAGCCCATCCGGATCGGGGACACGGTGACGATCGGGGAGGACACGGGAAGGGTGGACGACCTGACCCTCTCCTACACCTACATCGATCCCGGCGACGGGAGGCTGATGGTGGTCCCGAACGAGCGCGTGGTCACGAGCGTCGTCTTCAACCACTCGACCGGCGATCGCACCGCGCCGGCGACCGCCTCGGTCTGGGTCCCGCCCTCGGCCGACCTCGCCGAGGCGCGGAGCGTGCTGAAGCCGGTCGGGGTGGCCGAGTTCACGGTGGCCGAGATGACTCCTCAGGGGATCCGGATCGAGATCAAGGGGCCGCGCGACCGCGAGCGCACGCGGGCCGGCGACGAGGAGGCGCAGCTTCGCGAGAGCGCGCAGGCGGCGCTGCGGGGGGCGGGGCTCCTGGATCGGCCGTTCGGCGAGTAGCCGAGCCGACCCAGCTACCCTTTTTCACCACACGCGAATGACTCAGCGAGCGCGCAAGAACCATCGTCGCTCGCGGGGGTCGGTCCGCCGAAAGCTCTTGGTGGGGCTGGGGATCCTGGTGGCGGCCGTTGCGATCCCCGTGGTCGGCGTCGGCGCGTGGGTGTTGAGCGTTCGCGCGGACACCCCGCCACTCGGCCAGCTGAAGCCCGTCAGGGAAGGCTCGAACTCCGTGGTGTACGCGGCCGACGGCAGCCGCCTGGGGTTCATCCAGTCCGACACGATTCGCCGGCCCGTGCCCGCCTCGAGGATCCCCCAGGTGCTCGAGCACGCGACGGTGGCGATCGAGGACGAGCACTTCTACGAGCACAGCGGGATCGACTACGGGGCGATCGTCCGCGCCGGCTGGGAGGACCTGAAGGCGGGTCACGCCGTGCAGGGCGGCTCGACGATCACCCAGCAGCTCGTCCGCAACCTCTACATCGCGGATCCCGAGGACACGCTGGAGCGAAAGGTCCGCGAGGCGACCTGGGCCGAGGAGTACGAGGAGAAGTACTCCAAGCGCCAGATCCTGACCAAGTACCTGAACACCGCCTCCTACGGGACGATCGACGGCCGCACCGCGGTCGGCGTGCAGGCCGCGGCCGAGACCTACTTCTCGAAGCCGGTGTCGAAGCTGGACCTGCCGGAGGCCGCGCTGATCGCCGGGCTGCCCCAGGCGCCGTCCGAGTACAACCCGCTGCTCAACTCCAAGGGCGCCATCCAGCGTCGCAACGAGGTGCTGAAGGCGATGTTCGAGCAGGGGTACATCGACCAGGCCAGCTACGAGGACGCGCTGCGCGCGGGCCTGGGGCTGAACCGGGGACACAAGTACGAGACCATCCGCGAGCCCTACTTCTTCGACTACGTCACCCAGCAGTTGATCGACAAGTACGGCGTCAACACGGTCAGAAACGGCGGGCTCAAGGTCCACACGACGATCGACCCCGACCTGCAGGCGGCGGCTCAGCAGGCGATCGCGAACAACGTGGTGATCAGCGGCCCATCGCGGGCGCTGGTCTCCATCGACCCCTCGAACGGCCACATCGTCGCCATGGCCTCCTCCTCGACCTACCAGTCGAGCAACTTCAACCTCGCGGCGCAGGGCCACCGCCAGGCCGGTTCGTCCTTCAAGCCGTTCGTGCTGACGGCGGCCATCCGCCAGGGCATGAACCCCGATTCAACCTTCTACTCCGGGCAGGACCCCGTGACCCTGACGCTCGACGACGGGATCACCACCTGGACCGTCCACAACGCCGAGCCGGGCGGCGGCACGATGAGCGTCCGCGACGCCACGGTGCACTCGGTGAACGCCGTCTTCGCCCAGCTCGACCTCGACGTGGGCCCCGATGAGGTCCGTAAGACGGCCTACGACATGGGCATCACCACTCACCTGGACGGGGTCCCGGCGGAGGGCATCGGCGGGCTGCGGATCGGCGTCACGCCGCTCGAGATGGCCAATGCCTACGCGACCCTCGCCGACGGCGGCATCCGCAACACGGCCACGGCGATCAGCCGGGTGGAGTTCCCGAACGGCGACGTGGACGTGCCCGAGGAGGGGGACCGCACGCGGGCGTTCTCCGACGGGATCGCCTACGAGGTCACCGACGTGCTGAAGGGCGTGATCACTTCCGGCACGGGGACCGCGGCCAGCATCGGCTGCGCGGGGGAGGCCGGGAAGACCGGGACCACGGACAACTTCACCGACGCCTGGTTCGTCGGCTACACGCCGCGGTTCTCCACCGCGGTCTGGGTGGGTTACCCGGACGCCCGGGCCTCGATGGGCGAGAACGCGTTCGGCGGCACCCTCGCGGCGCCGATCTGGCACGACTACATGCTCGCCGCCCAGGGCAGCGACTGCCCTGACTTCCCGCGACCCGAGAACCCGGTGGAGTTCTCGACCTGGACCGGGTCGCACTCGGTCTCTCGATCGAGCTCGCGCGACTATCCGTCGTCCGGCGGCACCCCGGGAACGTCCACCGTCCCGAGCACCTCGGGCGACCAGGGAACTCAGAACGGGCAGTACCCGCCCAACCTCTACGCGCCCGGCGCCGGCCAGGGGCCCGCGCCCACCCCCGGAGGCGGGGGGACAGGCGGCGGAGGGTCGCAGGGCAACTCCGGCGGTGGGACCGGCGGAGGCGGCGCCCCCTGAGGCCAAGCCGGCGGATGCTGGGCGTCCTGGCGCTGGGGACGCTCGCGCTCGCCGCCGTCCCGCTCGCCGCCCCGGGCGCCGAGCTGGTCCCCGGCACGAACGCGGGCTCCCCCCGGTGGTTGCTCGGCCCGTACGGCGGCGGCACCGGGATCGGCCCGGGCGGCTACGTGGCCGCGCTCTGGGTCGCCTTCGCCGCCTACCTGGCGTTCGTGGCCTGCTCGCAGGCACTCGGCCGGCGCCTCGTCCGGGGGGCGATCGTCTGTGGTGCGCTCGCCTTCGCGCTGGCTCCGCCGCTCTTGTCGCTGGACGTGTTCAGCTACATCTCCTACGCTCGGCTCGAAGCGGTCCACGGGCTGAACCCCTACGACTTCGCGCCGGCGGCGATCCCGCACGACATGGCCGCCTCCCGGGTGCAGGACTACCGCGACGCGACGAGCGTCTACGGGCCCCTGTTCACGCTCGCCACCTATCCGCTGGGGCTCGTGGGGGTCCCGGGAGCGCTCTGGGGGCTGAAGGCGCTGGCCGCGCTCTCGGTGTTGGGCCTGGCCGCCGTGGTCGCGCGCCTGGCCGCCGTCCGCGGCCTCGCTCCCGGGCCGGCGGCGGCCTTCGTGGCGCTCAACCCGCTGGTGCTCGTGCACGTCATCGGCGGCGCTCACAACGACGGGCTGATGGCCCTCGCCATGGTGGCCGGAGTGGCCCTCGTGGTCGGGGCCGGCGAGGCGCGCGCAGGAGCGTCCACGGCGGCGGGAATCGCGATCAAGGTCCCGGCCGCGATCACCTTGCCGTTCGCGCTGCTCGCGACCGAAGCGGCACGGCGCGCCCGGTTCCTCGCGGGACTGGCGGTCGCGGTCCTCGCGATCGGCGCCGCAGCGCTCGCCGCTTTCGGGCTCTCGGCCCTGGACGGCTTCTCGGCGATCACGGGCAGCCAGCAGACGGTCAGCTATCACGGAGTTCCGGCCACGCTGGGCAGGATCACCGGGCTCGATCTCGACCTGGTCCGTGCCGTGCTGGTTGCCGCCTACGGGCTGTTGTTCCTGTGGCTGCTCGTTTGGGCCGCTCGGGGCGGCGACTGGGTGCGCGCCGCCGCCTGGGCCGCAGTCGGCCTGCTCTGCGCCACCGCCTACCTCACACCGTGGTACCTCGTCTGGGCGCTGCCGCTGGTCGCGGTCGCCCGCGACCGTGCGCTGGCCGTGCTCGTCCTGGGCCTCTCCGCGTACCAGCTCTCCGTGGGGGTCCCCGCGTGACGGCCCGCCCGGCGGCAGGCATCAATGTGGGCGCCCCGTGAGCGCATGAACGAGTTCGACCTGATCGCGCGGATGGTCGAAGCGATCGACGAGGCCCGCGCCGGCCGGCCGCCCGCGGCCCATGCCCGGACCGTGGTGGCCAGCGGCGACGACGCCGCGGTCACCGAGCCCCGGGGCGCAACCGCGACCTCTGTGGACTCCCTCGTGGAGGGCGTCCACTTCCGGCTCGAGACCGCGCCGCTTCGCTCCGTTGGGGCGAAGGCGCTCGCGGCGGCGCTGTCCGATCTGGCGGCGATGGGGGCGGCGCCCGGCGAGGCATACGTCCAGCTCGGGCTTCCCGAGGGGCTCGGCGAGGCGGATTGCCTGGAGCTCGCGAAAGGCCTCGCGGGACTCGCCGCCGAGCATGACGTAGCGGTGCTGGGCGGCGATCTGGCCCGCTCGCCGGTCCTGTGGATCGCGATCACCGTCGTCGGACATTGCGATTCAGCCGACCAGCTCGTGCGCCGCGCCGGCGCCCGGCCCGGGGACGTCCTGGCGGTCACCGGCGAGCTCGGAGGAGCGGCCGCCGGGCTGCTGGTGCTCGAGCGCCCGGAGCTCGCCGGCGCGGTCGAGCCCGAGGTCGCCGACGCGCTGCGCCGCCGCCAGCTCGAGCCGTGTCCGCGACTGGCGGCCGGGCGGGAGCTTGCCGCGGCGGGCGCGAGGGCGATGATCGACGTCAGCGACGGGCTCGGGGGCGACGCCGGGCACGTCGCGGCGGCCTCCGGCGTGCGGCTCGCGATCGAGCTCGAGCGCCTGCCGGCGCAGGAGGGGGTCGCCGAGGTCGCCACGGCGGCCGGCCTGAGCGCCCACGATCTCGCCGCGGGACGCGGCGAGGACTACGAGCTGCTGGTCGCGCTGGCGCCGGACCGCGTCGAGGAGGCCGGGACCCGGGTGCGGGCCACCGGCTCGACCCTCACCTCCATCGGGACCGTGGAGAGCGGAGAAGGCGTGGTGTTGAGGGAGGCCGACGGCGCCGAGCGTCCGCCGGTCGGCTTCGACCAGCTTCGGTCCTGATCGCTTCCCTGGCCCGTGAGCTCGCGATCACTCGTGGGGCGGCACGCGCTCTCGAGCGCTCGGCCGCGCGCTCGGGTGGGAGCGAAGGGCCCGGCGAGCGCTGTGCGCAAGCCGCAGCTTGCTCAGGATCTCCCCGGCCACCGCGTCGGCGTCGACGTTGTAGCGGCCAAGTGCCACCTGTTGCTTGAGCCAAGTCACTCTCTCGTCCTTGCGAGTCGTGGAAACGTCCGTGTCGTGGATGCCTCGCCGCGGGATTCCGCAGCCGGTCATCCGTCACCCCCTAGATCGTCATCATGCCGGCTCGCTGGTATCGGAGATGCGTCCACGTGGGCGCCGACGGCCGAGCCGACGGGTTGCCGCTCGACGTCGAACGGCAACGCAGGCGGCCGTTCGCGTCCGGGGGGCGGACCGGACGTCGCCGGCGCCCGCCGCAGGCCGGCGGCGATCAAGCCCGCCATGCACCCGGCGAGCAGGCAGAGCGCGATCACGGGCACGAAGCCGATCTGCCCGTCGCCGACCATCAACAGGAAATGCCACGGAGCGGTCAGCCCCAGGTTCAGCCGCCCGCCGACCTGCGCCACCGCCGCGGCGAGGGGAACCAGCGCCAGGGCGATCGCCGCGGCGACCCTCGGCCACGCGAGCCCTCCCGGACGCCGCGCTCCGACGAGCCAGACGTGGGCCATGGGGACGACCAGCAGCGCCAGGTACGGATCGGCGAGCCAGGCACAGGTGACACCGGCGGCAGAGACCGCGCCGAGCGCGGGCCGGGCCAGCTCGGCGGGGATCCCCGCCGCAAGGCGCCAGCCGCGGATCGCGCGGTAGCCCAAGGCGACCACGGCCGCCAAGAACACTACGGCGACGATCTGCCCCCCTCCGACGCGAAACCGGCTCGGGTCGAACGGGAACGCGGGCCTGGTGACGATCCCGGTCAGCGCCAGCAGGTACAGGAACAGCAGCGCGGCCAGCAGCGGCAGCGCCCTGGAGGACGCCCAGGCAAGGGCCCAGCCGACTCGGGCCCCGGCTCGGCGAGCTCGTACCAGGGCGTCGACCGAGGTCAGCGCCGCCGGAAGCAGCAGGGTCAACGCGAGGAGCGCGAGCGCCCAGCCCGGCACCAGGTTGCCGGCCAGGTTCAGGTAGGCGGCGGGACCGTGCTCGGGTGGCTCGGGATTTCCGTCCAGCGTCGCCACCAGGAGCAGGGCGGCCCGCCCGATGTCTCCGAGCGCGGCCTCCGAGAGGTCCGCGGGCTGGTCGGCTGTCACGGGAAGCGGTCGCTCGCCCATCGAGCTCAGGCCGACTGCGTCGATCCCGTTTTCGATCAACACGGCCTGCTCGCCAAGCCCGCTGGGAAGGGCGAGCCGGGAAAGCTCCTCGAACGGGCCCGCGAGCCGGGGCCGGAGCCCTGTCTGGTCCGCAAGGGCCCGCTCCGCCGTGCGAACGAGCTGGGCCGAGGGGCTCTGCGAGCCGGCGGAGGCGTCGAGCAGGGAGGGTGCGCCCGAGATCGCCGCGCCCGGTTGCCACAGGGCGATCGCTCCGTCGACCAGGTCGCGCCCCGGGAACTGCTTCGCGAACGCCCGTGCTCCCGTGGCCCCGTCGCTGGCGCCGTCCGTCGACACGAAGACGAGCGTCTTGGTGTGCCTGGCCGTCTGCAGCTTGTCGAGGAGCTCGAGCAGCGTCGCGGTGGCGGCAGCGCTCGAGGCTGCGCCAGGGCCGCTGGCCGAGTCGCGCGCGGCCATCACCACGACGCTTCGAGGAGACTCGCCGGGCAGGGTCAAGATCACGTTGCGAAGCCCCCCGTCGTCGCCGAACCGCTGCTCGGTGACCTCGCCCTCCCGAACGCTCTCGAACCGCCGCTCGACCATCGCGGCAATCGCCGCGTCGCCGTCGCTTCCGGGCGTGCGCTCAGGCGCAGCGGTCACGATCTCGCGGTCGAGCTTCCCTGCGGCGCGCTGGTCGAACTCGGCGGACGCGACGACCGAGGGCAGGGGGTCGGGTCGGCCCTGAAGCGAGAACAACAGGACGACCATCGCCACCAGGGCCGGAGCGAACGCTTCACGGTAGAGGCGGACGCTGATCACCGTAGGGGGCGCAAACTACCCTGTGGGCATGGCAGCGGCCGAGGGATCGGCTCGAATACTCCTCGTGGACGACGAGGACTCCGTGCAGACTCTGCTCACGTATCCGCTTCGCAAGGACGGCTACGAGGTGGTGGCGGCCACGGACGGCCGCGAGGCGCTCGACCGCTTCGCCCAGCAGCGGTTCGACCTCGTGGTGCTGGACATCATGCTCCCGAAGATGGACGGGATCGAGGTCTGCCGGCGCATGCGCAGCCGCAGCCAGGTCCCGATCATCATGCTCACGGCCAAGGACGACGAGATCGACAAGGTCCTCGGGCTCGAGATGGGGGCCGACGACTACATCACCAAGCCGTTCTCGGTCCGCGAGTTCCGAAGCCGGGTTCGCGCGACGCTCCGAAGGGCCGAGATGCTCGGAGCCCGGCCGGGCCGCGAGGAGCGCATCGGCGCCGGTGAGCTCGAGATCGACTTCGAGCGCCGGGTGGTCACGATGCGCGGCGAGCAGACCCGCCTCACCTACGTGGAGTTCGAGATCCTCGCCACGCTGGCGCGATCCCCGGGCCGGGTTCACACGCGCGAGATGATCTTGGAGCAGGTCTGGGGCGACTCCGCCTACCGCGACCCCCGCACCATCGACGTCCACATCCGCCACCTGCGCGAGAAGCTCGAGCGCGACCCGCGCACGCCGGAGTACCTGTTCACGGTGCGCGGAGTCGGATATCGCTTCCGCGATTCCGAGGAATGAACAGCGTCCGCAACCGCCTCGCGGCGCTGTTCTTCGTGATCACCGCCGTGGCGATCGGCTTCGTCTACCTGTACGTCGTTCCGCAGCTTCGCTCGAACCTGACCGACGACAAGCTGGACCGCCTGGAGCGGGTCGGGTCGGCCGACAGCGGGCGGCTGGTGGCGGCGCTGCGGCGCGACGCGTCCGCGGCGGAGCTCCGGGTCCTCGTCGGGGGGCTGGCGGGGCGAACCGGCGCGGCCGTCACCGTGCTGGCGGTTCCCTCCGGCGCCGACGCAGCCCAACCGAGGCCCGTGTCGTCCTCCGGGCCGGGAACGCTGCCGAACGCCTCTCAGGCCCGCGTCGCCGCGCGCGCCGCGAGCAGCGGCCAGGCGGAATCCGGCGTCGAGGAGGTCGCCGGCGAACGGCGCGGGGAGGTCGCCATCCCGCTTCCCCCGGGGGAACGCGCGCGGTGGCTCGCGGTGCTGTCCACTCCGCTGGACGACGTGGACGACGCCGTCGTGGTGGTCAGGAAGGACATCCTGATCGCGGGCGCGATCGCCCTGGCTGGGGCGCTGGCGGCGGGCTGGCTCGTGGCGCGCGCCCACGCCAAGCGGCTGGGGCGGCTGGATGCCGCCGCGCAGAGGCTTGCCGAGGGCGACTTCACGACGCCGATCCCGGAAGAGGGAACGGACGAGGTCGGTCAGCTCGCAGCCAGCTTCAACGAGATGCGGGAGCGGCTGTCCCGGCTCGACCAGGCACGCAAGGAGTTCATCGCCAACGCCTCGCACGAGCTGCGAACGCCGATCTTCTCGCTGGGCGGGTTCGTCGAGCTCCTCGACGAAGAGGAGCCCGATCCCGCCGTGCGGAGCGAGTTCATGCGCACGATGCGCGAGCAGGTGGCCCGCCTGACGAAGCTCACGGCGGACCTCCTGGACCTCTCGAAGCTGGACGCTGACGCGCTCCAGGTCAGCAGCGAGCAGGTGGACCTGGCACAGCTCGCGCAGAGCGTCGCGGAGGAGTTCGGGCCGGCCGCCGAACGCCACGGATCGTCGATCGAGGTCGATGGCGAGCGCCCCGCGGTGGCGCTCGCGGATGCCGATCGGGTCGCCCAGATCATGCGTATCCTGATCGACAATGCGCTCACGCACACGCCGGAAGGGACCTCGATCTCGATCGGGGCCCGGCCCCGGGACGGAGCCGCGAGCCTCGTCGTCAGGGACGACGGGCCCGGCATCGACCCGCTGGCTCGGGGCCGGGTGTTCGACCGCTTCTACACCGGCGACAGCGTGAGCGGCTCGGGGCTGGGGCTGGCGATCGCCCGTGAGCTCGCCCAGAGGATGCGGGGCGAGCTCGGGCTCACCTCGGACGGGGAACAGACGGAGTTCAGCCTGCGCCTTCCCGCCCCCGCCCGCGAGCGAGGCTCCGCGTGAGCCGTCGCGCACCGGCGGCGACCCTCGCCGTGGTCGCTGCCCTGGTCCTCGGGGCCTGCGGGGACGACGACTCCGGCGGTTCCGTGACCACGGGCGCGGTCACCTCGGGGGGCACCGCGAAGACGGTCGTGGTGCAGTCGGAGCCCGGCGCCTTCAATCCCCAGGCCGTCTACGAGCACGCCGCGCCGGGCGTGGTCACGGTCCATTCGATCCTGCCGGGGGGCGACTCGGACATCCTCGGAAGCGGCGGCTCGGCCGCGGAGGGATCCGGGTTCGTGCTGTCCGCCGACGGCGAGATCGCGACCAACGCCCACGTCGTCACCGACGCGACCAGCGGCGGGGGAGGCCCGATCCACCAGGCGAAGGAGGTATTCGTCCAGTTCGCGGACCGCAACCAGGTCGGGGCGGACATCGTGGGCATCGATCCGGACGCCGACGTCGCGCTGCTGAAGGTGAATGCCGACGGGCTCGACCTCCACCCGCTCGAGCTCGGGATCAGCAAGGACGTGAAGGCGGGACAGCCGGTCGCGGCGATCGGCAGCCCGTTCTTCCAGGAGCAATCGTTGTCGGTCGGGATCGTCTCGGCGACCGACCGCTCGATTCCGTCCCTCACCCAGTTTCAGATCGAGGGGGCCATCCAAACCGACGCCTCGATCAATCCAGGGAACTCGGGCGGCCCGCTGCTCGACGCCGACGGCCGGGTGATCGGGATCGACCAGCAGATCAACACGACCTCCGGCGGCAACGAGGGGGTCGGGTTCGCCGTCCCGATCGACCTGGTCAAGCGCTCGCTGGGCCAGTTGCGCGAGCACGGCGAGGTCAAGTACGCGTACATCGGCGTCACGACGCAGGCGCTC
Organism: Solirubrobacterales bacterium; assembly: GCA_044871225.1. Taxonomy (GTDB): domain Bacteria; phylum Actinomycetota; class Thermoleophilia; order Solirubrobacterales; family 70-9; genus AC-56. The sequence goes on from JBIOZP010000008.1 coordinate 17,994, forward strand.
TATCCGCAGCTCGCCGACCGTCTGGGACTGCCCACGGACACGGGCGCGCTGGTCAGCAAGGTCGTGAAGGACGGGCCCGCGGAGAAGGCGGGGATCAAAGCCGGCGACCACGAGATCGAGTTCCAAGGGCTCAAGGTGTCGACCGGAGGTGACGTGATCGTCGCCGTGGACGGGCAGGAGATCGTCGGCGAGTCGGACCTCCCGAAGCTGATCGCGCAGCACGCCCCCGGAGACCGGGTGACGCTCGAGATCATCCGCGACGGGCAGACGCAGGACGTCGACGTCGAGCTCGGCGAGCGTCCGGACAACGTCTAGCCGTTGCGCGCACAAGACGGATGACGGTGTCCGGATCGCCGCGTGAGCTGGCGCTGGACCTCGCGCTCGCGCTGCGCGAAGAGGTTCTGCCGGAGCTCGGCGAGCACGCCGGCCGCGCCCATGCCGGCGCCGGGCGGGGCGGGGACATCACGTTCGCGATCGACGAGCGCGCGGAGCGATTCCTGGAGCGATTCCTGGCCGAGCGAGCGCCAGAGGTCGCCTTCTACTCGGAGGACCGGGGACTCGTGGCGCCGGCCGGGCGGCCGAGCAGAGTCCTGGTGGTGGACCCGATCGACGGCACCCGTCCCGCGATGGCGGGCCTGGAGGCGGCGTGCGTGTCGGTCGCGGCCGCACCGCTCGACGGCACCGGTGGGGCGCGGATGGGCGACGTGGAGGCGGGCTGCGTGGTCGAGATCAAGTCCGGCAGAGCGTTCGTGGCCGAGCGCGGCCGCGGCCTGGATCCCACGCCCGCGCTGTCGCGAAATCGCGATCTCTCCCGCATGTTCTGGGCCTATGGCCTTCGCGGACGCCCGGTACGAGCGATCGCCGAGGTCCTCGGGGAGCTCATCGACGCCTCCTCGGTGGGCGGGGCGACGTTCGACCTGGGGTCGGCGACCTACGACATGACCCGGATCGTCACCGGGCAACTCGACGCGTACATAGAGCCGGGGCCCCGGATCGTCGCCGAGGTGCCGGGAATGCGGGAGGAGTTCGAGCGCGTCGGAAACGGGGTGGTGCTCAACAACTCCCCCTACGACCTGGCCGCGGCGGCGCTCATCCTGGAGGAGGCCGAAGCGGTGGTCACCGATGCTTGGGGCAGGCCGCTCGCCGAGAGCTCCGTCCTCGGCTCCGGCGCGGAGTTCCAGATCTCGTGCGTCGCGGCCGCCAACCCCGAGCTCCACGAGACGATCGTCCGCGAGCTCGACAGCGGCATCGCGCGGCTGCGCCAAAAAGCAGGCTGAGGCAAAAAGTAGGCTGACGCCGTGCTTCAGGACGTCGCGCTAGGGGAGCGATCGCTCGCCGACTACACCCACCTGGTCGGGCGGGGTCTAGTGGAGCGGATCCGGGAGCTCGCCGAGCCGCTTCACGGCAAGCGGGTCCTGCACGTCAGCGCGACCGCGTTCGGCGGGGGGGTCTCCGAGATCCTCTACACGATGGTCCCCCTGATGCGCGACGTGGGGCTCGACGCACACTGGCGTGTGATCCTCGGCCGCGAGGAGTTTTTCAACGTGACCAAGCTGATGCACAACTCGCTCCAGGGGGATCCCCAGGGGATCACCGAGCAGGAGTGGGAGGTATTCGAGGCCTACAACGTGATGAACGCGCAGAGCCTCGACGACGACTGGGACGTGATCGTGGTCCACGACCCGCAGCCGGCGGCGCTTCGCGAGAACGCTCCCGACCGGGCGCGAACCTGGATCTGGCGATGTCATATCGACATGTCAACGCCCAACGCCGACACCCTCGGCCGGCTGCTGCCGCTCCTGGCGGGGTACGACGAGACGGTCTGGCACACGGAGCAGTACGTGCCGGCCGGCATCGACGGCCAGGCTCGCATCATCCCGCCCGCGATCGACCCGCTCTCGCCGAAGAACATGGCCCTGTCCCCCGACGACGCCGCCTACGTCTGCCAGCAGTTCGGAATCGACGTCGAGCGTCCCCTGATCTGCCAGGTCTCCCGCTTCGATCCCTGGAAGGACCCGATGGGCGTCATCGACGCCTTCCGGCTGGTGCGCGAGGAGATCCCGGAGGTGCAGCTCGCCCTGGTGGGCTCGATGGCCACCGACGACCCCGAGGGGTGGGAGTTCTTCCACCAGACCTTCAGCTACGCCGACGGCGACCAGGACATCAAGATCCTCAACAACCTGAACAACGTCGGCGCGATCGAGGTCAACGCCTTTCAATCCCAGGCCGACGTCGTGATGCAGAAGTCGCTTCGCGAGGGGTTCGGGCTCACGGTCACCGAGGCGCTCTGGAAGGGACGGGCTACCGTAGCCGGGAAGGTTGGTGGCATCCCATTGCAGATCGTCGACGGCGAGTCCGGCTTCCTCATCACCTCCCCGGAGGAGGCCGCCGAGCGCGTGGCGAGCGTGCTCCGCGACCCGGAGCTCGCCAAGCGCCTGGGGCGCGCCGGCAAGGAGCGCACCAGGGAGATGTTCCTGACGCCCCGTCTCCTTCGCGATTGGCTCGAGCTGCTCGGGAGCCTGTGATGTCGCGGCGTGGCGGAGCTCGATGATGCCCACCGACGGCCGACTGGTGATCGTCTCGAACCGCGGCCCGGCCGAGTTCGAGCGCGACGAGTCGGGCGAGCGCACGGTCCGCCGGGGCGGGGGCGGGCTGGTCACCGCGCTCAGCGGGCTGGTCGCCCACCGGGGCGCTCTGTGGATCGCCTCGGCGATGACCGACGAGGACGTCGCCGTCGGTCGCGAGGCCGCGGGCGAGCCGGTCTCGGTCGAGCTCGACGAGGTCTCCTACGAGGTCCTGCTGGTGGAAAGCGATGCCGACGCCTACGACCGCTTCTACAACGTGATCGCCAACCCGATCCTGTGGTTCATCCAGCATTACCTCTGGGACCTGTCCAACGCCCCCGACATCCGCCAGGAGGAGTCGGACGCCTGGGACTACGGCTACAAGGTCGTGAACGCCGACATCGCGAGCGCGGTGCTGCGGGCGATCGAGGGCGAGTCCGAGCCGCTCGTGATGCTCCACGACTACCACCTCTACACGTGCCCCGCCCTGATCCGGGAGGCTCGCCCGGACGTGCTGCTGCACCACTTCGTCCACATCCCGTGGTCGCAGCCCGACAGCTGGCGGATCCTGCCGGGGCGGATGCGCGAGGAGGTCTATCGCGGACTGCTCGCCAACGACATCATCGGCTTCCACACCACCGCCTACTGCCGCAACTTCCTGCACTCCTGCAGGGAGCTGATGGAGCTGGAGGTCGATTACGAGCGCGGGGCGGTCATCCACTCGGGACGCGAGACCTGGGTCCGCGCGTATCCCCTGGGGATCGACGCGGGACGGCTGGAGCGCGCGGCGGCCTCACCGCAGGTCGCCGAGTACGAGCGGGAGCTGCTGCGCCGCCGCCGCGACCACCTGGTCCTCCGCGTCGACCGCGCGGACCTCTCCAAGAACGTGCTGCGGGGGTTCACGGCGTTCGACACCTTCCTCCAGCAGCACCCCGAGTTCCGCGAGCGGGTGACCTTCATCGCGCATCTGCAGCCGTCGCGGACCGACGTCCCGGAGTACGCCGAGTACCTGGATCGGATCGAGGCGCTGGTCGCGGTGGTCAACCACCGGCACGGGACCACCGACTGGATGCCGATCGACCTGCGCATCTACGAGAACTTCCCCGAGGCCGTGGCCCGCTACAAGCACTGCGACCTGCTGGTGGTGAACTCGCTGTTCGACGGCATGAATCTGGTCGCCAAGGAGGCCCCCGCCGTCAACACCCGCGACGGGGTCGTGATGCTGTCGGAGAACACCGGGGCCCACGAGGAGCTGGGCGACTGCACCCTGACGGTGAACCCGTTCGACATCCAGGAGCAGGCCGACACCATCCACCGGGCGCTCACCATGAGCCCCGAGGAGCGCGCCCTGCGGGCGGCGCGGTTGCGGGAGATCGTTCGCGACCGCGACCCCGGCGTCTGGATCGAGGAGCAGCTGGCCGACATCCGGGCCAAGAGCGAGGCACACGCCGCCGCCTGAGCGTCAGCCGACCACGACCGCGCGCTTCACCCTCGAGCGCCCGGCCTCATACGGATAGCCGTTCTGCTTCGGGACCACGGCGCGAAACGCGTACGTGCGGCGTCCGGTGGTGGCGTGGAAGCGATAGGCGGCACGGTAGGCCCCGTTGTGGGCCGTGACGCCGGCGCGAAGCTGCAGCCAGCGGCGCTCGCCCGTGCGAGCCTGGATGCGCACCCGGCGATGCGCGGCCGCGGGGCCGGGCAGGCGGACCAGGAAGCGAACCCGCCCCCCGTTGGGGATCGGCCGATCGGGCCGAAGGCGTAGGCGTGGGCGGGCCGGGACCCGCAGCGCGAGCGCTCGCTCGACCACGGTTGCGGCGCTCGGCCAGTGGGCGATCCGTACCTCGCGGCTGGGCCCCCCGGCGAGCGCGGTCCGAAACCGGCCCTCTGAGTCCGTAAGCGGCGTCGCCGCGACTCGCTCGGCGACCCCGCGCAACCGAACCCGGGTGGCCACGCACATCCGGGCGCCGGAAACGGCCCTGCCCTCGCGGTCGAGCAGGCGCCCGGCGACGATCGCGCCGGCGCCCTGTCTTCTGAGCCGGGCCCGGACGGTGGTGCCGCGCGAGACCCTCGACAGCGGGCATAGGTTGTCGACCCTGATCCGGCGCACGGCGCAGGCCCGGTTGGCCGCGGTGCTGACGGCGTAGTCGCTGGCACAGACGCGCACCGCGTTCGGGCCCTGGCGAAACGGAGGTGAGGCGGTCACGGCCCGAAACGCCGTGCTCGCCCGCCGCCGGCAGGGCCGAAGCCGGATGGCGACGCCGTCGGCGAGCCGGCAGGCGAGCGTGTGCCCCGCCAACGGCTGGCCGTTCACCTGCAAGAGGAACCCCCTCACACCGGCCCCGGTGTCGGTTGCCGACGCGGCGGCGACCTGGCTGCCACGCCGGCTTCCAGAGGCGAACAGCGACCCGGCGAGACCCAATCGCGGACGGGCGCGGTCGTCGAGCAGGAGGGCGAGGCGCTTGACCCGCAGGCGCGCCGGCCGCCCCCGAGGGCAGCCCGACAGCCTGCGGCAGCGAAGCCGCGCCGCGAAGCCGCGGGCGGGCGCGCCGGACCACCTGAACCTCGCCAGGTCCCTCGAGGGCGTGGCGAATGGCCGCCAATGCCCCTTGGGGCCGCGCAGGAGCTCCGGGACCCTGCCCCCGCCGGCGGCGCCGGCCGCGCTGACGCTGAGCCTTCGGATCAGGGTCCCCGGCGGCGCGGGGACGATCCACGCCCCCCAGCGCCCGCCCCGGGTTGCCGCACGGCTCTTGACCGAAAGCCCCTCGCCCCCGGCCGCGCAAGCGGCCCGGGACACGAAGCGCGGGGAGCTGCGGGCGAAGGCAGCGTCGGCGTGGCCCGCGCCGAGTCCCGGGTTGCAGAGCGCGGCGCGGTAGGCGCCGCCGCGCGCGGGCGCGGCCGCCACGAGGGCCAGGAAGACGGTGGCGCAACAGACGGCACGGATCGGGCTGAGCCGGCTTACGGGACGTCCGCCACGACCAAGGCACGGTTGGCCGCGCGATGGGTGGCAACCGTCGCTTTCCACCGGTCGCATCAACGCTCGAATCCGAACTCCGCCGGGGCGGGAGGCCGATGGACGTCCGTCGCGGTCGGCCGCGAAGGCGGCGGAGCGGGAGCGGGCGCCGGGGCCGCGGGGGGCGCGGCGGGAGCCGGCGAGGGCAGGGTTGGCGAGGCGACGGCGGCGGCCACGGGGGGAGAAGGCGCAGCCGCAGAGGCGGGTCGTGGCGCGGGCTCGGCGGGCCGGCCTCGATCGTGCTGGCGCTCGGCGCCGCCGGATTGACCGTGAGCGTGCCTGCCCCGACCCCGGCGCGAGCTTCCCTTGCGGACGTGCCGTTGATCGGCTCCCCGGTGCGGGACGGCACGCCGGGATGCCGGGACGGTCGGCGGCGAGGGCGGCTGCGCCAGGCCGATGTCGGGCTCCAGCGAGGGTGGCTCGGGACGGCGAAGCAGGCTCGGCAACACGAGCACGAGGGCGGCTCCGGCGATGCCCGCCACCGTCAGCCTGGCCAGCTTCGGCCAGCGGATCCGCGCTGTGCTCCTCATCGGGCATGTACAACCCCAGCGCCCGCGGCGGCGCCCCGGCCGGCTGCCTTGCGACCGCTATAGTCGCTCGCCGTCTTGAGCGACACAGCACGCGAATACGAGCTGGTCCTGATGCTCGACCCGGAGATCCCGGACGAGCGCCGGGAGCAGATCGCCTCCGAGGCGAAGGGCCGGATCGAGGCGGGCGGCACCCTGAAGCACGACATGGGCTGGGGGATGCGAAAGCTCGCCTACGAGATCCGCCAGCGCACGGAGGCCGACTACCGGCTGTTTCGCTTCGAGACCGACGGCGGGGTGCTGGACGACCTCGACCACAACCTGCGGATCGCCGACGGCGTCCTTCGCTTCCGGATCTTCCGGGTCGATCCGGAGACGCCGGCGATCGTCCCTCCGCCCGCGATGACGACCTCCGGCGGCGTGCAGGGGCGCGGCGGCCGTCGGCCGTCGGCCGGATCAGGGCCCACCGATTCCACGTCCGACGGCGAGGAGAGAGGGCCAGGGGACGAGGCCGCCGAGGATGGCGAGACCTCGGATGGGGCTTCCGCGCCGAGCTCGGAGCCGGAGGGCGCGGAGGCCGCCGGGGACGAGCAGGCGGATGAGGCCGCCGGAGAGGAGCAGGACGAGGCTCCGGCCTCGAGCCCCTCGGCGGAATCCCGTCCGCAGGCCGAGAGCTAAACCCGCTCGTTGCGCATTCCAGGGGCTCGGGGGGGCGAAACGCGCCGCTTCCGTCCTTAGACTGAACGACGGATCAATCGAGTGAGAAGGGAACACTTGTGGCGAGCACCAACCTGAACCGCGTCGTCATCACCGGCAACCTGACCCGCGACCCCGAGCTGCGGAGCCTCTCCAGCGGCACCTCGGTCTGCAAGCTGCGCGTCGCCGTCAACAGCCGCCGCAAAGACGCCTCCAGCGGCGAGTGGGTCGACAAGCCCAACTACTTCGACGTCACGGTGTGGGGCGCTCAGGGCGAGAACTGCGCCACCTACCTGTCCAAGGGCCGTCCGGTGGCGATCGACGGCCGTCTCGAGTGGCGTGAGTGGGAGGCACAGGACGGGACCAAGCGCCAAAGCGTGGAGATCATCGCCGACTCGGTCCAGTTCCTGGGCGCGCGCGACGACCGGGGCGCCGCGAACGGCAGCGCGCCACAGTCCGACGTCCCCGCCGACACCTCGGACTTCGAGGACTCGACGCCGGCCGCGGTCGGCTCGGCGGACGACGACATCCCCTTCTAGGGCGGCGCCAAGCCGCATGCCGCGGCCGTGGGCGAGCCCCATGGCCCGGCTATCATGCGCCTCTCGCGCCCGCTGGGATCGTCAGTCCGCGGGCGCACTCGACCACGATGAGCACGCGTCACGACATGCGAGGGCGGGCCTGATGGCTCGGGGACGTCGACCGTCGACCGGCCCGCCGGGCGGCCCCGGAGGGGGCCGCCGGCGCCCCCGTGGGGCCGATCGGTTTCGGCCCCGCAAGTACACGCGCATCAACGTCGAGCTCATCGACTACAAGGACCTGGGCACGCTGAGGCGCTTCATCTCCGATCGCGGCAAGGTCCGCTCCCGGCGGGTCACGGGGCTGTCGCGACGCCACCAGAAGCAGCTCGCCCTGGCGGTCAAGCGGGCGCGAGAGATCGCCCTGCTGCCCTACGTCGGCGAGCGCTAGGCCGGGCGCATGGCGCAGGCGATCCTGCTCGAGGACGTGGAGAGCCTGGGCAAGGCGGGCGACGCGATCGACGTCTCGCCGGGCTACCTGCGCAACTTCCTGCTGCCCCGCAAGCTCGCCCAGCCGGCGACCCCGGCCAGCCTGGAGGAGGCGCGCCGCCGCCGGGAGGCGGCCGAGCGCGCGGCCCGCGAGGCGGCCGAGAAGGCCGAGGAGAACGCGGCGCTCCTGTCGAAGACCGTGCTGACGATCCAGCACCGAGCCGGCGAGGACGGCAAGCTCTACGGCTCGGTGACCGCCAAGGAGATCGCCGAGGCGATCGCCGAGGCTCGCGGCCTGAAGATCGATCGCAGGCGGATCCGGCTCGAGGACCCGATCCGCGAGGTCGGGACCTACATGGTCGAGATCGACGTCGCCGGCGGCGCCTCCGCCCGGATCAAGACCATCGTCGCCGAGGAGAGGTAGGGCTACGGTGCCCGCGTAGGGCGCCGTAAATGAGTTTTCCGTCATTTGCGCGAATGGCCCCCTCGGAGGACGAGCGCCTGTGATTTGCTCGCGTCCCGTCCGAGACGGGGCGCATCCTCGGCTGGTGGGGTTCGCCTCGACCGAGACGACAGACGGCGCGCCGCGGCCTCGCGGCGGCGGCGAGCGACAGATGGCCCAGGCCCAGACGCACATCCCACCGCAGAACCTCGAGGCCGAGGCCTCGGTGCTCGGGGCCATGATGGTGTCCGAGGGGGCGATCGCGCCGGTGGTGCTGGACATCCGGCTGCGCGACGAGGACTTCTACCGCGAGCGCCACAGGATCGTCTTCCGGGCCGTCAAGGGCCTGTACGAGCGCAGCGAGCCGGTCGACGCGCTGACGGTCACCGAGTACCTGACCCAGCAGGGGGAGCTGGCGGAGGCGGGCGGCAAGGAGGCCGTCTCCGAGCTCGCCTCCACGGTGCCGGCTCCCGGCAACGCCCGCCATTACGCCCAGATCGTGAAGCAGAACTCGCTGCTTCGGCGGCTCCTGGAAGCCTCGCAGCGCATCCAGCACTCCGTTCACGAGCGCGAGGGAGAGCCCGCCGCCCTGGTCGAGCAGGCGGAGACCATGCTGTTCAAGGTCGCCCACGAGGAGCGCGCCAGCGACTTCCGGCTCGTCGCCGACGTGCTGGCAGAGGAGATCGACCGCCTGGAGGCGCTGGCCAAGGGCGACCGCGAGGTGACCGGCACGCCATCCGGGTTCCGCGACCTCGACAACCTCCTCGGCGGCTTTCAGCCGGGCAACCTGATCGTGCTCGCAGCCCGCCCATCGCTGGGGAAGTCGGCCCTCGTCTGCAACATCGCCGAGAACGTGGCCGCCAAGGCCCAGCAGCCCGTGGCCTTCTTCTCGCTGGAGATGTCCGAGGCGGAGCTCGCGCACCGGTTCATCGGCGTCCGCGCGCGGATCCCGAGCGACCGCCTGCGCAAGGGCAAGGTCGCGGCGAGGGACTGGCCGCGGGTCGTGCGGGCCTGCAACGAGCTCGAGAAGGCGCCCCTGTGGCTGGACGACTCCTCGGACCTGAGCCTGCTCGAGCTGCGCGCCAAGGGGCGCCGCCTGGCGGCGAGCCAGGGGGGCCTGGGGCTCGTGATCGTGGACTACATGCAGCTCATGCGTGCTGAGGACCCGCGGGTCAACCGGGTGGAGCAGGTGGGCCAGATCAGCCGCGGCCTCAAGATCCTGGCCCGGGAGCTGAACGTCCCGGTGATCGGCGTCTCGCAGCTCTCGCGCGCGCCGGAGCTGCGGCCCGACAAGCGCCCGATTCTCTCGGACCTGCGCGAAAGCGGGTCGATCGAGCAGGATGCGGACGTCGTCGCCTTCATCTACCGGGCCTCGAAGTACGACGAGGACGCCGATCCGAGCGAGGCCGACCTGATCATCGCCAAGCACCGCAACGGCCCGACGGGGGACGTGCCGGTGGTCTTCCTGGAGCAATATCCGCGGTTCGTGGACCGGGCCGGCGGGAGCGAGCGGCCCGTGGAGCAGAAGCCGGGCGAAGGTCCGCCGTTGGTCGACCTGGCCGAGGAGGCGTGAGCCCGGCCCCGCGACCCATCCGGCTGGCGCGCGGGGACGACGCCCGCCAAGCCTGCCCGCTCGGCGTCTGCGACGGCTCGGGCTGGATCCTCGGCCCCGAGGACGTGGCCCGCCCGTGCGAGTGCCGCGAGCGCAGGCTCTCGCGCCGGCGGGCGAGGGGCGTCGCCTCGACGATCCCACGCAAGTACAGGGGTGTCAGCTTCGATCGCCCTCCGGTCTCCGACATGGCCACGTCGCGGGCCCAGGCCCCCGTCTACAACGCGGTGAAGGAGTTCGTGGAGCGAATCGACGAGCGCCTCGCCTCGGGGGAGGGCCTGTGGCTGATGGGAGACGTCGGGACCGGCAAGACGACCCTCGCGATGCTGGTCTCCAAGGCGGCGGTCGAGGCCGAGCGCACGGTGGCGATCTACTCCCTGCCCCTGCTGCTGGCGCGCATCCGCCGCACCTACGAAGCCGAGGCCGGCGAGGGCTACCTGGAGTTCTTCGAGCGGCTGACGTCGGTGGATCTCCTTCACGTAGACGATCTCGGGGCCGAGAAGCGAAGCGACTGGGTGCTCGAGCAGCTCTACGCGATCGTCAACGAGCGCTACGAGGCTCAGCGCTCGATCGTCGTCACGACCAACCTCGACCAGGCCGCCCTCGAGGAGGAGATCGGGCCTCGCACGGTCTCGCGGCTGGTGGAGATCTGCGGCGACCCGCTGCCCCTGTTTGGCGACGATCTGCGCTACCGGGTCGCCTGAGCGCTGCAGACCACCGCCACGTCCGGCGACGAGTGTGTGAATGGCATCCATTAGGTGGCCTAGCACGCACCCGATGCGTTGAGTCGCGGGGCCGGTAGCTCATAATCCTGCCGCCATGCCCGGAATCGTGATCGTCGGCGCCCAGTGGGGCGACGAGGGAAAGGGAAAGCTCACGGACCTGCTCGCCGAGCAGGCCGACGTCGTCGTGCGCTTCCAGGGCGGCAACAACGCAGGGCACACCATCGTCCGCGGTGGCGAGGAGTTCAAGTTCCACCTGATCCCGTCCGGGATCCTCTATCCCGACAAGACCTGCGTGATCGGCAACGGGGTGGTGATCGATCCGGCGGTCCTGATCGACGAGCTGGAGGGGCTGCGCCGCCGGGGCATCGACGCGGTCGGCCTGCGGATCTCGGCGAACGCCCACCTGATCATGCCCTACCACGTCATGCTCGACACCGCCGGAGAGGCGAGGCTGGGCAAGCTCGAAATCGGGACCACCAAGCGCGGCATCGGGCCCTGCTACGCGGACAAGTCCGCCCGCCTGGGGATCCGCGTGCAGGACCTCCTGGACGCCAAGATCCTGCGCAAGAAGATCATGGCGGCCCTGGAGCCGAAGGAGAAGATGCTCCGCCCCTTCGCCAAGGATCCCCGGCTCGATCTGCACGCCATGACCGAGGAGTACCTGCGCTACGGGCACCGGCTCGAGCCCTACATCGCCGACACGGCTCACATCCTCTGGCAGGCGCTCGACGACGGCCGAACGGTGATCTTCGAGGGCGCTCAGGGAACCCTTCTGGACCTGGACCACGGCACCTATCCGTTCGTCACCTCCTCCAACCCGGTCGCCGGGGCCGCCTGCGTCGGCGCCGGCGTGGGCCCCGCCGACATCGACGAGGTCTGGGGCGTTGCGAAGGCCTATGCGACCCGGGTCGGCGCCGGTCCCTTCCCCACCGAGCTCGACGACGAGCTGGGCGCCTACATCCGCGAGCGAGGCGGCGAGCGGGGGACGACCACGGGGCGCGAACGGCGCTGCGGCTGGCTGGACCTCGTGGCCCTGCGCTACGCGGTGCGCCTGAACCGGATGTCGTCGCTGGCGGTGACCAAGCTCGACGTGCTGGCGGGGATCGATCCGCTGCGAGTGGCGGTGCGCTATCGCTCCAGCGAGGGGGCGCTGCTGGACGAGCTTCCCTACCACCAGTCGGTCCTGCACGCCGCCGAGGCCGAGTACGAGGAGCTCCCAGGCTTCGAGGACGAGATCGGCGAGTGCCGGCGCGCCGCCGACCTGCCTTCCGCCGCGCGCGACTACCTCGAGTTCGTCTCCGAGAACGCCGGCGTTCCCGTCCGGCTCGTCGGCGTCGGCCCGGGACGCGAGCAGGTGATCTGGATGGGCGAGGACGCCCGCGCGAGCCTCCGGGCCGCGTAGCCCCACCCGGATTCGCCGCTCCCGCGGCCGGACCTTTCCCACGCCCCGGTTCTGGGACGGGCTCTAACTAGACTCCCGCGCCATGTTCGAGAAGGTCCTGGTCGCGAACCGGGGCGAGATCGCGATCCGGGTCATGCGAACCCTGAAGGAGATGGGGATCGTGTCGGTGGCCGTGTACTCGGAGGCCGATCGTGACGCCCCCCACGTCGAGGAGGCCGATGAGGCCCATCTCCTCGGCCCGCCGGTCCCCTCCGAGAGCTACCTGAGCGTCGAGAGGCTGCTGGCGGTGGCAGAGCAGTCCGGTGCCCAGGCGATCCACCCGGGGTACGGCTTCCTGGCCGAGAACGCGCGGTTCGCTTCCGCCTGCCAGGAGGCGGGCGTGACCTTCATCGGCCCGCCCGCCTCCGCGATCGAGGCGATGGGCTCAAAGACGCGTGCCCGCGAGCTGATGGCCGACGCCGGGGTGCCGATTGTTCCAGGGACGACGGCCCCGGTCGCGAGCGTCGACGACGCCAAGCGAGAGGCGGAGGGCATCGGCTACCCGGTGGCCTGCAAGGCTGCCGGCGGGGGCGGGGGCAAGGGCTTTCGCGTGGCCCGAAGCGAGGACGAGCTCGCCGACGCATTCGAGGGCGCGTCGCGCGAGGGCGAGAAGTTCTTCTCCGATCCCGCGGTGTACCTGGAGCGCTACCTGGACGATCCACGTCACGTCGAGGTGCAGGTGCTCGCCGACTCCCACGGCAACGTCATCCACCTCGGCGAGCGCGACTGCTCGGTCCAGCGGCGCCACCAGAAGCTGATCGAGGAGTCGCCGGCGCCGCTCGTGGACGAGGCGATGCGGGAGCGGATCGGAAAGATCGCCACCGACGCGGCGGCGGCCGTCGGATACCGATCGGCCGGGACGATCGAGGGACTGCAGGCGGGCGAGGACTACTTCTTCCTGGAGATGAACACCCGGGTGCAGGTCGAGCACTGCGTCACCGAGATGGTCACGGGCATCGACATCGTGCGCGAGCAGGTGCTGATCGCCGCGGGGGAGGAGCTCTCGATCGGCCAGGAGGACGTGGAGCTTCGCGGCCACGCGATCGAGTGCCGGATCAACGCCGAGGCGGCGCACAAGAACTTCGCCCCGGCGCCCGGGCAGATCACGTCCTACCGCGAGCCGGCGGGGCCCGGGGTGCGGGTCGATTCGGGCGTCGTCGCCGGCTCCGAGGTGACCCCGCTCTACGACCCGCTGGTCGCCAAGCTGATCACCTGGGACACGGACCGCCCCCGGGCGACGGCGCGGATGCTCCGGGCGCTGGGGGAGTACGAGATCGGGGGCCTGAGCACGCTGGTCCCGTTCCACCAGGCGCTCCTGGCCACCGAGCAGTGGCGAAACGCCGGCACCTGCCGCGACTTGATCGAGGACCGCAAGTGGCTCGCGTCCCTGGCGGCTTCCGAGCCCAAGGGGGACGGCGAGAAGGAGGGGGAGGGGGAGGAGACCGTCGAGCGGACCTACCGCGTGGAGGTGGACGGGCGCCTGCACAGCGTCAAGGTGATCGGCGCGGCGGCCGCCAACGCCAACCCCGGTACCGCCCCCGCTTCGGGTGCCGGCCTTCGCCGCCCGCCTCGGCGCGAGACCTCCGGCGGGGGCGCCTCGGCCGGGAACGCCACGGAGACGCTCGTGTCTCCGATCCAGGGCACCGTCCTGAGAGTTGGGGTCAGCGAGGGCGACGAGGTCGAGACCGGGGTGCTGATCTGCGTGGTCGAGGCGATGAAGATGGAGAACGAGATCGTCGCTCACCGCGACGGCACGGTCAGCCAGCTCTCGGTCGCCGAGGGCGGCTCGGTGGCGGCGGGCGACGTGATCGCGAAGATCGAGTAAGCGGTGGCCGCCACTCCCTCGTTGCCCTGGCGTGGCCCCAATCCCGGCCGGCCCGACTTGCCGTTGCCCCCCACCGGGATGCCGCTGCGCCGTGGGGGCCGTTGGCTCAAGCACTGGCGCTACGTGGGCGCCTACTGCGACGAGCTCCTGCTGTGCGTCGCGCGCGTACACGTGGGGAAGCTCGGCCAGACGTTCTGGGCGATCTGGGATCGCGAGGGCAACCAGATGTGGGAGCGCACCCGGTTGAGGCTGCCGGGTGCCCGCGGCGAGGTGTGGACCGAGAAGCTCGACGGCAGCGGGGGAATCATCAACCATGCGCCAAACGAGGGGTCGCTGGTGCGCATCGATGCCCCTCGCCACGAGGCGGGCCCCGTGCGGGCGATCCTTCGGGTGGGCGGCGGCAGGTGGGTTGAGTCGATCTGCCCCACCGCCGAGGGCCAGTACGTGTGGACGCGAAAGCGCGCCGATGTCGCGATCGAGTGCGACGTTCGGATCGGCGAGCGCCGCTGGCGGGTCCCAGCGCGCGGTGTCGAGGACGAGTCCGGGGGCTACCACCCCCACCACACCGTGTGGAGCTGGTCGGCCGGGGTGGGGAGCACCAAGGACGGGCGGTCGCTCGGCTGGAACCTGGTCGCCGGCATCAACGATCCGCCGCGGGAATCCGAGCGCGCCATCTGGGTCGACGGCCGCCCCTCGGAGCCGGGGCCGGTGGAGTTCGACGGGCTGGACGCCATCGCCTTCGACGACGGTTCGCGGCTGGGGTTCCAGTCGGAGTGCGAGCGGCGGCGGCAAGAGAACCTGCTGCTCGTCCGCTACAGCTACCGCCAGCCGTTCGGGACCTTCTCGGGCACCATGCCCGGCGGGCTGGAGCTCGACCGCGGCTTGGGCGTCATGGAGCACCACGACGCGCATTGGTGAGCCTCGCCCGGTTGGCATACGCCGCCAACTGGCAGCTCACGAGGCGCTGGCTTTCGAGCACCGCCGGGCGGCGAACGGGCCGGCAGAGGTGGCCCGAGATCGGCGAGCCGCGCTTCCTGAGCGTGATCGCCAGGCTGCCGGCCGAGATCGCTGACTCGCTGGCGGCCGCGACGCGGCCGCTGCTCGCGGCCGACCGGGGGCATCACGCCTATCCCGCGGCCACGATTCACCTGACGATCCTGAGCCTCGCGGACGCCCGGGGCGTCGAGGACGAGATTCGCGACGTGGCGGGCCGAAACCGGCCGTTCGTGGTCGACGTCGGCGGCCTCAACGCCTCTGCGCGCACGGTGTTCGCCGAGCTCTATCCGCGGAGCGGCGGCCTGACCGCGTTGCGCCGCGAGCTCGGTGGAGTGCTCGCCCCGCTGCACCCGCTCCCGTCCCGGTGGGTGCGACACCGCCTCGCCCACGCGAACGTCCTTCGCTTCGGCGCGCCCCTGAGCGCTGCGCTGATCGAGCACGTGGCCAGTCTCCGCGGGCGCGACTTCGGGCGTTTCGAGGTCACGCACGTCGAGCTCGTGCGAACGGACAAGGTACTGTCGGCCGGGGGGACGAGGGTGCTGGGTCGGTTCGCGCTCGAGGGCTGAGCTTCCGCGCGCCGTCGAGGCAGCTCATCCGGGATAGACGCTTTCGACCTGCCAGCGCCACGGCGGCCCCTCGCCGACGGTGAAGTCGTAGTGGTTTCGGCCTGCCAGGGTCTCCAGCGGGACGAGGCGGGGGTTGTCGGCCTCGAGCAGCGGCGTGGAGGAGTGGGCGGCGACATAGGCCGAGGTCGCCTCGCGGCGGGCCTGGCTCCAGCCCATGCCTGGCCGGTAGAGCCAGTAGGTGATCTCAACCGCGCCGCCCGCGCGGCGCCGGTCCACCACCGAGGTGAACGCCGTCATCCTGCGGTTGGAGGCCGTCAGGCCGGGACGGTCGCTCGGCACCGCGCAGCTCTCACGACGGCAGTAGCGGAAGTCCACCGGTGCGAGCGGGCTACCGGCGGGGCCGCGAACCGGCGCCGGCGCCGGCGCCAGGGCCCGGACGGCGCCGGCGACGGGCCGTCCGTATGCCTCGGTGAGCGGGTCGCGCCAGCACGGACCGGGCAGGCGCGGCGCGCACCGGAGCTTTCGCGCGATCGCGGTTCCGAGCTCGCGGGCGCCTTCATCCGGGGGCCCGCCGACCAAGGCGGAGATCGCCGCGATCATCAGCAGCGCGATCAGCAGGACCAGGCCGGCCTGCTCAACCGATGCGGCACCGCGTTCGGGGCTGCGCACGCCGTGAAGCTAGGCGCGCAACGCGCGCCGGTGACGCGCCGCTGGTGCCGGATCCGAAACGCAGTCCAAACGCGCCCCGCCCTGCTACAGGCGGGGCTTCAGCGCACCGGAATCGATTGCGTGGTTGACCACCGTATAGGTGGTCAAATTCGCACTCGGCGGCGATCGGCGAGGTCGAGGGGGCGCTGCCTAGGACAGGCCCTCACGGGCCTCGCGCACCAGGGTGACCGCCTCCGGGAACACGATCCGGATCGCGTCGCGAACCTGAACCGCCTGCTCGTCGCTGCCGCCGGTCAGGTCGAGGCGATGGATGGCGGCAACGGTCATGTCCACCGCGAGCTTGATCGCGTTGTCCGCCCAGGCGACGCGCTG
This sequence comes from Solirubrobacterales bacterium, assembly GCA_044871225.1. Taxonomy (GTDB): domain Bacteria; phylum Actinomycetota; class Thermoleophilia; order Solirubrobacterales; family 70-9; genus AC-56. Next base: position 34,440 of record JBIOZP010000008.1, read on the forward strand.
CGCTCCCTGCATCTGCTCGGCCAGCTCGCCCAGGCGCTCGCGGAGCTCGTCGGGATCGCCGAAGATGTTGAAGCCTTCGCTTCCTTCCACCCCGCCGATGTTAGACGGGTTCGCTTCCCGCGCGGCACGCCGCGACTGGATAGCCTGCCGCCGTGGCCCTGCCGGAACCCTCGCCCTCGGCAACCGCGCTCGTCACCGGGGCGTCGGCCGGGATCGGCGAGGCGATCGCGCGGGAGCTGGCCTCCAGGGGACACGGCGTCACCCTGGTGGCCAGGCGGGCGGACCGGCTGCGAACGCTGGCGGGAGAGCTGAGCGACGGCCACGGCATCCGCGCAGAGGCGATCGACGCCGATCTCGAGGACCCCACCGCCCGGGAGCAGCTCTTCGCCAAGGTCGACGGGCTGGGGCTCGAGGTCGAGGTGCTCGTCAACAATGCCGGCTTCGGGGATTCGCGCGACTTCGCCGCCACCCTACGGGAGCGGCTGGTGGCCATGCTGCGGGTCAACTGCGAGGCGCTCCTGGACCTACAGGCTCGGTACCTGCCGGGGATGGTCGAGCGGGGGCGGGGAGCCGTCATCAACGTCGCCTCTACCGCGGCCTTCCAACCGATCCCCGGCAGCGCCACCTATGCCGCGACGAAGGCGTTCGTCCTCAGCCTCAGCGAAGCGGTCCACCAGGAGCTCAAGGGAACGGGAGCCACGGTGACGGCTGTGTGCCCGGGGCCGGTGAAGACGGAGTTCACCCAGGTGGCGGGCATCGCTCACGCCGAGGACCAGCTTCCCGGCTTGTTTTGGACCGACTCCGCGGCGGTCGCCAGGGCGGCGGTAGACGGTGCGGAGCAGGGCAGGCGCGTCGTGGTGCCGGGCGTCTTCAACCGGGCCGGGGCGGTCACCGGCCAGCACACGCCGCGCATGCTCGCCCTGCCGGTCATGAAGCGCATCTGGCGACAGGCGCTTTAGGCGTCATTCGTGCTTCTGCCGCGCTTTGGGTCCGGGCGGGACCCAGCTTCACTCACGCTCCGGGGCCTCCCTCACGACCGCCACCAGCTCGCCACCACGGCCGAGGAGGGCCGCGAACAGCTCGAGCGGCGCGGAGAGCACGAGGACGGGAAGCGCGGCCAGGGCCGTGACGGCGGCGTCGACGGCGAACTTCAGGCGCTCGCCGGCGCCGGACGGGTGCAGTCTGCCGGCGCGCGCCAGGCGGGCGAAGTTGTCCGTGAACGTGAACCCGTTCAGCATCGTCTGCCACATCCACTCCTGCGCGCGGCCTCGTCGCGGAAACCGCAGCTCCTCGACTTCGTGTCCCGCCGCGGTCATCAGTCGCGACAGCGCGTCGGGAGTCGGGTAAAGGCGCCGGTTCGGCTCCAACGCGGCCCAGTGGGGGCCGCCGAGCGAGGCCTGCACGCTGGCGCGGTTCGGTGCCCGCAGCTCGATCCGGCCGTCCGGCATCCGCCACCCGCCGTCAAGGAGCGCGGAGGCGGCCTCCGCCGGCGCCGGCGCCCCGGCGACCGCGAGCCCGCACAGCTCACAGCGCCGCACCACCACCTCTCCGCGGGGGTCGTCGGCGCCGTGGTCCAGCACCGCCCACCCGTAGAGGGGCTCCCCGCACGCCGGGCAGGCGCTCATTCGATCTCGTACTCGACCCCGCGGGCCTCCAACGCGTCCAAGAACTCGCGCGGATCGAACGCCTGCGACGGGGCCAGGGCGCCCTTGCCCGCGTAACCGGGCGCCGCGCAGCGAAGCGCGCCCTCCACCGTCGTCACCGCGGTTAGTCCGTACAGGTCGGAGCCGCTCACGGTCCCTCGCCGGGTCCGCGAGCCCGTGCGCGCCTCGCAGGCGATCACGAAGCGGCTGCGCCGCCGGCTTTCTTCGCTCGGCCCCTCGGGCAATCGCGGGACGAGCGCCGCTACTCCCCGTCGAAGCGGGGTGCGCATCGCGACCTGGAACGGCACCATCACCAGGGGCGCGAACCTGGGCAACACGGGCAGGGGAATTGCCGTCGAGGCCGTGAGGAGCGTGCGCACCCGCCGGGTTCGGACGTGCTTCGGCACCGTGATGTGCTCACCGGAGGGATAGCGAATCATCCGCTGGCGGCCGATCGGGTCCGGGAACTCCCAGCTTCCTCGCCCGATCCCGTTGGCGGCGGCCGCCAGCGCCCCGTCGCGCCATTCCACGTCTCCGCCGGACATCATCCCCAGCGCGGACAGCGCCGTGCCCCGGGTGACCCCGAAGTCGCTGACGGCATAGGCGAGCACGATCTCCTCGAGCCGGCCCATCCCCTCGCTGGTCAGCGCCGCGATCATGTCCCCAGGGACGTAGTCGAAGCCCATCGCCGTGACCAGAGCGACGCCCACGCGGCGCGCCCGTCGCCCGTAATCCTCGAACACCTTTCGCATGAAGGGCTGCTCGCCCGTCGTGTCGAGGTAATGCGTGCGGGACTTGATGGCCGCCGCCAGCACCGGCTCCCCATGGAGGCGAAACGGGCCGGCGCAGGCGATCACCGCCGCGCACGGCTCGAGCAGCGCCTTCAGCCCCGCCGGATCGTCGAGCGGCGCCGCCTGGATCGGGATCCCGCCGCCGAGATCCTCGGCGACGATCTCGAGCTTGGCCGGATTGCGCCCCGCCAGGACGAAGTCGGCGCCGCGCCGCCGCAGCTCGCCCGCAACCAGCCGCCCGGTGTACCCGGTGGCTCCATAGACCGCGATTGGCCCGGTTTGCTGGGGTCTTTCGGTCATCGCGCCATCCTATTGAGGGGCGGGCCTCGCTCCGGCGCGCGGGCCAGGGCTGCGGGCGGGTCGGGCGCGTTACGGTACGGGCCGCGATGCAGGTGCGCGAGATCATGACCAGCGGGGTCGTCACGGCGGGGCTGGACGCGGACGTGCTCCAGATCGCCGGCTTGATGCGCGACCACAACGTCGGCTCGGTGGTCCTGTGCGACCGCGAGGGGGCGCCGGTCGCGATGATCACCGACCGCGACCTTGCGATCCGCGCTCTGGCCGACGATCGCCCCGCCTCCGAGCCAATTCGCGAGCACGCCTCCCGGCCACTGGTCACCGGCGAGCCCGACATGGACCTCGAGGAGGCGGCGGCGCTGATGGTCCAGCATCGGGTCCGCAGGCTCCCGGTGCTGGAGGGCGATTACCTGGCCGGGATCGTGACCCTGGACGACATTGCGGTTCGAACCGGGAACCTCGAGGTGGCGCAGCGGATGACCCAGGAAGTGATCGAGGGGGCGCTCCCCGAGTTCTTCTTCCACGAGCGCGGCTAGGCCGATGCGCGAGACGCCTCGACAGCGCATCTGGCGCGACCGGATCGAGATGCTGATCGGCGCCGCGGCACCCGCCCTCGACCTTCTGCTCGGGGCGGGCGAGCGTGTCTCGCGCGGCCTGGCGCCCGGCGACAGCGACTACTACCCGATCCGCGCCCCTTCGGAGGCGTTCGAGCCGGGACCGTTGCCGGGCGACGACACAGCCCGCGAGGGCGCCGGTACGGTCGACTAGCCCCTCGGGAGCCGATCCGGCCTCGATCGAGCGGCCCTAGGCCTCCCCGTACACCTTGCGGCGAAACACGTCGTCCACCAGGGAGTCCACCCGGTCTAAGAACAGGACCCCGTCGAGGTGGTCGAGCTCGTGCTGGATGCAGCGGGCCTCGAAGCCCTCCGACTCGACGACGCCCGCGGCGTGCTCCACCCTGATCCACGTCGCGCGCCGCACGTTGGCGGTCAGGTCGGGAATGGACAGGCAGCCTTCGCGATCGACCTTCGATCCGTCCGAGGCCGCGATTCGGGGATTGGCGAGCACCAGCAAACCGTTGTCGGTGTCGGCCTTGGGGTGGCCGCGCACGTCCACCGCCACCACGCGCTTCAGCTCGCCGATCTGGGGCGCCGCCAGTCCGACGCAGCGCTCGAACGACCGCATCGTGTCCACCAGGGCGCGTCCGATGGCCTCCACCTCCGCGGGTGCGGCCGGCACCGCCACCTGTTTCAGCGCCGGGTGGGGATACACGAGGACCTCGCGCGGTGCCAACCGACGAGGGTTCAGAGCGCTTCCGCCGCGAGCGGCCGCGTGCTCACCTCGACCTTCGCCTGGTCGGCGACCTCCGCCAACGCCCCCTCGACGGCGGATTCCGAGGCTCCTTCGATCGCGACCTCCATGGTCATCGCGTAGAGGGGCTGATCGTCGCTGCCGGCGAGTCTCGTCTGCAGGTCAGTGATGTTGACCCCCCGCTCTGCCAACGCGTCGGCCACGGCGTGCACGATGCCCGGGTGGTCGGCGCCGTAGACAGTGATGACGTGCGACGGGCGGGCCGTCTCGTCCCGCAGGTCGTCCAGGCGGTTCACCGCCGTCGCCTCCAGGTCGAGCTCGCTCCGCACGTCCTCGAGGCGCTCCCGCAGCGTGTCCTCGTTCACTTCGTCGGGAAGCCTCACGATCAGCATCACCGCGAAGTGCCCCCGAAGGATCGACATCTGGGAGTCCTCGATGTTTCCTCGGAGCGTCAGCAGCGCGCCGCTGATCGCGGCGACGATTCCCGGGCGGTCGCGACCGATCGCGGTCACGGCGAACTCGGACATGGCCCGTAACATACGCCGACTTTGAGCCCCGACCGGGTCATCGAGCGGGAGCGTCGCTGGGCGCCCGCGGCGGCGATCGCCGCCCTGATCGCGTTGGGCCTGCTCATATCCGGCGTGATCCTCGGGAGCAGCATTCCGAGTCAGGACCACACCGGAGACCAGCTCCGTTCCTTCGACGACCACGCCGGAGCGCTTACGGCCTCCTCCGTCATCACGGGCATCGCCTTCGTCCTGCTCGCCGTCCCGTTGCTGTACCTGTTTCGCGCCGCCGAAGCCCGCAATCCCCGAGTGCACCGCGCCCTGGTGGCCTTCTGCTTCATCGGCCCGCTCCTGCTCGGGGCGCAGAGCGTCGCCAAGGGCCTGGCCTATCCGGGCGTCGCCTCCGACTTCGTGAGCCAGGTTGATCAGGAGGGGACGCGGGATTTGGAGGAGTTCCTCCGCCAGGTACAGCGCGACCCCTCGTCGATCGAAAAGGTCACCTTCCACACCGATTCGGACGTTCTCGAGGTCGAGCAAGCCGACGGAAGGTTCTATTCGACGACGTACGAAGCCGGCGAGGAGGATCAGATCACCAAGCAGGTAGACGTCGCCAGCATCGACAGCGAGGACGACTCGGACGGCGAGGTCGGCGACGCGCTCGCCGACCGGTTGCTGGCCGACTCCGGCGGGGTCGGGGTGGCGCAGAACCTGATCTTCCCGGCCCTGCTCGGGATGGTGGTCGTGATGGTTTACGTCCCCCTGCAGGCACTTCGCGCCGGCCTGCTCACCCGCTTCTTCGGCACCCTGGGGATGGCGCTCGGCGTGTCGCTCATCGTCTTGCCCCAGGCGCAGCTCTTGATCGCGCTGTGGTTCGGCTATCTCGCCCTGCTGTTCGTGGGACGGGTGCCCGGCGGGCGCCCACCCGCTTGGGACGCGGGGGAGGCGGTGCCGTGGCCGCGGCCCGGTGAGGAGAGCGCCCCGACGTCGCGATCGCCAGACGATGGCGGCGAGGGGGCGGCCCTCGATGCGGACGGGGCGCGGGAGGTCACCCCGGGCGGCGGGTCGCAGCCCGCCAAGCGGAAACGAAAGCGCCGCCGCTAGGCGAGTCGGGCGCGGCGGCGCACGAGCGCGCCGAGCAAGACCAGCGCGCCGCCGACTGCGAGCAGCGGAGCCACCGGTTGGCCCGTGGAGGGAAGCGACGTGTCGCTGCCGGCGGCGCCGGCCGAGCCGACCGCGCTGGACTCAGAGCCAGGGCCGGTGACGCCCGTGTCTCCGCCGCCGCCCTGCGACCCGGAGCCGGAGTTGGAGTCCCCGCGACCGCCACCGCCCTTCACGGTCACGCTGCCCTTCATGAAGGGGTGGATCGAGCACACGTAGCTGAAGCTCCCGGGGCTGTTGAACGTGTGCGAGTAGTCCTGCCCCGGGGACAGGGTGCCCGACGACAGTCCGCTGCCGCTCACGTCATGGGGCAGGCTTCCGTTGTTGGTCCAGGTGACCGTGTCGCCGCTCGCGACGGTGAGCGAGCTCGGCGAGAACCTGTACTCGCTCTGCGAGTTGCCGTCCTGGATCGAGACGGAGCCGGCCTTGGCGGCCGTGAAGTGAGCCCCGGCTTCACCGGTCGAGGCGCCATTTCTCGGGCCTTGGGCGGGCGGCGGGGTGGCTTCCGCGCCGCCCTCGCTGTCGGATGGCGGGAGCGGCGGAGATTGCGGGGGCGGATTCGAGGAAGCCGGGGGTGGTGGCGCGTCTGGCCGGGGGACGTCCCCCGCCTCCACGGTCCCGGCCTCGACCTCCGGCGCGGACGATTGCGCCGAGACCAGCGCGGCCGGATTTCCAAGGCAGGCGGACATCACTCCGGCGGCGATCAGCAGCGCGCCCAGGCGGGGACGTGCCCTGCCGGCGGCGGGCTCGACCTCGGACGAGCGCACGGCTGAGACCTGTGGCGATCCCACGCACCCCGGCATACGGGCGCGAGGCTATCCAGGTTCAGTGGCGGTTGCTGCGAGGCGCTTGCGGTGGGTGCGGATCTCGCTCAGGATGCGCTCCAGGCGCGGCTCGCGTGAGGAGTCCACGTGGGTCATCGCGGCGGCGATCGCAGGATGCACGGCGGCGATCCGCTCGTGCATCGCCTGGGCGACAGCCCGGTAGGTGGGGTGTCCCTCACGGCCTGACCGAAGCTCGATCAGGTGCATCGCCTCGCGGGCATTGAGGTCGAGGACATAGCGGATCCGGTAGCCAAGGCAGAGGGCGTACGGGGCGGCTTCCACCAGCCCCTCGCCCTCGAGCCGGTCGAACTCCCGGCGAGAGAGCTCCAGCGCGCGCTCGTAATCGGGCCCGGCTCCCGCCTCCTGCACCTCCTCGGGGACTCCGGCCCCGAGCTCGGGGCCCAAGCGTTGCCACTGGCAGGTCAGCATCCGGTGGCGCTGCAGATCCCGGAAGCCGCCGTAGTCGGAGACGATCTCGAAGCGGTAGCTCACCGCCTCCCAGCCGCGCCCGGGGCGGTGGCGCCGGTTGCGGCGCTCACCCGCCAACTCCGTGATCATCTCGGCGCGCTCCAGTGGGTCGAGGGCCGCGATCCGACGCTGGATCTCGGTCTCCGGGGCGCCCGCGGATTCGAACAGGGACGCCGCCAGGAGGTCCTGCTCGTCCCCTTCGACGCGGATCAGCTCCACCGACGGGGCGTTCCCCTCCGGGCGGCCGTCCAGGCCCAGGCGGGCGACTGCCCGCTCGGTGGCCTGGCGGCGCTCGCGAAGATAGGCGATCCACTCGCCTCCACGATCGGGCCGCTCGACCCGTGCCACGAAGCTCGGAATCACCTTGGCGAGCTCGGCGAGGATCATGTCCCCGAACTCGCGGGCTTCGGGGAGCGGCGACGCCATCAAGCGCAGCAGGAGCTGCTCGTACGCCTGCCCCGAGGCGAAGATGCCGACGTGGCTCAGCGTCGCCGCGGGGAGGACCCCGCGCATGAGGTCCAGCGCCTTGGCTCGAATCGAGCGCCGCCACACTGTCTCGGGCTCGTCACGCCGGGGCCATCGCTCGGCAGCCCAGGACTGCACCGTCGCCAGACCGCGGGAGTAGGTGCCGAAAAGCTCGTCCATCGCGGCCCGGTATGGCTCTCCCAGCGGCTCGTCGCTGTAGTAGCGATGCCCGCCGACGTCCGGCATCGGCTCGTCGTAGGGGATGTAGCGGGTGGACTGCTCCAGGTAGGCCGCCAGACGGCCGCGCTGAAGCACCTTCGTGAGCACGTTGGAGACCCATTCGCAGGCCAGGTGGGCGCCCCCGACCTGGGCGATCGAGTCGTCCCCGTAGCCCATGAACACCCGCTCGTAGAGCCCCGCCGCTCGCTCTCCCTCGACACCGTCGAACGGCCGCCCGCCCTGCGGCACCTCGCCGGCGAACTCCTCGAGGAACATGCGCCGGACCGTCCCCGGATATCGCGAGTAGCGGGCGAACATCGCCCCCTTGACGGTCTCAGGCAGGTTGACCAGGCAGAACACCGGCCGATCGAGGTTCGTGAAGTGGGGCCGCAGGATCGCCTGCTCTTCGGGGGTGAACGACTCCACCGGGTAGCGCACGGCCTGATCCTAGTCAGCGTCTCGGCGGCCGCTGGGAAGGCGCCGTGGCAAGATCCCCGCCGATGAGGTTCGGCCTCTTCTACGAGCATCAGCTCCCGCGTACGGATGATGGGCGAGACGAGGGCAAGCTCCTCACCGACGCCCTGGAGCAGGTGGAGCTCGCCGATCGGCTCGGGATCGACCATGTGTGGGAGGTCGAGCACCATTTCCTGGAGGAGTACTCGCACTCGAGCGCGCCCGAGGTGTTCCTGGCCGCCGCCTCTTCGCGCACCAGCCGGATCCGGCTGGGCCACGGCATCGTCCAGGTGCCCCCGGCCGTCAACCACCCGGCGCGAGTGGCCGAGCGGGTGGCGACGCTGGACCTGATCTCCGGCGGCAGGGTCGAGTTCGGCACCGGCGAGGGAAGCTCGCAGGTGGAGCTGGGCGGGTTCGGCGTCGACCGCGAGCACAAGCGCGCCCAGTGGGAGGAGTCGCTCGACGCGATCACGCGGATGTTCGTCGAGGAGCCGTTCGCCGGCTACGACGGTCGCTGGACCTCGATGCCGCCGCGAAACGTGGTCCCGAAGCCCATGCAGCGCCCCCACCCGCCCCTTTGGGTGGCGTGCAGCCGGCGGGAGACGATCCTGACCGCGGCCCAGCGGGGGCTGGGGGCGCTCTCGTTCGCGTTCGTCGAGCCCGAGGCGGCGAAGGAGTGGGTGGACTCCTACTACGAGCTGATCGCCTCCGACCAATGCGTGCCGGCGGGCTTCGCGGTCAACCCGAACCTGGCCGTGGTGCTGCCGATGATGTGCCACGGCGACGAGGCGACCGCGATCGAGCGTGGGATCGACGGCGCCCACTTCTTCGGCTTCTCGCTGGCGTACTACTACGCGTTCGGCGAGCATCGTCCCGGCCGCTCGAACATATGGCGGGAGTTCCAGGAGCGCCGGAACGAGGTCGGCTTCGCACGCGAGATCGTCACGCCCGACGACGCTCCGCTGGGGGTTCGGCTCCTGCAGCAGGGGCTCGGGAGCCTTCGCGGAGCGATCGGCACGCCGGACCAGATCTCGGACCTGATCCAGCGCTACCAGGCGGCCGGCGTGGACCAGGTGATCTTCGTCTCCCAGGCGGGCGCGAACCGCCACGAGCACATCTGCGAGAGCCTCGAGCTGTTCGCGAAAGAGGTCATGCCGCGGTTCGCCGAGGGTGCGGAGGAGCGCGAGCACGAGAAGGCCGAGCGTCTCGCGCCCGCCATCGAGCAGGCCCTGGCCCGCCGCCAACCGGCGCGCGAGCTCGAGGGCGAGTACGTCGTGAGGCCGGACGGCGAGCCCTCGCCGGCGCGTGCCGGGGCGCTGACGGGGCGGGCAAGCGGCGATGGCGCCAGCGGAATCGGCCCGGCGGCACGCGAGCTGGCCGCGCAGGCGGGGGAGGCCGCGCTCGCCAAGCTGGTCCGGGGCAGGACCGACGAGCAGCTTCACCGCCTGTTCGACCGCGGCCCGGGACTCACGGTGATCTTCAAGGGGATGGAGCGGGCTTTCGTGCCCGAGCGCGCCCGCGGATTCGAGGGCGAGATCGAGTACGACCTGCTCGGCCGCGACGGTCAGCGCCCCTGGACGCTTCGGATCGGCGACGGCCGTGCGGTCGCGCGGCCGGGAGCGGCCGCCGACCCGGCGCTCACCCTGCGCGCGAGCGTCCCCGATTTCGTGCGCCTGGCCGCCCGCGAGGCCTACGCGCCCAAGCTGCTGCTCGAGGGAGGCCTGGAGATCGAAGGCGACTTCGCCCTGGCCGGCCGCCTGCCCGAGATGTTCGGCGAGCTGCCCACCTGAGCTCCGTCCCCCGGGGTCGGCACTGAGAGGACCGCTCGCTGGCGCTGCCGAGCCGTGGCTAGATCGACCCCGCCAGCGCCTGCCCAGCGTTCGACGCCCAGTCGACGAGCGGGGAGGGGACGACGCCGAAGAAGATCGTCGCGGCGGCAAGCACGGCCATCGGGACCAGAATCGCCAGGCAGCGGGTTCCGGGTGGCGCCGGGGCCGCGGCAGCGGTATCGGCCAAGGCGACCGGGGGTGGGGCTCCCGGGTCGTCGGCCTGTGGCGACCCGCCCGCCATCGCCGGCACGCCGGCGCCGGGCTCGGAGGGCACCGGTCCCGCGGCGGGGCCCATCCACACGGCGGCGACCACGCGCAAGTAATAGGCCAGCGAGATCATCGTCCCGATGGCGATCGCCACCCCCAGCCACGTGTAGTCGGCGTCCACGGTCGCCTCGATCAGGAACAGCTTGCCGATGAACCCCGCTGTGCCCGGGAGCCCGGCCAGCGCCAACATCGAGATGGTCAGCGGCCAAGCGAGGATCGGCCGGTCGCGGCCAAGCCCCTGGACCGCCGAGATGTCGTCGCCCAATGCCGTCTCGCGCTCGCGCACGACGACCACCGCGAACGCGACCAGGTTCATCATCGCGTAGGCGGCGAGGTAGAAGACCAGGGCGTTCACCCCCACCTCCGAGGCCGCCACCAGGCCGACCAGCATGTAGCCGGCCTGGGCGATCCCCGAGTAGCCGAGCAGCCGCTTCAGCGAGTCCTGGCCCAGCGCCCCGATGTTCCCGACCACGATCGAGACCGCGGCGAGCACCGCGAGCGCGGGCTGCCAGTTGTCGACCGCCGGTCCCAGGGCGACCTCGAAGAAGCGCACGAAGACGCAGAAGGCCGCCACCTTGGTCGCCACCGCCATGAAGGCGGTCACCGGCGTGGGCGCTCCCTGGTAGACGTCCGGCGTCCACTGGTGAAACGGGGCGATCGAGATCTTGAAGGCCAGCCCGGTGGCCGCCAGGGCGATCCCCATCAGGATCAGGGGGTCGTCCGCGAGCCCGTTTCCGATGCCATTTCGAATGCCGGCGAACTCGGTGGAGCCCGAGCCGCCGTAGATGAACGCCAAGCCGTAGAGGAGCGTCGCGGAGCCGAGCGAGCCCACGATCAGGTACTTGAGGCCCGACTCGAGCGACTCCCGTCGCATGAGGGCCGAGCCGCACATGACGTACAGCGGCACCGACAAGAGCTCGAACGCGATGAACAGCGCCACCAGGTTCTGGGCCTGCGCGAGCAGCACCATGCCAAGGGCCGAGCTCAGAAGCAGGGCCTGAAACTCTCCGTGGCGTGGTTCCTCTCCCGGCCGCTCCGCGGCGGGCTCTCGCCACGACAGCGGCACGACCACGGCGGCGGCGACGATCGCGATCAAGGCGCCCGCCAGGCCCAGCTCGTCGAGGCGCAGCGCGCCGGCGACCAGGTCCCTGCGCTCCCCCCACTGCCAGATGCAAAGCCCGGCGGCCGTGGCCAACGTGGTGAGTGACAGCACCGAGACGACGGCACGCTGCCGCCGCTCGCCGACCAGGCCGCCGGCAATCACGGCGCAGGTGCCGGCGGTGAGCGCGATCACCGGCGACAGCCCCGCATAGTCGATGTGTGGAGCGGTGAAGCTCACTGGGCGTCCTCCGTCCGCAGGTCCGACGCAGCCTGCGCGGACGGCTGCGAAGCGGGCTTCACGGCTGCGATCTTGTCCGCCACCGCAGCGTCGCTCCGGCCGATGATCAGGCCCGGGTACAGCGCCAGGGCGACGATGCAGGCAACCAACGGGGCCAGCACCGCCGCGTCACGCAGGCCGATCTCGCGCGAGTCGGCGTTCGGCATGAGCCGGTTGTGCATGGTCCGCTGGAACAGGCGGATCGCGTAGAAGGCCGCGAACACGATGCCGAGCACCGCCACGAACGCGTAGACGATCTTCTCCTGGAAGACGCCGATCACGATGTAGAACTCGCCGATGAAGTTGGCCGAGCCCGGCATCGCAAGGGTCGCGAGCGCGACGATCAAGAACAGCGCCGCAAGCACCGGCGCGCGCACAGCCAAGCCTCCCATCCGGGTGATGTCCTCGCTGCCCGAGCGCTCCCAGAGCAGCGCCACCAGCAGGAAGATCGGGGCGACGACGAGCCCGTGGTTCACCATCTGCAGGACCGAGCCCTCGGCGCCGGTGGATCGCAGGGAGAAGATCCCGATCGTGATGAAGCCGAGCTGGGCGATCGAGGAGTAGCCGGCGATCAACCGCACGTTGGTCTGCGTGAAGGCCATCACCGATCCGTAGAGGATGCTGGCGACGCCGATCAGCAGCAGCAGCTCCTGGAAGTGGATGGTTGCCTGCGGGTACAGGGGCAGCGCCACGCGCAGGAACCCGTAGGCCCCGACCTTCGAGAGCACCCCGGCCAGCAGCGCCAGCACCGGCAGCGGCGCCGCCCGGTAGGCGTCGGGCAGCCATCCATGGACGATGACCGCGGGCATCTTGATCAGGAAGGCGGCCGCGAAGAACAGGAAGATCCACTCCTGGCTTCCGGTCCCGAGCGTGTTGGCGCGCAGGTCCGCGATCGAGAAGCTCAGGTGCCCGACCTGGTCGGAGGCCAGGATCGCCGTGGCGACCGCTGCCACCAGCATCAAGAGCGACCCGACCAGCGTGTAGACGATCATCTTGGTGGTTGCCGCGATCCGGTTCTCGCCGCCGAACGCCCCGATCAGGAACCAGAACGGGACCAGCATCAGGTCGAAGAAGAGGACGAAAAGCAGCAGGTCCTGGGCGACGAACGCGCCCAGCGCCGCGGTCTCCCCGAGGCCGAGCATGAAGAAGTAGACCCGGCGCCGGTCGGGCAGGCGCAGGGCCGAGAAGGCGGTGGCCCCGGCCCAAAGCAGCGCGGTCAGCAGGACCAGGAAGATGCTGATCCCGTCCACGCCGAGCTGGTAGCGGACTCCCAGGTCTGGGATCCAGCTCTCGTCGACGGTGTGCTGCAGCCCGGCTTCGGCGCCGCGGAAGTCGGCCACCAGGGCGATCGCGAGACCCAGCACGACGAGCGTCCCGACGACCGAGATCGCCGGGACCGCCTTCCGAGGAGCGATGAAGCACAGGAGCCCGGTCGCGAGCGGCAGCCACAGGAGAACCTGGATCACGGTGTCCTCCTTCCGGGGCCCCCGCAGGGCGCGGCGCTTGGCGGCCGCGGGCTCACGAGCTGACGATCAGGAAGTAGAGGCCCAGGGCGGCGAAGCCCCCGACCAGGAGCAGCGCGTAGGCGCGGACGAAGCCGGACTGCGCCCCGCGCACCACCACCCCCACCCCCCGCACTACGTCCACGGCCGCGGTGACGACCCCCTGCACCACGACCCGCTCGATGACCGAGTTCGCGAACCGGCCCGCGGCGATCACGGGCCGGTACACCAGCGCGTCGTAGAGCTCGTCGAAGTACCACTTGTTGACGAGGAAGCCGTAGACGGCCCGGGCGCGCGAGCGCAGGCGCGCCGTGGACCCGGGAGCGGCCACGTAGAGGTAGTAGGAGGTGGCGATCCCGAGCAGGCTGAGCGCCGCCCCGACCGCCAGGCCGGCCCACGCGCCCGCGACGGAGACGTGGACGCCGGTGAACAGCGGCGAGTCCTCGAAGGTCGGCTCCAGGAACGTCTCGAGGACGTGGTCGACGCCCGGGACCTGGATGTAGCCGGCGAAGATCGCGCCCACGCCGAGCACGGCCATGGCGATCGCCATCGGGCGAGCCCGCTCGGCGATGTGGTGCTCGGGCCCCGGGAAGCCGACGTCCGTGTCCTCCGCCTCGCCGGTGAGCGGGTTCTTCGGCTCCTCGTGGGCCAGGTAGCCGTGCTCGAGCTCGCGGGCCTCGGCGCACGGTTCTCCGTAGACGACGCGAAAGACGATCCGGAAGGCGTAGACGGCGGTGAGGAACGCGCCGATGTAGCCGCCGATCGCGAGGATCCAGTAGAAGCCTCCGCGCGCGGCGGCGAAGGCCAGGATCTCGTCCTTGGAGAAGAACCCGGAGGTGCCCGGGAAGGCCGCCAGCGCCAGGGCTCCGACGATCAGCATCGCGGACGTGAACGGAAGCGCGCGGCGAAAGCCGCGCATCCGGTCGATGTCCTGGGTGCCCGCCATGGCCGCGATCACCGAGCCGGCCGCCATGAACAGGAGCGCCTTGAAGAAGGCGTGGCTCATCAGGTGGAAGAGCCCGGCGACGTAGCCGCCGATCGAGACGCCCACCACCATGTAGCCGATCTGGCTGATGGTCGAGTACGCGATGATCCGCTTCAGGTCGGTGACCGCCAGGGCGACCGTGGCCGCGAAGATCAGGGTCGCCAGGCCGATGAAGGCCGAGATGTCGGCGGCGGTGGGCGCCTGCAGGAACAGCGGATGGGCGCGGGCGATCAGGTACACGCCCGCGGTGACCATGGTGGCGGCGTGGATCAGGGCCGAGACCGGGGTGGGGCCCTCCATCGCGTCCGGCAGCCAGGTGTGAAGCGGGAGCTGCGCCGACTTCGCGAACGCCCCCACCAGCAGCAGCAGGCAGATGGCGACGACCACCCCCTCGTTGGTGGAGAACTGCTCCGGCGCCGCCCGGAAGACGGCCAGGTAGTCGAACGTGCCGAGCTCGCGGAAGATGAACAACGCGGCGAGCACCAGGCCCACGTCGCCGATCACGTTGATGACGAACGCCTTCATCCCCGCCTTGGTCGCCGTGGTTCGCCGGTACCAGAAGCTGATCAGCGCGTAGGAGGCGAAGCCGACGAACGCCCAGCCGACGATCAGCAGCACGAAGTTGCCGGCCAGGACCAGCAGCAGCATCGAGAAGACGAAGAAGTTCAGGTAGCTGAAGTAGCGCGAGTACCCGCGGTCCGACTCCAGGTAGCTGACCGAGTAGAGGTGGATCAGCATCGAGACGCCGGTGACCACCAGGATCATGAACACCGACAGCGGGTCGACGAGGATGCCGACCTTGATGTCGAGGCCCGCGCCGGCGGCATAGGTCCACAGCGAGGAGGTGAGCTCCCGCTCCGACGCCGGTTCGCCGAGCAGGGCGATCAGCGTCGCCAGCGAGCTGGCGAACGCCAAGGCGATGGCCGCGGTTCCGATCCATCCGGCCGCCCGCCCGCGAAGCGAGCGCCAGCCGAGCGCGTTCACCAGGCAGCCGGCGAGCGGGAACGCGAGCACCAGCCAGGCGTAGGTCGTGGCGCTCACCCGCGCAGGTCCCTCATCTCGTCGACGTTGAGGGGCAGGCGGCGCCGGAACATCGCCACGATCAAGCCCAGGCCGACCACCACCTCGCACGCGGCGACGACCATCACGATCAGCGCGAACACCTGGCCGTCCTGGTCTCCGTGCTGGCGCGCGAAGGCCACGAGGGCCAGGTTGCCGGCGTTCAGCATTAGCTCCAGGCACAGCAGGATCACCAGGGGGCTGCGCCGGATCAGCACCCCGCCGGCGCCGATCGCGAACAGCAGCGCCGACAGGACCACGTACCAGGTGACGTCCACCTAAGCGGCCTCCTCCACCCGGCCCGGCCGCTCCTCCGCGCGCCGGCGCCCGGCCAGGACGATTGCCCCGACGGCGGCCACCAGCAGCAGCATCGAGGTCGCCTCGAAGACGATCAGGAAGCGCTCCAGGAGCAGCGACCCGATGGCCGCCGGCGAGCCGAAGCCGGCGGGCACGGTGGGGCCCTCGCTGTCCAGGGCGGACAGCCCGGTCCCCAGGATCGCGACCGACAGCTCCACGAACAGGGCCGCGACCAGCAGCGGGGCGAGGAAGCGCTGGCCCGGGATCGGCTCCCAGATCGGCTCCTCGACCCCGCCCACGTACGCGGCAACGAACACGTAGAGGACCATCACCGCCCCCGCGTAGACGACCACCTGGGCCGCGGCCACGAACTGCGCGTAGAGCAGCAGGAAGAGGCCCGCCAGCGCGACCAGGTGGATGACCAGCGCCAGCACGCTGTAGAACGGGTTGCGTAGGGCGATCACCCCGATCGCCCCCGCGAGCGCTCCGATCGCCCCGGCGAAAAACGCGACTTCAACCACTACTCGCCGCCTCCTCCGAGGGAGCCGAAGGCGACCGGTGATCCGAGCTTGCTCGGATTCGTCCGGGGCGGCGAGGTGCGCGGTCTGCCGTGCTCACTACTCGCCCTCCCGCCGCAGCGGGGTGCGCTCGACCGGGTCGGCCAGGAGCATCTCCTTGGTGAAGATCAGGTCGTCGCGGCTGTAGTCGGCGAGCTCGTACTCGTGCCCCATCGTGATCGCGTCGAACGGGCAGGCGACCTCGCAATAGCCGCAGAAGATGCAGCGGGTCAGGTTGATCTCGTAGATCTCCGCGTAACGCTCGCCGGCCGACACGCGGGCCTCGGGATCGTTCTCGGCGGCGACGACGCGGATGCAGTCCGCCGGGCACGCGGCCGCGCACAGCGAGCAGCCGACGCATTTCTCGAGCCCGCTGTCCTCGAAGCGGTGCAGCTTGTGGCGGCCGCGAAAGCGCGGGTACACGGGAGTCTTCTCCTCCGGGTACTCGATCGTCACCGGCCCCTCGACGATGCGGGCGAAGGTCGTCTTCAGTCCGCGCAGGGTCTCGCCGAAGGCGCGGTAGGCGCCCTTGGCGCCCCCGGGCTCCGGCCCCCGCTGCACGGCGACCACCGAGTCGTCCCGGAGGTACGGGAACTTGTCGGTCACCGTGACCTCGCTTGAACTGGCATCCCGGATGGCGAGTTTGTGGCGCCTAGCGGCACTAAATCGCCATCTACTGGGTTTGTGCGCCTACCCAGCCCGGAGCCGTTGACGTGACCGCGCCGCTCGCTCATGTAACCGTCACCAGGACGGCCGTTGCCAGCACGTTCAGAGTGGCCAGCGGCAGCAGCACCTTCCAGCCCAGGGACATGAGCTGGTCGTAGCGGATGCGCGGCAACGTGGCCCGGATCCACATGAAGACGAAGACCAGCGCCAGGATCTTGACCAGGACCCAGATGGGATCGAGCCATCCGGGCCCCGGCCCGTGCCAGCCGCCCAGGAAGAAGGTGACGGCGACGCCCGAGATCACCAGCATCTCGATGTACTCGGCCAGCGCGTAGGAGCCGTAGCGCATGCCGCCGTACTCGGTCTGGTAGCCCTGCACCAGCTCGGCGTCTGCCTCCGGCAGGTCGAAGGGTGCGCGGTTAGCCTCCGCGAAGCCCGCGACCATGAAGATCAGGAAGCCGACGATCTGGGGGACCACGTACCAGATCTCGTCTTGGGCCTCGACGATCGAGACCAGCGACAGCGAGCCGGCCATCATGATCGCCCCGAGGAGCGCCAGCCCCATCGAGATCTCGTAGGAGATGAGCTGCGCCGCCGAGCGCATCGCCCCGAGGAAGCTGTACTTCGAGCCCGAGGCCCAGCCCCCCAGGAGCAGTCCGTAGAAGGCGATCGAGCCGAAGGCGAAGAAGTAGAGGATGCCGATCGAGACGTCGATCCCGTAGAACCCCACCCCGTCCTTGACGTTCCCGAACGGGATGATCGCCAGGGTCGCGACCCCGGTGAAGATCACGATCGCCGGGGCGATCGCCCACAGGACCGGGACCGCGTTGTCGGGGCGGTAGCCCTCCTTGCTGATCAGCTTCACGGCGTCTGCCAGCGGCTGCAACAGCCCGAACGGGCCGACCCGATTGGGCCCGTAGCGCGACTGGAACCGGCCAAGGATCTTTCGCTCCATCACCGTCAGGACGGGGGCGATCGCGAAGGCCGCCGCGAAGATGACGATCGACTTGACGACCAGGATCCAGGTCGCCTCGACGAAATTGACGTCGGCCAGCGGCAGCGTCACTGCGCGTCCCCTGCCTTCGTAACCTCGACCAGCTCGCCCCGAAGCTCGCGGGCGCCGTCGCCGAGCCCCTCGATCAGGAAGCCCGCCCCCGGCTTGACGCGCTCGCGGATCGAGACGCGGGCGCGAACGCTGGTTCCGTTCGAGCGAACGTCCACCTCGTCGGCGCTCCCCACCCCGAGCCGTCCGGCGTCCGCGGGGGACAGCTCGAGCGCCTGCCCGGGGACCAGGAACCGCAGCGCGGGGCTTCGCTCGGTGACCTCCGTCGCCCAGAGGTCCCGATAGGTCCCGAGCCGCAGGCGCTGCGCCTCGCCGTCGCGGCCCAACGCGAGGAATCCGGACACGCTCGCCCGACCGGAGGCCGGGCGGGGAAAGGAAGAGGAGGCGTCGCGCTCCTGCCAGCGGACGCCGCCGCCGCCGATGTCCTCAGGGGTGATGCCGGCGTAGAACGGCACCTCGGAGGCAATCGCCGCGAGCGCAGCCTCCGCCGAGTCGATGCCGGTCTCGTGCCCGAGCAGGGCCGAGAGCTCCGCCAGCACCTGCCACATGGGCCGGACCAGGCCAGGATGGGGAACGCCGGGGCGAAGGCGCTGCAGCCGGCCGTCCGGGTGGGTGACGGTGCCCTCCTGCTCGGCGTAGAACTCGGCCGGGAAGACGACGTTGGCGTGGCGGGTGGAGGAATTCTCGAACATCGAGACTGCGAGGATGAACCCCGCCTTGGCCAGGGCGTCGTTCCACGCGGGGCCGCCGCTGAAGTCGCGCACCGGGTCGGCGTCGAGGAGGAAGGCGGCTTCGAGATTCCCATCGGCGAGGCCGTCGCGGATTCCCGCGGCTTCCAAGCCCTGTGTGACGTCCGAGAGGCCCGGGCCGGCGATCGGGAGGCAGCCGACCTCGCGGAGGCCTCGGCCGTTGGCGCCCTCCGGGACCCCGATCAGGCCGGCTCCCTCGGCATCGAGCCCCAGCGCGCGGGCGCAATCCGCGAGAGCCCTGGAATCGACGCCCGCCCACACGATCACCGTCTCGCCGGGCTTCAGCGTCCCGGCGATGCGCTCGGCGTCGGCCCCGAGCTCCCCCGCGGCCCGCTCGCGCCCCTCGATGCCGAGCTCCGCGGCCAGCGCCGCCAGGAAGGCGTCGGAGGACTCGGGCGCGTAGCGCGCCGTCTCCTCCGCGCCGCCGTCGAGGGCGGTCGGGCGTTCTGTGGCGACGGCGAGCCGCGCCCCATGCAGCCGGACGGCCTTTCGGATCCGCAGGTCGAGGATGGGCATCGAGTGCAGCGGATCGGTTCCGATGACCAGGATCGAGGCGGCGCGGTCCAGGTCCGAGACGCAAGCGGCGAGCTCGGGGGCGAAGGCCTCGCGCAGGTCGTCCAGGAACATCCCGCCCGGGCCCTGCCCGGCGGTCCGCCGCGATTCCCCCGGGCGCCCGCCTTCGGGCCGCGACTCGACGTGCGGCGAGCCCAGCGCCCGGCGGACGATGCGCTGGGCCAGATAGCCCTCCTCGTTCGAGCTGGCGCCCCCCACGATGGCCGCGGTCCGTTCGCCCGCCCGTCGCAGGCCGTCGGCCGCCGCGGCGAGGGCCTCGTCCCAGCTCGCCGGGCGAAGCTCGCCGCCCTGGCGCACCAGCGGCTGGGTGATGCGCTCGTCGGACTCGCCCATCTGGTAGCCGAACCGGCCCTTGTCGCAAAGCCAGCCGTCGTCGACCGCGTGGTGGTCGCGGGCCAGGACGCGCTGGATCCGCTCGTCGCGGACGGTCAACAGCACGTTGCACTGGCTCGGGCACAGGGTGCAGACCGAGCCGGCGTCCTCGATGTCCCAGGGACGGGCGCGAAACCGGTAGGCCTCCGAGGTCAGCGCGCCCACGGGGCACAGCTCGATGATGTTGCCGTGGAAGGGGGCGATGTAGGGGCGGTCGTCGAAGGTGCCGACGAAGGTGGCCGCCCCTCGCTCCAGGAGCTGAAGCTGCTCGTCCTGGGCCACCTCCTGACTGAAGCGAACGCAGCGGTAGCAGAGGATGCAGCGCTCGCGGTCGATCTTGATCAGCGGCGACAGCGGGATCGGCTTTTGAAAGTGGCGCTTGGGGTCGATCACGCGGCTCCGCCCGGGCCCCCAGCCCATCGCGATGTCCTGGAGAGGGCACTCGCCGCCCTTGTCGCATACCGGGCAGTCGAGAGGGTGGTTGACGAGCAGGAACTCGACCACGGACTCCTGGGCCTCCCGAACGCGGTCGGTGCGGGTGTAGACGACCATTCCGTCGCGCACGGGCGTCGAGCACGCGGTTTGAAGCTTCGGGATCCCCTCCACCTCGACCATGCACATTCGGCAGGCGCCGACGGGGTGGCCGAGCTTCGGCTCGTAGCAGAACACCGGGATCTCGACGTCGCCGTTCTTCGCCGCGTCGACCAGCATCGTCCCCTCGGTCGCCGGCACCTCGACTCCGTCAACCACGAAGGTGATCTGTTCGCGCTCGGCCATCACGACCTCCTCACGTGACGCCGAGCGTCGCCAGCTCGGCGTCCGCGGGCGATTCGTCCAGCGGCCGGGGCGCGGCGGCCCGCCCGGACTCGATCGCCTGCTCGAACTCGTCCCGGAACTTGGTAACCATGCTGCTCACCGGCATTGCCATCGAGTCCCCGAGCACGCACAGGCAATGCCCGATGATGTTCTGCTGCACCGAGGCGATGATGTCCAGGTCCATCGGGGTCGCCTCGCCCGAGATCACCCGCTCCAGCATCTTCACGGTCCAGTTGGTCCCCTCGCGGCAGGGTGTGCACTTCCCGCACGACTCGTGGTGGTAGAAGCGGGCGGTCCGAAGCGCGAGCTCGGGGATGGAGACCGAGTCGTCGACGATGATCGTGGACGCGGTGCCCAGCATGGAGCCGGCTTCTTGGAGCGACTCGAAGCTGTACGGGATGTCCAGCTCGGCCGGGGTCAGCACCGGAGACGAGGAGCCGCCCGGGAACCAGGCCTTGATCTCCCGTCCCGGAGGCGGCCCTCCGCCGAGGCCGTAGATGATCTCGCGGGCGGGGATGCCGAGCTCGACCTCGTAGTTGCCGGGCCGCTGCACGCAGCCGGAGATCGAGACGATCTTCGTGCCCGGCGACTGCTCGGTTCCGAACTGCTTGAACCAGGCCGCGCCGTGGTTGACGACGTGAGGGACGTTGGAGAGCGTCTCTACGTTGTTGATCAGCGTGGGGCCGTCGTAGAGGCCCTGGATCGCCGGGAAGGGCGGCTTCAGGCGGGGGTTGCCGCGCTTTCCCTCCAGCGCGTCCAAGAGCGCTGTCTCCTCGCCGCAGATGTACGCGCCCGCGCCGCGGTGGACGACGAGCTCGACCCGGCAGCTCGTGCCGTGGATCCTCTGCCCCAGGTAGCCCGCCTCGTAGGCCTCCGCGACTGCCCCGTCGAGCACGTCGGCGGCCTCCGCGTACTCGCCGCGCACGAAGATGAACGCCCATCCCGCCCCGGCGGCAAGCGCCGCGATCGCGACTCCCTCGATCAGCTGGTGGGGGTTCTTCCACATCAACTCGCGGTCCTTGAATGCGCCCGGCTCCGACTCGTCGGCGTTGCAGCACAGGTACTTGGCCATCTCCCCGCGGGGCAGGAACGACGCCTTCTTGCCCATCGAGAACCCGGCGCCCCCGCGACCCCGAAGGCCGGACTCCTCGAGCTCGGCGAGGAGCTCGTCGGGCTCCATCTCCTTCACCGCCTTCTCCAGCGCGCGGTAGCCCCCGAACCGCCGGTAGGTGTCGATCGAGGCCAGCCCCGGCTCGTCGATGTGGCGAAACAGCAAGCGGGTTTCACCTTCCGCCCGCGTGCTCCGCTCCCGCTCGCTCGCGCTCATCGTCAATGGCCCCCTTGCCCGATCGCTCCCGCGTCCGCCCCGGGCGGGCGGTGCCTACCCTGCTCAGCTTGCGCAATCCGGGGGTCCGGCTCGGGCTCGGGGCCGCCCGCGGCGGGGCGCCGGGCGAGCGCCTTGTCGGCAAGGACCTCCTCGCCGCGCCGAAGCTGTTCGATCGCGGTGCTCGCGTCGGCGCCGTCCAACGGCCCGTAGTAGCGCTCGTCGATCGAGGCCATCGGCGCCACGTCGCAGGCGCCGAGGCATTCGAACCCCTTGATGAAAACCTCGCCGTCGGGCGACGTGACACCGTCGTGGTCGGCCTCCTCGGCGTCGGTGCCCGCGGCGGCGCAGAACGCGCGCAGGAGGTCGTCGGCTCCCCGCATCCAGCAGGAGATGTTGTGGCAGACCAGCACCTGGTGGCGGCCGACCGGGGTGGTGCGGTAGAGGTCGTAGAAGGTCGCGAGGCCCTCGAGGTATCCGGGTGTGACGCCCATCACCGCCGCCGCCTGGCGGATGCCCTCGGGCGTGCACCATCCGTATTGGCGCTGCACGGCCCACAGCGCCGGCAGCGCCGCCGAGCGAAGCTGTGGATAGCGCGACATCGCGGCCTCGATCCGCTCGCGCAGCTCGTCGGGGACGTCCACCTCGTGGAGCTCGGGAACGGGCTCGGCGTCCTCGGGCCGCATCGACTCGACCAGCCGGCGCCGCTCCTCGGCGGTCATGTCGTCCGTTGGCCGGATCTCGGGGACGCCGCTCACCGGTCGATCCCACCGAGGATCGGGTCCAGCATCGCGAGGTTCTGGATCATGTCGGCGACGTAGCCGCCCACACACATCTCGCGCAGGGCCTGCAGGTTGACGAACGACGGATCGCGGACGTGCACGCGGGCGGGCTTGGCCGAGCCATCGGCGACCACGAAGCACCCGAGCTCTCCCCGGGGGGACTCGACCGCGTGGTAGGCCTCCCCCGGAGGCACCCGAAAGCCCTCGGTGACCAGCTTGAAGTGGTGGATCAGGGCCTCCATCGAGGTCGAAAGCTCGTCGCGTGGAGGCAGCACCACCTTGCGGTCGTCGGCGGTCCAGGGCCCCTCGGGCAGCCCGTCGAGGGCCTGCTCGACGATCCGCACCGACTCGCGCATCTCCTGCACCCGCACCCGGTAGCGGTCGTAGCCGTCGCCGACGGTGCCAACAGGGACCTGGAAGTCGAAGTCCCCGTAGCCGAGCGTCGGCTCCACCTTGCGGAGGTCCCACGGCTCGCCGGCGGCGCGAAGCAGGGGCCCCGTGACGCCCAGCTCGAGGAGCCGCTCGCGCGGCACCACGCCGACGTCTTTCGTGCGGCGCAGAAAGATCTCGTTGCGGTCCAGGATCGCCATGTACTGGTCGATTCGCGCGGGCATCTCGGCGCAGAAGGCCCGGACGTTGCGCTCGAACCCGACCGGGATGTCCTCGAAGACGCCGCCCACCTGGAAGTAGCGGGTGTGCATCCGCTGCCCGGTGGACATCTCGAACAGGTCCAGGACCCGGTCGCGGTCGCGAAAGCAATAGAAGAACATCGACATAGCGCCGAGGTCGAGCGCCGAGGTCCCGAGCCACACCAGGTGCGAGTGGATCCGGTTCAGCTCCATGTGGATCACGCGGAGGTAGGAGGCCCGGGGCGGGATCTCGAGCTCGAGCAGCCGCTCGACGCAGCCCACAAAGGCCTGCATGTTGAAGAAGTAGGAGAGGTAGTCCATCCGCTCGACGAACGGGATCACCTTCCAGTACGACTTGTCCTCGCAGTTCTTCTCGATCCCGGTGTGGACGTAGCCCACGATCGGCTTCAGGTCCCGAACCACCTCGCCCTCGAGGCTGACCAGCAGGCGCAGCACCCCGTGCGTGGCGGGATGGTGGGGCCCGAGGTTGATCGTCATCAGCTCCTGCTCGGGCTCCAGAACGGCGCCGGCCGCCGTCCGCTCCACCGGCGAGCTGCCGATCACCTCCGCCTCGGTGCGCGAGATGACGTCTCGGCCCAAGGTGCTCACTCGAACCACCGCGGGATCTCGTGCTCGCTGCGGGTGAAAATCACCGGCTCGCCGCCCACCGGGAAGTCGCGGCGAAGCGGCCAGCCCACGTAGTCCTCGGGCAGCAGGATCCGGCGCATGTCGGGATGGCCCCGAAAGGCGACCCCGAAGAAGTCGTAGACCTCCCGCTCGTGGAACTCGGCGGTTGAGAAGAGCGAGACGCAGCTGTCGATCTCCAGAAGCCCGTCATCGCCCGGGTGCGGGAGCGCCGCGCGGACCCGCAGCCGCTCCACGCGAGGCATGTTCAAGAGCTCGTAGACGACGCCGAACCGCGGCTCGGCGGGGAAGTAGTCGACGCCGTGCAGGCTGGCGAGGAACCGGTACTGCTGCCCCGGCGTGTCGCGCAGCCAGCCGAGCACGTCGAGGATCCGCTCCGGGTCGACGATCAGGCAGGCCTGCCCGTGCTCGTGGTAGGTGCCCAGCACCGAGCCGTCGGCGACCTGGTTGAGCTCGGCGGCGATCAGCTCCAGGCCGGGGGCGTCCGGCATCAGCCGCTTTCCCCGGCCAGCTCGGACTCGTGGGCCACGGCCGCCTCCCGGGCGGCCGCGTACGCCTCGGCCTCTTCCCGGGACGCTGGGCCGGGCGCCTCCCGAGCCCACTCCTCGGTGCCGAGTGCGTTGTAGCGGCGCCTCCAGCCCGGGTCGGGGGTGCCGACGATCATCCGCTGCAGCTTGTTGAACCCGTACATCAGCGCCTCGGGCCGCGGCGGACACCCCGGGACGTGTACGTCGACGGGCATGAACTTGTCGGCCCCCTGGACCACGGCGTAGTTGGCGAACATGCCGCCGGACGAGGAGCAGGCGCCCATCGCGATCACCCACTTCGGCTCGAGCATCTGGTCATAGAGACGGCGGACGACCGGCGCCATCTTGATCGACACCCGGCCCGACAGGATCAGCATGTCCGCCTGGCGGGGCGAGGCCCGCATGTTCTCGGCCCCGAATCGCGCCACGTCGTAGCGCGGGCTGACGATCGACATCATCTCGATCGCGCAGCAGGCAAGGCCGAAGGTCGCGGGAAAGACCGAGTTGGCCCGGCCCCAGCGCATCGCCTTCTCCAGCGTGGTGGTCAGGACGGAGTCGGTTACGTGCTGCTCCAGCGCCTCTCCCTCCAGGTCTCCGCGCAGCAGGTCGCGGGCGCGAAGCTGGCGGATGCGGAGTTCATCGGGCGAGCGTGGCTCCTCGAGCGGGGAGAGCGCGCGGAGCTTCTCGCGCTTTACCTCCAATCGAGCGCTCCCCTGCGCCACACGTACACGAAGGCGAGCAAGAGCAGCGACACGAAGATCCCGATCTCCGCCAGGACGAACACGGAGTTGGCCGCGTTCAGGATTACGCCGACCGGATACAGGAACACGACCTCGACGTCGAACAGGATGAAGAGCATCGCGATCATGTAGAAGCTGACCCCGAAGCGGAAGGTTCGCGAGACCTCCGTGGGGAGGCCACATTCGTAGGGCTCGCTCTTCACGGGGTTCGGCCGCCGGGGGCCGACCAGCCCGTTGATCATCGCCAGGGTGCCTCCCACGATTGCGCCGAGGCCGGCGAACACGATCACGGGGAGGTAGCCGCGGAGCACTGCGCCGAGTTATATACCGACTTTGTGGCAGATTGCTACATAGTGATTTTCCGCATCAGGAAGCGGATTTCCGAGGCCTCCGCGCTGGCCCTGGGGGCTCCATCGACTTCGCCCCGAGGGCGTCATCGGGAAGGGTCCTGACGTGGTCGCGGTTCACCTCGCGGTCGGGGTCGCGGTGATCGCCTCCAACCTCCTCGCCGGAGCCTGGGGCGGGTTCGCGTGGCTTCGGCGGCTCCCGTCGGTCGGGTTCTGGTATGCGCTCCGGGTCGCCCAGGCCGCCGTCGTGCTCCAAATTGGCCTCGGCGCGATCCTGCTGCTCTCCGGGCGCGAGGGAAACGGTCTGCACTATCTATACGGAGTGCTGCCGCTGGTGGTCTCGCTCCTCGCCGAGGCGGCCCGCGCGGACGCGGCCGACCGCGAGCTCACCGGCCTCGACTTCGACTCGCTCCCGCGCGAGCGCCAGCGGCTGATCGCGCTGGCCATCGTTCGCCGCGAGACCGGGATCATGGCCGTCTCGGCGCTGGTCATCTTCCTGCTAGCTCTGCGCGCCGCCACGACGACGGGGTAGGGATCTATGCCGAATGGACAGTTTGCTAGTCCCTGGACACCCAAATCGTCCACTCGCTCTCCCAGCGCGGTGCCCACCTGCGAGCATGCACGTCCTCGGCCTACTCGTCGCCAAGAGGGCGGTAGCGACCGCGGTGGAAGACGAGCGGCTCGCCGTCGGACGCGTCCAGGGCGAGCACGCGGCCGATGGCGATCGCGTGGTCGCCGCCCTCGTGCACGTCGCGAAGCTCGCAGCCGAGCCAGATCAGCACCGAGTCGATCCTCGGAGACCCGGCCTCCTCCGTCCACGGGACCCCGTCCCACTTCTCTGGATGCGGATCCTTGGTGCTGAATCGGTGCGCCAGGGGGGCCTGGTCGGCTGACAGCACGTTCACCCCGAATCGGCCGGCGTGCTCCACGGCGACGAGGGTGCGCGAGCCGAGGTCGAGGCACGCGAGCATCAGTGGGGGCTCCAGCGACAGGGAGGCGACGGCGTTCGCCGTGGCGCCCGCGGGCCCGGCCGGCCCGTTGGCCGTGACCACCGTGACGCCCGTCGGAAAGCGCGACATGGCCTCCCGCAGGTCGGCCGAGTGGATCCGGGCTGGCATCAGTGGATTCGCATCACGGGCGCGGAGGCGGAAAGTATGATGCCGCGCGCGTGCGCCCCCTCGCGATCATTGCGGCGGCTGCGATGGCCGTGATCCTCGCCGCCTGCGGGACCGAGGGGATCTCGGTGTCGCAGGACGATCCGACCCACAACGGCGCGGTCCTGTTCGCCGAACGCTGTTCGGGGTGCCACACGCTGACGGCGGCAGGGGCGCGTGGCACCGCCAACCGGGCGCTTCGCCAGCAGGGGCCCAACCTCGACCAGCGCACCGAGCACTACGAGGACGTGCTGTTCGCGATCCGGAACGGTGGCTTCTCCGGCGCGATCATGCCTCAGAACATCGTCACCGGCCAAGAGGCGAAGAGCGTGGCTCGGTTCGTGGCCAAGTTCGCCGGCTCCCAGGCCGGAGAGTCGGGCGGGTCCGGCGCCGGACAGGGCTCGCAGTAGCGAGCCCTCCGCAAGTGCGCCACTGATGCTCGACCTTCGGAGCATCCGGTCGGATCCCGAGGGGTCCAGGAGCGCGCTCGCGCGACGCGGCGCCGAGGAGTCGCTGGACGACCTGCTGCGGCTGGACGAACGCCGCCGCGAGCTCCTGCCCGAGATCGAAGAGCGGCGGGCGCGCCAGAACCGCGCCTCGGACGAGATCGCAGAGGCCAAGCGCAGCGGCGGGGGCGCCGAGCCGCTGATCGCGGACATGCGGCGCCTGAGCGCCGAGCTGAAGGATCTCGAGGCGGAGTTGCGCGAGGTGGAGGCCAAGCGGGACGACCTGCTCGCGCGGCTACCGAACCTTCCCGAACCCGAGGCCCCGGACGGCTTCACGGAGGACGACGCGCGGGTGCTGCGCGAAGTGGGCGAGCGCCCCGACTTCGGCTTCGAGGCGCGCGACCACCTGGAGCTGGGGCTCGCGAACGGATGGATCGAGATGGAGAAGGCAGGGCAGGCCTCGGGCTCGCGGTTCGCCTACCTGCTCGGCGACCTGGTGATGGTGGAGCTGGCGCTGATGCGCTTTGCCCACGACCTGCTTCGCGCCGAGGGAATGGTCCCGGTCTCGCCTCCGGTGCTGGTCCGTGAGGGCGCCCTCTTCGGAACCGGGTTCTTCCCGGGAGAGCGCGACATGATCTACGCGGTGCCGCACGACGAGCTGTTCCTGGTGGGCACCTCGGAGGTCTCGTTGGCGGCGCTTCATGCGGACGAGATCATGTCCGCCGACCGGCTGCCGCTTCGCTACGCCGGGTTTTCCACCTGCTTTCGCCGCGAGGCGGGAGCGGCGGGGAAGGACACCCGGGGGATCTTCCGGGTCCATCAGTTCGACAAGGTCGAGATGTTCTCGTTCGTCCGCCCGGAGGAGTCGAGGGCCGAGCACGAGCGGCTGCTGGCGATCGAGGAGCGCATCCTCCAGGCGTTGGAGCTGCCCTACCGGGTGGTCGACATCCCGGCCGGCGACCTTGGGGCCTCGGCGGCCCGCAAGTTCGACTGCGAGGCCTGGATCCCCAGCCAGGAGCGCTACCGCGAGCTCACCTCGTGCTCGAACACCACCGATTACCAGGCCCGTCGCCTGGGCGCACGTTTTCGCCCCGAGCCGGACGCGCAGCCCGTCCACGTCCACACCCTGAACGCGACCGCGATCGCCGTCCCCCGCACGCTCATCGCCCTGATCGAGAACGGCCAGCGCGCCGACGGCTCGGTCGCCATCCCCGCCGCCCTTCGCGAGGCGGGGGCGCCCGACGCTATTCCCGCGGATCCAGGGTCAGGGCGCAGGAGTTGATGCAGTAGCGCTGACCGGTGGGCTGCGGCCCGTCGTCGAACAGGTGGCCGAGGTGCCCGCCGCAGCGCGCGCAGACGACCTCCATCCGGCGCATGCCCAGGCTGTTGTCGGGCCGGGTCTCGACCTTCTCGTCGGCGACCGGGTCCCAGAAGCTTGGCCAGCCGGTGCCGGAGTCGAACTTGGTGTCGGAGCCGAACAGCTCCTCCCCGCACCCGGCGCAGCGATAGACCCCGTCGGCCTTCTCGTCCCAGTAAGCGCCGGTGAACGCGCGCTCGGTGCCCTGGCGCCGCAGCACCTCGTACTGCTCCGGCGTCAGCTCCTCGCGCCACTGCGCATCCGTCTTCTCGACCTTCTGCATCTTCTGTCCCCGTTCGTGGTTTTTGCCTCGAGGTCAGCTTAGTGGCGCCTCGCCCGCGGTCGTGGCCCATACGATCAGCCGCGTGCCCGAAGCGTTCTTCTTCACCGACGGGGACCGGTACGTCCCGACCGAGCTCACGCGCGGGCCTTGGGACCCCGGCTTTCAGCACGCAGGCCCGCCGGCCGCCCTGATCGGCCGCGAGATCGAGCGCTTGGACGCCGATGCCGACCGGCACGTTGGCCGGATCACGTTCGAGATCGTGCGCCCGGTGCCGATCGTCCCCCTGCGCGTCTCGGCCGAGATCGTGCGCCCGGGCCGCAGCGTCCAGCTGGTCGAGGCGAGGCTCGCGGACTCCGAGGGAGACGTGATCAGGGCCACCGCGTGGCGTCTGCGACGCGCCGAGGTCGAGCTTCCGGGCGGCCTCTCCAGCGCCGACGGGCCGGGGTTGCTCGGGACTTCGCCGTCGACGCTTCGCCCCGGGTTCGCTCCTCCGGGCCCCGATGGCGCCACCCCCGGCACCTTCTTCGCCACGGGCCAGGACGTTGGGTACCACACCGCGATGGACTACCGATTCGTCCAGGGCGACTTTCGTGATTTGGGCCCGGCGGTGGTCTGGATGCGCATGCGCCGGGGATTGGTGGAACAGGAGGAGCCCTCCCCGCTGCAGCGGGTGCTCGCGGCCGCCGACTCCGGCAACGGGGTCAGCGCGACGCTCGATTGGAGCCGCTACCGGTTCATCAACGTCGACCTCACCGTCCACATCCACCGCCCGCCGGCTGGGGAGTGGGTGTGCCTCGACTCGATCACGATCCCCGAGGCCGATGGCGTCGGCCTCGCCGACACGGCGCTCTACGACGAGCGCGGGCCGATCGGCCGGGCCGCCCAGACCCTGCTCGTCGAGGCGCGGGAGCGATAGCAGGACGGGGGGCTTCCGGGTCACGGCGCCGGCCTTTCCCGGTGCTCAGCGCGCTCGGCTCACCGTTCCGCGGCGTAGCCGAGGATCGAACGGTCGACCAGCCACTCGACCGGCGCCCGGTCGTCCGTATAGACGCTGCCGCCCCCAAGCCGGGGACCGGTCTTCTCCAGCTCGCCCCAGGCCAGGTCCCGGAGGCCCCGCGGCAGGGCGCGGCGGGCCGCGCGCAAGCGACCCACGGACGCGTGCCCGCTGGCCACCAGCAACGTGTTCGTGTCGTCGAACGGGTCTCGCAGGACATTTGGGAACACGGCGGCGAGCGTCCTTCCGATCACCTTCTCGAGGTCGTCGTTTCCCTCAGGGTGGCCGACGTTCACGACCAGCACGCCGTCCGCCGCGAGCCGGTCGCGTGCCAGCTCGAAGAACTCACGGGTGGCCAGGTAGAACGGTACGTAGGGCTGGCGGTAGGAGTCGAGCACGATCACGTCGTAGGTCCCGTCGGTGCGCCGAAGCCAGGGACGCGCGTCCTCGTTGTGGACCGTGAGCCGCCCGGCGGAGGACATGTCGAAGTAGCGCCTCCCGACCTCCTCGAGGTCGGGATCGATCTCGACCCCGTCGATCCGGGCTTGCGGGAAGAAGTGGCCGTACCCGCGTGCCGTCGTCCCGGCTCCATTGCCCAGGATCGCGACGCGCCGGGGAGGACGCTGGAGCCCCGTGAACGGCAGGACCAGCATGGCATCCCAATAGCCGCCGCTCAGGTGGTCGCCGGGCCGGTAGACCGAGTGTTGGGCCTGGCCCTCGTTCAGCTCGAGCACCCGAGTGCCGTCCGGTTCCTCCAGCACCCGGATGTATTGGAGAGCGCTCTCGTCCTCGTAGATGACGCGCCCGTCACCGGCCGCCTTGATCGTGCCGGTCGGGAGAAGCAGGGCGGCGACCAAGGCCGCAGGCATGGCGAGAAACCGCCACCCCAGTCCGGCGGCGGCCACCAGGGCCAAGGCCAGGGCAAAGGCAAGGAAGGTCCGCTGCGTGCCCGCGAATGGGATCAGGACCAGCGCCGCGAGCATCGTCCCGACCAGGGAGCCGGCCGTGGAGATCGCATACAAGCGACCGGCGACGCGGCCGGAGTGCTCCACGTCGGGAACGGTCAGGCGAAGGGCGTAGGGCGAGCAGGCCCCCAACAGGATCACCGGGATGGCCACCAGGAACAGCACGCCGACCAGCGATCCCACGAAGGCTCCAGCCGAAACGGAGTCGAGGGCGTCGACCGAGACGTCGAAGAACGGGCGGGCGAGCAGCGGCACGACGGCCAGCAGCACCGCCGCTCCCATGACGACCAAGCAGAGCCCACGCAGGTGCGGGTGGCGGTCGGCGAGGCGTCCCCCGAGCCAGTAGCCCAGCGACAGGGCAACGAGCACCACCCCGATCGTGTTTGCCCACACGATCGTCGAGGCGCCGAAGAACGGAGCCATCAGCCGGGCCGCGGCGATCTCGGCGCCGAGGCTCGCGGATCCGACCACGAACACGAGAAGCTGTAGGAAGCGGTTCCGATTCATCGCCGGGTAGCCGACCGCGCTCGCGCGCCGTTGCGATCGGCGGGCCGCCTGATCGTAGGCCACCCAATCAGCCGGCTCGGCTAGCGTTGCTGGCGCCTGACGCCTGCCCCCGACTCGACACCATCGGTTTTGGTCGCGCGCCGCCTCCTGCCCGCGGGTGTCGAACGGCTGGCCGGCAGGTGCGAGATCGTCGAGGGTGGCCTCGACGTCACCGCCGACGAGCTCTTGGAGCTCGCGCGCGGGATGCACGCCATTGTCGCCGATCCCACCGTGGCCGTGGGAGAGGCGCTGCTAGACGCCGCGGGGCCGAAGCTTCGCGTGGTCGCCAACTTCGCGGTGGGCTACGACAACGTGGACCTCGATGCCTGCCGGCGGCGCGGGATCGCGGTCACGAACACACCGGACGTGCTCACCAACGCGACCGCCGAGCTCGCCCTGGCGCTGTCATTGGCGGCCGCCCGCCGCATGAGCGAAGCCGAGGCAGACTTACGAGCCAGGCGCTGGCGGGGCTGGGATCCCGGCGCCTATCTGGGCCTGGAGCTCAGCGGGGCGACCTTCGGGATCGTCGGGCTCGGCCGGATCGGCAGCCGCTACGGGGAGCTGGTGAAGGGCTTTGCCGGCGAGCTCCTCTACACCAGCCCGACGCGAAAGCGCGAGGCCGAAGTGAAGCTGGGGGCCGATTGGGTGCCGTTCGAGGAGATCATTCGCCGCGCCGACGTGCTCAGCCTGCACCTGCCGGCGACCGAGCAGACCGCCGGGCTGATCGGTCATGCGGAGCTGTCGGCGATGAAACCTCACGCGGTCCTGGTCAACACGTCGCGCGGCCCGCTCGTCGACTCTGCCGCCCTGGCGAGAGCGCTGCATGACGGCGAGCTCGGCGCAGCCGGCCTCGACGTCTACGAGCACGAGCCGGAGGTGCCGCAAGCCCTGCTCGACGCGCCGCGGTGCGTCCTCCTGCCGCACATCGGCTCGGCCACGGAGCGATCGAGGGACGGGATGGCGCGGCTGGTGGCCGAGAACGTCCTCGCGGTGCTTGGGGGCGATCAGCCGCCCAACCGGGTCGCCTGACCCGGAGCTGCTGTCGAAGTCAGCCTGCGCCTACGCGCCTCGGCTGGGCGCCGCGGAATCGAAGCTTTCCGCGTACACGGTCAGGCCGTAGATCGCGAGACCGTCGATGACCATGATGATGATCGACCACACCGGATAGGCCGGCAGGAACAGGAGCTGGGCGATCAGGTTGAGGCAGAGCAGGAAGACCCCCAGCATCAGGCCGCGCCCGTTGAACAGCTGGGAGGCGGCGTAGAGCTGAACCAGGCCAATCAGCAGCATCACGACGCCCCAGAAGTCGAGGCTGCCGAAGAAGAGCTCGTCGACGAAGTGATCGTCGCCGGCGAGCGCCACGATCCCGTCGATGATGTTGAAGACGCCGAGGATCAAGAACAGCACGGCCGCGAACATGACCCAGCCGCTTCCCGGCCGCTCGCGAGAGATACTCGCTTCCATTTCTACCTCCTTGTATCTGGCGCCACGGTGGATACTCCGCGATTAGGGCCCTGTCAAGGAGCGCAGCGGGACTTGCAGCGGTTCGCCCGCGGCCCGGGGACGACCGACCCCCTTGGCGCCTTTCGACCGCAGCGGTCCGAAACGGAAGGTCAGCTGTGACGGCGCCGGGGTTGGACGGGTTCCTGCCGCTATCCGGCAGAAACCCGCCCATCGGCGGGCCCGCTCCTGCCCGGCTAGATCAGGCCGCGGCGCCCCGAAACGCGCCCGCCCCGAAACGCGCCAATGCGATGTACGCGTTCGCCCGCCTCCACGGACGAACCACTTGCCTACCGGCTGTTGTTAGTTACCCGCAGCCGGTGTTGTTCCCGCAGCTCGAGCAGGTGTAGCAGGAGCCGGTGCGCTGCATCATGCCTCCGCACTGCTCGCAGGCCGGGCCCAGGTCGCGGCCCTGCATCTGGGCCGGGATCACCGGCGGGGCGTCCGTGAGCGCCGTGGTGGGCGGGACGGGATCCGTCGCCGAGCCGTTGCCGTTGCCGTGGTGCGCGCCGTTCGAGCCGTTGCCTTCGGCCTCGGCGGGCTCTGAGGTGGCATCGCCGTCGAGCGGCAGGGTCTGCTGGGCCTCGCGCCGGGCCCTGATCTCCGGCGTGAGGATGCCGAGGTCCTCGAGCACGTCCGGGTCGTCGATGAAGCGGCTCGCCAGCCAGCGCATCAGGTAGTCCGGCATGGACTTGGCGAACGGGATCTCGGGGTTGTTCGTGATCCCCTCCGGGTCGAAGCGCATGTAGCTGAACTTGCGCACGAAGACCTCCAGCGGCACGCCGTACTGGAGGCCGATCGAGATCGCGGTCGCGAACGCGTTCATCATCCCGCGGAGGGTCGAGCCCTCCTTGCCGATGTCGGTGAGGAAGATCTCGCCCACCGAGCCGTCCTCGTACTTGCCGGCGGTCACGTAGCCCTCGTGCCCGGCGATCGAGAACTTGTGGGTGATCGACTCGCGCTCGCGCGGCATCCGGCGGCGCACCGGCTGCTGCGGCTCAACCTCCGCCGCAGCGGGCTCGCCCTTCTTCTCGGCGGCGTCCGTGCGAAGCGCCTGCGCGGTCTTCGAGCCGTCGCGATAGATCGCCAGCGCCTTCAGGCCCAGCTTCCAGCCCTGCACGTACGCGTCGGCGATGTCCTCGACCGTCGCCGACTCCGGCAGGTTGACGGTCTTCGAGATCGCGCCCGAGATGAACGGCTGGACCGCCGACATCATCTGGATGTGGCCGGTATGGGAGATGGCCCGCTCGCCGACCGCAACGTCGAACACGGGCAGGTGCTCCTCGGACAGCTCCGGGGCGCCGACGATCGTGCCCTTCTCGTTGATGTAGGCCTCGATCTGCTCGATCTGCGGCTCGGAGTAGCCCAGCGTCCTGAGCGCCATGGGCACCGTGCGGTTGACGATCGTCATCTGCCCGCCGCCGACCAGCTCCTTGAACTTGACCAGCGAGAAGTCGGGCTCGATGCCGGTCGTGTCGCAGTCCATCAGGAAGCTGATCGTCCCGGTGGGGGCGAGCACCGTGGCCTGCGCGTTGCGGTAGCCGTGCCGCTCGCCCATCTCCACCGCCTCGTCCCAGGTGTGCCGCGCCGCTGAGAGGAGCTCCGGCTCGACCAGGGAGTCGTCGATCTCGTGCGCCGAGTCACGGTGCATGCGCATGACCCCGTTGTGGCCGTCGCGGTTTCGCTCGTACTCGTCGTAAGGGCCCATCGAAGCGGCGATCTCGGCCGACTCGCGGTAGGCGCGCCCCGTCATCAGGGCGGTGATCGCGGCCGCCGTCGCGCGTCCCCGATCGGAGTCGTAGGGGACCCCGTCGGCCATCAGGAGGGCGCCGAGGTTGGCGTAGCCCAGGCCGATCTGGCGAAACGCTCGCGCGTTGCGGCCGATCTCGTCGGTCGGGTAGCTCGAGGGGGAGACGACGATCTCCTGGGCGAGGAAGACCACGTCCACGGCGTGCTCGAAGTCCGGCACGTCGAAGGTCCCGTCCTCGCTTCGGAACTTCATCAAGTTGAGCGAGGCCAGGTTGCACGCCGAGTCGTCCACGTGCATGTACTCGGAGCAGGGATTCGACGCGTTGATCCGTCCCGACTCGGGACAGGTGTGCCAGCGGTTGATCGTGGTGTCGTACTGGACCCCCGGATCGGCGCAGCGCCACGCCGCGTCGGCGATCTGGCTCATCAGCTCGCGGGCCTTTACGGTCTGGACCACGCGGCCGTCAGTGCGAGCCGTCAGGTCCCAGTCGGCGTCGTCCTCGACGGACCGCATGAAGTCGTCGGTCACCCGGACCGAGTTGTTGGCGTTTTGGTACTGGATCGACTGGAAGGACTCGCTGTCGAGGCGCATGTCGAAGCCGGCGTCGCGCAGGGCGGCGGCCTTCTCCTCCTCGCGCGCCTTGCACCAGATGAAGTCCTGGACGTCCGGGTGGTCGATGTCGAGCACGACCATCTTCGCCGCCCGCCGGGTCTTGCCACCGGACTTGATGGTCCCCGCCCAGGCGTCGGCGCCGCGCATGAAGCTGACGGGGCCGGACGCGAGCCCGCCCTTTGACAGGTGCTCCTTGGAGGAGCGCACCTGCGAGAGGTTGATGCCGGACCCGGAGCCGCCTCGGAAGATCATCCCCTCCTTGGTGTTCCAGTCGAGGATCGACTCCATCGTGTCCTGCACCGAGAGGATGAAGCAGGCGGAGCACTGCGGGCGCTCCTCGAAGCCGACGTTGAACCACACCGGGCTGTTGAAGGCCGCCTTCTGGTGCAGGAGGATGTGGGTGAGCTCGGCCTCGAACGCATCGGCGTCTTCGTCGGTGGCGAAGTAGCCGCCCTCGCGGCCCCAGCCGGCGATCGTTCCCGCCACCCGCGAGATCATCTGCTTGACGGAGTGCTCGCGCTCGGGCGTCCCGAGCTTGCCGCGGAAGTACTTCTGGGCGACGATGTTGGTCGCGTTCTGCGACCAAGCGGCGGGGAACTCGACCCCCCGCTGCTCGAAGGCCGGGCTTTGCGGGTCGCCGATGATCGCATCGCGAAGCTCCCACTCGACCTCGTCGAAGGGATGGACGCCCGGAGTGGTGAAGCGACGCTCGACCGTCAGTCCGGCCTTCGCGGTGCGAACGTCGTTTGCAGCGGTTTCAGACATCAAGCTCTCCTCTAGCAGCGGCAGTGGGGGGAAGCTCTGCATCCTTGCGCGCGAGACGGACAGAACCGGGCGCGGGCGCGCCGGAAATTGCGGAGGTCGGCTCGGCCAAGGTGCCGGCGAACTGCAGGTACGCCCCCACGTCGAGCTCGCGCAGGCCGGTGAGGCAGAGCTCTCCGATCCGGTCCGCGTGCAGCTCCCCTCCGGCGTCGGCGGCGGCGGACTCGATCCGGTCAACCAGGCGCTCCAGGTCGGCGGGGGAGACCGGGCGCTTGTGGGCGGCGCGGATCAACGCGGCGCGAAGCTTGGTCCGGTCGAAGCGCTGGCGCTCGCCGCTTCGCTTCACGACGTAGAGCGGCGAGGGCTCTCGGCGCTCGAAGGTGGTGAACCGCCGACCGCAGCCCTCGCACTCGCGGCGCCGCCGCACGGACGCGCCGCCCTCCGCCGGGCGGCTCTCGAGGACCCTGGTGGAGGCTTGGCAGCCGGGGCAGTTCACCCAGACGATTCTACTAGACATGGCGGCGCCGAGTTCGCCACAGACCCCATATATGGCGTGACTGGTCACGACCCGAGTGTGGCTTGAGGTTTTGCCCGCGATGGCGGTCAAAACCTCGCCCACACCGGGCGGGGCGGCTGCGCCGGGGGCCGGGCGAGGTCCGCTAGGCTCGCGCCGGATGACCCGCCGGGAGCGCGCCAAGGGACGAGTCGCCGACGTCAGGACGGCCGCCACCGGGCGCGTGGCCGACGCCAAGGCGTCGGCGGCGGGACGCATGGCGGACGCGACCGCGGCCACCTCCGAACGGGTCGCCGATGCCAAAGCGGCGGCGTCGGAGCGAGTCGCGGATGCCCGGGCGGCGGCGTCGGACCGAGTCGCCGACGCGAAGGCCGCGGCGGGCGACTTCATCGCCCGCCAAAAGCCGCGGCTGCGCGGAGTCAGTCACGAGTGGGCGTTCTTCCTGTCGCTGGGCGCCGGTGGCGCGCTGGTGATCGCCGCGCCCACTCCGCGCGCCACCCTGGCGGTGGCCATCTACGCGGCGTCGCTGTCGGCGCTGCTGGGGGTGAGCGCCCTCTATCACCGGGTCACCTGGACCCGTCCCGAGATCCGCCGCTGGATGCGCCGCCTCGACCACTCGATGATCTTCCTGCTGATCGCAGGCACGGTCACCCCATTCGCCGTGCTCGTCCTCGACGGGCCGTGGGCGAGCACGCTGCTGGTCGCCGTCTGGGCGGGGGCTGCGGCGGGGATCGTGGTCGAGCTGGTCTGGATCGACGCCCCGAAGTGGGCGACGACGGCCGTCTACCTCTCGGTCGGCTGGATCGGGGTCCTGGGCTTTCCCGGGATCGTCGTCAACGCCGGGCTCGGCGCGGGGGCGCTGATCGCCGCGGGCGGCGTTCTCTACACCGCGGGCGCGATCGTCTATGCCCGGCAGCGGCCCGACCCCAACCCGGCCGTGTTCGGCTACCACGAGATCTTCCACCTGCTGGTGATCGCGGCGGCCGCGGCCCACTTCGCGGCCGTGGCGATCTACGCGCTGCCGGCGGGATGAGCGGGCCGCTTGGTGAGGCGGTAGTCGGCGGTCCGGTCCACTGCGGCTTTCGCCACCTATACGGTGGTCAATCCCTCGTTGAGCTGAGCGGCGTTCGCGCTCAGCCTGGTCGCCCGGCGACCGCCGTCGAGTGCCCGTCCTTGGCCGCCTCGATCAGCGCGATGACCTCGTCGTCGCGGCCCTCGCGGACCAGCTCGACCGGATCGGGGTCGCCGTTGACGATGCCCTCGAAGAACTCCTTGCGGTCCTGGTAGGTGGGAAGGGTGGCCTTGGCCCAGCCGCGGGCGTCGTTCAGCATCTCCGCCAGGCGCGCGTAGGGCTCCCCGTAGGTCTCCGCGATCTCGCGCTTCATCCGCTTGGCGAGCGCCGGCGAGGCGCCGGCCGTCGAGATCGCGATCGCCAGCGGGCCGGTGCGCACGATCGCGGGGAGGATGAAGTTGCAAAGCGGCGGCACGTCCACCACGTTGCAGAGCATCGCCCGGCGCTCGGCCCCCTCGTAGGCCGAGATGTTCACCTCGGTGAAGTTGGTGGCCGCGACCACCAGGAACCTCCCGTCGAGGTCGGAATCGGCGAACTCGCGCCGCTCCCAGCGGATCGACCCCTCCCGGGCGTAGTCGCGGAGCTCCTCGACGGCGTCCGGGGCAACCACGGTGACGTGGGCGCCACAGGTCAGGAGGCCCTCCACCTTCTCCAGCGCCACCTCGCCGCCGCCCACCACCAGGCACGGGCGCCCCGCCAGCCGCAGGCAGGCGATGTAGAGCGGGGTATCGAGCATGTCGCGCACGCACGACTGGTCGCAGGTCCCCCTGCGGAGCTGGCACACGCACTCCTTGCCGGCATACACCTGAGCGGGCATCGAGGACAAGGGTAAACGCCGTGGCCCGATCGTCCACAGGAGCGGGGATCCGCGCCCGGAGGCGAAGCCGATGGCGGCAATCGGCTGTAGGCGGGCGACGCGAGGGGGTTTCGAGTCGGGTGCGGCGCAGCCCTACGGGCTGAAATCGGGCCCGATTGTGGCTCGCCGGACCCCTGCTACCCTCGCCGTCCGATCGGCGGGGCATGGTTTTCGCTCGCTCGTCCGGCGCCCCTTCCGCCGGTCGGAGAGGCAGACATGCGACTGATAGTCACCGAGAAGAACAACTCAGCGGCCAAGATCGCCGACATCCTGAGCGGGGGCAAGGCCAAGGCCGACGCCACCTACAAGGTCCCCCACTACAGCTGGTCGGATCAGACCGGCGAGGTGATGACGATCGGGCTCAAGGGCCACGTCATGAACCCGGCGTTCCCGGAGGGCTACTCGAACTGGCAGCAGACCGACCTGCACGAGCTGATCGACGCGGACCTGATCAAGGAGCCCACGGACAAGAACGTCCTGCGCGCGGTCCGCAAGGTCGCCAAGGACGCGACCACCGTGGTGATCGCAACCGACTTCGACCGCGAGGGCGAGCTGATCGGCCTCGAGGCGCTCGAGGCGATCCTCGACGTCAAGCCCGAGCTCGAGGGAAACGTCCAGCGGGCGCGCTACTCCGCGCTTACCAAGGAGGAGATCGAGCGTGCCTTCTCCGAGCTCGACCACCTGTCGTTCGACCTCGCGAACGCCGGCGCCGCCAGACAGGACATCGACCTGATCTGGGGCGCCACCCTGACCCGGGCCGTGTCCCTGGCGACCCGGCGCTTCGGCTCGAACTTCCTCTCCGTCGGCCGCGTTCAAAGCCCCACCCTTGGCCTGATCGTCGAGCGCGAGCTCGAGCGGCGCGCCCACGTGCCGAAGCCCTACTGGGAGGTGTTCGCCCGCTTCCAGCATCCCGACGGCGCGTTTGAGGCACACCACGCCACCGACCGCTTCTGGGAGCGCTCCGAGGCCCAGTCGGCGCTCGCCGGGACGAAGAGCCCCGGCAAGGTCAAGGAGGTGAACGCGCGCCGGTCGCAGCGCCGCCCGCCCGCCCCGTTCAACACCACCGCCTTCACCACGGAGGCCTCCAACCGCCTCGGCATCACTCCGAAGCGCGCCATGCAGCTCGCGGAGGACCTCTACATGGACGGCTTCATCTCCTACCCGCGGACCGACAACACCGTCTACCCGCGCTCGCTGCCAACCCGCGAGCTGATCGCCTCGCTCGTCCGCATCCCCGAGTTCCGGGCCGGCGGCTTTCTGCTGGACGGCGACCTGACTCCCACGCGGGGCAAGAAGGAGACCACCGACCATCCGCCTATCTACCCGACGCAGGCGGTCCACCCGGGCGCGCTGGACGGGCCCAAGCAGCGCGTCTACGAGCTCGTCGCCCGGCGCTTCCTCGCCACCTTCGGGCCGCCCATGGCGATCGAGTCCACCCGCGCCGACATCGAGGCCGGCTCGGAGACCTACTTCGTACGGGGCTCGGTGGTCACGGACCCCGGCTTCGCCGCCATCTACACCTACGCCCGCTCCAGCGACGAGGAGATCCCGAAGCTCGAGCAGGGGCAGGAGCTCGCGCTGGACGGCGATCCGTGGGCGGTCGACAAGGAGACCCAGCCGCCTTCGCGGATCAGCCAGGGAAAGCTCGTCGAGCTGATGGAGGAGGCGGGCCTGGGAACCAAGGCCACCCGCCCGGACATCATCCAAAAGCTGTACGACCGCGGTTACGTCTACGGCAACCCGCCCGCCCCCTCCGCCACCGGGATCGCGATGTACGAGGCGTTCAAGCGCTTCGTGCCCCGGATGGCGACGCCCGAGATGACCGCCGAGCTCGAGCAGGACATGGACCAGATCGCCGCCGGCAAGACGTCCAAGGACGAGGTGGTCCGGATCAGCCGCGAGATGCTCCACTCGACCACCACCGACGTGCAGGAAAAGAACGAGGACCTGGCCAAGGTGATCTGGGCCGGGATGGACGAGGACCGCATTCTCGGGCCGTGCAAGGTGTGCGAGGAGGCGGGGCGCACGCAGGAGGACGGCTCGCCGAACATGCTGCGCGTGATCCGGGCCCGCAAGTCCGGCAAGCGCTTCGTCGGCTGTCAGGGATGGAGCCCCGACGACGGACCGAACTCGTGCGACCAGACCTTCCCGCTGCCGCAGCGCGGTGACGTGTACCGGTTGGAGGAGCGCTGCTCGATCTGCGGGCAGACCCCGCGCCTCAAGGTGCTCCCGCCGCGAGGGCGGCCGTGGGACCTGTGCCTGAACGACGAGTGTCCCTCCATGCAGGAGATGAAGCGCCGCCGCGCCGAGCGCGAGGCCGCCAAGGCGGCCAAGGAGGCCGCCGAGGCCGCCGCCCCCGACGGCGCCGACGGCGCCCGCGCCCCGGCGAGGCCCGGC
Source organism: Solirubrobacterales bacterium (assembly GCA_044871225.1). GTDB lineage: Bacteria > Actinomycetota > Thermoleophilia > Solirubrobacterales > 70-9 > AC-56. The sequence goes on from JBIOZP010000008.1 coordinate 74,890, forward strand.
AACGGAGCCAAGCGCCGCAAGCCCTCGCCGCGAACCGCCCGCACGAAGCGGGCGCGAAACAAGGCCGCCCGCTAGACGTGGGCGAGCGGACGGTGCCGAGCCGAGCCCGAACCGGCTGAGGAGATGTTCGTCACCCTGGAGGGGATCGACCGTTCCGGGAAGACGACGCAGGCGGCGCTTCTCGCCGACGCGCTGGGCTCCGAGGCGCTGCTGCTCCGCGAGCCGGGAGGAACTCCCGCCGGTGAGCGGGTGCGCGACCTGCTCAAGGACCCCGTGACCGAGCTCGACCCGCGGGCCGAGCTCCTGCTCTTCTGCGCCGCGCGAGCCGAGCTCTGCGCGCGGGTCGTGCGACCCGCCCTGGAGGCGGGCCGCCCCGTGGTTTGCGACCGGTTCGTCGACTCGACCGTGGCCTACCAGGGCGCGGCCCGGGGGCTTGGCACCCATCTGGTCGAAAGCGTGAACGAGATCGCAGTCGCCGGCTGCATGCCGGACCTCACCGTGCTGTTGCGGATCGATCCCCGGCTGGCCGAGGCGCGAGGCCAGCAGCGGCTTGCCGACGGCGACGCGGACGGCTTGGATCGGTTCGAGGGGGAGGGCGCGGCGTTCCAGCGCCTGGTGGCCGACGCCTACGACGAGCTGGCCGCCCGTCACCCGGAGCGCATCGTGGTCGTCGACGCCGAGGGATCGGTGGCCGAGGTGCACGCGAAGGTGATCGAGGCCGTGAGGAGGGTGGATGCCGCAGCCCACGCTTGAGCTGGCGGCGGCGCTTCGGGAGGTCACCGGGCACCAGCCCGCCGCCCGGGCGGCGCTGGCCGCCGCGCTGGGAGACCCGCTGCACGCCTACCTCTTCGCCGGACCGCCGGGGGCCGGCAAGCGCGCCGCCGCGAGGGCGTTCGCGGCCGAGCTGTTGGCCGCCGGGGCGCCGGATCCCGACGACGCTCGCAGGCGTGCGCTCGCCAGCCCCTCGCCCCACCCCGATTTGGTTTGGCTCGCGCCTCAGGGGACTCAGCACCTGGTCGACGAGGTCCGCGAGCAGGTGATCGTTGCCGCCTCGTACCGCCCCTTCGAGGGAGAGCGCCGCGTGTTCGCGATCGAGGCAGCCGAGGCGATGGCCGACCAGAGCCAGAACGCGCTCCTGAAGACGCTCGAGGAGCCCGCTCCGTTCGTTCACCTCCTGCTGATCACCTCCGAGCCCACCGCCCTGCTCGAGACCGTCCGCTCCCGCTGCCAGATGATCCGCTTCGCGCCGCTCACCCAGGAGGCGGTGGAGGAGAACCTTGCGGAGCGCGCGCTCGGGGGCGGCGCCGACGAGCGCCGCGCAGCCGCGCGACTGAGCGGCGGAGACGCCGACCGGGCCGCCTTCCTCCTCTCCGAGGGGGGCCGCGAGCTTCGCCAGGCGGTGGAGTCCTGCGTCGAGGCCGCGCTCTCGGGCGAGCTGATCGACGCTCCCTGGCGGGCGCTCTTGACCGCTGCCGAGGCGACCGGCGCGCAGGCGGGTGACGAGGCGAGACAGAGATCGGCCGCCGCCGGCGAGCAGGGGGCCGGGGAGGGGACGAGTACCCGCCGGCGCTCTCGAGAGGCCGAGGAGGCCGCCCGGCGCGCAACTCGCAGGGCCCGCACCGGCGCCCTCGACCTGGGGCTGGCGCTGATCGCCGCCTGGCTTCGGGACCTGGCGGCGGTGGGGGAAGGAGCGGAGGCGAACGTCCTCGGCGTCGATCGCCTGGCCGAGCTTAGAACCGCCGCCGAGGGGGTCGATCCGCGCCGCGCGCGCCGAGGAGCCGAGCTGGTGATGGACACCCGCCGGCGCCTGGAGGTGAACGTCGGCGAGGAGCTGGCGCTGGAGGCGCTGGTCTTCCGCCTGGAAGCCCTGTTAAGGGCTACTTAGACTTCCCTCATGGCCGCGCTGGGCAAGCCAGCCTCAGCCGACCGGTCCCGTCGACCGTTCGGAGTCCGCCTGTACCTGACGCTCGCCTTCGCCGCGGTCGCCTCGATCGCTGCGGGGTTCGCCTACCTGCTGATCTCCGGCTCGAGCGACGAAGCAGCGAGCGCTCAGGCTGCCGACATCACGATCGGTCGAACCGTGCGCCTGGCCGACCGGATCGGCGCTCATCCGGCCAGCCGGGCCACGACTCAGATCGAGTCGGTGGGCGACCCCGGCTACTCGGCCTGGGCGTTCGACGCGAACCGGGAGCGGCTCAGCCCCGTCACTTCCCGGGGCGTCTCCCTGACGGAGGTGCCGGGGCGCTGGACGGCGATCAACACCGCGATCCGCGGATCGCAGACAGTCGAGCCGCTACCGGGGTCCGTCACCGTCGTCTCCGCTCCGATCTTTCGCCAGGGACGCTTATCCGGCGCGGTGCTCGCTCGTGCCGAGCGGCCGGACGAGATCGAGCGCACCCTCGACGCCCTGCAGGCGGATCGCGTCACCGCCGCAGCGATCGCGGTCACGGTGGCGGTGGTGATCGGGTTCTTGATCGCGACCGCGATCACGACCCGTGTGAAGAGGCTTGCGGGCAGCGCGGCCCGTATCACCGAGGGCAGGCTCGACGAGCCCCTCGAGGGAACCGGTGGGCGCGACGAGATCGCCGACCTCGGAATGGCGCTGGAGACGATGCGGATCGCGCTCCGGGAGACGTTCGGCGCCCTGTCGTCGGAGCGCGATCGCCTGTCGGCGATCTTCGACGCCCTCGACGACGCCGTGATGGTGGTCGGGCCCAACGGGGAGGTCCGGTTCGCGAACCGCGCCGCCGAGCCCCTGATCGGTCCGGAGGGCAAGGCGATCGACGCGCTGGTTCCCTGGCTGCGCCGGGCCGTCGATCGGGGGACCGCCGAGCACGACGGCCTGCGGGTTGGCGAGCGGGTGTACGCGATCGGGATCCGCAACCTGCCGGCGGAGGAGGCCGTCCTCGCCGTGGTCCGCGACCGCACCGAGGGCCTTCGCCGCGAGCTCGCAGAGCGGGAGTTCGTCTCCAACGCCGCTCACGAGCTTCGCAATCCGATCGCAGGCATCTCGGGCGCGATCGAGGTGCTCCAAGCCGGCGCCAAGGACGATCGGAACGCGCGCGACCACTTCCTCGCCCGCCTCTCCGAGGACGTCGAGCGGGTCACCCGCCTGACCGATTCGCTCCTGACCCTGGCGCGCATCGAGGCCGTGGGCGAGGAGACCACCGAGGCTCTCGACGTCGGGCTCACGATCGAGGAAGCGGCCCAGACCGTGGCGCCGCCGGACGGCATCGAGGTCAGGCTGGAGGTCGCGGACGAGGTCACCGCGCAGGGCGATCCGGTGCTCCTCAGGCAGGTGATCACCGGGCTGTTGACGAATGCATTCAAGAACACGCGTCCACCCGGCGTCGTTACGCTTCGCGCCCGCCGTCGGGACGGTGATGTCTTGATCGAGGTCTCAGACACCGGCACAGGGATCGGCGCCGAGGAGGTGGGCCGGGTGTTCGAACGCTTTTATCGCGGCTCCGGCTCCCTGGAGCAGGAGGGATTCGGGCTCGGCTTGTCAATCGCGAAGCGGATGGTGGATGTGATGAACGGCGACATCGGTGTCGAGTCGGAGGTCGGCGTGGGGAGCACCTTCTGGGTGCGCTTGCCGGTGGCGCAGAGGGCCGCGACCCCGGTGGCCTGATCGAGATGCCCGATCGCCGGATCCTGATCGCCGACGACGAGCCCTCCGTGCGCGACGCGGTGGGCTATGCGCTGGAGCAGGAGGGCTACGACGTCACCCTCGCGGAGGACGGCCACGACGCGGACCGCAAGCTCGGGAACGAGGCGCCGGGCTTCGACCTGCTTATCCTCGACATCATGATGCCTGGCCGCAGCGGCCTGGACATCTGCCGCGACGTTCGCGCCCGCAGCCCCGTGCCGATCATCCTCCTGACCGCCAAGGACGCGGAGGTGGACAAGGTCGTCGGCTTGGAGGTCGGGGCCGACGACTACGTGACGAAGCCCTTCTCGGTGCGCGAGCTCCTGGGACGCGTGCGCGCCCAGCTTCGCCGCCGCGAGCTCGATCGCTCCGCCTCCGGCCCCGAGGGCAAGATGATCGAGGCCGGTCCGGTCCGGATCGACCTCGCCCGCCACCTGGTGACCATTCGCGGAGAGCCCGTGAACCTGACCCGCTCGGAGTTCCAGGTCCTGCGCCTGCTGGCCGAGCGCCCGGGCCAGGTGTTCAGCCGCCTGGAGATCATGGAGGAGCTGTGGCAGTCGGAGTTCTCGGGCGACGTGCGCGCCTGCGACGTCCACATCTCGAACCTGCGCCAAAAGATCGAGCGCGACCCGCAGGACCCCAAGCTCGTGCTCACCGTTCGCGGGGTGGGCTACCGGCTGGCCGAGGAGGAGTGAGCCCTCGGCGGCTCGTGCCCAAAGAGGAGCCGGAGACGGGATTCGAACCCGTGACCCCCGCTTTACGAGAGCGGTGCTCTGGCCAACTGAGCTACTCCGGCGCGCCGTCGCATTCTAGGAGCGCCCTTGCGCGTGCGTTGACCGTCGCTGCGTTCACGCATAGGGTGACGGGGTAACCACCGACCAGGAGGAAGCAGCCGGATGGCGCAGGACAACGTAGACGTGGTTCAGGGCGCATGGGACGCCTTCGGGCGCGGCGACATCGACGCGGTTGTCGACGCGATCTCGCCATCGGCCCAGACCAGGGTCCCCGAGTCGCTTCCCTGGGGCGGCACCTACGAGGGCCAGGAGGGCTTCCGGGACTTCCTGGCGAGGCTCGGCGAGAACTTCGAGCAGTTCAGCGCCACGCCGGAGAAGGTCCTGGGCGCTGACGACAACCACGTCGTCGTCGTCGTGAAGACGAAGGGCCGCGCCAAGGGCGGTGGCGCCATCGAGGGCTCGGCGGTCTGGGTCTATCAGCTTCGCGACGGCAAGATCGCCGACGCGGAGACCTTCGGAGACACAGCGCGGGTTCTCGAGGACCTGGGCTGAGCCCGCCGGGGCGCGACGCGGCGGCGCCCCTGTCTTTCGATGCGCTCCCTCTCTGTCGTCATCGTCACGCACGACAGCCGCGAGATGGTGGCCTCGGGCCTGCCCGCTCTGACCGCGCAGCTGCGTGACGGCGACGAGGTCGTCGTGGTCGACAACGGCTCGCGTGACGGGACCCCCGCCGTGGTCCGCGAGCTCGCCCCGGACGCCACGATCGTCGAGACCGGCGCCAACCTCGGGTTCGGCGCCGCGTGCAATCGGGGCGCCTCGGTCGCCAGCGGCGAGCTCCTCTGCTTCCTGAACCCGGACGCCGTCCCGGCGCCGGGCTTTCGGGACGCGATCGAGCGGCCGATGGCGGACGGGCGCGGATGGGCCGCGTGGCAGGGCCTCGTGACGGCTGAGCACGGCAGGGTGGTAAACACGCGCGGCGGGGTCGTCCACTTCACCGGGATCGCCTGGGCGGGGGGCGCCGGCGAGGCGCTCGAAGGCCCGACGTCGAGCCGGCAAGTGCCGCGGGCCGAGCCCGGGTTCGTGTCGGGTGCCTGCCTGGCGCTGCCGCGGGCGACCTTCGAGCGCGCGGGCGGCTTCGCGGAGGAGTTCTTCCTCTACCACGAGGACGTCGACCTGTCGCTTCGGCTGCGGCTCAGCGGTGGGCGCTTGGGCGTGGAGGACGCCGCTCGCCTGGAGCACGACTACGAGTTCGCCAAGGGGCCCGAGAAGTGGCGTTTCCTGGAGCGCAACCGATGGGCGACCTTGATCCGGACGTACCCCTCCGCCCTGCTCGTCGTCCTGGCGCCCGCCCTGCTGGCAACCGAGCTTGCCCTGGTGCCGATCTCCGCGGCCGGTGGCTGGCTGCCCCAGAAGGCCCTGTCCTGGAGGGACGTGGTCTCGTCGCTCCCTCGCCTGCTGCGCGAGCGCCGGCGCATTCAGCGAACCCGGACCGTCGAGGCGGGGCAGTTTGCGCGCCGCCTCACCTCAGACCTCGCCTCTCCTTACCTGCCCGCCGCGGCGCGCCTACGGCTGCTGAGGGCGGTCGTGAGCACCTACTGGTCGCTGGCTCTGGTGCTGCTGGGCGGCTGGCGCCCACCCGCTTCTCGCTGAGGGAGCGCAGCTTCGGGGACCGCGGGCTCCGGCCCTCCGTTCGAGGCCGCCTCGCGGGCGACGCGCGCCTCGAGGTCCAGCCGGGCGACCTCCTGGGCCAGGATCTTCGCCTCCTCGGAGAGGCGGGAGACCGCGATCGAGAAGTGCAGGAGCAGCACGAAGGTGACGCCGAGGGCGACCAGGAAGAGAGCGTTCGGGCCGGATTCGATCCCCAGCAGGTCAGCGAGCTCGTTGAGCGCGCCCCTCCAGATCGCCAGGACCAGCAGCGCGGTCGCCGCGACCATCCACAACAGCGCGTAGCGCTCCACGAGACGCCGGCGGCGGACCAGCTCCAGCACGACCCCGAGGATGATCGCCGTCACGATCACGGCGACGATCTGCACTCTGGTGCCCACCTCGCCCGGGGCGGCGAGGGGCAGGGAGATCATCACAGCGGCCCTCGGGTTGTCGCGGGCCCAGAGGCCGTGGGCTCGACGACGTCTCGGTCGTCGTCCCCGTCGAGCGGCGTGGGCCGGCGGCGAAACAGCCCGACCCACAGGGCCAGCAGCACCTTGACCATGTAGTAGGCGCTCCGCGGATAGTCAATCGAGCTGCGGCCGAAGCCCCGCGCGTTCATGCGAACCGGGACCTCGTGGAGGCGCAAACGGTGCGCGTGGAGCATCAGGATCGCTTCAACCTCGGGATAGTCGTGCGGGTAGTCGCGGGCGAACAGCTCGATCCCCCGGCGGTTCGTCATCCGAAAGCCGGAGGTCGGATCGGTGATCCGCCGGCCGGTGATCGCGGTGAGGACGACGGAGAAGATCATGTTCCCGATCCGCCGCCCGAGCGGCACCTGGTAGCCCGGATCACCACGAAAGCGGCTGCCGCAGACCATGTCGGCCTCGTCGCCCGAGGTTTGGAGCTTCGCGAGCAGGTCGTGCAGGTGCGCGGGCTTGTGCTGGCCGTCGCCGTCGACCTGCGCGGCGACGTCGTAGGAGTGGCGCAGCGCGTATTTGAAGCCCGATTGCATCGCGCCGCCGATTCCCGTGTTGAACGGGTGGCGCAGCACCTTGGCGCCGGCCTCCTCGGCCTCGGCCGCCGTGTCGTCCGTGGACCCGTCGTCCACGACGACCACGTCGAACTCTGGGGCTTGGCGGCGAATCTCGCGCACCACTCGGCCGACCATTCCCTGCTCGTTGTAGGCGGGGACGATCGCTAGCTTGCGGAGCTCGGGGTGGTCGGACGCCATCTCCAGAGATGCGAGAGCAGGGCAGGCGAGCGGTCCGTGCCGCGCCCTCCGTCGAAGGAGGTTAGCGGCCCGCCGGGTCGGCGCTCAGCGCTGTGCGGCGGACGCGTCGTCGCGCTCGCTAAGGATCTGCTCCCGCTCGGCCAGCCGGTTGCTGCGTCGCAGCTCGGCCTCTCGCTGCCGGCGCCGCTCGGTGTCCGATTCGACCACCAGCGGCGGGACCGGCGCCGGAGTGCCGTCGTCGTCGATCCCCACCATCGTCAGGTAGGCGGTCGAGGTGTGCCGGCGCTCGCCCGTGCGGGGGTTCTCCGCCTCGACCCGGACCCCAACCTCCATCGAGGTGCGCCAAGCGGCGTTGACGCTCGCCGAGCAGGTGAGCAGCTCTCCTACGTTGACCGGCAGGATGAACGTCAGCCGGTCCACGGCTGCGGTGACGACGCGGCGGCCGCAGTGACGGATTGCGGCGATCCCGGCGACCTCGTCGCAGAGCTTCATCACCACGCCGCCGTGAACGAATCCGGCCGAGTTGGCGTCGCCGATCCCCATCCACTTGACCAGCTCCGACCGCGACCGGGACACGGGTTTTCCCTCCATTGGCCGGCGATCGTAGCCTTCCGCGTGATGGGAGCGGGCGAGGTTCCACTGGCGCGGTGCGCGGACGGTCGCGGCGCCGGGGCGCTGACCGATGGATGAGAGCCTCGCCCGGCTGGCCGAGCGCGTAGTGCGGTGTCGCCGTTGCCCACGCCTGGTCGAGTGGCGCGAGCGGACGGCTGCGCATCCTCCGCGGCGATTCTCGGACGAGGCCTATTGGGCGCGGCCGCTGCCCGGCTACGGGGATTCGCGCGCGCGGATGGTCGTGGTCGGGCTGGCGCCGGCGGCCCACGGCGGTAACCGGACCGGCCGGATCTTCACCGGGGATCGCTCCGGCGACTGGCTGTTCGCTGCGCTTCACCGGGCGGGTTTCGCGAACCAGCCGGTGTCGGTGCGCCGCGACGACGGGCTGCGTCTTCACGACGCCTATGTCACCGCGGTCAACCGCTGCGCCCCGCCCGCCAACCGGCCGACGCCGAGCGAGCGCGACAACTGCCTGCCCTACCTGGTCGAGGAGCTTCGCTTGCTGGGCCGGGCCAAGGTCTTGGTGGCGCTGGGCTCCTTTGCGTGGGACGGGGCGCTTCGGGCTCTGCGCGAGCTGGATCAGGAGGTACCTCGCCCGAAGCCCCGCTTCGGCCACGGGGCCGAGGCGGAAGTCGGGAGCTACACGCTGGTCGGCTGCTACCACCCGTCTCAGCAGAACACCTTCACCGGGCGCCTCACCGAGCCGATGCTGGACCGGCTGTTCGAGCGAGCCAGCGAGCTTGCGCGCGCGACGGTCCGCGGGTGACGCGGGTACTCATCGCCGCTCACGCGACCGCGGCATAACCTTTCGAACCGGTGCTCCCGCTGAACCTGCCCAACGTCCTCACCCTGCTGCGAGTCCTGGCCGTGCCCGTGATCGTGGTCGCCCTGCTGGACGAGACTCCCAACGGGGACGCCCTGGCGGCCGGAGTGTTCGCCCTGGCGGCCCTGAGCGACGGGCTGGACGGCTACATCGCCCGGCGTCGCCAGGACGTGACGACGTTCGGGAAGCTCATGGACCCGCTGGCCGACAAGGCGCTGATCATCGCCGCCCTGGTCTCGCTGGTCTCGCTCGGGCGGCTTGCGGCCTGGGTGGCCATGGTGATCATCGCCCGGGAGCTCGCGGTGACAGGCCTGCGCGCGGTGGCGGCCGAGCAGAAAGTCGTGATCTCGGCGAGCTGGCTCGGAAAGCTCAAGACCGCGCTTCAGGTCGCCGCGGTGTTCGCGTTGATCATCTGGAACCCCTCCCCGGTGGCCGTGGACGTGCTGGTCTACGTGGCGGTGGCGGTCACCGTGATCTCAGGGGCCGACTACTTCTTCGGCCTGCGAAGGCGCTTGGAGCTCGAGCGAATGAGGCGAACGGCCGCGAAGACCGAGCCCGGCTAAGGACGCGGACGGGCTAGCCGGAGCAGGGAGCTTCCAGCCACTCCCGCTCAGTCAGGTGGTGCGGCGAGTGCTCGCCGCTTTCGAGCTCGGCCAGGATCTCGGCGATCAGGCCCGAGCGCTCCGCGACCACGGAGTGCCGGTGGATCGTCTCCAGGTTCTCCTGGCGCGCAAGGACGAACCCTCCCCCGCGAAGCCGCGGATACGACTCGGCGACGCGCCGCACCATCTCGCGCACGCAGTCCTCCACGAACCTCGGGTTCCGGTGGGCCTTCTCGACCACCGCCGCCTCGTCGGGACGCTTCATGAGCTCGTAGATCTCGGAGCTCATCGACCCTTCGACGATGTGCAGGAGGTCGCGGGCGTCCACGTCGAGCTCGAGGCCCTCGGGACGGCCGAGGTGCAGCGAGCCGATGCCGCGCTGGTTGTGCGTGGCCACCGGGACCGCCTTCAACACCCGCTCGATCTCGTCGTCCGTGAAGCCCTCGGCGGCCAGCCGCTCGCGCGAGCGCTCGCTCAGCAACCCCTGTGCACAGGGACACGCGGTCATCCCCTGCGCCTCGACGCCGGTCAGGGTTCGGGTGCCCCGCTCGGACACGACTGCGGTTCCGTGGAGGGTGTAGATCTCCTGGGTCCGCAGGCCCGAGGCGGGTGTCGATACGGTCTCCGGGTAGCGAGCGGCCACGGTGACCTCGGCGCGCTTTCCGTGCTGCTCGTCGCGAACCCGCGTGGCGATTCGTGCGGCGAGCTCCTCGGCCCGCAGGGTCTCGCGCAGGACGACCTCGTCGATCGCCGCGTTGACGACCTCCTCGAACCGCGACATGTGGGCGCCCGACTGCCGCGGGTTGAGGTCCACGAAGCACTCGAACTCGGCGAAGAAGTGATTGCCCGCGGCGTCCGGGGAGCCGCCGTCCGCGCCCGAGTCGCTCGCCGCGGCGCCGGCGACCTTGATCACCTTCTCGATCCCCCGCACCCCGACCCTGGTAAGGCTGACCTCGGTGCGCGGGCGCGACGCCTGCAGGTCGGCGGCGGGTGACGAGAAGTGGCCGGTCGCGCTCATCGAGGAGAAGCTGGTGCGCCCTGTCGGATTTCGGCTGCTGGGCCGCGCGGAGCCGGCTCGCAGGCTGGCCGGATGGCCAAGGTTAGCGGGCGACAGGCCGGGGGCGGGCGGGCGGGCAGCACCTATACTTCGCGCCGCCCGAACCCCAGTAAGAGGAGAGCACGGGGGTGGCTGACAAGGGGAAGGTTCTGCTGACCGGCGACGAGCGCGCCGAGGTTGGCGGGGAAGAGGCGTCTGGGAGCGCCGGGACCAGCACCCGGCTCGACGCAGACCCCCGGTTCCAGGATTCGGAGGAGCTTCGCTCGCTGATCGCCGAAGGGCGCGAACGGGGGTACCTGACCTTCGAGCAGATCGCCGCGACCCTGGAGGAGGTCGAGGTCACCAAGGAGCAGGTGCAGGGCCTGCACGCCCACCTGGTCGAGCACGGGGTGGACGTGATCGCCGAGAACGGGCTCACCGCCTACAAGGAGGCGAAGGAGGCGGGCCAGCCAGGCGGCGCGAAGAAGCCCGAGCTCGACCTGACCGTCGAGCCGAGCCTGGACTCGCTGCGGCTGTACCTGCGCTCGATCGGGCGGGTGGACCTGTTGACCGCCGACCAAGAGATCGAGCTGGCGAAGCGGATCGAGCGGGGCGACATGGTCGCCAAGCGGCACATGGTCGAGGCGAACCTCCGCCTCGTGGTCTCGATCGCCAAGGGCTATCTGGGACGAGGGCTCAGCTTCCTCGACCTGATCCAGGAGGGCTCGCTGGGCCTGATCCGGGCGGTGGAGAAGTTCGACTACCGCCGGGGCTACAAGTTCTCGACCTATGCGACCTGGTGGATCCGCCAGGCGGTGACCAGGGCAATCGCGGACAAGGCGCGAACGATTCGCATCCCGGTCCACATGGTCGAGAAGCTGAACCGGGTCACGCACGTCGAGCGCCAGCTCGTGCAGCGGCTGGGCCGCGAGCCCGAGCCTGCGGAGATCGCGGCCGAGCTCAGGGTCTCGGTGCGCGAGGTGCGGGACATCCTGCGGGTCGCCCAGATGCCGATCTCGCTCGAGAAGCCGGTCGGCGACGAGGAGGAGTCAGAGCTGGGGGACTTCGTCGCCGACGAGACCACGGAGGAGCCATTCGAGACCGCGACCGAGAACCTGCAGCGCGAGGACATCCAGCGGGCCCTTGACGCGCTCCCCGAGCGTGAGCGGCAGGTGATCGAGCTTCGCTACGGGCTGCGGGGACACGAGCCGCTGACGCTGGAGGAGGTCGGCCGGGCGTTCGGGGTCACTCGCGAGCGGATTCGCCAGATCGAGAACAACACCTTGAAGAAGCTGAAGCAGCTGCCCGAGGCGCAGCGGCTTCGCGAGCTGGCTTAACCGCGTCGCGGTCCGGCGCGCAGCATCTCGCGCATGTGCTCGAGCTCGAACTCGTAGGGCTCGGTCGTGTCGACGAACTCGGTGATCTCGGCGACGAAGCGGTCGGGGTCGTCGAGCTGCGGCCAGTGCCCGGCGCCCTCGAACTCCACCAGCCGGCTCCTCGGCAGCCGCTCCAGGGCGGCGCGGCCGTGCTCCACGGGAATGATCGGGTCCCTCGTACCCCAGATCAGCAGGGTTGGGAGCCCCTCCGCCAGGTAGAGGCGGTCGCTGGCGCTGACTCGCTGGCCGTCGAGGTCGATCACCGCCCGCAGCGTGTGAAGGAAAGCGGCCCTCGTTTCGCGATCGGCGAGCGAGGCATAGCCGCGCGCCGTCTCGGCCAGGTCCGGGCCGGCCTGCAGGCCGAAGCGGGCCATGAACTGTGCCACAAGGGCTCCGGCGCGCACCGCCCAGCTCGGGGCGATCAGCGGCATCACGAACTCGGACCCCGGAATCGCTCCGGCCCGCAGCAGGGCGTGGACCTCCTGCCCCAGGCCCCCGCTGGAGACCAGGACCAGGCGCTGGCAGTACTCCGGGAACTGGTAGGCGAACTGAAGGGCGATGCCGCCGCCGAGGGAATGGCCGACCACCGTTCCGGACTCGAAGCCCAGCAGGCCCAGAAGGTCACGCGCGCCGCTCGCGTAGGCGCCCAGCGAGTAGTCCCCCCGCGGCTTCGCCGAGCGGCCGTGCCCGAGCAGGTCGGGGGCGATGACCGGGTGGCGCTCGCCGAGCTTCGCCATCGCGTCCAGCCACACGTGCGAGGTCGAGGTGATGCCGTGAAGCAGGACGATCAGGGGCCCCTCGCCCGTGCGCCTGAAGCCGACCCGGTGACCGTGCAGGGTGACGTGTTGCAGAGGAATGGACTCGCTCATCGACGTCTGTTCCCGTTCGGCGGGAGCGATCGGCGTGGCGGGTCGGCGGCGGTCATCTGGCGCCGCTCGGAACAGAGGTTGCCTGGGGGCTGGGGCGCGTTCGGCGCCGCGGCGCGCGGGGCGGCGGGCCGTCGCGGCGGGCGACCCGGCCGAGGCCCCACGCCAGCGTGGCCAGGAAGCCGAGCGCGATCGCCAGCACGCACAGCGGGGCCGCGGTGGTCAGCCATCCGGGGACGCCCTGCTTTCGCTCACGCTGCAGGAGCTGGTGGTCGCTGACGAAGGTGCGGGTGAAAGAGGGCTTCGCCGCCACCTTCGGCGCGGGGATGGCGGCGTCGCGGGGCATGTAGAGCGGCAGGCCCAGGACCTCGCGGCCGCGCTGCAGGCGAAGCGTGGCCTTCCAGTCGGAGAAGACGGGGATCGGCTTCGTCGTCCGGTAGAGGCCGTCTCCAGCGGATTCGAGCCTGTCGACCACGAGACCGCCGCCCTGCCAGGCGGTGACGTTGAGCCAGGCCGCGTGCACCGACGCGTCCGGGGGATCGATCCGAATCGTGGCGTTGACGGTGCGCTGTGGAGCGGGATGCACCTGGTCGAGCCTGACATGAGCGCGGACGTCTTGCGGGACGCTTGTCCACAGGCCGTCGGCGAACACGGCCATGATCGACACCAGGGCTGCGATTGGGATCGCCCTGACGGCGACCCCTCGGGGAAGCCGGCCGTTCAGCGCGCACCCGATCAGGGCGCCGAGCAGGCCGCCGGCGATGCCGGCCAGGGCGGCCGCGGTGGGCGCCTCCGGAAGGAGGCCGGCCGTCCAGGGGAGCGGCATCGCGATCTGCGACCACCCCCATTCGGCTGCGAACCCGAAGGTCCCGATGGCGAGGCCCGAGGCTGCGCCGAGGGCGAGGGGGCGGCGGGCGAAGGCGAGGGCGCACAGCTCGACGCAGGCGGCCTCCGCCAGGTACAGGGGGAAGTGCGGGGCCGTCTGGCCGAAGACCTGGCCGACGATCAGGGCGAGGCCGCCGCGAATCGCGATGAAGAAGGCGGCGGCGCCGAACGCGCCCCCGGGGCCGATCCACAGGCGCGCGGCCACGAGCGCCACGGAGGCGGCGACGGCGAGCATCACCGGCTCGAGCACGAAGCGGAACTGGGGCACCCCGAAGTCGAACTCGCCCTGGAAGGTGGAGAGCCCGATCAAAAGACCGCCCATCAGCCCCACCCGTCGCAGGCGGACGATCAGGGCGGGCTCGGCAATGGCGCGCCCCGAAGAGGAACGGGCGCGAAGCCCTTCCACCAGGAGCACCGCTTGGCCGATCAGGGTCATGGACGCGCCGCCGATCAGCATCAGGTGGGTGGGTCCCCAGAGGGTGACGTCCTGGCCGAAGAGGCGGTGCCAGATATCGTCGAGCGGGAAGCCGACGAGGGCGAAGGCGCCGCAGGCCGCGATCAAGAGGCCGCCGACGGGCGCGTACCAGTCGCCGACGATGTGGATGGCGGCGGGCCCCGGCCGCTCCTTGGGCAGACAGATGGCGAAGTAGCCCGCGGTGAAGATGCCGAAGAGCCCGGCAAGGATCAAGTAGTGCGCGGGGTTGGCGAGCGGCCCGGCGTCCCTGCCGACGTCGATGTGGAGCGAGATGTCCCAGTACATCCCGAGCAGGGCCACCAGCAGTGAGACGACGGCAAGCGCCGAGGGGAGAGCGGCCCAGCCGGGAAGGCCCGAGAGCCGCTCGGCGCGAACGGCGGCACGCCCCAGGTACGGGACCTTGCCGCTGCGGTGCCCCATTCCAAGCCAGGTCACGGTTGCGCTCAGGAAGACGGCGCCCCCGGTGGCGATCGCCACCTG
>JBIOZP010000009.1:0-11577 GCA_044871225.1 Solirubrobacterales bacterium
CGCGGCACGTACACGAGCTCGCTGGGCGGCGGTGGCTGGCGACCGTCGCTCATCTTCAAGAGGTGTAGAAGACCGCGATCACGAACGCCAGGCCGAAGAAGAACAGCGCCATGCCCGCGGCCAGGAGGCCGGCCACCAGATTGCGCTGTGCGGTCCTGCGGTCCATCCGGGTTCTTCTATCACACGCCCTGGCGCGGACCCGAGCCTGTCAAGGCCCGTGACCCCGCCGGCCCCTGCAGCACGCTCCCAAAACTCCCTGATGAAATGATCCGCTCCGTGCCGCCTAGTGATGACGGACAGAGCGCCGCGGCGCCGTCGCCGTTTCCCCCGATTGCCGACTACGCCTTCCTCTCGAACTGCCACACCGGGGCGCTGGTCGCGCCAGACGGGGCCTTGGACTGGCTCTGCGTCCCCAGGTTCGACTCTCCCAGCGTCTTCGGCACCCTGTTGGACCGCGGGGCGGGCACCTTTCGCTTCGCCCCGTTTGGGATCAACGTGCCGACTGCGCGCATCTACGAGCCGGGCACGAACACGCTCGCGACCACCTGGAACACGCAGAACGGTTGGGTGCTGGTCCGCGACGCGCTGACCATGGGCCCGCAGCACGGCGAGGACGAGATCACGCCGCACACTCGCCCCCCGGCCGACGACGACGGCGACCACGTGCTCGTGCGGACGGCCCTGTGCCTGGAGGGCAGCGTGGAGATCGAGCTCACCTGCGAGCCGGTGTTCGACTACGGGAGGACGCCCGCGGAGTGGTCGCTCGTGGACGGCGACCGGCACGTGGCGGACGCAATCGGGGCCGGGCAGACGATCCGGCTGCGCACCGACATGGCCCTGGGGATCGAAGGCGAGATGGTCCGTGCGCGACATGTGCTCGGGCAGGGCGAGCAGATCTTCTGCTCGCTGTCGTGGGCGGAGGAGCTCGACTCACCGCGAGAGGCCGACGAGGCCAATGCCCGCCTGGCGGCGACCACCCGGTACTGGCGCTCCTGGCTCGGGCGTGCCCGCCTTCCCGACCACCGCTTCCGCGACCCAGTCCAGCGCTCCGCGCTGGCGATCAAGGGACTGACCTACATGCCCACGGGGGCCACGGTCGCCGCCTTGACGACATCCCTGCCCGAGACGCCCGGCGGGGAGCGC
Organism: Solirubrobacterales bacterium; assembly: GCA_044871225.1. Classification (GTDB taxonomy): domain Bacteria; phylum Actinomycetota; class Thermoleophilia; order Solirubrobacterales; family 70-9; genus AC-56. The sequence continues at coordinate 1,144 of JBIOZP010000009.1, forward strand.
AATTGGGACTACCGGTTCACCTGGATGCGCGACACGACCTTCACCCTGCAGGCGCTCCATTTCCTCGACCTCGACTGGGAGGCGGACGAGTTCATGCAATTCGTCGCCGACCTGGAGCGAAACGAGGACGGCGCCCTCCAGATCATGTACGGGATCGACGGCAGGCGCGATCTCACGGAATCGATCCGGGAGGAGCTATCCGGCTACGCCGGTGCCCGCCCCGTGCGAATCGGAAACGCCGCCTTCGATCAACGCCAAAACGACGTCTTCGGCGCCGTGCTCGACTCGGTGCTGCTCCATACCCGTCGCTCGGCCCGCCTGCCGAGGCGCCTGTGGCCGATCGTGGAGTCCCAGGCGGATTGCGCCACCAGCGTCTGGCGCAAGCCCGATCAGGGGATCTGGGAGGCTCGCGGCGAGCCGCGTCATTACGTCTCGTCGAAGCTCATGTGCTGGGTCGCCCTCGATCGGGCCGCGAAGCTTGCCGAGATCCGCGGTGACTCCGAGCGCCAGTCGAGATGGCGGGCGGTCGCGGAGGAGATCCAGTCCGACATCCTCGAGCACGGGGTCCAGGACAGAGTGCTTCGCCAGCACTACGAGACGGATGCTCTCGACGCGTCGACGCTCCTGGCCGCCCTGTTCGGCTTCCTGCCCGGAAGTGACGAGCGGCTTCGAAAGTCAGTCGATGCGGTCGCGGAAGGGCTGACCGAGAACGGGTTCGTGCTGCGCTATCGCACGGACGAGACCGACGACGGGCTGTCGGGCAAGGAGGGCACGTTCCTGATCTGCTCGTTTTGGCTCGTCTCGGCGTTGGCGATCGTGGGCGAGCATCAGCGGGCCCGTGACCTGATGGACAGGCTGCTGCGCGTAGCCTCCCCGCTGGGCCTCTACGCGGAGGAGTTCGACGCCGACACCGGCCGCCACCTGGGCAACTTCCCGCAGGCGTTCTCGCACCTGGCCTTGATCGAAGCGGCGGGCCGGATCATCGTCGCGGAACGACTGGCCGAGTACTCGATGTAGTGCCGCCACCTGCCGGACGCGCCGCTGATGCGCGCCACGGCTGTCGTGGAGAATCAATACTGTCGCGCGATGAACTTCCTCACGCTGCTTCCGATGGCGTTCGTGATGATCGCCGGGCCCCAGATCCTGAGCATGATCTTCCTGGCCACCAGCGAGGATTGGCGGCGGAACGGTGCCGCGTACGTTGCCGGCGCGGCGCTGTCGATCACCTTGGTGGTCACGATCGCATTCTTCCTTCTCAACGGCGTGTCCGATCGAACGTCCAGCAACGCCGTCTACGTGATCGTCCTTGTGCTCCTGCTCGGGGCCATGACGCATACGTTTCTGACGCGGAAGACCGCGGAGCCGCCCAAGTGGATGGGGAAACTTCAGACTGCGACTCCGGCGTTCTCGTTCAAGCTCGGGTTCCTGCTGCTCGGCGTGTTCCCGACCGACATCCTCACCTCCGTGGCGGTCGGGTCGTACCTGGCGGCACACGGCGATCCGTGGTGGCATTACCTGCCGTTCGTGGGGCTCACGTTGCTCCTTCTTTCCTCCCCGGTCCTCATGCTCCTCGTGTTGGGAGAACGCGCCGAAGCGTTCCTGCCCAAAGCCCGAGAGTGGATGAACACCAATTCCTGGGTCGTGAACGAGCTGGTGCTGCTGCTCTTCGTGGGACTGACGATCAGCAACCTGTTGTAGGCCGGGCTGACGAGCAGCCTCCACGCCCAGCCGTCAGGCCAGGATCATGCGGTCGGCGGCCATGGCGCCGAACAGCAGCGCCAAGTAGGCCAGCGAGGCGAGGTGAAGGCGGACGGCCGCGGCGCGGGACGGGCGCAGTAGCAGAAGCAGCGCCAGGACCACGAAGCCAACGCCGAGCGTGAGGGCGACGGCGAGGTAAATGGCCCCGAAGAGCCCGGTCAGGTAGGGCAGCACCGTGAACGCGGTCAGGGCCACGCTGTAGGCGAGGATCTGCCGCCGCGTTGCCGCCTCGCCGCGAGCCACGGGCAGCATCGGGATCCCAGTTCGCTCATAATCGTCTTTGACCAGGAGCGCCAGCGCCCAGAAATGGGGCGGCGTCCACAGGAAGACGATCGCGAACGGATACAGGGCGTCCAGCGTCAGCCCGTTGGTCGCCGCGGCCCAGCCGACCAGGGGCGGCACCGCACCGGCGGCTCCGCCGATGACGATGTTCTGCGGCGTCAGCGGCTTCAGCCACAGCGTGTAGACGAGCACGTAGCCGAGCAGCCCGGAGAGCGCGAGGACGGCCGCGAGCGGGTTCACGGCGATTGCCAGCTCGGCGGTGGCGAGCGCTCCCAGCACGATCCCGAAGGCGAGCCCGCGTCGCGGGTCGATCCGTCCCTCGACCAGCGGCCGGGCGCAGGTTCGGGCCATCCGCGCGTCGCGGTCACGATCCAGGTAGTGGTTGATCGCCCCGGCGCCACCGGCTGCCAGGTAGCCGCCCAGGAGCGTCCACAGGATCGTCGCCCAGCTCGGCCCCGACGGATCCGCCACGAACATGGTCGCCACCGCCGTGATCAGGAGGAGCGAGATGATCCGTGGCTTGGTCAGCGCCAGGTAGTCGCGGATCACGTCCAGCCGAGCGCGCCGCCCGCCGAGCGGCCGCGACAGCGGCTGGGCGAGCTGACCCGTGTTCGTCGCGCCTTCCATGATCAGGCCGTCGCCGCCTGCGTGTCGGGCTCTCGAGCCGGGTCGCCGAGCCGCCCTCGGGCGGCGGCCGGAACCGCGAAGAGCGAGGCCACCGCGTACACCACCGTCGCCCACAACACCGTGGCCAAGGTCAGGTGGGCGACGATCAGGACGGCGTGCTTGCCGAGCCATACGTTCATCGCCCCCAGCAGGATCTGGCCGGCGAGCAACAGCGGCGCGAGCAGGAACGGACGCAGCGATCCCTGCCATGGGTCGCGGGCGCGGCGCCGGAGGGCCACCGCGGTCATCGCCAGCACCGCGATCGCCGTCAGGTACATCAGCAGGCGGTGGGTCAGGTGGATGGCCACGAGCCGCCCATAGGAGAATGGCATGAAGCTGTCGAGGCAGCTAGGAAACTGCTGGCCGCACGCCAGGTGGGCTCCGATCACCGGCTCGTTGCCGGTCCCCTCCTCCTCGGTTCCGGCGACATAGCCGCCGGCCACGATCGTCGCCAGCAGCAGCACCGCCGCGACCAGCGAGATCGCGCGGAGGGCCGAGGAGCCGCTCACCGGCGGTGACTCCTCCGCGGGACGCGCGACGCGAAGCAGGGCGATCAGCAGCCCCAGCAGCAGCATCGCCAGGCCGAGGTGGGTGGCCACCAAGGCGGTGTGGAGGCCGTGCTCCACCGTTAGGCCCCCCAGGGCCGCCTGGGCCAGCACCAGGACCCCCGCGCCGACGGCGCCCCGGACCAGCCACCGGTGATCCCGCAGGCGGCGAAACGCCTGGAAGGCGATCGCGGCGATCAGCACGGTCACGATCGTGGCCGCCACGCGATGGCTGAACTCGATCACGGCGCTCTGCTCGAGGAACGGCAGCGCCCGTCCCCCGCACAGGGGCCATCCTTCCGTGCCGCTTCCCGCCGGTCCGCAGCCAAGGCCCGAGTCGCTCACTCGGACGATGCCGCCGATCACGATCAGCACGAACGTGGCGATGATGGTCGCCGTGATCAGACGGCGAATCCGGGCGAGCTCGACGGCTTCGCCCCCGGCGGCGAAACGGCCACGGAACATCCAGCTCAGGCTACCGAGCGCCCTTCGGGGGCGTCCGGGGCCGGGGCTGCCCCTGCCTCGGTCGTGACGCCCGCCCGGGGCTCGGCGGGGGCCGGCGGCGACCAGGCCGCGGTGCGCTCACGCACCGCTCGGCGGATGTCGTGCAGGGGCTCCGTGCTGCGAACGTCGGGAACGGCGTCGAAGTTGTGGTCGGGCGGGGGGGAGAGCGCGAACCACTCCAGGGTCGCGCCGCCCCACGGATCGTGCCCGGCAGGCACCCCGTTGCGATAGCTGTAGGCGGCGTTGCCGAGCTCCAGCAGGACCCCGATCACCAGGACGAAGGCCGCGATCGAGGCCACCAGGTTGAACCCGTCGAGGCCGGTGTCCTCGAAGTACATGTACACGTCGATCGGCTGGGCCTTGAGGCCGGCGAAGAACATCGCCAGCGCGTAGACGTAGATCCCCGCGAGCATCGCGGCCAGCGCGAGCTTTCCGAGGCCCTCGCTCATGGTCCGGCCGCTGAGCTTCGGGAACCAGTAGTGGAGGGCAGCGAAGCCGCCGAGGACGGCGCCGCCCGCGAGCACCGCGAGCGTGTCGCCCTGGGCCGCCGTCGTGTCGTCCAGCTGCCAGCCGACCGGAAGCACCGAATACGCGAGCTCGCCGGCGAGGCCGATCGTCATCGAGCTGATCGCCCCGAGCGCGAACAGCGGGGCGGCTCGGGGATGAAGCGTTCCCTCCCACAAGGTCGCGACCCAGTTGAAGATCAGCGATCCGATGGGGACCGCCAGCGCCAGTGCGAACAGCATCGCAAAGATTTCGAACCCGACGGGAATCGGGGCCGAGTACATGTTCTGCATCCAGGCGAGCGGTCCGAGGACCGCAACCGCCAGCAGCGAGACCATCGTCCCCCGGTGGCTGAACAGGGGCTTTCTGGCGAAGGTCGGGAGGACCTCGGAGATGACGCCCGAGGCCATCACGACCACGAGCACGTAGGCCCCGGTGAAGAAGAACCAGGCGAGGTGCTGGTACAGCAGCGGTGCGCCGCCCTCGGCGGAGTCGAAGAAGACGCCGTCGAAGTGCCGGTCGATGAACAGCATGGTCAGGGCGGCGATCATCACCGGGCAGATCACCAGGAGCAGGTAGCCGCTGAGCGCCGCGGCCCAGGAGAACGGCGGGACCCGGCGCCACGCCATCCCCGGTGCTCGCATCGTGTGCAGCGTGACCACGAGGTTGACCGCGAAGCACACGAACCCGAGCAGCGCCAGTCCCGTCCCCACGATCCAGGCATCGGCCCCGCCGGTGTTGGAGAACACCTCGTCCGAGAGCGGCGGCATCCCCGCCAGGCCCGTCTCGGGCGGCCGGTACAGGAAGCTCGCGTAGATGGTCACGGCCCCTGCCAGGTAGAGCCAGTACGAGAGCAGGTTGAGCCGCGGAAAGGCGACGCCGCGGGAGCCGGCCTGCAGCGGGGTGACGTAGCCGATCAGCCCCACCAGGAGCGGGATCGCGAACAGGACCACCGCGGTGACCCCGAAGGCGGTCTGCACGCGGTCGAAGATCTCGGGATGGATCGCGGTGTTCTCGGGCACGATGAGCTGCACCCTCGTCAGCGCCAGCTCCACGGCCGCCACGGCCAGGAAGCAGAGCGAGGTCGCGATGTGGAGCAGCCCCACCGACTTGTGGTTTGCATTCGTCGCTCGCTCGACCCAGCTCGGCCGCGGGCGCGGGATGCCCTCGGTGACGACCTCGGGACGCGCCGGCGCGACTGCCGTGGGCGGGCTCATCGCCCGATCCCCGGGATGTCGTTCTCGGCCACCCGCTCCTGCACGTAGTCCTGCGCCGCCGCCAGCTCGCCCTTCTTCGCCCGCAGGAACCGCTGGTAGGCATCCGGGCTCACCACGCGCACCCAGCCTCGCATCGCCGCGTAGGAGCTCCCGGAGAAGAACGTCGACTGGCCCTTGTAAACGCCCTCGCGGTCGGCGCGGAACCAGGTCTCGGAGACCTTGCCCGGGATCGCGTCGACCTGGCCGCCGAGGGCGGGGATGAACCATCGATGCGAGACGTCGGTGGAGGTGACGCGCAGGAGCACCGTGGTGTCGACCGGGACGACCAGCTCGCCGTACGAGAAGACCCGGTTCCCGGGCTGTCCGCCCGGATACTCGAACCGCCACAGCCATTGCTGCCCGATCACGTTGATGGTCAGCGGCTTGGCATCGGCGGGCACCGCCAGGCCGCCGACCTGCGCCACGAGCCCACTCGAAGCGTTGAGGCCGTCGGGCCCGGTCGGCGCCACCTCGCGTGACTTGCCGGCCATCACGATCCCGAACACGAACATGGCGGCCGCGATCACGGCCAGCGGCACCGCCGGCCGCCGCAGGGCGCCGGGCCCGGCGACGAGGCGCCGCGGCTCGCGCCCACGCCGCGCCCGGAAGCGAAAGACCGCGGCGAGCAGGACGGCGTGAACCGCCGCCACCAGCAGCACCGCGACCGCGATCGCCACCCAGTAGGCGGTACGGATGTCGTCCGCGTTCGGCGAATGCCCCGCTCGCGGCCCGAAGACCGTCGCCTGCGCGGGCGCCGCCAGTACCGCGAGAACCACCCCCGCGAGGAGCACCGGAGCGACGCCGCGAAGGATCGTGCGGGGGGCCAAGGCGCGAGCATTCTAATCGCAGCCTGGGCGACCGCCCCACGCACCTGACGGGCGAGCGCTCACCCTGCTAGACGAGGCCCTCCTGTCGCAGCCACCTCTCGGTGCGGCGCATTCCCTCCTCGTAGGACACGCGAGCCTCCCACCCGAGCTCCCCGCGTGCCTTCGCGGTGGACACCGCGCCGCGGCGGTCCACGAAGGTCGCCGCGCGGGCGCTGAAGGCCGGGGTCTGGCCGCGGGCTCGTGCCCACGCCTCCGTCGCTTGACCGGCGAGCTCCAGCAGCGGGCGCGGGAGCCGCCGCGCGTCCGACGCGCCTGCCATCCGAGCCAGCCGGTTGAAGTGCTCCTCGAAGGTGATTCGCGAGCGGGCGTCCCAGATCGCGTACGCCTCGCCGGGCCGCCCGGCGGTGAGCGCCAGGACCACCGCCTCGGCGAGGTCGTCAACGTACAGTGGAAGCATCAGCCCGTCGCCGGCGCCGGGCAGGGCGAGCCGCCCGGCGCGGGCCATCTCCAGCGGGCGAAGCGTCCATGGAACCGATCCGGGGCCGTAGACGTCCCCCGGCCGCAGGACGATCGCGCCGCGCCTGCAGGCGAGGCGGTCCGACGCCGACTTGGTGTCGATGTAGGGGATCCCGTAGGTGCGGCGAAACGCCGCCTCGTCCTGCTCCATGGTGCTGTCGTATCCGTACACCACCACCGAGCTGAGGTGGACGACCCGTTCGGCTCCCGTGGCCGCGGCGGCATCGAGGACATTGGCGGTCCCGCCCACGTTGACTCGAACGAAGTCCTCCATCTCGCCCCACTCGTGGACGCGGGCGGCGGTGTGGACCACCAGCGCGCATCCCTGGAGAGCCTGTCGCATGGCCTGCCGGTCGCAGACGTCCGCGCGCACGAAAGCGGCCCCCCTGCTCGCGACGCGCGGCCCGGCGCCTGGGTCCACGTCGAGCCCCAGCACCTCCGCGCCGTCCTTCGCCAGGCGGGCGCAGACGGCGCTCCCGATGAATCCCCCGGCTCCCGTGACCGCTGCCCGGCGGCCGCTGAAGGGCTGCTCGGCCATCTCGGGGCGAGCCTATACTCGCCGCGCCTTGCGACGTGCTCGCCGATACCTGCCGCGGGGAGCGCTGGGGCGCCGCCGCGGGCGGCCGAGCCCGATGCTCCGGTCCGCGGTCCGCGCCGCCGCGGGCCTGGGCCTGGCGGCCTCGGTGGCCGTGCCACTAGCCCGCAGGCGCCTGCGGGTCCCAGCCCCGGTGACGATCGGGACGACAGCGGCCGGCCCGCTGGCCTTGGCGGTGCTCGTGCCGCGCTCGAAGGCGCGGGACGCCGTTCTGTTCGCGCTGCAGATGTGGGCCTTCACGGTGGTCCACGAGTTGCCCTACGACGATCCCGCCGGTCTTCGCCGTCGTCTTCGCGTGCGGTACCCCATCCTCGCCGACCGGGCGCTGGGGCTCGGCGAGTTGCCGAACATCCGCCTCCAGCGTGCCTTCTCGCGGCCCGGGGAGGTCCACGGGCTGGATCGCGCCCTCGCGTTCGTTCACTGGGCGTGGTTCGTGGAGCCGCATCTGGCCCTGCTGTGGATCCTCATCCGCCGTGAAGCGGGGTTCGCCAGGGCGGCGCGCCAGATGGCCGCCGTCTACGACCTGGGATGCGCGATCTACTTCGCCGTCCCCACCGCCCCGCCGTGGTGGGCGGCCGAGCAGGGGGCGATCGCGGACGTGATCAGCACCAATCGGCCGGATCCGGGCGCCGAGCCGGCGCGGCCGCCGATCAGGCGGGTGATGGTGGAGGTGGGGGAGAGGACCTGGGGCCGCGCGTGGCCCACCCTCTACGACTCGCTGGGAGGCAATCCGTGGGCTGCGATGCCGTCCCTTCACTTCGCCACCTCGCTGCTCGCGGGCGTCCTGCTCGCAGAGAGCGGTCCCCTGGCCGGGGCCTCCGGATGGGGGTATGCGCTGGTGCTCGGCTTCGCTTTGATCTACCTCGGGGAGCACTACGCGGTGGACCTGGCCGCCGGGGCGGCGTTGGTGTCCCTGGTGCGCTACGGCGAGCCCCTGGTCGAGCCGGCGGCGCTTCGCATCAGCGCGGCGATACAGCGGTTGGAGCGTGTCGCCAATGGCTGACGCTCCTGCCACTATTCGTCGGGATGGGGAACGACCAGGAGCTGGTCGACCGGAGCGAGGCGCTCGAGGAGGAGGAGCTGGCCACCGAGCCCTCGTTCTTCGCCGATCCGAAGCGGATCGCGCAGACGCTGGTGGTCGTCGTCCTGCTGGTGGCGGCGATCTACGTGCTGGGCCCCAAGGTCTTCGACACCCAGGACGCGCTGGCCAAGCTCGGGGAGGCGAACGCGATCTGGATCACCGCCGCCGTCGTCTTCAACGTCCTCGCCTTCTTCTCGTACGTCGCCCTGTTTCGAGGCGTCGTGGGCGAGCAGCTGGTGCACCTCGAGTGGCGCGAGTCCTACCAGATCACCATGGCAGGGCTGGCGGCCACGAGGCTGTTCTCGGCGGGCGGTGCCGGGGGCATCGTCCTGACCTACTGGGCGCTGCGGAAGGCGGGGATGCCGCGCCGCCAGACGGCTTGCCGGATGCTCGCCTTCCTGGTCCTGCTCTACGCCGTCTACCTGCTCGCCCTGGTGGTCGATGGAATCCTGCTTCGAACCGGGGTCCTGAACGGCCCGAATCCGGCGGGGCTCACGATCGTGCCGGCCGCGGTGGCCGGGGGGGTGATCGCGATCATGCTCCTGATCGCCCTCATCCCGGGCGACATCGAGCGGCGGCTGGCGAAGTTCTCGCAGGGTTACCGGTTCGGGCGCCATGCCCAGCGCCTGGCCAGCGTGCCGGCGACGCTGGCGACCGGAATTCGAACCGCGATCGGGTTCGTACGCGACCCCTCGAGAGGCGGGCTCGCCGTCCTTGGCGCGGTGGGCTTCTGGGCTTCGAACATCGCCATCCTGTGGGCCGCTTTCCATGCCTACGGCGCCAAGGTCCCGCTGGGGGTGGTGGTGCAGGGGTTCTTCATCGGCATGGTCGCCAACCTGGTCCCGTTCGTGCCGGGCGGCGTGGGGGCCGTGGACGCGGGGATGATTGGCGCCTTCGTCCTCTTCGACGTGCCCGGGGCCGAGGTGTTCGCGGCCGTCCTCACCTATCGCCTGATCGCTTTCTGGCTGCCGATCCCGCCCGGCATCGTGGCCTTCTTCCAGCTGCGAAAGACCGTGGCCCGCTGGGAGCAGCAGCGGGCGGTGGGCCCGGGAGACGGGGTGTCGCCCGCGCTGCCGGGTGCCGAGCGGCCCATTACTTCAGAAAGTAAAGTATAGTTTCACCAGAGGAGCGAGCGGGCACCCGAACCGGATGGAGCGAACGTGAACGATCAGCAGCGAGTCGAGAACCTGATCATCGTCGGCGGCGCGTGCGGCGGCTACACCGCGGCCGTCTACGCGGCGCGCGCCGATCTCGAGCCGCTCGTGATCGAGGGCTTCCAGTGGGGCGGCCAGCTTCAGAACACCACCGACGTCGAGAACTACCCCGGGTTCCCGGAGGGGATCACGGGGCCAGAGCTGATGCAGGCGTTCCGGGCCCAGGCGGAGCGGTTCGGGACCCGGTTCATCACCGACGACGCGACCCGGATCGAGCTCTCGGACGGGGGCATCCAGCGGGTCTGGGTGGGGGAGGAGGAGCACCTGGCGAAGGCCGTGATCCTGGCCATGGGGGCTGAGCCGAAGCGCCTCGGCGTTCCCGGCGAGATCGAGCTCGCGGGTCGCGGCGTCTCCACCTGCGGCGTCTGCGACGGGGCCTTCTTCAAGGGCGAGAAGGTGGTCGTGGTCGGCGGCGGGGACTCAGCGATGGAGGACTCGATCTTCATCTCCAAGTACGCGTCCGAGCTCACCCTGGTGCACCGGCGCGACGAGTTCCGCGCTTCGAGGATCATGCTCGAGCGCGCCAAGTCGGTGCCCAACATCAGCTTCAAGACCCCCTACGTTCCCGAGGAGTTCGTGGCCGGCGAGGACGGCAGGCTGGACCGGGTGCGGATTCGCCACGCCGAGACCGGCGAGGTCGAGGAGCTCGAGGCGGGCGGCGCGTTCGTCGCCATCGGCCATACGCC
>JBIOZP010000010.1:0-2003 GCA_044871225.1 Solirubrobacterales bacterium
GCCGTCGAGCGCTATGCCCGCGCGGCCTTCGAGGAGCCCGAGGAGTTCGTGCCGGGCGAGACCGTGGTGCCGGTCTCCGGCAAGGTGATCGGCGCCCCGGAGCTCTCCGCGCTGGCCGATGCCGCCCTCGACGGCTGGCTGACCGAGGGCCGCTGGGCCGACCGCTTCCGCGCCCGCCTGGCCGAGGTCGTCGGGCGCCGGCACGTCGCGCTCGTCGGCTCCGGCTCGCAGGCCAACCTGCTCGCCGTGGCGGCGGCCGGCTCGCACCTGCACGAGCGCCCGCTGCGGCCCGGCGACGAGGTGATCACGGCCGCGGTCGGCTTCCCGACGACCGTCGCGCCGCTCTACCAGCTCGGTCTGGTGCCCGTCTACGTCGACGTCGAGCTCGGCACCTACAACCCGGCGCCGGAGGCGATCGCCGCGGCGATTGGCCCGCGCACCCGCGGCGTCATCGCCGCCCACGCGCTGGGCAACCCGTTCGACGCGCCGGCGCTCCGGCGGCTCTGCAACGAGCACGGGCTGATGCTGATCGAGGACTGCTGCGATGCCCTTGGCTCAAGAATCGGCGGGCGGCTCGTGGGCACGTTCGGCGACGCCGCGACCTACAGCTTCTACCCCGCGCACCACATGACGACCGGGGAGGGCGGCGCCGTCGCCTGCGACGACGACGCCTGGGGGCGCGCGGTGGGCTCGCTGCGGGAGTGGGGGCGCGACTGCTGGTGCCCGCCGGGGCGCGACGACGTCTGCGGCCGGCGCTTCGAGGGCCGCTTCGGGGCGCTGCCCGAGGGCTACGACCACAAGTTCGTCTTCTCCCACGTCGGCTTCAACTTCAAGATGACCGACATGCAGGCGGCGCTGGGCGTCGCCCAGGCTGAACGGCTGGATGCATTCGCTGAGCGGCGACGCGCCAACTTTGCGCGGATGTACGAGGCCCTCGAGCCGCTCTCTGACCGGTTCGTCCTGCCTCGCGCGCTGCCGGACTCAGACCCTGTCTGGTTCGGCTTCCCGCTCACGCTGCGCGACGGCGGCGCCGCCGAGCGCCGGGCGCTACAGCTGCACCTGCTGCGCCGGCGCGTGCACTCGCGCCTGCTGCTGGCGGGCAACATGACGCGCCAGCCCGGGTTCCAAGGGCTCTCGCACCGCATCGCGGGCCCGCTGGAGAACGCCGACACGATCACGGCCTCGTCGGTGTGGGTGGGCTGCCACCAGCAGCTGACGGAGCCCATGATCGACTGGGTGGCGGATTCCGTTCTGGCCTTCGAGCGCGTACCGTCTGGTCCGTGACGCGCGCAGGGCCCCTGGCCTAACGGGCGTAAAAGATGGGTAAGCCCGTAACTCGGCCCGGGTTTCCGGGTTAGCCTTGTTGCGGGCTGATCTGAACCGCGCGTCGTCGTGGCGCGTATGGAGGGATCCAGCCAGGCAGCCGAAGGCTTCGGACGAGCTTCGGTACGCCGTATCCGGGTCAGGCCACGGCCGGCCCGGTATCAGCAGGAAAGCTTAGCGGCCACCTCATGCACGTCCCCGATGGGGTGGTTGCGCCGACAACTTGTTTCGCGTATAATTCCGACTGTATTGGTTGGTTTTCGACTTGGATTGGAAAGGATTGACAACGACCGCTTACACCGAACCCCCCCGCGTGAAGGACGAGGAGAAGGAGCGCCGCCACTACGAGGCGGACGTTGACCCGACCCTGGACTCCCTGCAGCTCCTGCTCCGCGAGGCGGGCCGCTACCGGCTGCTCACCCCGCAGGAGGAGATCGAGCTGGCCAAGCGCATCGAGAAGGGCGATCTCGCGGCCAAGGACCGCATGATCAACTCCAACCTGCGCCTCGTGGTGGCCAATGCGCGCCGCTACCAGGGCCAGGGTCTCGCGCTCGGCGACCTCATCCAGGAGGGCATGCTCGGCCTCATCCGCGCCGTCGAGAAGTTCGACTGGCGCAAGGGCTTCCGCTTCTCGACCTACGCGACGCTGTGGATCCGTCAGGCGATCCAGCGCGGCCTGG
>JBIOZP010000011.1:0-27071 GCA_044871225.1 Solirubrobacterales bacterium
ACGTTCCCGAGGAGTTCGTGGCCGGCGAGGACGGCAGGCTGGACCGGGTGCGGATTCGCCACGCCGAGACCGGCGAGGTCGAGGAGCTCGAGGCGGGCGGCGCGTTCGTCGCCATCGGCCATACGCCTCGCTCCGAGCTGGTGCGCGATCAGATCACCACCGACGAGCAGGGCTACGTGCTCACCCGGGACGGTTCCACCCGCACCGACCTGGCCGGCGTGTTCGCGGTCGGGGACCTCGTGGACCACACCTACCGCCAGGCCATCACCGCGGCCGGAACCGGCTGCATGGGGGCTCTCGACGCCGAGTGGTACCTGCGCGACCTGCCTCCCTCGCCGGAGGCCCACTGGGCCGGAAAGGCCGGCGAGGCGCAGGAGGTGGAGCCCGCCACCGCGTCGTAGGGTCGTCGCCGGCGGGCAGAATCCCAACCGCGCCGTCCGAGCCCGCGCCCTTGCTGGCGGCCGGCCGGGCGCCCGCTCGGCCATCCCGGCCGCCGCTAGAGTTAGCCGCATCCCGCCCGCGTGTCGAGCGAGCGCAGTCGACCCTTAGGAGGATGGACGCGATGGCCGTAGTCGAGGTTCCCAAGGTCAAGATCGAGAGCATCGGACTGCGTCCCTTCCACGAGTTCGACGAGGCCAACGACACCTGGCCGCGCGGCGACCGTCCCGCCGCCATCCGCGAGGCGGCGGCCGAGTTCAGGGCGCGGTTCGCGACCCCCGGCAACCGTGTGCGCGCCATCCGCACCGTGGACATCGCCTCCGCCGGCTACCCGCTCAAGTTCGCGTTCGGCGGCGCGGCGAGGGGGCCGAACCCTTACGTCAACATCATCAACCGGCTGCAGGTAGTCCAGTTCGAGGACTTCGACGGGCAACTGCGGACCCTGGCCTACGAGCCCACCGTTCCCGAGGGCCCCGCGGAGGCGCCCTACTACGCTCAGCAGATCGAGAGACTGGGCGAGTTCCTCTCCTACAAAGTGCTCGCCACGATCTGGAACCACCCCGACGAGGCGCTGGCGAAGGTAGGCCTTCGCCCCGAGGACGTGGATTACGTCAGCTTCGACCACCTCCACGTCCAGGACCTGCGCTTCGTGCTCGGCACGACCGAGCCGATCCCCGGCGAGACCGCGCCGCGCCCGCCGCTGTTCCCGAACGCGAAGCTGATCGCGCAGCGAAAGGAGTGGGACACGTTCGCCTCGCTCCACCCGATGCAGTGGGCCTGGTACGTGGAGGACGGGATCAAGGACCTGGTCACCGACAACGTGGTCCTCGTGGACGGCGACGTGGAGCTGGGCAAGGGCGTGGCCTTGGTGTGGACCCCGGGCCACACCGATGGCAACCACTCGCTCTGCGTCAATACCGAGGACGGCGTCTGGGTCTCCTCCGAGAACGGCGTGGCCGCGGACTCGTGGCATCCACGCCTGTCCAAGATCCCAGGGGTGCGCAAGACCGCCGACTTCTTCGGGCGCGAGGTGATCCTGAACTCGAACACGCTCGAGGACTCGATCGACCAGTACGACTCGATGTTGAAAGAGAAGGCCCTGGCCGACCCGAACAAGCGCGATCCACGCTGGCTCAACGTGTTTCCCTCGTCCGAGATGGCGAGCTGGAAGCGCCAGTGGCCCGTGGTCCCCACGTTCGTCTACGGCGGGATCAACTACGGGTCGCTCGAGCGGCCCGAGTCGGGCAACGGCAGGCGCTGACCGCGCCGTTCAGCGGCGCCGGTGGTCACCGCCACCGGCGCCCATAGGTAGCCGGAGCTCGGGGCTACCCTCGATCCATGAGCCGGCGCTGGTGGATGTGGCTGTTGCTGCTCGCCTCCATCTGGGGCGCCAGCTACATGCTGATCAAGATCGGGCTGCGCGACCTCCCGGCGCCGATGGTCGCCTGGACGCGGATCGCGCTCGCCGCCCTGGTGCTGGTGCCGGTCGCCGCCTCGCAGCGGGCGCTCGGCCTGGCCCGGGGCCGGGTCGGAACGCTGGCGGCGGTCGGGGCAGTGCAGGTCGCCGGGCCCTTCTTGCTGATCGCGCTCGCGGAGGAGGAGATTTCCTCCGCCCTCGCGGGGATCCTGGTCGCCACCGCCCCGATCTTCACGGCGATGTTGGCGATCCGGGTGGACCACGAGGAGCGCTCGGAGGGCGCCCGCCTGGTGGGCATCGTGCTCGGGATCGCGGGCGTAGCGGCGCTGTTCGGGCTCGACCTCAGTGGCTCGGGCTCGGCGCTGTTCGGTGGCCTCGCCGTGGTGCTTGCCGGGCTGGGGTACGCGGTCGGCGGCTTCCTGGTCAAGCACCGCCTCGGCGGGCTGGCGCCGATCGGGGTCGCGGCCTGGGTGATGGTGGCCAGCGCGGCGTGGCTGCTCCCCGCCGCCGTGGCGGGCATTCCCTCGTCCGCGCCGTCCCTGGGGCCTCTGGCCGCCGTCGCGGCCCTGGGGGTGATCGGAACCGGCGTCGCGTTCACGATCTTCTACACGCTGATCGCCAGGGTGGGCCCGGCGCGATCTTTCATCGTCACCTATTTGGCGCCGGGCTTCGCGGTCGTCTACGGGACCGTCCTGCTGGGGGAGCGGATCACGGTGGCGACGCTGGCCGGGCTGGCGCTCATCCTGGTTGGCTCCTGGTTGGCCCTGGAGGGCTCGGTTCCCTGGCGGCGCGGCGAAGCAATGGCGCTACGCGATAGCGCTCCTCGCCCAGCTGCGAGCGCATCTCGTCCAGGACGCTGACCACGCGCCCGGGTCCGATCGCGTCCGCCCACTCGAAGGGGCCCCGCGGGAAGTTGAACCCCAGGCGCATCGCGGTGTCCACGTCGTTGGCCGACGCGATCCCCTGGCCGACCGCGAAGTGGGCCTCGTTGACGATCTGGCAGATGATGCGGCCCAGCACGAGGCCGGGCGAGTCGCCGACCCGCTCCACGTGCTTGCCCATCGCCCGGAAGTAGGCGTCCGCGGCGTGGGCGGCCGCCGGGCCGCCCGCGAATTCGCTGTCGCCCGCCACCTCGACCAGGCTGGCCTCCTCCAGGTTGGGCAGCGCCCCGAAGCGGACGGAGTCCTCGATCGCGGGGTCCCGGGCGCAGGTTCCCTCGCGTTGGGGCGGCTCGGGGTCGTCGGGGCGATGCGGCCCGTGGCGGTAGTCGTAGTAGCCGCGCCCGGCCTTCCGGCCGAGGCGACCGGCCGCCACCATGCGCGCCTGGATCGGGTGGGGCTGCCAGCGCGGCTCGTGGAAGCTCTGCTCCCAAAAGGACTTCGCCACCTCGAAGTTGACGTCGACGCCGACCAGATCCATGAGCTCGAACGGCCCCATCCGAAAGCCGCCTCCGATTCGCACGATCCGGTCGATCTGGTCGTGCGTGGCCACCCGGTCGCCCAGCAGGCGCAGCGCCTCGAGGGTGAAGGGCCGGGCGACGCGGTTGGCGACGAACCCGATCGCATCGGCTGCGCGAATCGGCTCGCGTCCCATCGCGCGCGCGACCTCGATGGCGACGCCGAGCGTTTCCGTCGAGGTCTCATCGCCGGCGACCACCTCGACCAGCCGCATCAGCGGCGGCGGGTTGAAGAAGTGCATGCCGCAGACCCGCTCGGGCCGCGGCGTGGCCGAAGCGATCGCCGTCACCGAAAGCGAGGAGGTGTTGGTGGCCAGGACGGCCTCGTCGCCGCAGACGCCCGCCAGTGCTTGGAAGAGCTCGCGCTTCAAGTCCAGGCCCTCGGGGGCCGCCTCGATCACGAGCTCGCAGGAGGCCAGGTCCTCGATCCGCGAGGCCGCTCGAAGGCGCGACGACGACGCCTCGGCCTCGGAGCGCGTCCAGCGGCCTCGCTCGGCCCCGGCCACCAGCGCCTCCCGCAGCCGCCCCTCGCCCGCGTCGAGGGCCTCGGGGTCCGGATCGTGGAGCCATGTATCGAACCTCCCCAGGCAGGCGAGCTGCGCGATTCCGGCGCCCATCGTCCCGGCGCCCACGACGCCCACCCGCTCGATCACGCGCGAGTTGTAGCCAAGTCGCAGCACTTACGGCACATAGCTGGCCCCCACGCGAGTGTCCCATCGCGATCCTCGCCGAATGCTCGACCGGGGCGACATTGACATCCATATAGATGGTGAATGTCGCCCACGTGCTCCCAGCGACCAGGAGATGGCCCGGCTCGCCGAGCGCCAGCATGGAGTCGTGAGCCGTGGCCAGCTACTGGGAATTGGCCTGGGCCGAGGCGCGATCGACCGCCGTGTATCCCGCGGCCGTCTGCATCCTGTGCAGCGGGGTGTCTACGCGGTCGGACATCGGATGCTGACCCCGAGGGGACGGTGGATGGCGGCGGTCCTCGCGTGCGGTTCGGGCACCTGCTTGAGCCACCGCAGCGCCGCGACCCTCTGGGACATCTGGTCCAGTGCCGCCTCTCGCATCGACGTCACGGTGCCCGGACGCAGAGGGCGGGGGAGACCAGGCGTGGTCCTGCACCGAGTCGCTGCACTCCCCGCGGATGACCGAGCCATTCGCGAGGGAATCCCGGTCACCGCGGTCGCCAGAACTCTTCTCGACCTCGCCGGGCTTCTCTCGCTCGAGCACCTACGACGTGCCTGCGAGAAAGCAGAGGGCATGGAGCTGCTCGACATGAGGGCGCTTCAGGCGGTTCGCGACCGGAGTCCGCGGCGACAGGGCGTGCGCGCTCTCGATGCCCTGATTCATGGGGGCACGGAGCCCCTGCCGGTGCGGTCCGAGCTCGAACGCCGGTTCGTCGAGGTCTGCCGCCAAGCCGGCCTTCCCCCGCCGGTTCTCAACACGCTCGTGGAGGGGTACGAGGTCGACGCCCTCTGGATGCCGCGGAAGCTGATCGTCGAGCTGGATGGTTACGCGTTTCACCGTTCCCGCACCGCGTTCGAGCGAGACAGGGCCCGCGACGTCGACCTGCAGCTTGCCGGCTATCGAGTGGTCAGGATCACTGCGCGGCGGCTCGACCGCGACCCGGAGAGGGTAATCGCCGCCCTGCGCTCGCTGCTCGGCTGAGAGCGCAGCCTGCCGCCTGGGTGAGCCCGCATGATCGGCGACGGGGCCCTCCGTCGGCGATCTAGGGGTGGGCGTCGTTCCCGGGATCCACTTCACCGTCCCAGTAATCGACGCGATCGTCGAGCCGGAAGATCGCGCGCAGGCCGGTGGCGGGGGTTCCCGGCGCCTGCTGGCGGGCCATCACCTTCTTGGAGTCCGGGTAGACCCCGACCTCCGGGTGGTTCATCTCGCTGATCATGAGCACCCGCAGGGGCGCGGAGGAGTTGTTCGTGACCTTGTGCGCTCCCCGCTCGCCGACCGGAAACCCGGCGACGTCGCCCTCGGCGAGCTCCCGCTCACCGTCCGGCGTGCGGAGGGTGGCCGTGCCACTGAGCACGATGAGCATCTCTTCGTTGGCCGAATGCCAGTGGTAGGGGCAGATCGAGTTGCCGGGCGGGACCTCGTAGAGGCTTGCCCCGAGGCGCTCGGAGCCCGCCGCCTTGCCCACCTGCTCGCCGCGGACCCGGTAGCCGGGCGGGTCGCCCGGATCCTCCGGCTCGAAGTGCGGGTGGAACACGTTCGCCACCTCACCTGCCCCTGAAGTTCGGCCGGCGCTTCTCGAGGAAGGCGTCCATGCCCTCGATGCGGTCCTCGGTCGCCATTGACAGCTCGTACAGGCGGCGTTCCTGCTCCAGGCCGGCGCTGAGCGTGGTCTCGTCGGCGGCGAGCACGGCCTGCTTGGCCAGGCGCACGGCGATCGGCGGGCGCCTGGCGATGCGCTGAGCCAGCTCCATGGCCCGCTCGAGCCATTCACCCCGCCCCGCGACCTCGTTGACGATGCCGAGGCGAGCCGCCTCCTCGGCGTCGATCCTGCGACCCGTCAGGACCAGGTCCATCGCCCGCTGCTTCCCGATCACCCGCGCGAGGCGCTGAGTCCCGCCGCCGCCGGGGATGATCCCCAGCGTGATCTCGGGCTGGCCGAGCTGAGCGGTCTCCGAGGCAACGATCAGGTCGCAAAGCAGGGCGAGCTCACATCCGCCGCCGAGCGCGAAGCCGGAGACCGCGGCGACCAGCGGCGTCTTGCACGCCGCGAGCCGGCGCCAGAAGGCCGACGCGGGATGGCGCAGCGACTCCTCGAAGGTGCGGTCTCGCAGCGCCTGGATGTCCGCGCCGGCGGCGAACACCTCGTCGGAGCCGGCGATCACGACGCAGCGGATCTCGGGATCGGCGTCGAAGCGCTCGACTGCACCCGCCAGCTCCTCCATGAGCTCGGGTGAGAGGGCGTTTCGGGCCTGCGGCCGGTTGAGCCGGCAGAGCGCCACCTGCTCGGCGACGCTGGTCTCGACGAGCGGGCTCACGTGTCGGATCGCGGCGGGGTCATGGCGTTGACCCCGGTCGCGTCGCGCCCGATGATCAGCTTCTGGATCTGCGAGGTCCCCTCGTACAGGGTTGTCACCCGGGCGTCGCGCAGATAGCGCTCGACCGGGTAATCGTCCACGTAGCCCGATCCACCGTGGACCTGGATCGCCAGGTTCGCGCACTCCACCGCGGACTCCGTGGCGTAGAGCTTGGCGATCGACGTTTCGGCGGTGTTCGGCTTGCCCTGGTCCTTGAGGATCCCGGCCCGCCGCACCAGGAGCCTCGCGGCATCGCGCCTCACCACCATGTCGGCGATCATCTCCTGGACGAGCTGGAAGCTCGCGATCGAGACCCCGAACTGCTCTCGCTCGCGGGCATAGGCGACCGAGGCCTGGACGCAGCCCTCGCAGATCCCAACGCAGCCGGAGGCCACCGAGTAGCGGCCGGCGTCGAGCGCCGTCATCGCGATCTTGAAGCCGTCGCCGACCTCCCCCAGGAGCGCGTCGGCGGGGACCCGGACGTCGTCGAGGCCGATCGAGCCCGTGTCGGAGGCCCGCAGGCCCAGCTTGCCGTGGATCTCCTGCGCCGAGTAGCCGGAGCTCGACGTCGGGACCAGGAAGCAGGCGATTCCGCGGTGGCGCTTGGACGGATCGGTCTGGGCGAAGACCAGCGCCAGCTCGGCGTGGTTGGCGAGCGAGATCCACATCTTCTGGCCGTTGATCCGCCACTCGCCATCCGACAGCTCGGCTCGCGTGCGCATCGATGAGGGGTCCGAGCCCGCGTCGGGCTCCGAGAGAGCGAAGCAGCCGAGGGCCTCCCCGGAGCACAGGCGAGGCAGCCAGCGGCGCTTTTGCTCCTCGGAGCCCCATCGCTCGATCGACCCGCAGACCAGAGACGTCTGCACCGACACCACCGTGCGCGCCGACGAGTCGCCACGTCCGACCTCCTCCACGATCAGCCCGTAGCTCACGTAGTCGAGCCCGCGGCCCCCGTACGCTTCCGCGACCGGCGCGCCGAGATAGCCGATCTCGCCGAGCTTGCGAGCCAGCTCGCGGTCGAAGCGTGCCGCGCGGTCGTTGTCGCGCGCCCGCGGAATGATCTCGTTGTCGACGAAGTCGCGGGCCGTTTCCTGGATCAGGCGCTGCTCGTCGGTGAGGTCGAGATCCACGACGGCAGCCTAAACCGGCTGCGAGGGCGCCCGGAGCGCCGCCTCGAGCGAGCGCTGAAAAGCCTCCTCCGCCTTGGCTGCCCATTCGCCAGGCTCGAGGCGGTGGTCGTCGATTGCGCTCACCGGCTGGACCTCGCGCACCGTGGAGGCGAGGAAGGCCTCATGCGCGCCGAGCAGGTCGTCGATCGCGAACTCGCCCTCCTCGACGTGGAGCGCCCGCGCGATCTGCGCCCGGGTGATCGACTCCAAGATGCCGGAGGCCAGCGAGGGGGTCCGAAGCCCGCCCTCGGGGGAGGCCCAGAAGATGGACGAGGTCGGAGCCTCGAGGACGATGCCGTCGGGGCGCACGAGGACCGCTTCGTCCGCGCCGCGGGCCTTTGCGATCCGCGTCGCCTGCATGTTGGCGGCGTAGGAAAGCGACTTGACGCCGTCCAGCACCGCGCTGGGCGAGTAGGTGACGCTTGCCAGCCGGACGCTGCGGGCTCGCTCGGGCAGCCGCTCGGTCAGCAGGATCCGCCGGCCTCCGCGCGTCAGGACGATTCGAAGCTGCGCGTCCTCCTCCCCGAGCGCCTCCAGCAGGGCCGCCAGCTCGCCCTCGATCGAGGCCCTGTCCACCACCAGCTCGATCGCCGCGCTCGAGCGCTCGAGCCGGTCCAGGTGCTCGCCCAGGGCAAAGGGGCGGCCACGATAGAGCCGGATCACCTCGAACGCGCCGTCACCCCGGTAAAGGCCATCGTCCGGAAGCGGGATCGACGCCTCGCCGACCGCCGAGATCCTCCCATCCACGCTCGCCAGCTCCCGGGCAGCCATCGCCGCGAGGCTATCCGAGGCGGGACAGGGGGGAACCGGCGCATCGCGGTATGGACCTGTGGTACTTGTTTTCAGGTAAGCGAAACAGGTACTGGCAGGGGAGAGCTTCGTCTCTCGATCAGGGAGGGAGCGGGATCTCCAAAGGGCAGGGCAGGGAGCCACGCCCGGGGCCAGTGGCAGAGGAGGAAACGGAATGCGCGAACGAAAGCGCGGAACTACGATCGCAGCGGCCGCCGTCGCGGTCCTGGCGGTGGCGCTGGGAGCCCCGGCGGGGGCCGCCGCTGCTGGGCCGCTCGGCGGGCTCGTCGACCGAGTGACCAACACGGTCGACGGGATCGCTGGCAGCTCGGGTGGCGGCAGCGCCCCGAGCGCTCCCAACACCCAGGCCGGGAATCCCCCGAGCTACGTCCCGCCCGCCCACGGGAGTACCCCGCACGGGCAGGGCTCGGTCGTGGTCGGCGACGTACAGCCGGAGGCGGTGGCTCCGATCCCGTACGACCCGGGCGGAGGAAGCCAGGACGTGGTCGTGGGCCAGTCCCGCGGCGAGCAGACCGAGGACGGTGGCTATCACGGCCACATCACGATCGCGGCTCTGCTCGGCCACGAGATCCTCGGCGTGGACACGAACGGGGGCGAGACCGCGCACGGTCCGCTTCAGCCGATCCAGGAGCTGCTCGACGGGCTGTGCTCGGCTTCGAGCGGTCAGCTCTGTCTGACGGTGCTGAAGGCGGACTCGCGCACGACCGGCGACGGCTCGAGGAACAGCTTCGAGGTCGCCGGCGCTCACATCGGCGACCGCCGAGGCCTCGCCGCCTCGGTCGCGTCGTCGAACGGGAACATCTCGGAGAGCGGCGGCTGCCAGACCTCGCACGGCGACTCGAACCTCGCCAGCGTGGGACTCGGCGGGCAGCCGATCCTCGACGTCCTGCAGGCGAGCTCCGCCTCCACGGCATGCCGCGGAAGCGCGCCTCGTCAAGCGAGCGACTCGACGGTCCTCGCCCTGTTTGGCAACGGGTTGCCGCTGCCGGCCGGCGGATGCGCGGACGGGACGCCCAACTCGGAGTTCACGGTGCTGTCGCCGATCGCGGCGACCGTGTGCAACGCCGATGACGCGAACGGTGCACAGGCCGCCGCGCCTAATGGCACCCGCGAGGCGTTGACGGCGTTCGTCCTCGAGTCGGGCAACAGCTCGCTCGTCACCGCGACGGGCAGCGCCGGCGAGAGCAGCGCGGTCGCCCCGAAGGGAACCCCCTCGGGTTGTCAGAACCCGCCGTGCGGAAACGGCGGCGGCGATGACGGCGGCAACGGCGGCGGCGATGACGGCTCCGGCGGCGGTTCGCCGGGCGCCACGGGGCACGTGCAGGGCGCCCACGGCGCAGGGTCCGCCTCGGACGACGGTAGCCGGGGGAGCGGCGCGGACCACGGTCCGAGCGCCTCGGGGCCGGGCAAGGGCGACCTGCCCTTCACCGGCGCCGACCTGGTCAGGCTGCTGCTCGTCGGCCTGGCGGTGATGGCCATGGGCCTGATGGCGATGGCCCTCGCCGACCGGCGACGTCTCTCCGCGTGAACGCGGGGCACTCCCACCCCCAAAGCGAGCCGGGCGCTTCGGCGCCCGGCTCGCCCCCTCTCTCGGGGGCCGGTCGTCTGGGATCCCGGCGCGCGGGCCAGGGTCGCGTCGGCACCGCCACCCGCGAGCTTCCGGAACGAGCCATCTCGTGGTGGCGCGGCGTGCCGGTCTTCTGGAAGCGACGGATCGCCGCCATGGCGCTCGTCGGCCTCGTCGTGGCGATCCCGGCGACGGTGCTGCTTCGTGACTCCGGCGCCGACCAGCGCTCGGCATCCCAGTCCGTCGCCGAGCAAGGTGGCTCCGAGGCGCCCTCGGTGAAGCTTCGGCCGCAGCCCGAGACGAGCAGCGGACTCGACGCCTCGGCCAGGGTCCCGGTCGGCTGGAGCGCGACGCAGGAGCAGAGCATGCTCAAGCTGCGTAGCCGCGATCGAAGCACCGAGGTCGCGATCAGCGCGCCTACGGGTCGCGGCCAGGTGGATCCGGTCCTCGACTCGCTGCTGAGCGAGATCAAGGCGCGGTACCGCGGAGTCTCGGTGGCGCCGGGGACCGGAAAGAAGGTCGGAGGGCTGAAGGCGAAGGGGGCTGTGATCGCGGCGCGCACCGATGAGGGAACCGCGTTGCGGATGCTGGTCGCCGTTGCCTCCGGGAAAGCCCACACCTACCTGGTCCAAGTCGTGGCGGCGCGTGACGCGCCGGCGAAGCGGCTGGCGGAGGCCCAGCTCGCCCTCAACGCCCTGAAGCTTCGCGGCTGACGTGACCGGTCCCGCGACCTCGCGTCGAAGGGTCTAAGGTGGCCTCGGGCCATGGACTACGTGCTCCTCACCCTGGCGATGGTCGCCTTCATCGTCGTGGTTCTCGTCCTGCTGGCGCGGGCTTATCCCGGGAGCGGCAGCGACCTGCTGGACTGGAAGCCGACCCGCTCGTTCGAGGACGAGGCGCGGCTCGAGACCGAGGACATCCAGCAGATGATCGAGGCCCAGAACGAGATGCGCCGTCGCCGCGGAAAACCCGATCTGACGCGGGCGGATGCGTCGCGAATGGCGCGCGAGGACGAGGCCATTCGCGAGCGTCAGCGCCGCTCCTACGATGAGCGGCTGGAGGAGCTCGAGGACGAGCTCGGCGTGTAGATGAGGCTCGCGCAGGCGATCCGGCCTGGGAGCGCGGCCTGGCGCGGGCGCTGATCGTCGGCTGCGGCTGCCGGGGGCGACAGCTCGGCCGCCGCCTGAGGGATGCGGACTGGCAGGTCCGGGGAACGACGCGCGGCCCGGCCACCGCTGGTGACATCGAGGCTGCCGGGGTGGAGGCGGCGGTTGCCGACCCCGATCGCCCGGGCACGATTCTCGACCACGTCGCCGACGTGACCCTGGTCTTCTGGCTCCTGGGCAGGGCGACGGGCCCGCCCCCGCTCGTCGCGGCACTCCACGACGAGCGGCTCGAGCGGGTTCTTCGGATGCTCGTGGACACACCCGTGCGCGGG
Organism: Solirubrobacterales bacterium; assembly: GCA_044871225.1. Classification (GTDB taxonomy): domain Bacteria; phylum Actinomycetota; class Thermoleophilia; order Solirubrobacterales; family 70-9; genus AC-56. The sequence goes on from JBIOZP010000011.1 coordinate 11,343, forward strand.
TTTGTCTACGAGGCGCCCGAAAGCGCTGAGGCGGGGGACGCGCGCGGAGCCCGGGTCGTCCACGAGGCGGCCGAGCGCTGGCGGATCCCCGTGGAGATCGTGAACCGGCACCCCAGCGACTGGGAGGCGTGGACCGAGGCCATGCTGGGTGCGGCGGGGCGCCTCGCGGGCGCCGGCCGCACCTAGCGTCCCCGGCACCTCCCCCTCCAACCCGCCCCGCGGCCGAGCTGGTCACGCCCATGGAGCCGAAACCTCGCCGGCGCTCGGGGTTGAGCTGCGAATGACCTAAACTCTGATAGGGATTTAGCCAATTGACGGAGGAGCAGCGATGAGCGACTACGCGAAGGACGTTCTGGTCGAGACGGACTGGGTAGCGGACAACCTGGACGACGACTCGATCAGGATCGTCGAGGTCGACGAGAACCCCGCCCTGTACGCCGAGGCCCACATCCCCGGGGCGATCGGCTTCGACTGGAAGCACGACCTACAGGACCAGGTGAAGCGCGATTTCCTGAGCCCGGAGGACTTCGGAGAGCTGATGGGCAGCCGCGGGATCTCCAACGACCACACGGTGGTCCTCTACGGCGACCGGAACAACTGGTTCGCGGCCTACACCTACTGGTACTTCAGGTACTACGGCCACGACAAGGTGCGCCTCATCAACGGCCCGCGCGAGAAGTGGATCGCGGAGGGCCGCGAGACGAGCACCGAGGTCCCCAGCTACCCGGCGACCACCTTCACCGCGCAGTCGGGGGACGAGGCCATCCGCGCCCGGCGCGAGGAGGTGCTCGAGGCGCTCGAGCAGGGCGCGAACCTCGTGGACGTGCGCAGCCCCCAGGAGTACTCGGGCGAGTTGATCGCCATGGCCGGCTACGAGCAGGAGGGCGCGCAGCGCGCCGGGCACATCCCGGGCGCGATCTCAGTCCCCTGGGCGCAGGCCGTGAACGAGGACGGGACCTTCAAGTCGGCCGAGGAGCTCCGCGAGCTCTACACCGACAAGGGTGTGATCGAGGATTCGACTCCGGTGATCGCCTACTGCCGGATCGGCGAGCGCTCGGCTCACACCTGGTTCGTGCTGCACGAGCTGCTCGGCCTGGACGAAGTCGAGAACTACGACGGGTCGTGGACCGAGTGGGGAAACATGGTCAACGTCCCAATCGAGAAGGACGTCTGAGGAGTTACTCCGTCCTCGGCTCCTCTAGCCGAGCCAGCAGGTCGGCGAGGATCCGCGCCGTGGCGCCCCAGATCAGGTGCTTCCCGACGAGGTAGGTCGGGGTCCGGATCGGTACGCCACGGCGTACCAGGCGGCGCATGGCGAAGCCGTTTCGCAGCTCCTCGAGCCGGAACAGCAGCACGGCGGCCACCTCGGCCGGATTGGGCCGGAAAGGCAGGTCGTTCGGGATCAGGGCGACGAACGGATGTACGCGGTAGCCCGTGACGAAGGTGCCGACCGGGGGGAGCGCCCCGAGCATCTCGACGTCGTCTCCCCGCAGCCCGATCTCCTCCTCGGCCTCGCGGACGGCGGTCCTCGCCAGGTCCTCCCCGGGATGGTCCTGGCGCCCGCCCGGGAATGAGATCTCGCCTCCGTGGCGGCGAAGATCCGCGCGCCGCTCCGTGAACACCACGCCGGGTCGGTCGGGGTGCCCGAAGATCGCCACCAGGACGGCGGCGTCGACCGACCCTGGCGCCCTCATCGCCGCCGCCTCGGCGGGTTCGATCAGCGCACGTTGCAGGCGCTCCCGGGCCGGGTCCACGACGGGAAGTATCCAGGCCGTCCGAGCCCTGGGGATGGCTAGATGATGATCTGCACCGTGCCGCCGTCCACGCTCCAGGCGGCGCCGGCGACGTAGGAGGCGCGCTCGGAGCACAGGAAGGCGATCGCTTCGGCGATCTCCCTGACTTCTGCGAAGCGGCCGATCGGCCGTTGGGCGGCCGCCGCGGCCAGCGCTTCCTCGCGGCTCTGGGATCCCCGTGCAGCCGACTGGTCAAGCAGCCCGCCCTCTGCCATCCACAGCTCAGATTTCGTCGGGCCGGGACAGATGGCGTTCACGAGCACCCCTTGCCCCGCGTAGCGGTCGGCGAAGACGCGCGAAAGGGACAGCTCCGCGGCCTTCGCCACCGAGTACTCGGGCGTCAGCCCCGATGGCCGCTTTGCCGCGCTCGAGCAGACGTTGACCACCCGGCCCCAACCTCGCTCCGCCATCGGGGGAATCGCCGCCCGCATGGCACGAAGCGGTGCCATCACGTTCAACTCCCACGCGGCCCGCCAGTCCTCGTCGCTCACCTCTTCCAACGGGCGGCGGCTGGCCGTCCCTGCGTTGTTGACCAGCACGTCCAAGCGGCCGAACGCCTCGGTGGCCGCGGCCAGGATCCGCTCGCCCGCTCGCTCCTCGGTCACGTCGAGCGCCAGCGCCTGGGCCCTGCCGCCCGACTGGGCGCAACGCGCGGTCGCTTCTGAGAGGCGCTGCTGGGAGCGGGCGACGAGGAGCACCGAGGCGCCCTCGGCGCACAGGAGCCCGGCCGTTTCCAGCCCGATCCCCCGGCTCCCCCCGGTGACCGCGCAGGCCTTGCCCGACAGCCCCAGGTCCACGGTCAGAGCGGCTCGATGCGGTCCTGGATCGTCACCTCGCGGCGCTCGCTGAGCACTCGGTGCACGGGGCACCTGCCCGCGATTTCCCTGAGGCGCTCGAGCTGCTGGGGCGAAAGCTCCCTGGGCAGGTGGAGGTGGACCACGAACGAACTGGGCGCGTACGCCTCTCCGTACTCCATCTCGACGTCCACGCGCACGTCGCCGAGGTCCCATCCCTTGCGCCCGGCGTACATCTCCATCGTGATCGCGGTGCACGCGGCCAAGGAAGCGGCGAGCACGCGAGTGGGGGAGGGACCCAGATTCGCGCCGCCCGCCTCATCGGGTTCGTCGATGACGAGCCTGTGGCCCTCGACCTCGACGTCATGGGTGTACCCCTCCCGGCGGCGAGCCGTCGCCCTAACCATCGCCCGTCTCTCCCCGGCGGCCCTCGAACAGCGTCGGCTCGTCGACGTCCGCGAAGCGCGCGAGCGCGAAGGCTAGGTCCGAAGCGCGGTTCAGATATCGAAGCACCGCCTCTGATGCGAGCCCCCCCGCATCGCGCAGGGCGACCACTCGCCGCTCGGCGCGGCGGATCGTGGCGCGCGCGACGTCGAGCTGGGCCGACAGGAGCGTTCCCCCCGGGATCACGAACTGCGGCGGCAGGTCGACCCGGTCCATGTAGCGGTCGATCATGGGCTCCAAGGCCTCGACCATCTGGTCGGTGACGCGGCTGATCCCGTCCTGCAGCCGCTCCGCGGCCTCGGGCGCGGTCGCCAGCTCGGCCCCGACGACGAAGAGCTCGCGCTGCAGCCGCAGCAGGTCGTCGGCCATCGCGGGATGCTCGTCTCCGCACAGGGCGCGAGCCACCGCAAGGGCGGCGTTCGCTTCGTCCACGGCGCCGTACGCCTCCGTGCGGAGATCGGTTTTGGCCACTCGCCCGCCGTACCACAGCGAGGTGCTGCCGTCGTCTCCCTTTCGGGTGTAGATCCTCATCAGCTGAGTGGATTGAACACGAAGCCGGTGAGGATCTTGGGGAAGAAGTAGGTCGACTTGGGCGGCATCGTCTCGCCGGCGGCCGCCACCTCGCGCACCTGATCCACCGGCGTCGGGCGCAGCAGGAAGGCGCACTGATCATCGCCTTGCTCGAGCAGCCGCAGTACCTCGTCGACTCCGGTCGCGTAGCCCAGCCCTCGCTTGGCGGCGATGTCCTGGTCGCTTTTCCGCAATGCCCGCTTCAGGATCAGCTCCTCGAGGATCACCGTGTCCAGTCGCCGGTACGCGTCCGAGCAACCGGCCAGCGCCCGATCCATGTCGTTGGCGTCCTTGAGCCGCAGGCGAAGCCCCTGACGCGTGCGGGCGTCGACGTAGCCGAAGACGCCGGTCCCCTCCGCCTCGCCGGGGTCGAGGTGCTCGGCAGCCACCTCCTCGACGTGAAAGTGCTCGCGGATGGCCGAGTCCAGCCGCTCCGTCGCCTCGCGGTCCAGGTCGCGAAGGAGCCTGTGGGTGCCGAAGATCGTCAGCCCCGGGTCGTCCAGCGAGACCAGGCACATCAAGGTGTAGCGATGGGGCCCCTCGCCGCCAATGGAGTCGGCATAGGTCCGGGCTGTTTCGTAGCGGTGATGGCCGTCGGCGATCAGGAGCTCTGCGTCCGCGAGCTCGGCGCCGATTGCCTCGGCGGCGCTGGCATCAGCTATGCGCCAGATTCGGTGGGTGGTGCCGTCGTCGTCCAGCACCTCGCCCCAGGGCCGGCCGGTGAGGCGAGGCTCGACGTGCCGCCAGGCATCCCCGGGATAGAGGGCGAAGATCGGGGAGAGGTTGTGCCGTGTCGCCTGGGTGAGGCGCAGGCGGTCCTCCTTCGGCCCCGGCTGCGTGCGCTCGTGCGGCCGCACCCGTCCGGGGCCGTACTCGGTGACGCGCACCCTGGCCATGAAGCCATGGCGGGTGCGGGCGGCCCCGTCAGGCCCACGGTACTCCTGTGTCAGGGCCCAGACCGCCGGCTCGCGGTCGGTGGCCAGGATGCCCTGCAGGGTCCAGGCCTCGAGGGTCTCGGTGGCGTGCTCGTAGGGGTCCTCGCCGGCCGGTGACACCGGAAGGTCGATCTCGACCACGTTGAACGGCGAACGGGCCAGCAGCTCGGCGCGCCGCTCCGCGTCGATCACGTCGTACGGCGGAGCGGTGACGTCGGCGAGAGAGGAGATCGCGCCGAGGTCGTAGTGCAGCGCCTTCAGGGGGAGGACCTCCGCCATGGGAGGCGCAACCCTATCCGCGGGTCTAGCGCGGGGCGCCCGGCGACTCGAACGCGGCTCTGGCGGGCAGGCGGAGCGCCCGGCGAACCCCGTCGGGCAGGTACCAGTTCCACTGCCCGAGGAGCTTCATCGCCGCCGGGACCATCACCATGCGCACGATCGTGGCGTCCAGCAGGATCGCCGCCGCGAGGCCGACGCCGAACTCCTGCAGCCCGACGAACGAGCCGAACATGAACCCAGAGAAGGCGGCGATCATGATGATCGCGGCGGCGGTGATGATCCGGCCCGTTCGCTCGAGGCCTCGCGCCACGGCGGCCTGGTTGTCGTGGGTGCGGTCCCACTCCTCCCGCATCCTGGAGAGCAGGAACACCTCGTAGTCCATGGACAGGCCGAACAGCATCGCGAAGAGGAAGATGGGGATCCACCCGTCGATCTGCGGCGAGGACTGGAAGCCGAGCCCGCCCCCGAGCCCGTCCTGGAAGAGCAGGACGAGGACGCCGTAGGTGGCGCTCACCGAGAGCAGGTTCATGATCACCGCCTTCAGCGGCAGCACCACCGAGCGGAAGGCGCGCATCAGGAGCAGGTACGAGATCACCAGGACCGCGACGATCAGCCACGGGAAGGCGCCGTACGCCTTGTCAAGGAAGTCGACGCCGAAGGCGGGGCCGCCGGTGACGTAGGTGCTGCCGGGAAACCCCGCATCCGGGACGTAGGTGTCCCGCAGGCGGTGGACGAGGTCGACGGCCTCGGGCGTGCCCGTGTCGTGGGTGCCGGCTACTCGGAACTGCAGCAGCCGTCCGGTGGCGTCCACCAGGTTGGCCTGCCGGAGCTCGGCGAGCTGCTTCGCGGAAGGCTCTCCCGGGCGTGGCACGAGGGCCGCGGGGCTCTGGATCGTGTCGGCCTGTGCCTCGGGGTCGTTCTTCAGCTCGGCGGTGAGCCGACGTTGGGAGCGCAGCGAAGCCTCGGTCCACACGCCGCCCGGCTCTCCGGTGTCCACGACGATGACGTTGGGAGAGAGGGCGCCTGGCCCGAGAGTGTCCTCCAGCAGCGACAAGCCCTTGGTGGACTCTGTGGTGGTGGGCACGCCACGGTTGTCCCCGCTCGTCAGGTCAATCCGGAAGGCCATTGACGCGAGGCCCAGCATCAGCGCCGCGGAGACGACGAGGTAGGGGATCGGGCGCCGCATGATCGAGCGCGCCAGGGTGCTCCAGAACCCCGCCTCGGTGTGCGCGCGGCTGGCGAGCAGCCGCTTGGGGACGAGTCGCAGGCGGTTGACCTTGGTGCCCATCACCGCCAGCAGGGCCGGGAGGAGGGTGGCCGAGGCCGCAATCGAGACCAAGGGGACCATCAGCCCTCCTACGCCCATCGAGCGCATGAAGGGGAGCGGCATCAGCACCAGGAGCGCGAGCCCGACGGCCACGGTCATCCCCGAGAACAGCGTCGCCCGGCCGGCCGTGGACATCGTCGTCCGCAATGCCTCGTGGGGCTCGTCGCCCGAGTCGAGCTGCTCTCGGAAGCGAAATACGACCAGCATGGAGTAGTCGATCGCGATCGCGAGCCCGATCAGGGTGACGATGTTCTGCACGTAGATCGCCATGTCCATGAAGTGGGCGAAGATCCAGACGATCCCGAGAGTGGTGGGGATGGTGGCCAGCGCGAACGCGAAGGGCAGCGCCGCTCCGCCGAGGGTCCCGAACATGAACAGCAGGACGAGCAGGGCGATCGGGATGGCGATCATCTCGCCCTTCTTCAAGTCGTCGTCGTAGATCGACTGGGTGTCGTGGTTCACCGCGGGGGCGCCGGAGAGGTAGGTCTGGGCGCCGGGCACCTGCCCGATCGCCTTCCGCATCGCCACGGTCTTCTTGGAGGCGTCGTCGTTCTCGAGTGGGGTCGTGATCTGAACGTAGGCGAGCTTCGGCGCCGCCTTCTGCACGAGGCCCGCCTGCGCTCCCTCGATCTCGCCGGCGGCGCGTCGCGCGGCGCTCTCGACGGCGGGTTGGAAGCCTGGGTCTTCGATGGTCCCGCCATTGGCCTTGGCGACGAGCGTGAAGTCGCCGTCCCCGCGCTCGTGGAAGTGGGTGCCCATCAGGTCGCGTCCCTGCTCGGCCTCCGAGCCGGGCACGCTGAAGCGGTTCGTCAGCAGGTCACCGAGGCCGGCCGACGCCGCGCCGCTCACCAGCACGACCACGAGCCAGCCCACGAGCACCCGCTTCCGATGGGCGATGATCCAGTTGGTCCAGCGAATCAATGCGCCTCCGGTCTCGGGACTGCGCCAGGCCCAGCGACGCTAACAAGCGCCCTTCGGCGGCTATGTGACGTGCATCACCGGGAGGGCTGGTGGCTGAATCCGGACGGGGTGGTCATCCGCGCCGACACCAGGACGGCTGCCGGCAGTGCCCATAGGATTGACTCCATGGCCGACGGCTGGTTCAAGCAGAACCTCTCGGAGGTCGAGGCCCTTCATCACGAGCAGGGAGGAATCGGCTACCTCTTCGGGGAGACCCGCCCGTTTGAGCGCTACCAGGACTTCGGCATCAACGTTCGAGTGCTGAAGCCGGGCCAACCCGCATCCCTGTACCACTCGGAGGCGGCAGAGGAGTTCTTCATCGTGCTCGGTGGTGAGTGCCTCGCGATCGTTGAGGATCAGGAGGTGCCCCTGCGAAAGTGGGATTTCCTGCACACGCCGCCCGCCACTGCCCACCTCATCGTGGGTGCGGGAGAGGCGCCGGCGACCGTCCTCATGGTTGGAGGAAGGGGGGCGACCGAGCCGCCCCATTACCCCGTAAGCGAGCTGGCCGCGCGCTACGGCGCCTCTGTCCAAACCGAAACCGACGACCCGCAAGACGCGTGGCAGCAGGTTGGGTGGAAGCCCGAGTTCGACTCGGGGCCGCTTCCCTGGCCGCCCGGCTAGCGTCGGCGAATCAAGCAGGGCTCATCGGGGCGGCCGGATTCGAACCGGCGATCTCGGCTCCCCAAAAGCCGCGCGATAACCAGACTTCGCTACGCCCCGAGGGAGATCGAGTCTAACCGTCGGCCACGAGGCAGCAGCGCGCCCAGCATCGGGCCTTGCCGGTCTCTCCGGCCCGAGTGGCCGGGTTTCTGCCGCTATCCGGCAATAACCCGTCCATCCGGCGCCCTGAGCGCCCCCGGCAGGACTCGAACCTGCGACCTGCTGCTTAGAAGGCAGCTGCTCTATCCAGCTGAGCTACAGGGGCCCTCGATCAGGATATGCCCGCCGGCAGCGGCGTCGAGGTGTCCGCGGCCAGGGCCAGCGTCGCCCAATAGCCGGATCGGCTGCGGATCGGCAAGACCCGGCCTTGGGCACGGGCCTCTGCCGCTAAATTGAGGCGGCGCGGTGAGCGTAGCTCAGCTGGTAGAGCTCCTGGTTGTGGTCCAGGCGGTCGCCGGTTCGAATCCGGTCGCTCACCCCTCACGGAGTCCCCTGGGGCGGGGGTTTCTGCGATCGCGACGAGGGGCAGGAGCGTCCGACCCCGAGAGTCCAGCGGCGTCGAGGGCTTTTTCCGTGTCGGAGTACAGGGCGAGCTTCACAACCTTGCCATTCCGAAGGGAGAACAGCTGCCCGCCCTCGAAGTTCATGACCGGAGCGCCGCTCCCTCTGCCGCTTCCCTGAAACCGGACGAGGACCAGCACCCGGTCGTCCCCGGCGGGGAGAAACTGCTTCGGCACGGTGGCGAACTCGTCCCATGCGTCGAGGAACTCGCGCCACTGCCTGGAGAGCGCTTCGATTCCGTGCGTCTCTGAGCCGAGGCCAGCCGGGATGAAGTGGATCTCGGGGTCCGCCCAGTCGGCCGAGGAGAAGTCGCCGCTCTCCCAGGCGGCCAGGATCGAGCGCACGATCTCGACGTTGTCCTGCGCCATTGTCGGGCAGTATCTCGCTCCCGAATCGTCGCCCCGCGTCTCGCGCAGGCTAGGTAAGCGGATCGGGAAGGTGGGAGCGCCGCCGCCCTAGTGGGAGGGGAGCGGCGCTCCCGGCGAGGGGCCTCATCCATTGAATGGACCCCCGGCCTGTCGTCCCAGCCAACCTGCCGCGCCGTCCCTGGCCAGCAGGTCAAAAGGTCTATTACCCAGTCCTTTGTGTCCCAACCCCATCTCGGCGCTGGCCAATTCGGAGCGGCACCCGCGCTGCGCCGACCGTGGATCGCCTGGCCCGTACAGGCCTAGCTGGGCCCACCGCCACCGGCGGCTTTCCGGCGGGCCCGCTGGTCCCGCAGCCCGGCGACCTCGTGGGCCTCGTGCTCGTCGAGAAAGACGAACCACAAGATGGCCCTGTTTTCCCGCCAGCTCACGACGTTCCATTCGACCTGCTCAGTGTCGCCATCGCTCTGCCAATCGTGGCAATGAGCGCGTATCCGAGCCAGGGTGATGTCGGCGGAGCTCCGCACCTCCTCGACCTCCATCTTGAACTCGGGGGAGAAGGCGAGAACCCGTTGCCACCATGCACGCACGCCTTCGTGGTGGCTGTAGGTCCCACCGCCCTGCAGCTTCACGAGGTGGGAGACGAACTCGATGGCAGGGTCGCAGAGGGCGAGAAAAGAGTCGAGATCGCGCTCGTTAAGCGCATCGGCGGCGCGATTCACGAGGCCGACGTGCTCCTGTGGTTTCGCTGGCGCCGTGTCGCGGGTCTCCATCGTGGAGACGCGGTACCCGCGATAGGCGCGATCAAGCACACTTCGACGGCGACTTTGCGCGATCCGGGCTTGGGGTCAGTGGCGAAGGATCAAAAACCCCTGTGTTCCCTCAGGGTGACCGGCTGGGCCAGGCCTGTCCACGCAAGTCAGGCCCGCCACTGCGCGCCGGTCAGAACACCAGCCAGAGGACCAGGATCACAATGAGGATCACGACGACGATCCCCGGAATCGCGATGCTCGCCCCGGCCGGCAGTGCAAGCGAAGCTGCCAATGCCATCTCCTTCTCCCTTCTGCTCCGGTGAACGGCGGTCTCCCCATGGCTACCCGGATTGGCACCCGGAATCCCCGCCAGCCATTTTCGCGGCAGGACTACCGAAAACCGTGTTTCGCCTCCGCGACCCCGGGGTATGGACGCGGCAAAGGGCTTCCAGGGAAGGAGACCAGCATGAAGCGAGCACTCCAGGGAAGGAGACCAGCATGAAGCGAGCACTCCTGGGAATCGGTGTGAGCGCCGCCCTCATGGGGTTCGCGGTCGCAGCGACCGCCGCGGTTCGCCCGATCCCCCCGAACCAGTTCACGCCGGGCTGCAACCCGAACGGGAAAGCTGTGCAGGGCGATAACTCCGCAGACACGATTAGGGGTACGCCACGGCGCGACCTGTTGCGCGGCGGCGGTGGCGCCGACCTGATCACCGGACGCGCCCAGCGCGACTGCGTGATCGGAGGCGACGGGCGCGACACCCTGAAAGGCAACCGAGGTAACGACAAAGTCAGAGGCGGCGCGGGCAAGGACGAGGCCAGCGGCAACAAGGGCGCCGACCACGTCACGGGCGCCGGAGGCAGGGACGAGCTTCGAGGAAATCGAGGCGACGACCGGCTCAAGGGCGGCAGCGGTGACGACGACATCAAGGGGCAAATTGGTGACGACGTGATCAGGGCCGGAAGCGGCGACGACGAGATCACCGACGTTCAGGGTCGCAACCGGATCGTCTGCGGCAAGGGGTTCGACCAGGTCACGACCAACTCGCAGTCCATAACCAGGGGCTGTGAGAACGTGAACCGCATCTAGGGTCGCGATTCCGGGTTGTCGAACGGAACACGGGCCACCGGGCGTGCCGGTGGCCCGTGTTCGACCGGCCCTCGAACTTCGTCTCTGACCAAAGAGGACATGCATTCGTCCAGCAGCGATTCGCGGACACGCGGCTGGGTAGAGGCTCGAACGTGACCGTTGGACTGGCGCTGTTTTTGATTGCCGTTGGGGCGATCCTGCGATATGCGGTGACCGCCGATGTGCAGGGCATCGACCTCGATGAGGCGGGCCTGATCCTGATGATCATCGGCGTCGTGGGGCTCGTGATCGCGCTTCTCTACGAGATGGTCTGGGCCGGGGAGCGCTCGCGCTATTACCGATTCTGGAGCCGGGACCGGTACCCGCCTCCGGACCCGGACGACCCTACCCGTCGATACTAGGCGCGGCTCGGCGCCACCAGCGCGAATTCGGGCATCCTCGCCTTCCCGCTTTGCCCTGAAGCCGCCACGGCTTCAGCGTCCGGTAAGCGGCCGACGGCAAGCTGCGCACCTGCCTCTTCTCGATCCACGAAACAAACCTGCGCGGCCCGCTTTGCGGCTGGGCGAGCGGACGAGGTCCAGATCCTCGGTGGCGGCGGCCGAACCTCTGCCGTATCGCTACCCGAGGCTCTCGCGCCAGGTGGGCCAGACGGAGTCCAAGGCCTGCGCCGCGACCCAGTCGGGGTTCGCCGCCCCCTCCAGCCGCAGGTTGAGCACCAGCCAGGTTCGGCCCTGGAGCTCGGCCCCGAGCACGTCCCGCGGCCGCTCGTTCTCGAGATCTTGAATCGCCCTGCGCGCCTGCCCGATGTGCATCGGGACGACCTTGCGCCGCCACTCGTGCTGCACGCCGCTGGCGCTCGCCGCGCCAGTCCCGCTGCGGCGCAGTGAGAACGAGCGCCGCCTCGCGTTGCGAAAACCGTTTCCGCTCAGTTGGGATCCCCTCCCGGCTGGTGGACGACGGGCCCATCCTGGCAGCGATTCGCCTCGCCCGCGCCCCCGGCCTACCTCGATTCGGTACCGGGGTTCTTGGCGTCCGGCTCAGGCCGCCGGCCGGTCGCGCTCCGTGAGTTGAGGCCGCAGGGCGCCGAGCGTCAGGATCAAGAGCCCGATTCCGATCAGGATCATCGCGACTCCCATGGCGATCGAGAACACGGACACCCGCTCCGCGAAGTAGGAGGTGTTCATCGCAGTTGCGAGCGCCGTTTCGGTCACCCAGACCTGCCGCTCCGGGTTGTCGATCGCGGTGCCGTCCTCCAGGGCCGCGCTCGCCTGGTCTTCGGGGACCGGCTTCCCGGAGCTCTTAAACACCGCCCGCGGCATCTCTGAATAGACCTTGCCCCCGGTCGACTCGAGCGCGTGGATCCGCATGTAGCTGGCGAAGCACTTCGCCTCCGAGCCCGTGTCGATCTCCTCGCCGGCGACGGAGCAGTCCGGGATGTTGACGTCGCTGAGGCCAGCATCCTGCACCGCGGTCTTGGTAGCTTCGGGCGTCATGTCCGGGGTGCCCACTATGCGCTCGTCGGCGATCCGGTCCCGGACCTCGGAGCGCCCGGTGGCCCCGACGACGATCTCGCCCACCCCGAGCGCGATCAGGATGACTCCGGCGATCAGGCCGCCGACTACGAATCCACGTCGCATGGGCACGCTCCTTTGGTCGATGGGGGGTCGTCGCTGGCGCGGCAGGCTACAAAGAGCGGGTGAGGCTACCGCCTCACCACCATCTCGTGGACGAGACCGTCGTTTTCGTTCGGGTGGTTCTTGTTGTCGAGGTGCCGGTCCACGATCCAATAGCTCAGGTGCCCCGGCTTGTCACCGCGTTTGGAGGTTGGCGCCATGGTCACGTCCGCCACGACCGATCGCCTGGTTCGGATGGCCGCGAGGCTGAACTTGCGCAGCAGCCGCCCCCGGCGGTTGAGCTTGTAGATGGCGCGACTCATCCAGTCGACGGCCAGCAGGCGGTGGGCCCCCGTGCGGTCGATCCCGAGCCCCTCGCAGTCGCGAGCCCCGTACCGGGCGACGTCGAAGTGCGTCACGCGATCGTTTCCGTCGCCGAACCTGCCGTTCACCGGATCGACGGCGTAGACCTCGCGGTCTCGTCCGTCGCAGATGAAGAGGCGGCCGGTCGAGGGGTCGTACTCGACGCCTTCGGGGTCGGTGCTTCCGAAACGCGCGGTGCTGAACGCCGACACGCGATCGTCCTGTGAGCCATGCACGCTGTCGCGCCCCGGGCGAATGCGGAGAATCCGGTCCTTGTCGTCGTTGGAGGCGAACAGGGTGCCGGTTCTCGGGTTGAAGCCGAGGTCCGACGGCTCGCGGTTGCCGATCCGCACCAGGTTGCCGCTGCCGAAGCCCGAGCCCCTGCGCCTGGCCGTGAACAGGTTGCGTCCCCGGTAGCGCCGGGTCTCGTCCACCTCGGAGTCGGAGATCAACAGGCGATCGCGCCCTGGCCTGTAAACGATGCCCGACGGGTCGGGGCTTGGCGGCGCGAACGTGGAGGTGCGAAAGGTCTTCACGAGCTTCAGGCGCACCGTGTCGGCGGACGCTGTCGCGGCAGGGGCGATGGCGGTCCCCAGCGCCAGCGCGCAGGCGATCAGCCAGCGAGCTGCGCTGGTGCCTTGTCGTGCGAGCTGCAGGCGGCCCGCGCGATGTTGGGTCCCGCGGCAGATCGGCAGAGGATAGGCAGCGGGAATCCGGTTTGCGCCACTGGCGATGAACGACTGGTCAATACATCGCTACCACCGACGAAGGGGGGGGCTACCGGCTTTGCGGTAATTCGGTGACGAGGCATGGTTTATGTAGCCACAGGCCGGGTAGGCCCGCTCCGATCGCGTGACGACTGTGGCGCACACCGAGCCCGCCGGTGTTCCTGGTGCGAGGGCCCATCTGGGTTCCTACGTGACGGGGGCCGCTGCCTCCAGCGCTCTGATCGCCGGGGCCTTGGTCGCGTTCCTCACCATCGCCGCCTTTGTGGCCTTCAACGGGCTGCCATTCGGCAGTTCCAGCTCCGACGCCGGCGACGCCTACTTTGGCTCGAGCGTCGCGCCGCCGGCGCGCGCCGCCACGGCGCTCGGGGCGGCCCCACGGTCGGTCGCCGTGACCTCCGAGGGACGATCCCTTGCGGCCGGCTCCGCCCTGGGTTCCGCCGGCGGGTCCGTCCAGGCCACCTCGTTCTCCGGCGCCGCCACCGAGCTCCCCGCTGTCCCCGTCCCGCCCGGCGCCGGGCTGCCGCCGAGTGGAGCGACGCCCGTCGCGCCCCCACCAGCCGTGGCGCCCCCGGTCGGGGTGACGCCAGTCCCGCCCCCGGTCGCCCCACCGCCGCCGGCCGTCACCCCGATTGAGCCGCCGCCCATCGCCCCGCCGCCAGTGGGAGTCGCCCCGATCGACCCGCCCGCCATCACCCCGCCCCCGATCGACATCGCCCCGATCAGCCCGCCGTCGATCCCGCCGCCGGCAGCCGACCTGCCGACGCCCGACCCGGTCGGCCTCGCGCCGGCCACGAACATCCCGCTCGCCCCCGACACGGCGGACCTGAGCCCACCGCAGGTCCACCTCCCCTCAGCGCCCACGCCGCCGGACGTCGGCGACCCGCTGCCGAACCGCCCCGCAACGCCGACTCCACCGAACGCCGGCCCGCCGCAGGTGGACACCCCAACGGTTCCCGCTGAGCCCGTCGCCGGGCAGTCCCCGGCCCCCGCCCCGCCGGCCCCCTCACCCCCCGCGACGAACCCGCCCACGCCAGATCCGGCTCCGGCGCCTGCTCCGCCCGCGGTCGCGCCGGCTCCGCTCGCCGCTCCTCCCGCCGCCCAGGGACCGACGGCCGACCCGCCCGCCCCGGTCGGCGCTCCCGCCGCACTCCAAGCTCCCCAGGAGGCGCCGCTCGCCGGATAGGCCCGCGCAATTCCCCGCCCCGCGCCGTCCAGTTCGCTCGCGGAGCCCTGGCTCTCACGGTGGGGTGGCGCGCGCCGCTCCGGGTTTCGTAGAATCGCCACAGGCGGTTTGCCTGGGAGAAACAACTGATGTGAGCCGGGGAGTCCGTGGCGGGATCGGATTCGGGACCAGCAGTAGACGTAGGGGCGGCAGCGGAGCTGACCGGGTTGTCGAAGGACGCGATCCGAGCCCGCATCCGACGCCATGCGATCGAGTCCGATGTGCGCAACGGGCGCCGCTTGATCCCGGTCGCCGAGCTTCGCCGCCAGGGGCTGCTGGTCGAGCGGGATCGTTATGCCGCCGTGCGGGCTCGCCTGGAGTCCGTCGAAGCCGAATTGCGCCACGCGACCGAGGAGCGCCTGGCGATCGAGCGAGAGCTGCACCAGTCCCAGGCGACGGTCCGAATGCTCTGGGGCAAAGCGCGCCAGAGGGATGAGCAGCTCGCGAGCCTGCGCGTGCACAGGGAGCGGCGGGGCTTTCGCATCCCCCGGCTGGGGAAACGCTGGCGCTGGACCTAGGCGGGGCGCGCTGAAAGGGAGAGCGCGATCGGCGCCTTGTCAGCGTCGGGGCGCTCGATCCAGGGAGCGCGCGCCCGTACGGCGGATGGGCGTCCCGTTCGATCCCGCCGCCTGGACGCTGCCGAGGTGTGATTGGCGGAACTGCTCGATCGTCTGCTGAGCGCGGTGGAGGGCGATGGTCTTCCGCGGGGACCAGGACTTGACCTTGCCGAGGTCGTCGGCGACCCGGACCAGGGCTCGCAACAGCCCGTTTGCCTCGCTCTCGGCATCACGGCAGCGGTCGCGCCATTCTCCGGCCAGCACTCTCAGGCGTGCGACCTCCCGGTGGAGGGGTGAGCCGTCGAAGCGCCGGACGAACCTGAGCTGCTCGGCATAGCAGTACAGATCGGGCGACAGTGCGGGCCGCTCGTCCACCGGGATCGGAATCGCGCGCCGCTCACTGAAGCGTCGCCCCTCGAGGCCGCCCGCGACGCGGCGCTCGAGATGGTCGCGGGCGCCCCGGCTTTGGAGGTCTCGGCGGTCGATCCCAGCCCGCCGGTCCCGGCGGCGCTGGTCAACCATCACCTCCAGGTCGGGATCGCCGGCGAAGTGCCGGCACAGTGGCTCCCAAAGCTGGGACAACTCCGGCGGAACGAGGCAGTAGATCGTCGCCTCCCTCGGCTCGGCCGCCTGCCCGTGGCCGGTGCCCGCGGGCGATGTGGTCCCAACCGGCGTCATGCCGACGAGGTGACGGAGATCCTGGGGAGCGGCGAG
>JBIOZP010000012.1:0-2487 GCA_044871225.1 Solirubrobacterales bacterium
CTTGTCGGAGGGGTCGAGCGCGGTGATCTGGGCGTCTACCGCCCGGTTCATCGCCACCCGCTGCCAGTGCTCGGCGGACGAGTCCGTCGGGGGGAACACGAGCCTGTCGGCCCGTTCCAGCAAGCCGCGGGCGGCCTGTCTCAGCCTGCTGCCGTGCGTTGCTCCCTGGCGGCCAGGGGCGCCTCCAATGCCGTTCAAACCAGCCCTCTCCACTCGTCGGGGATCTCTTCGGGGTCGATGTGTACCCCCATCATCTCGAAGCAGCTGTCCTCGTAGAACCAGCGTTCGAAATCGGCCTCCTCGACGATGCGGTTGTGGTACCCGCGGTCCGTCTCGACGTCATCCGGGTCGAAGTCGCGGGTCTGGCGTGCGCGATGTCGCGCCAGGCAGATCCCGTAGTCCATGCGGTGGAGGTGGATGAGGCGAAGGCCCGGATCGGGGTTTCGCCGGTTGCCGACCACCGTGTGGAAGCCGGGGACCCAGCTCAGGGGGACGGTGGCCAGCAGCGGCTTGTCGTAGCCGGGGTTCCGGTACCAGTAGCGGCGCTGCTCGAAGATCGGGCGATCAAGGGCCAGCGGCGGCTCCGCATCCTTGAGGTGCAACAGCTCGTAGCCGATGCAGTTCACGAACTCCTCGCTGAAGCCCTCGATGTAGTCGGCCAGCGTGCCGCGCCGGGGATCCGGGGCCACGATCTCGTCCACGTCCGTCGTCAGCACCACGTCGTATCGCTCCAGCAGCTCGCGCTGCTGTGTCTCGCATACCCGCACCCTGTAGCGATCGTCGTTGGTCTCGTGCTCCAGCAGCACGCGGACAAAGCCGCCCCCGTTCGTGGAGCCATCGTCCGAGCGATGGTCGAGCACGTAGATGTCCTCCGGCGCGAAGTGGCGGGAGTAGTAGCGCAGCCAGATCGGCAGGAAGACCGACTCGTTGTAGACCATCGTCAGGACCGCCCGACTCATCGCGCTGAGAATATTCGGCGTTATGGCCCTGGAAGTGATCGGCGCAGGCGCCGGCCGGACCGGCACACAGTCCTTGAAGGTCGCCCTCGAGCGACTACTGGACGGCCCCTGTTACGACATGTGGGACCTGATGAAGAACCCGCAGCACGTGCCTGTTTGGCGGCAAGCTCTCGACGGCCAGCCGGTCGACTGGGATCTCATCTTTGGCGAGCATCGAGCAGCAGTGGACTGGACGGCGGCGTCGTTCTACCCCGAACTCGCAGCGGCTTACCCCGACGCGATCGTGGTGCTCTCCGTTCGCGACCCAGACGACTGGTGGCGCAGCGTCAGACGGACCGTATTCGACGCGCTGTCGCTGAAGCCACCCGCTCACGACACGCCGATTACGCGGGCTCTGGCTCCGGCACGGCAATTCAACCTAGACATGCTGGCCGAACGCTTTACACCGAATTGGTCCGACGAGCACGCAGCGAAGGAGGCGTTCCGCCGTCACAACGAGGAGGTCAGGGCAGCAATCCCCGCGGACCGCTTGGTCGAGTGGCGACCGGGTGACGGATGGGAGCCCCTCTGCGGTGCGCTCCGCGTGCCTGTGCCCGCCGACCCCTTCCCGCACGTCTGGACCACGGACGACTTCCGGAGCGCGCTTCGTCTGGATCCCGCCGAGTAGGCCTGCGAGGTCTCCGTCGCTCTAGCTCGACGACGGGGAGCGCGGCGGCTCGGCGACTTCCTCCGGCGAGTACCGGGCCGGCCCGCCGCCGAGGCGGCGGCGAAGCCGGCGCGCCGGCGCGTTCTCGAGCTCCAGCAGCCGCTGAACCAGCGCCGTCAGCTTCTCGCCCGCGATCCGGACCTCCCACCGCATCGCCGCGACTTCGGCCTCCGCGCCACGGGCGCGCTCCTCCCATCGCGACACCGCGTCCACCAGGGCATTCAGGCCCGTGATCTCCTCGACGCC
This sequence comes from Solirubrobacterales bacterium, assembly GCA_044871225.1. Classification (GTDB taxonomy): domain Bacteria; phylum Actinomycetota; class Thermoleophilia; order Solirubrobacterales; family 70-9; genus AC-56. The sequence goes on from JBIOZP010000012.1 coordinate 1,912, forward strand.
CAGCTTCGCCTCCATGCTCGGCAGCTCGGCGGCGCTGGCCGCGGCGACCACCGAGTGAGGCTGCTCGCCCTCCTGACCCGCAAGCGTCACAGCGACGCCACTGGCTTTCATCCCGCCGATCCCCGAGCCCGCGTACCAGGCCTGCTCGTGCAGGGCGACGTGCCGGAAGCGCGCCCGAAGCGCCCGGGCGAGATCCTCCTGGAGCGCTCCGACCGGCAGGGACGCGAGCAGCAGGCCGTTCGGGCTCATCGCCCGGTCGATCCCGTCGAGCACCGCTTCGGGCTCCGGCGCCCCCTCGAGGACACCGAAGCAGGTCACGAGGTCGAAGCGCCGCTCGCGGTACGGAAGAGCCATCGGCTCTCCCACCTCGAAGGAAGCCACCTCGCCGAACTCGCGCCGAGCTGCCTCGACGGCCTCCGGGGAGGGGTCAACGCCGACCACCGGCCCGGCGCCGGCCGCGCTCAGGACGCTCGTGCCGGCGCCGTCGCGACAGCCGACGTCGAGCGTCACCCGGCCACGGGCCGCCTGCGAAGCCCACAGGTAGCGGGCCCCCCGCTCGACGCGATTCAGCGTCTC
>JBIOZP010000013.1:0-24549 GCA_044871225.1 Solirubrobacterales bacterium
TCCACCCTGATCTTCCCGTTCGTGGGCCTCGCCTTGCGGAGGTCGGCCCGCGGGACGGCGATGGAGACGAGCGGGTTGGAGCCCGGCTAGCGTCGTCCAGGCGTTGGGGGCGGACCGTGGCGGGACACTGCTGCCAGGCAGGACATCTGCGCCCCGGGGGCGAACAATGGCACCGTGACCACGGCCGAGCACCCAACATCTCGTCCCTCTCTTCGCCGCCGGCTTCGCCGGCTCACCCGCCGCACGGTCGGGCCGGTCGCGAGGTTCATCACCCGCCACGTCTTCGAGCGCGGGGACTTCATCGACACGGGCCCGGAGGTGAGGCTCGGCGAGCTGGGGCTGGACGAGCCCGACCGCTACCGCTACGTCCCCACCGGGAGGTTCGTCGTCTCGCGGCTCCTGCGGCGGATCGGGGTGGGCCCGGACGACGTGTTCATCGACGTCGGGTCCGGGAAGGGGCGCGTCGTCTACCAGGCCGCAAGGCATCCCTTCAAGCGAGTGATCGGCCTGGAGATCGCCGAGGAGCTCAACCGCGTCGCTCGTTACAACGTGGAGCACAACAAGGATCGCCTGAAGTGCCACGACGTCGAGCTGATCACCGCCGACGCGCTCGACTACGAGTTCCCCGACGACCTGACGGTCGCCTACTTCTACCACCCGTTCGGCGGCGAGACGTTCGCGCGAGTGATCGACAACCTGATCGCCTCACTCGACCGCAACCCCCGCGAGCTGCACCTGGTGTACGGCTATCCGCTGGAGGCCGGCTACATCCACCGGACCGGCAGGTTCGAGCTCCAGGGAAAGCTTCGCTCGCTCCGCCTGGGGATCTGGGAGTTCCACGAGTTCCTGATCTTCAAGAGCAAACCGGCCGCCGCCTGAGCCTGGGCTCAGTGCTGAGGGCGGGCCCGCTCTGCCTCGCGAAGCCGCTCCGCCAGCGCCGCCAGTACGCGTCGAGCCACCCCCGGGACGCGATCGAGGAGCTCCGAGAACTCCCGGGAGCCGAGCACGAACAGGCTCATGTCGCTCTCGGCCGTCACCGTGGCCGAGCGTGGTGCCGAATGAAGGAGGGCCATCTCGCCGAAGCAGTCGCCGGGGCCAAGCCTGGCGCTCCGCTTGCCCCGGATCGTCGCCTTGGCCGTGCCGGTTGCGATCACGAACGCCTCGCGTCCCGGATCACCCTGGCGCATCAGGACCCTGCCCGCTGGGACGTCGATCTCCTCGGTGAGAGCGGCGATGCGGCCGAGGTCGCGCCTGCTGCAGGCCGAGAAGAGCTGGACTCGCGACAGCCGCTCGATCTTTGGGTCGCGCCCTCGCCGGCCGCTCGATTTCCTCATCGCGGCGAGTATCCCAGGCAAAGGGGGCCGTGTCCGGCCCCCTCAACCTGGTCCTGAGCTACTTCGGAGGTGGTGGGACCTTGCAGAAGGCGCCGTGGTTGGGCTCTCCGGTGGGGAACACGAACGCGTCCCCGGTGCCGGTGATGTGGTACTTGACGGCTCCGGCCTGGCCGCTGGTGCTCCCGATCTTCTTGATCGAGGGCGTGGCGCCCGGGGCCTGGGTGTACTTGATCTTGGTTCCGCTCGGGAACGGCCCGAAGATCCTGCCGCTGCCGGTGTCCTTGACCAGGACGTCCTTCCCGGTGTTCGTGCTGATCAGGTAGAAGCCGTCCTCGTTTTGACCGCCGCGCGGGCCCGGCAGGGTGGTCGAACCGGCCGGCGGCACGTTCTGCCCGTGCGGATTGGTGGTCTCCGTGCAGGCCGCCTGATGGGCCTGCGCGGTTGCGGCAAACAGCCCAACCGCTCCGATCGAGGCCAGTGCCAGCACCGTCGCAACTCTTCGCATCGTGGCTCCTTTGCCCCTGCCTCGGATTGCGTCGTTCCCGTACCCGACCTCGATGGGGCGAATCTGGCAACGGCGTCTCACTGATGAGTTTCAGGTAGATGCGGACGTCGTCCGGTGCCCAACGCACTGGCCTCGATCAAGCCAAGCTATTCATGCAGGAAGGCATGAGCGACAAGGGCGAACTCGAACGGCGGGCCACTGCGTGGCGGCGGGCCTGCATGGAGGCCGTGTGCGACGTGATCGAGCCGTGGGAGCACGGCACGGTCTTCCGCGCGACGCACTATCCGACCTTCTACGACTACAACGTCGTCTGGGTGGACGGCGATCCGGGGCTGAGTGCCGACGAGCTCGTCGAAGTCGCCAACGACGCTCTCGCGGGGTACAAGCACCGCCGCCTGGATTTCGAGAGCGCCGATGCCGGTGAGGCGGTTCGCGCCGACCTCGAGGCCGCGCATTGGGAGTCGACCCGGTTGCTGTGGATGCTCCACATCGAACCGCTGCCCATCGCCCAGGGCATCGATGTACAGGAGGTTGACTACGACATGGTGCGGGAGCTGCGCGTCGCATCGCATTTCGAGGACTTCCCGGGCCTCGGCCGTAGCTACCTCGACTATGCGCGCGAAGTCGCGATGACCCGCGATGTGCGGGTGATTGCCTCGATCCAGGGGGGCAAACCCGTCGGCTTCGCCCAGCTCGAGCGCATCGGGGGCGCCGCGGAGGTGACCCAGGTCTACGTCAGCCCGGAGTGCCGCGGCGGCGGAAGGGGCACGGCGATCACCCGCGCGGCCATCGAGGCCGCCGGCGAGGTCGACGACCTGTGGATCGTTGCCGACGATGAAGGTCGACCGAAGGCGCTCTATGCCAGGCTGGGCTTCCGCCCGGCTTGGACGTCATTCGAGTTCCTGCGTGTCGCGGGCGTCGCTGGCCACTCCAGCTAATGGGACGTCGTCCGCGGTGATCCGCATCTCGTCCAGAGCAGCAATTTCGCAGGGCAACCGACGAATGCCCCGACCAGGATTCGAACCTGGGGCCTACTCCTTAGGAGGGAGTCGCTCTATCCAGCTGAGCTATCGGGGCTTGCGCTGAGTTTATGGCTCTGCGGAGCCGCTTCCGCGATCGCTGGCCCAGCGGGTGCTGGGGGTTCCTCCTCTCTCCGTGGCGCCGGACTCAGGCTTGGCCGATGGACCGGTCGCGCAAGTCGTCGGCGCGCTGCTCATCCTCGCGGCCCTGATCGGAGGCCAACGCGGGACGCTCTCCCCGCACTCGCTCGTGTGTACCTGGTGCTGAATCTGGCTGGCCCCTGGGCGTAGTATCCGCGCACGCTGCCGTTGCCAGTTTCTTTGAGGAGGAGAAAGAGGATGTCCCGAGGTTCCCGCCCCCTCGGTCGTGTCGGCCGGATCGCACTCGCGATCGCGTGCGCCGTCGTCGCCGTCACGGGTACGGCCCGCGCGACCAGCTCGCCGCTTCGCTACGTCGCGCTGGGCGACTCCTACAGCGCCGCCTCCGGTGTCGTGCCGCCGGACCCCACTGCGCCCCCTCAGTGCCTGCGCTCGCTGCGCAACTACCCGCACGTCATCGCCGGCAGGCTTGGCGCGCAGCTCACCGACGTGACCTGCGGAGCGGCTGAAACCGGTGACTTCTTCACCTCGCAGTACTCCGGCGTCCCCCCGCAGCTCAACGCGGTCAACGCCAACAAGCAACTCGTCACCATGACGATCGGCGGCAACGACAGCGGCGTGTTCATCAACACCATCGTCGCCTGCGGCTCAGCCGGCCTGTCGACCGGTGGCCAGGGCAGCCCCTGCAAGGACCGCTATGGCTCCTCGTTCGCCGACACTATCCGCAACACGACCTACCCCGCGCTCGTGAGGGCGCTTCGGGCGGTTCGAGCCAAGGCGCCGAGGGCGAAGGTCGCGATCCTTGGCTATCCCTGGATCATGCCCGCGACCGGCGGCTGCTTTTTCAAGATCCCGGTCGCCAAGGGCGACGTCCCCTACGTGCGGGGCATCCAGTGGACGCTCAACGACGCCGTCCGCCGCGCGGCCATCGCAACGGGGGCGACCTACGTGAACCTCAACGTGGTCTCCAACGGCCACGACGCCTGCAAGCCAATCGGAGTCCGCTGGGTAGAGCCCGTGCTTCAGGGCACGAACCCGGTGATCCTGCACCCGAACGCATTGGGCGAGCGCCAGATGGCGGCCCAGGCCATCGAGGTGCTTCGCTTGGGCTGAGGCTCCACGTCCGAGTGGAGGCCTGGCGCTAACGATCCAGGGGGATCGCGGCGGAGCGGTCTCCCTGACAGCTCGCGGTGGGCTTCACCTTGGCGTAGTACCTCCCCGCTGGAGCGAGACCGGGCTCGGAGTACGTCCAGAAGTACCCGGGCTGGGCGCTTCCCTTGTAGGACCGAGTCGCGCCGATCGTCTGGTCGGCGCCCGGGCGTACCCGGACGATCAGCACCCGGCGGTCGTTCTTGCACACCCGGCGGGACGAGAAGATGTCGCCCGCGAACAGGGTTTCGCCGGGGTTTACGAAGGCGGAGTCGATCGTGACCCTCGTCGCCGCCTTTCCATCTCCCCACGCCACCGACGCACAGCTCGCAGCCACCGCGAACACGGCCAGGACCGCAGCCTTCGTCCAACCCCCTGCCATCTATCTACCCCTCCCCGCTTTCAGCTCCGACGGTCCCGCCCCCGCGGCACCGAGTCACAAGACCCCTAACAGCGGCCGGCCCGCGATGTTGCGCGGACTCTCGAGCCTTGAACGCAACTCCGTTTTCGAGGCGCTAAAAGGAGTCGGGCCCATGGCGACTCCGCAGGGCCTGATCGAGATTCACAACCTGGTCGGCGGGAAGCCGGCCCGGTTCGAGCCGGATGAGTGGCTCGAGGTGCTGGACCCCGCGTCCGGGGACGTCTTGGGCCGGGTGCCGATGTCGGGGCCCGACGAGATCGACCAGGCCGCGAGGGCCGCGGCGGAGGCCTTCGAGTCGTGGCAGGAGGAGCCGGTGACCCGCCGGGCACGCAGGATGTTCGCTCTCCAGACGATCCTGGAGCGCGAGCTGGATCAGCTCGCCGAGGTGCTGACTCGCGAGAACGGCAAGCACCTGGACGAGGCGCGGGGCGAGGTGCGGCGCGGGATCGAAGTGGTCGAGCTGGCAGCCGGGATGACCACGCTGATGAAGGGCGAGACCCTGGACCAGGTCGCGCGTGGCGTGGACGTGTCCATGCACCGGTTTCCGCTCGGCGTGTGCTGCGCCATCACCCCGTTCAACTTCCCCGCGATGATCCCGCTGTGGTTCGCTCCGCTGGCGATCGCCGCGGGCAACACGTTCGTCCTCAAGCCCTCCCAGCGAACGCCGCTGACCGCGAACCGCCTTGCCGAGCTGTTCGCGGAGGCCGGGTTTCCGGACGGCGTCTTCAACGTGGTCCACGGAGCGCAGCGCGCGGTCGAGGCGTTGATCGACCACCCGCTGGTTCGCGCCGTCTCGTTCGTGGGCTCCGCCCCGGTGGCGCGCAAGGTGTACGAGCGCTCAGGCTCACGCGGCAAGCGCATTCAGGCGCTGGCGGGAGCCAAGAACCACTTGGTCGTGATGCCGGACGCGGACCTCGACCTGGCGGTGCCGGCGGTGTTCGCGTCCGCTTTCTCCAACGCCGGGCAGCGCTGCCTGGCCGGTTCGGTGGCGATCGGCGTGGGGACGGTCGGCGACCCGCTGGTGGCCGCCATCTCGCACATGGCGGATGGGGCGCGCATCGCCGCCGGCGACGAGCCCGGCACGGACGCCGACAGCACGATCACCCCGGTGACGAGCCGGGCGGCGCTCGAGCGAGTGACGCGCTACATCGAGCTCGGCGAGCGGGAGGGGGCGAGACTGAAGGTCGACGGGCGCCGGGCGGACCGAAACGGGGGATTCTTCGTCGGCCCCACCGTGTTCGATGAGGTCGTTCCGGAGATGGCCCTGGCCCGCGACGAGATTTTCGGGCCCCTGCTCGCCGTGGAGCGAATGGAGGACCTCGACGGCGCGATCGCGGCGATCAATGCCTCGGAGTACGGGAATGCTGCGGCCATCTTCACCCGGGACGGCGGGGCCGCGCGGAAGTTCGTCCGCGAGGCACAGGCGGGGATGATCGGGGTGAACGTCTCGGTGCCGGCCCCGGTGGCGTACTTCCCGTTCGCCGGCTGGCGAGGCTCGTTCTACGGCGATCTCCACGCCACCGGCCGCGACGGCGTCGAGTTCTTCACCGAGAAGAAGGTGGTCACGAGCCGCTGGCCTTAGCCCACGGACTTCGTGCGCCGGGCGTTCAGGCCCGCGCCGCGGCGCCCTGGTAGGTGTCCACGAAGTGGACGTAGTTGTCGGCGATCTGCTCGGCCGCCTGGTCGCGGTCGAGGTCGCCGTCGAGGAACGCGGTCAGCGGGTCGCCCCAGATCGAGCGGCCGATCGCGAACCCGATGTAGCCCTCGACGCCGGCGCCGCTCGTGAGCCAGCGCTCGACCTTCTGCTGCGAGGCGCCGCGCCCGAGGACCACGCAGACCACGTGGTCGCGCCCGCCGGCGCGGCACCGCGCGACCACCCGCTCGCAGTCCTCCGGGCGGTCGAGTCCCTCGATCTTCCAGATCGCCGCCTCAACGCCGGCATCCTGGAGCTCGGCGATCGCGCGGATCATCAGCTCGGGACGCAGCTCGGCGTCGTAGCGGTCGGCGTCGCCGTCCACTGAGGCGAGCTGCTCGTCCTCGGCGGGCACGAGGAGCTCGAACAGGAGCTTGCGGTCGTGCTCGGCGAGCCAGTTCGAGAGCCTCACCAGGCGATCCGCCTGGCGGCGGTTCAGCTCGCTGTCGCCGTCCGGGTTGTAGCGTACGAGGACCTTGGCGTAGTCGGGGTCGAAGCTCTCGATGTGGGCGCCGAACTCCTCGCCGTACTCGAAGTCGAACTCGGACTGGCCGCTCTTCTCGACCGGCATCGCAAGGGTCATGCCCGCCGCCCTGATCCGCTCCGGAATCTCCTTGGGTGCCCCGAACTGCTCGTCGACCAGTCCCCCCGCGCTGGCCGGATCGCCTCCGCGCGACAGGGCGTGCTCGAGCCCTTCGAAGATCAGCGACTTCCCGTCCGAGATCCGCAGGGCATCCTCCTCGCTGGGCTCGCCCTCGATCCCGAACCACTTCTTCTGGAACGACCCTCGGTGGTCGAAGGCCAGGATGAACAGCCGCTCGCCGGGTTCCATGCGGATTGGAACCTACTAGACGATCATGGTCCGATGGCGATCGGGAACGACGATCCCGCAGGGCCGGCGAACGGGCTGCGCTGCCACTTGGTGGACGGGACCTACGAGCTCTTCCGCCACTTCTTCGCCGTGCCGTCGCACCGAGATCCGAGCGGCGCGGAGGTCGGGGCGGTAAGGGGCGTGGTCGGCTCGGTGCTGACCCTCCTCGAGGAGGGCGCTACCCACGTCGGAGTCGCCACGGACCACGTGATCGAGTCCTTTCGCAACGAGCTGTGGCCCGGCTACAAGACGGGCGCGGGAGTCGATCCCGAGCTGCTGGCTCAATTCCCGCTGCTCGAGGAGGCCCTGGGGGTGCTGGGGGTGACGGTGTGGGCGATGGTCGAGCTCGAGGCCGACGACGCGCTCGCCTCCGCAGCCGCGGTGGCGGAGGAGGACGACCGCGTGGAGGTGGCGTTGATCTGCACTCCGGACAAGGATCTGGCGCAATGCGTCCGCGATCCGGGCGTGGCCCAGCTCGACCGGCGTACGGGGCGGTTGCTGGACGAGGCCGGGGTGCGGACGAAGTTCGGCGTCCCCCCGGAGTCGATCCCGGACTGGCTGGCGCTGGTCGGAGACAGCGCGGACGGGTTCCCGGGCCTGCCGGGGTGGGGCGCGAAGTCGGCCGCGGCGGTGCTCGGCCGGTACGGGCACCTGGAGGCGATCCCGCGCTATCCGACGAGCTGGGACGTGACCGTGCGCGGCGCCACCAAGCTGGCCGCGACCCTGGCCGAGCAGCAGGCAGCGGCCGCCCTGTTCCGCGACCTGGCGACGCTGCGCCGCGACGCCGCCGTGGGGACGGTCGACGAGTGGCGCTGGACAGGTCCCGAGCCCGGGTTCGCCGCCTGGGCGGAGCGCCTGGGCGCGCCCGCCCTCGCCCAGCGCGCCGAGCGCCTGCGAGCGGCGAGAGAGGGGGGCGAGCGTCCGTAAGAGGCTCAGCCGGCGTCGTCGTAGAGGCTCTCGGCGGCGATCTGGCGAAGCGTCCGGTCCCAGAGGCGGATCTCCAGGTATAGCTCGTCTCCGAACCCGCGCACCGCGTCGACCGCGACCAGCGTGAACCGCCCGTCCTGCACCGCCGCCTGGTCGACCACCTCGCCGTCAAGCTCCGCGGTGGCGGCCACCGCCCCCCGAACCAACGGCAGGCCCCAGACCAGCGTGATCTCACCCCCGCGATCCCCCTCGGCTCGCCAGGCGCCGATCACGTCGTCAGACAGGTCGATCTTCCACTGAGGGTTGTCCTCGGCGGTCACGTCGGTGAAGTCGGCGCTGGCCCGCAGCCCTTCCGGCTCGCCGTCCCCGGAGCGGACGAAGGAGACGTGGCCGAAGTACTCCGGCAGCACCGGGCCCGCTGCCTGCTCGCCTTCGGGAGGCTCGCCGCGCCCGGAGAGCTCGCTTGCTCGCCCCGTGACCGGCACGTAGACCCGGCCGCCCCAACCGCGCTCGGGGAACCAGCGCAGCGTGCTCGGATCGAGCGGGGACCCGGCCTCGGCGGCGTGCGGCTCGCTGGCCTCCGCGAATTCCTCGGCCAGCCGTTCCGCCCAGCGCCCGTACGGCGCTCCCTCCTGGGGGGCGTCGGCGACGAAGCGCGGGAACGGCCTGGCGATCGGGGGGCTCATCGGCGGGTCAATCTAGGGCCTGGCGCAGCTCGGCGGCCGCGCGCTCAGGGGGATAGACGTCTACCTCGACCCCCGTGCCGAGCTCGAAGCCGGCGCGCACCGTGACGCGGGGAGCGAGGTCCACGTGCCAGCAGAACTCCTCCACGCCGCGGGGCGCGGTCCTAACCCACAGGTTGAGCTGGGGCGGCGCGCCGAAGAGCTCCGCCAGCCCCCGCAGGCCGGCGCGGATCATCGCCGTGCCGACCTCGCCGTCGAGCTCGAACGACGGCGCCGGCCTGCGGGGGATGACTCGCAGCTCGAACGGCGAGCGGGACGCCCACGGGCACACGAGCAGGGCCTCCTCGTCGACCGCCACCAGGCGCTCGCGCCGGCGCACCTCCTCGGTGGCCACGTCGGAGAGCAGGTGCCCGCCCATGGTGCGCTCGTGGTAGGCCGCCGCGCGCTCGCGCTCGCGCGCGATCAACGCCGGCACGAAGCGAAGCGCATAGAGCTGCGCGTGGGAGTGCTCCAGGGAGGCGCCGGCGTCGGGGCCCTCGTTGACGATCAGGTGGACGTAGGAGGCGTGGTCGGCGGCGGCTCGCATTCGCTCCCGCCAGGCGGCGATCGCCCCGGCGAAAGCCTGATCGGAGAGCTCCGCCAGCGAGGTCGCATGCTCGGGGGCGTGGACGATCACCTCGTGGACGCCCTCCGCGGGCGTCGAGGCGAAGAGGTCGGGCTCGGCCCCGCGGGTGGAGGCCCGCAGCGGATCGACCGAGCTCGCGAGCCCGGTCTCGGCGGGCCTGCTCGGGGCCGGCGCGGCGGGGCCGGGCCCGTCTTGCGGGTCCGACAGGACCGGATACAGGTTGGGGACCGCGCGCTGGGCCCAGCCGGGGGAGTCCGCCTTCCCTCCGCCGGGCCTGTTGGCCCAGACCTCGGGCGGGGTGCGGTCCTCGCGCCCCTCGCATAACGGGCACGACTCGGACGCGTCGTCGCTCGCGACTGCAGTCCTCGAGACGAAGGCGTCCGGGCGCTCGGCCCGCCCGGGCGCCAGGATCGCCCGCAGGCCGGTGAGCTGGTCGATGCGCACCTCGGGGTTCATCGCCGCATCCGGCAATGCGAGGGCACACCGACCGCTGAGCCCTCGCTCAGTGGCCCTCGTGGGTCCGACTCACGCTTCCCTGGTCGCCGTCGGCCTGAAAGCCGAGGAAGGGCTTCACCATGTCGAGCGGCAGCGGGAAGATGATCGTCGAGTTCTGGTTGACGCCGATGTCCAGCAGCGTCTGCAGATACCGGAGCTGGAGGGTCGCCGGGTTGGCGCTGATGATGTTGGCGGCCTGAGCCAGCTTCTCGGCCGCCTGGAACTCGCCGTCGGCGGAGATGATCTTCGCCCGTCGCTCGCGCTCTGCCTCCGCCTGGCGCGCGATTGCCCGCTGCATGTCGGTCGGCAGCTCGACGTCCTTGACCTCGACCGTCGTCACCTTGACGCCCCAGGGCTCCGTCTGCTCGTCGATGATCTGCTGCAGCTCGACGTTGAGGCGCTCGCGCTCCGACAGCAGCGCGTCCAGCTCGGCCTTGCCCAGGACGGAGCGCAGCGTCGTCTGGGAGATCTGCGACGTCGCGACCAGGAAGTTCTCGACCTCGGTGATCGCCCGGTTGGGATCCACAACCCGGAAGTAGGCGACCGCGTTGACGCGCACGGTGACGTTGTCCTTGGAGATCACCTCCTGCGGGGGGACGGTGAGGGTGACGGTTCGAAGGTCCACCCGGACCATGCGGTCGATCATCGGGATCAGCACGATCAGCCCCGGGCCCTTCTGGGCGATCAGCCGCCCCAGCCGGAAGATCACGCCGCGCTCGTACTCGCGCAGGATCCGGATCGACGAGGCGAGCAGGATCAGCGCGAAGACCAAAAGGAGTCCGACTATCGCGATCGCCACACCCATTTGCGTTCCTCCGTCGCTACCTCACCGCGGCGGACCCCTCTGCCGGGCTGGTCCGCCCGTCGAGCGGCCGCACGCGCAGGGTCAGCCCGTCCACGGACTCCACCCGCACTCTACTGCCGCGCTCCAGGGCCCGCCCGTCCCCCGCCGGCTCGGCTGCTGGCGTTCCCGAGCCGTCGCTCGGGGGCAGGAGCTCCGCCCTCCACAGCGCGCCCTCAACGAAGACCTGTCCCACCGGGTCCAGGGGATCGCGGACCTCTCCCACGGCGCCGATCAGCTCCTCCCAGCCGGTCCGGGCGGGCTGGCGGCGGGCCCGCAACGCGCGCTCGACCGCCAGCGCGAGGAAGCCCCCGACCAGGAGCCCGGCCACGATCACCACCGGCGCCGAGACGGCGAACGCGCTCGTGTCCGTGTCGTAGAGGACCAGGCCGGCGGCGATCAGGGCCGCGACCCCAGAAGCCCCGAGGATGCCGTGGGTGGGAAGGTGCGCCTCGGCGATGATCATCGCCACGCCGGCGGCCAGCAGCAGCAGGCCGGTCGCGGTCACCGGGAGCTGCGCCGTGCCGTAGAGGCCGAGCAGGAACGAGATCAAGCCGATCGTCCCTGGCGCGATCAGGCCCGGGCTGAACAGCTCGATCGCCATGCCCACCAGCCCGATCAGGATCAACAGGTACGCGACGTTCGGATTGACCAGGATCTCGAGCAACTGGTAGGTCAGCGGCATGTCGTGGTTTTCGATCCGAAGCCCGGTGGTGTCGAGCGTCTGCGCCTTCGGGCCCTTGACGCGGAAGCCGTCGAGCTGCCGAAGCAGCTCCTCCTGAGTCGGCGAGATCAGGTCGATCAACCCGGCGCGCTTGGCCTCGCGAGCCGTCAGGTTCTTGGCCTTTGTGACCAAGAGCTGGGCGAGGCGCGGGTTTCGGCCATGGGCCGCCGCCAGGGCGCGCATGGAGGCGGCGGCGTCGTTCTTGATCTTGCGGTCGAGGTCGCTGCTGCCGCCGCCAGGGCCGATCGCGATCGGCGTGGCCGAGCCGATGTTGCTGACCGGGTACATCGCCGCGACGTCGGCGGCCTCGGTGATGTAGGCGCCGGCCGAGCCGGCACGAGCGTTGGCCGGCGAGACATAGACCACCACCGGCATCGGGGCGGCCCCCATGTCCTCGATGATCGATCGCATCGAGTCGGACAGCCCGCCTGGGGTGTCGAGCCTGATGATCGCGAGCTTGGCGTCCTGGGAGGCCGCGTCGTCCAGGGCGCTGGAGACCCATCGCTGGCTCGCCGGGTCGATGGTGGCCTGGAGCTCGATCGAGTAGGCGGTCCCGCCCGGCCCCTCCGGCGGGGCGGCCGCCAGGCTGCCGGCGAACGCCGCCGCGCCGGCGACGGCAAGCGTCGCAAACGTCCACAGGCGGAGCCGGCGGCCCCTCATGGCGGACATTATCCGCCCCCCGAAGGGGAGCTATCGGGCGTAGCGCTGGATGTCCGAGGCGAGGGCGTCCTGGCTCGCGTACTGGCCCTGCTGGACGTGGGCCTGCTCGCCGCGGGAGTCGTAGATGGCGGTGGCCGGGAAGCCGACCGTGGCGTTCAGCTCGTCGGCGATCTCACCGTCGGGGTCGCTGTAGCTCGGATACGGGAGGGGGAACTCCTCGAGGAACCCCCGCGCCGCGTCGGCGGAATCGTCGGTGTTCACCCCGAGGAAGGCGATCCGCTCGCCAAGGCGGGCCGACAGCGCCTGAAACCAGGGCATCTCCTCCCGGCACGGGCCGCACCACGAAGCCCACTTGTTGACGACCACCGGGTGGCCCTTCAGGCCCGCGAGGCGCTGCCGGAAGGCTTCGGCGCCGCCGCCGAGCAGCCGGTTCGGCTGGTCGTAGAGCGCGGTCAGGGGCTTGGGCGCGCCGGCCAGGGCTTTGGCGTAGTCGGGGGGCTCGTGACCCGGCTCGCCGCCTGACCCCCCGCCGCACCCCGGCGCCGAGACGACGATCGCGGCCAGCGCGGCGCAGGCCGAGAGGCGCGTTCGCAACCGTCGCGTCCGGCGCATCGTCCCCGTCGGAGCCCGCTTCAGCCGCATTCGGTTCCGCACGATGGTTTAATAGGGAGTTGGTCCACCCATTACCTGGACCGCGGGGGAAACCGCCGACTCGTCAAGAGGGGTACTGACCACGAGCGAGCCGGCGAGCCTCCAGCGAGCTTACAGCGCCCGCGCCGCCTTCCTGCGAGCGCGCGGCGCCTGGAGAACCTTCCCATGGCGAAACCCGTCGACGTCGCGACCGCGACCACGCCGATCACAGACGATCGGCTCGAGGTCGTGCGCGGGTTCGCGCGCGAGCCGATCCTGCTCGAGGGCGAGACCCTCGAGGACCTCGTCCCGGGAAGCGCGCGACAGCTCGCGGTGGAGGCGGCCCTGGCCGAGCTGGACGCCGGCCGCGAGACGCCGTCGCCCGAGTGGCGGCGCCGCTACTCCCTGCTCTTGGGCCTGGAGCGACTGCTCTCCAACGAGCCCGTCCTGCTTGCCGACGGGACCGAGCTGACCGAGCACCAGGTCGACGTCCTCTCCGGCACGCTCGCCGCGCTCACCACCGAGCTCGAGGACTCGGGCCTCGCCCAGGGCGCCAACGGGGCCGGGCGCGAGGCCGAGCCTCCGCGCGACGTCGAAGGGTCCCCGGCCCTTGCCGGAGGTGGCGACAACGGGGCCGACGCCGTCTCGGAGGACGAGGCCCTGGCGCCGGACGAGGAGGAGCCGCAGGACTGGGAGGAGCCGGTCGACGAGGCCGTGCCGGAGGCGCCCGAGGACCCGGGCGCCAGCCACCGGTTTTGGTTCGAGCACGCCACCGGCTCGGGGAAGACGGTCGCCGCGCTTGGCTTCGTGGACGGATCGCGGACCGGCGGCGTCCTGATCCTGACCCACCGCCGGAACCTGGTCGACCAGTTCATCGGCGAGATCTCCGACCGCGGGTACAAGGACCGCCTCTCGCCCCCGCTCCTCGACGGCTCCGATCACCCGTACGGCCCGGTGACGGTCGAGACCTACCAGTGGTTCGTTCGCAACGCGGACCGGATCTCGGACGCCTATGCGATCGTGATTTGCGACGAGGCCCACACCGCGCTCGGGGAGAAGACGAGCGCCTGCATCCGCCGCTGGCCGGAGCCGGTGTTCATCGGCATGACCGCCACCGGGGCTCTGATCGCGCGCCACGTCGCCGACCTCTTCCCCACCCAGACATCGCGATTCGACCTCGCCCAGGCCGCTCGCCGAGGAGTGATCGCGCCCCTGCGCTGCATCCGCATCCCACCGGGCCCGGGCGTGCGCACGATCGCCAAGGTGCCGCTGAGGCGAGGCGAGGTGGACCAGGACTTCGACCAGGAGGAGCTGGCCAAGCTGCTGGACCAGGAGCCCTTCAACGTCGCGGTCGCCGACCTCTACCGCTCGCGCTTCCGCAAGGTTCCCGGGGTCGTGTACACGGCGGGCGTTCGCCACGCGAACAACGTGGCGGCGTCCTTCCGCGCGGCGGGGATCAACGCGCGCGCGGTCTCCGGCGAGACACCGAAGCGCGAGCTGGCCGAGATCCTGGCCGCCTTCGAGCGCGGCGAGGTGGACGTCCTGTGCAACGCGATGCTGCTCGCCGAGGGATGGAACTCCCCTCGTGCCACGATGTGCATGCACCTTGCCCCGACGGCCTCGCGGCGGGTCTACCAGCAGCGGGTTGGCCGCGTCACCCGCCGGGCTCCGGAGAAGGAAGCCGGCCTGGTGATCGACTTCGTCCACCCGGCGACCACGCACGACGAGACGATCGTCACGCTGCACAGTCTCTTGAACCGCGACGTCTACCGGGGCGGGGCGATCGTCGTGGGGCCCGTCCGCCGCGGACGCGGCAGGCGGGTGCGGGTCGAGCGACGGGTGGTCCCGGTGTCCGCCGACCCGGAGCGCCGGCTGGCCGTGCTGGAACGCGAGCTGTGGCGGATCGCGGTCGAGAACCTGAACTACTCCGAGCAGCACGCGTGGGCCGCGCTCGCCGGGGCGCGGGTGAGGCCCGACAACTGGCGGCGAGCGAGGGCGATGCTCCAGCACGACCAGGGCAAGGAGCTGCGGCGGCGGTTCCTGCTGACCTGCGTGCAGCGCAACCGCAACCATCAGCTTCGACTCAAGGCGTTGAGCGAGGTCGCCGCGCTGGGCGATCCGGAGGCCTTCGACGACGCGCTGGAGGTGGTCGCCACCTGGCCCCGGGACGAGCGCCGCGCCGGCGCGAAGCTGCTCCTGCAGGCGCTGGTCGAACGGCGGATCGGCCGCCGCGACCAGGCGCAGGCGTGGGTGTGGCGCCTGGCGGCCGTCACGCGCGAGCTGCACGAGGAGTACGCGGTGCAGCGCTGGCCCGAGACCAAGCGCCTGCTGGGGCTGTTCGTGAACTCCTCGGGGCGCGCGCACGGGCGCAACGCGCGCCGCATCGTGCACGCCGCGCGCCAGCAGGATCGCCGCCTGGCGATCGCGCTGCTGGCCGCCTCGGTGGCGCACACCCCCGAGGCCGAGGAGGTGCTGCGCGGCGCTCGCATGCGCATGGCCCGGAAGCCCTCCGCCGTCGCCCGTGAGCTACTTCGCAACTTCCCCAAGGCCGGTGGGCGCAAGCGCAGGCGCCGCGGCCGAAACGGCCGCCGCACCCCCGACGAGGCCAACGGGGCCGGGAACGGGGACCTGAACGCGAACGACTCCGAGGGCCAGGGCGCGTCAGGAGGGGATGGCCAGGCGGCCAGGGACCGGGCCGCCGAGCCCGAGGCCGACGTTTCGCGGGACTGACGCGCAGGAACCGGCCCCGGGCGCGCGAACACCGTTCGGGTGAGCCACCGCGAGCTGATCGGGGCCGTTCGCGAGGCGATGAGCGCCCGCCGCGTGTTCGGCGAGCCTGTCGAGCGGGACGGGGTCACGGTGATCCCGGCCGCGACCGTGATCGGCGGGGGCGGCACCGGGGTCGGCGAGGGCGCCTCCGAGGAACCCGAGTCCGAGCCGCGGCGCCAGGGCGGCTTCGGGGCCGGCTTCGGCGGCGTGATGTGGCCGGCGGGCGCGTTCGAGATCCGCGACGGCCGGGTCACCTGGCGCCCGGCGATCGACCTGACCCGGGTGCTGATCACCGCCCTGACCCTGGCGATCGCCGTGGCCCGCGCGCGCAGCCGCCGCTGACCGGCCTCTCAGCGGGGCGCTTCCAGGACCAGTTGCACCTCGCCGGCTCCGAGCGCCAGCCGGCCGCCTCCCGCGACCGCCACCACCAGGTTGCCGTCGTCGTCGATCCCCTCGGCGCGCCCGGTCCCCTCTGAAGCGTGCTCGCCACCCGCACCCGCCCAGCGAACCTCTCGCCCCAGCAGGGCGTCACGGGCCTCGAAGGCGCTCACGACCTGAGCCGGATCGGCGTTCGCCCATCTGGACAGGCTCTCGTTCACCGCCGCCAGCGCCGTGGTGATGGTGGCGCCATGGCCGACCGAGGTCGCCGGCCAGCGCAGCTCCCCCGGGAACTCCTCGGGCTCGATCGCGACGTTGAGCCCGATCCCGATCACTGCCCACTCCGGCGGCCGCGCCTCGAGCAGGACGCCGGCCACCTTGCGCCCCCGGGGCGTGGCGCCCCCTCCATCGTCCGAGTCGCCGCGGGTCCCGGAATCCGCGGGGATCAACACAGGCGGATCGCACACCCAGACGTCGTTCGGCCACTTCACACGGCACTCGAGCGGAGCCAGCGACTCGACCGCCTCGCAGACGGCGAGCGGCACCGCCAGCGGCAGGAGCCTGTGCTCGCGGCCCAGCGGGCGCAGGATCGCCGAGTAGAGAAGCGCCTTGCCGGGCGGCGCCGCCCAACGCCGCCGGCGCCGGCCTCGTCCGGCGGTCTGCTCGTCGGCCGTGACCACGGTTCCGCTGGGGGCGCCCGCCAGGGCCAGGTCGCGGGCGGTGTCGTTGGTGGACGCGGCCCGGCGAAGATGCCGGCGAGGCCGGCCGAAGCCGGTCATCGCCCGCGCCAGCGCAGCACCACCTGGTCGCCGAGACCCAGCCCCAGCGCCTGCGCGGCGCTCGCGCGATTGACCGCCAGCGCGAGGCTCGCGTACGAGTCCACGTACAGGACCAACTCCCCCTCACCCCCGTCCGCGAAGGTCGACGCGAAACGCGCCTGGTGATCCTCGCCGTCCACCTCGACCGCGACCGGCTTCCCTTGTTGGAGGCCGGTGGACGGCAGGTGGCGATCGGCGAGGTCGAGGGCTACGTTCCCGAACCGATCCACCGAGACAACGTGACAAGCGGCGCGATCCGGCCCGATCTCGGGCTCGGACGCGGGGATGCTCGCCAGCGACTCCACGGCGACCTCCTCCCCAAGCTCGGCGAGGGCAGCGCCGATGGCCAGGTGGGCGGCGACCGGAGCGAACACGTCCCGGCCGTGGAAGGTGGCGGACACCGGCTTCAGGCGCACCTGCGAGCGCGAGACGTCCACGGCCTGCGTCGCGCCCCCCAAGCGCTGGAGGGCCGGCCACAGCAGGCCGTTGTCCGGCCCGACCAGGACCCGGTCGTCGAGCTGCGCGCGAACCGCCAAAGCCCGGCGCGGGGAGCCGACTCCGGGGTCGACCACCGCCAGGTGCACCCCGGGCGGGCAGTACGGAAGGGAGTTGGCGAGGATCGTCGCGCCCTCGCGCACCGCGTGCGGCCGGACCCCGTGGGCGAGGTCGATGACGGCGGCTTCGGGAGCGATCCGCGCGATCACTCCTCGGCACACCCCGGCGAACTCGCCGTCAACGCCGTAGTCGGAGAGGAAGGTGATCGGCCGCGAGGACACGCGATCGATCTAGGCGCCGCCGCCGGAGGCGTCGGCGAGGAGCGCCTCGACCACACCGTCGGGGTCGTGGCGATCGGCCTCGACCGAGACCGTGAGCCCGGCCTCGCGAGCGGCCTCGCTGGTCACCGGCCCGATCGAGACCACGCGCGCGCCCTCCGGAAAGCGCCCATCGAGGGCGGCGACGAAGTTCCTGACGGTCGAGGACGAGGTGAAGGTGACGTAGTCGGCGCTGCGCGCCGCTTCGAGCGCCGCCGGGTCCGGCTGCTCCGCCACCGTCTCGTACAGCGCCACGACGTCGACCTGGGCGCCCCGCTCCCTGAGCGCATCCGGCAGGAGGTCCCGGGCCTCGGCGGCGCGGGCGATCAGCACGGGCCGTCCCGCAACCGGGAAGTCGCGCAGAGACTCGACCAGCTCCTCGGCGATTGAGCGCTGCGGGACGACGTCGGCGCTGATCCCCTGCCGGTCCAGCGCGGCCGCGGTGCCCGGGCCGATGGCCGCCATCGTCGCCCCCGCCAGGGCGCGGGCGTCGCGGCCCGAGTCGCGCAGCGCCTGGAACAGCAGTCGCGCCCCGTTCGGGCTCGTCAGGCAGACCAGCGCGTAGGTGTGGATTGCCTGGACGGCGTCCCGGACCTCCCGGGAGTCCAGGAGCGGCACGATCCTGATCGCCGGGAGCTCGACCACGTCGGCGCCCAGCGCCGCGAGCGCCGAGGACAGCCCGCTCGCCTGCGCGCGAGCCCGCGTGACGACGACGCGGCGGCCGTGGAGGGGACGGCGCTCGAGCCAGGCGATCGTCTCCCGCCGGGCGGCCACCGGCCCCGTGAGCACGATCGCCGGCGGGCGGATGCCCGCGCCCGCCGCCGCTTCCGGAAGCTCGGCCAGCTCGGCGCTCACCGTCCGCTGGCCGGGCAGCGTCGCCCGCTCGACGACGGCCGCCGGCTCTGCGCCGTCGCGTCCCGCGGCGGTCAGCCGCTCCACCAGCGCCGGGAGCCGCTTGACCCCCATGTAGAGGACGAGCGTTCCCGGGAACCGGCCCAGCGCGTCCCAGTCCAGCGCCGAGTCGCCCTTCAGGGGGTCCTCGTGACCGGTGACGAAGGCGACCGCGGAGGCGTCGTCTCGATGCGTCAGCGGGATGCCGGCGTAGGCCGCGGCGGCGACCCCGGCGGTGACTCCCGGGACCACCTCGAACGGGATCGCCGCCCTGGCCAGCGCCTCGGCCTCCTCGCCGCCACGCCCGAACAGGAACGGATCGCCGCCCTTGAGCCGCACGACGCTGCGGCCGGCTCGCGCCCGATCCACGATCAGCCGCTCGATCTCGAGCTGGGAGGTCTCGGCGGATCCTGGTCGCTTGCCGACGTCGATCAGCTCGGCGTCCGGCCGGGCGGACTCGAGCGCCCTCGGCGGGATCAGGCGGTCGTGGACGATCACGTCCGCGCTCTCGAGCAGCTCGACCGCGCGAACCGTCATCAGTCCCGGGTCGCCCGGCCCGGCGCCCACCAAGTAGACGGTCCCCGGCCTGATCGCCATCAGGCGGGCGCCCCGGACCGCTCCAGGAGCTCGCGGGCCCCGGCAACGAGCATCCGCTCCGCCAGCGCCAGGCCGAGCGCCGCCGGCTGCTCGCCGGCCCCCGCCACCGTGTCGCGCACCCACTCGGAGCCGTCCGGAAGTCCCGCGAATCCGTGCATGGTGAGCTCGCCGTCGCGAAGGCGGGCGCAGATCCCAACCGGCGTGTAGCAGGTCGCTCCCAGCGCCCCGACGGCGGCCCGCTCCGCGGTCAGCTCGACCAGGGCGTCGTGGTCGGAGATCCGGGCAGCCTCGGCGGCCGCTGCCTCGCTGCCGCGGCGCGCCTCCAGCGCCAGCGAGCCCTGGCCCGCGGCGGGCGTCATCTCCTCGAGGCCGAACCGAAACGCGATCTCGTCCTCGCGGCCCAGCCGCCGCAGGCCCGCGGCCGCGAGCACGATGCCCTCGTACTCGCCGTCGGCGAGCTTCCGCAGCCGGGTGTCGACGTTGCCGTGGAGCTCGACCAGCTCGAGGTCGGGCCGAAGCGCCGCGAGCTGGGAGCGGCGGCGCAGGCTGGCCGTCCCGATCCGTGAGCCCTGAGGGAGCTCGGCGAGCGACGACGCGCCGCCCACGTACGCGTCCAACGGGTCCTCGCGCGGTGGCACGCCCACCAGCCTCAGCTCGTCAGGGCGCCGGCCCGGGAGGTCCTTGGCGGAATGGACGCCCAGATCGGCGTCGCCCGCGATCAGGGCTCGATCGACCGCGCGGACGAACCTCTCCTTGTCGCCCGGCTCGCCGTCATCCGACTTGACGGCCACCGCCTCGGCTCCGCCCAGCGCGCTCGCCACCGCCTCCGCCTGCGCGAGCGCCAGCCGGCTGCCGCGGGTTGCCAGCTTCAGCGCACCGCTCAACTGGCGGGGCGGCTGCGGCGAGCCGCCCGCAGGGGCCGGACCTCGGCGTCCTCGCCCTCCGGCGGCGCGGTGCGCGCGTCCAGGCCGAACAGCTCACGCAGAACGCTGGCGTAGACGTAGGCTTCCTCCTCGCCGGAGGATCGCTTCAGCCGCAGGGTGGGCTCGTGGAGCAGCCGGCTGGCGATCGCCCTGGCCATCGCCTGGACGCGCTCCCGGTCCGCCGCGGTCAGCGACTCCCATCGCGACTCGTTCTCGTCGAGAACGCGCTGGACGATCTCGTCGGCTCGCTCCCGCAGCGAGGCGACCGTGGGCGCGACGTCCTGGGAGCCGAGCCAGCGCTCGAAGCGCGCGAGCTCGGCGCGCAGCAGGCTCTCGGCCCGGCGTGCTTCGGCCTCGCGGCCCGACGCGTTTCGCTCGACGAGCGCCTGCAGGTCGTCCATGTCGTGGAGGGTTACGCCCTCGAGGCGCCGGCAATCCGGATGGATGTCGCGCGGCACGGCGAGATCGATCAACAGAAGCGGCCTGCCGCCGCGGGCCGACATCACCTCGGCGAGCTCCTCCAATTCGATCACGTGGTGGGGGGAGGCGGTCGACGAGACCACGATGTCGGCCTGCTCCATCTGGGCGGGCAGCTCCTCGAAGCGAACGGCTCGGCCGCCGAATCGCTGCGCAAGGCCGATCGCGCGGTCGTAGCGACGGTTGGCGATCAGGGCAGGCTTCACTCCCCGGGCCGACAGCGAGCGTGCGGTCAGCTCCGCCGTCTCGCCAGCGCCGACGACGACCACGAGCCGACTCGACAGGTCGCCGAGCACCCGCTGCGCCAGCTCCACCGCCACCGAGGGCACCGACACTCCCTTCTGCGAGATGCCGGTCTCCGAGCGGGCCCGCTTGCCCGCCGCCAGCGCCCCCCGAAACAGGCGGTTGAGGATCGGGCCGGTTGCGCCCTCCACCAGCGCCAGCTCGTAGGCCCGCTTCACCTGCCCCTGGACCTCGGCCTCCCCGATGATCATCGAGTCCAGGCCCGCGGTCACGCTGAACAGATGAGCGGCGCCGTCGTGACCTCGCCGCGAGTACAGGTGGCCGACCAGCTCGGTGGGGCGGATCTCGGCCTCGCGGGCCAGGGCTCCAAGCGCCAGCGACTCCGCCGCGACTCCGTCGGGAGCCACCAGGTAGAGCTCGGTGCGGTTGCAGGTGGAGATCGCGACCGCCTCGTATACCTCCGGCGAGGAGACGAGCTCCCGCAGCACCCCGGCCGCGCGGCCCTCGGTGAGCGCCACCCGCTCGCGAAGCTCCAGGGGCGCCGTCTTGTGCGAGATCCCCAGCGCCAGCAGCTCGCTCATCTCAGGCACCCGCCGTCGCCCCTCGGGTCGGGGTCGGGCCACCGCTGCGGCGGCTGGCCTTCTGCATCAGGGCTTCGCTCCTGGATCGGCGCCGGGGCCTCGCTGCTCGGCGAGCTCGGCCAGGGCGCCGAGCTCACGCTCGATCCGCTGGAGCTTCGCGGCCATGATCGCCACGTACACACCGATCAGGGCGACGAAGACCACGTAAGCCGCGGCCACGTACTTCCCGGCCTCGTCGAGTGGCAGAGCGGGCATCAGAGCGGCGGCCGCTCGCCGGTCCAGGTCGCCGACAGGGCCCGGGACGGAACGCCGGGGGCGATCCCCGCACCCCCGCCGGACGGAGCGTAAGCCTCCCCCTCCAGCGCCCGGCGCAGCCGCGACAGCTTGGCCGAGGCCGACTTCGCGGTGAGCTCGAAGCGCACGAGCGACAGCCACAGGAGCGCCATCCCTGCCAGGCAGACGAGGAAGGTGAAGAGCATCGAGCCGGGCAGGCCGCCCGTGGAGGAGAAGGTGCGCGGATGGATCAGGGGCTCGGCCATGCGGACGGCGAGGAAGTTCAGCGGCACGAAGGTCCCCGCTGTGATCGCGAACACGGACGCGTACCGGGCCTGGCGCTCACGGTCCTCGAGCGCGTAGCGAAGCGGGTAGTAGGTCGCGTACAGCAGGAAGACGATCAGGAAGCTGACCAGGGTCGGCTCGTCCCAGACCCACCATTTGCCCCACATCGCCCTGGCCCAGATCGCGCCGGTGACCAGGACGCCGACGCCGAAGATGACCGAGAGGTGGATGGACACGTAGGAGCGCGCGTCGTGCACAGGGTCGCCGCTTCGAAGGTGCCGGATCGCGTGGACGCCGGCGACCATGAAGCCGACCAGGGCGCAGATCGCCAGCGGCACGTGCAGGTAGAAGATCTTCTGGATGAAGCCCTCGCGATCGAGGGGCGCGTAGAAGAAGACCAGGGCGAATCCGGCCGCGAGAACGGCGACCGTGGCGACTATTTGAGCTCGCAGGCTCGGGACCTTCATGCAGTCTTGCGGACCCGCGCTCGGCGGCGGGTCAGTCCTCCAGGAGGAAGTCGTAGACGGCGTAGCCCACCAAGAGGAAGACCACATCGTAGAGGGAGAGCACCGCCAGCCATTTCGCGATCCCTTCGTATGACGGGCCCCCTGCGGCAAGCAGGGGCTGGGCGGCGCCCGCGGCGGCGATCATCACCGGCACCAGCAGCGGCAGGAGGAGCAGCGGCGCCAAGAGATCGCGGGCCCGCGAGTTCGCCGCGATGGAGGACACCAGGACGCCGGTGGCCGCCAGCCCCACGTCGGTCAGCAGGAGAACGCCGGCCAGCGGCGCCAGCGCGGCCCACGAATCCAGGAAGAAGACGGCGAAGACCGGGAGGGCGATGGCCTCTAGCACCAGCAGATAGACGACCAGCGCCGCGGCCTTGGCCGCCCCCAGGGCCGTGGCGTCCGCCGGCGAGAGGCGGATCGCGTCGAATCCCCCTTCCTGGACCTCGGCGACGAACAGGCGGTTGACCGCGAGCAGCGCGGCGAACAGGATCGTCGCCATGAGCACCCCCGCGGCGAGACTGCCGCTGAGGGTGCCGCGATCCAATCCGAACCGAAACAGGACGAAGGTGGTGACCGCGAAGAGCGCCATCGCCGGCACCGACTGCAGGGTCCGCAGCTCCACCCGCAGGTCCTTGGCGAGGATCGCGCGGAAAGCGCCGAGCGAGGGCGAGCGCGCCGTCGCCCCCGGCGCTTCGCCCGCCACCGATCCCGCGCGGTCCAGGCCGGCGATCACGGCGCGCCCCGGTAGATGGCCCGCGCGTCGCCGGCCGACAGGCCGCTCGCCGGTCCCTCGTAGGTGACCCCGCCGCCGGCTCGCAGGGCCAACACGCGGTCCCCCTCGGCGAGCGCGCTCTCGACGTCGTGCGTGACGATCACGCGGGCCCTGCCTTGCTCACGGTCCACCAGCGGCTCGACCAGCGCGGCGGCCTCCGGATCCAGGTGCGAGCCGGGCTCGTCGAGCAACAGCAGCTCCGGACGGTGCAGGACTGCCCGGCAGACCTCGATTCGCTGCACCATGCCCGCCGAGAGGCGACCGACGACCTGGTCGGCCCACCGCGACATCCGCACCGCGTCCAGGAGCTCGGCGATCCGGTCGGCGGCCTCGCCCAGGCCGTGCAGGCGCGCGTGAAAACGCAGGTTCTCGACGCACGTGAGGTCGCGGTAGAGCAGGGGACGGTGGCCCAGGTAGCCGATCCGCCCGCGCGCCTTCCAGGCCTCGCCCGGAAGCCCGCACCCCAGCACGGAGACCTCTCCCGCGCCGGGGCACAACAGCGTCGCGAGGATGCGCAGCAGGGTGGTCTTCCCGCTGCCGTTGGGGCCCAGGACGGCGAGCGTCCCCTCGGCGCCGACCTCCACGTTCACGTCGCGAAGGACCGCCCGGTCGCCGAACTCCCGCCACAGGCCGCGAACCGCCACCGCGGGCGGACCCGTGACGTCCACCGAATGCCGGTCGTGGCGCTGGGCGGCGGCGGTGCGGGCCACGCGGCCGATTCTCCCAGTTTGAACCCGCCGGGCAGCGGGGCCGTAACTCGGAGGCTAGGATCGGCCCAAGCCGACGCGAAGGCGAGGAGGAGATGGCGTGCACAGGATCTTGATCTGCTCGGTGGCCGCCGCGCTGCTCGCCCTTCCGAGTTTGGCGAGCGCGGCGCCCCGCCAGATCGACGTCAGGGACGACTTCTTTGCGCCGCAGCGCCCCCCGGCGCGCGACCTTCAGGCCGGCGCGAGCTTCACCTGGTCGAGCGCAGGCGGGACCTTCAACGAGCACAACGTCCGCCAGGACGCCAAGCTCTTTCGCTCCGGCAATCTGACCTCGAACCTGCGCTTTTCGATCAGGGCCTCCGCCGGCTCCTTTCACTACTACTGCGAGCTCCACGGCTCGCGAAGAGGCGGCATGAGCGGCGTGGTCAAGGTCCGCCCGATCGCCGTCCCCGACTCCTCGCCAGGCGAGGCCCTCGTGCGATGGGCCGCGGCCGACACCAACACCGGCTCACGCTTCGACGTCCGGTACCGCGTCGACAACCGCAGGTGGAAGACCTGGAAGAACGACACCGCAAAGGTGCAGGCCAGGTTCGGGCACCGAAACGGTCCGGTGGACTACCGGCCGAGCCGCCACAGGTACAGGGTCAAGGTCCGCTCGGAGCGTCGGCAGGTGGCAAAGCGCAGCGGCTTCTCGCCCGCGGTCACGCTGAATCCCTGACCCCGAGCGGACCTACTGGTGCGGGTGGGAGGGCCCACTGGTGCGGGTGGGCGTGTCACCCGCTCATGGGCTGGGTAGGAGAGGATCCCAACCCGGCCGCTGGTTGAGGTTTTGCCCGGCCCC
>JBIOZP010000014.1:0-6765 GCA_044871225.1 Solirubrobacterales bacterium
TCGCGCGACTCGGGCCGAACCTGGTCCTCCAGCGCGATAGGCGCCTTCTGCTCACGCGCCGGCGTCGTCCACCGCGAACATCGGGGTGTCCGTCCGGAGCGACATTCCCTGGAGCAACGGATCCGGAAGTGCCGTCCGCCCTGCTCACGACCATCAGGCCATGTGGGAGCTTGGCGTCGTCTGCTCGGACTGTGACGACGAGTACGAGATCACGGTCGAGGACCTCGAGGAGGTCGACCGCGAGGTCTGCCCCTGCGGATACTGCGTCGTCCTCGTCTGGGTTGCGAGCTTAGAGCCGGTCTAGAAGGTCGGATCGCTTCCGCAAGACGCGGCACTTTCGCCTGAGCGGTCGCCTCCAGCCCTTCAGGTTCCCAGTGTGATGCCGAAAGACTCCATATATGGAGGCACAATCCTGGCTATGCCCGGGCGAGCTCGACCGCGTGCGCGTGGTGGAGGCCGGCGCGAGGATCCGGCACGCGCGGAAGATCGCCGCCGCTGCCATCGGCGCCGCCCTGGTGGGCGCAGCTCCATGGATCGGCTGGTGGGTCCTGCTGCTGTTCGCGGCCGCAGTAGCCAACCTGGCGACCCTGGAGTGGCGCTTCAGGCGCAGCGACCACCCCGAGCGCGTGGCGGCCGCCAGCCTGCTCTTCAACCTCGCCCTCTTCGCGGTCGGCGCCGCGCTCAGCGGCGGGCCGGATAGCCCCGTCCTCCCATGGATGGTGATTCCCGCCGCGATGGCGACCACGCGCTTTCGAGGCGAGGTGGTGGTGGTGGGAGTTGCGATCACGGCCCTGAGTACGGTTGGGGTGACCATGGGCATCGATCCCTCCGGCACCCTGGATGACCCGGTGCTGACCCTGGTCACCCTGAGCCTGCTGATCAGCGTCACCGCCAGCAGCTTCGCGCTCATGAACGCCGAGCTGACCCATCGTGACGCGGCCGTGCTGGACCCTCTCACAGGCTTGCTCAATCGCCAGGCGCTCGAGACGCGCGCGATCGAGCTCGAGCTGCAGGCGCGCCTGACCGGCGACTCGGTCTGCTTCGTCGCCTGCGACCTGGACTGCTTCAAACGGGTGAACGACACCCACGGCCACGACCGTGGCGACGCCGTGCTTCAGGCCACGGCGTACGAACTGCGAAAGGCGCTTCGCTCCTTCGAGCTCATCTACCGTCTCGGCGGAGAGGAGTTCCTGGTCGTGCTGCCCGGCGTCGGGCTGAAGGAGGGGATCGCCGTCGCCGAGCGACTGCGGCAGTCGCTTGCCAGCGCCCGTCCCGGGGGCCTCGAGCTCACCATGTCGGTCGGGGTCAGCGCGGATGCCGGCGAGCGGGCCACCTACGACCGCCTCTTCAAGGCGGCCGACGAGGCCCTTTACCGCGCCAAGCGCGAGGGCCGAGATCGCGTTGTGGCCGCGGAGCCGAGCGAGTGGCCGCGCGCCGCCGGCGCGCCCGAGCTGAGCCCGGCCACCGCCTGAGCGAGACCCCGCCCACTTTTCTCAGACCACCGAGCCCACGACGAACCCGGCTCCGTAGGTCACCGCCGCGGCCCCCAGGCCGATGGCGAGCTGCCTGAAGGCGGAGCGCCATATCCCGCGCCCGGTCAGGAGGGTGATGGCTGCGCCGATGCCGAGCAGGGCGGCGCTGCTCACAACGATGCTCAGGGCCACGGCCAGATCGCCGTCGGCCAGGGCGAACGGCAGGATCGGGGGCAGCGCTCCGACGGTGAACAGCAAAAACGACGCGATCGCGGCCGTCCACGGTGAGCCGCCGAGCTGTTCGGGATCGATCCCGAGCTCGTCGCGAGCCATCGTGTCGAGCGCGGCGTCCGAGTCGGCAAGGATTCGATCGGCCACGGTGCCGGCCTCCGCTTGGGTGAGCCCGCGCCGCTCGTAGAGCGTCACCAGCTCGGCGCGCTCGTGCTCGGGGTCGCTCGCGATCTCGATCGCCTCGTCGTTGAGCATTCGCTGGTTCATCTCGCGTGAGCTCTGCACCGAGACCCACTCGCCCATCGCCATCGAGAAGGCTCCGGCGAGCAGGCCCGCGATCCCGGTGATGAGGATGGTGTTCGAGCTGAAGCTCGCTCCGGCGGCGCCCATGACGAGGCTCAGGTTGGAGAC
Organism: Solirubrobacterales bacterium; assembly: GCA_044871225.1. GTDB lineage: Bacteria > Actinomycetota > Thermoleophilia > Solirubrobacterales > 70-9 > AC-56. The sequence continues at coordinate 2,115 of JBIOZP010000014.1, forward strand.
GAGCCCGTCGTTCGCTCCGAGCACGGCGGCCCGAAGCGCATTGCCGGTGACGCCATGGCGTCGTCCGAAGAGATGGTCGAGCGTCCTCGCCGCTCGGCCGGGCGATGAGGCATCTCTTGCCTGTTGGAGGACCCGAGCGTGGTCACGCTCGCTCGAGGCGACGTCGGTGCCCGCCGTCTCTGGTTGGTGCTCGTAGACGTCCTGCTCCGCTTGCTCCAGGGAGACGGCTGCCGGAAGGACCAGGCGGCTTCCGAAGCGCCGCGCCAGCCGGGCGAGGATGCGGGCCCGCCGGCTCGCTTGCGATGGGCCCCCGACTCCCGCATCGGCGAGGCAACGACGCCAGAAGTCGGCGTGGGCGCTCTCGGACTCCGCCAGCCGGCGAAAGCTCTGGGCCAAATGCCCGTCCGCCTCCACGTCGGCCATCGCCCCGTACACAGTCGCTCGATCGAGCTCCGCTTGGAGGTTCGCGCGATAGCGCGCCAGCCGCGCCGACGATTCCTTGAGCTCCGGCTCGCGGTCAGCGGCCTTCATGCAGGTAGCTTGCCCCATCCACGAACCCGCGCGCCTTCACGAAGCTCGAATGGGCCTGCTCAGGGCTGGATCAGGACCTTGACCACTCCGTCCTGCTTCTTCTGGAACTTCGCGTACGCGTCCGGAGCCTCGTGGAGCGAAATGCGATGGGTCGCGAAGTCGTCCGTCCCGAGCGGGTCGCCGTCGGTCAGCAACGGCATGATGTCGTCAACCCAGCGGCGGACGTTGGCCTGGCCCATCCGAAGCTGGATCTGCTTGTCGAAGATGGTCAGCATCGGCAGCGGATCAGCCATCCCCCCGTAGACGCCGACCAACGAGATCGTCCCGCCACGCCGGACGATGTCGATTGCCAGGTAGAAAGCGTGAAGGCGATCGATGCCGGCCCTCTCCATCATCTTCTGCGCGATCGCGTCCGGCAGCAGCCCGGTGAGCTGCTGGGCGATCTTGGCGCCAGGCGCTCCGTGGGCCTCCATCCCGACCGCGTCGATGACCGAGTCGGTACCCCGCCCGTCGGTCATCTCGCGGATCACCTCAGCGAGGTCGTCCTCGTGGTCGCTGAGGTCGAGGACCTCGGCGCCGCGGGCGCGTACGCGGTCGAGCCGCTCGGGCACCAGGTCGATGCCGATCACCCGGTATCCCTGGTGCATCGCGACCCGTGACGCCATGTCCCCGATCGGGCCGAGCCCGAGCACCGTGACGCTGCCCCCGTCCGGGATCGCCGCGTATTCCACCGCCTGCCAGGCGGTCGGCAGGACGTCGGAGAGGTAGACGAAGCGGTCGTCCGCCGGCCCCTCGGGCACCTTGATCGGGCCGAACTGGGCCTGCGGCACCCGCAGGAACTCGGCCTGGCCCCCGGGCACCTCGCCGTAGAGCTTCGTGTAGCCGAACAGCGCCGCGCCCATTCCCCGGTCGCGCACCTGGGTCGTATCGCATTGGGTGTGGAGGCCCTGGTCACACATGAAGCAGTGCCCGCAGGCGATCTGAAACGGCATCACCACCCGGTCGCCCGGGCCGATGTTGGTCACCTCGCTCCCCACCTCCTCGACGATGCCCATCGGCTCGTGACCAAGGATGTCGCCCTCGCTCATGAACGGCCCGAGCACCTCGTACAGGTGCAGGTCGGAGCCGCAGATGCCCGAGCTCGTTACTCGCACGATCGCGTCGTTCGGCTGCTCGATCCGGGGATCGGGAACCTCGTCCACGCGCACGTCGCGCTTGCCATGCCAGGTCACTGCCTTCATCTCCCAGGGCGCGCGTACCCATGACAGCCGCGGCGAAACGGACCCCCGGCCCACCTGGCAAGCTCCGATGACCGCTTTCAGGGGAGGTACTTAGGCGTTCGCCCGCGACCCGCTCGCCGGGTGCTCCTTGGCCCAGCGAACGATCCTGCGCGAGTCGCTGATCACCTCGCCGCTGTCGAGGACGAGGATCGGCACTTCGTTCGTGCCGCTGAGGCGCCTGACCTCCTCGCGGTCGGCCGAGCGGGCGCGCCAGGTCCACGGCATGAGGCGATATCCGCCGACCGTCTTCAGCTCGTACTCGTAGCCGGCGTCGTCGAGGGCTTTGCCCGCCGCCGCGCACGGGTGTGCGAGGCGAGGGCCCTTGGTCTTCTGGCCGCAGGTGTAGAGGACCATCCGCGTGCCAGCCTAACTCACCACGCCCCAGCAGGCGAAAAGGTCGTTTATCGCAACCAAAAGCCGGGTAAGCGTTCAGCGGCATGGAGGCTTCTGCTCGCGCAGAGGACGCCGGCGGGCTCGGAACCATCCGGACCCGCATTCCCGCCCGGCTCGACCGGCTCCCGTGGTCGCGGTTTCACTGGCGGGTCGTGATCGGCCTCGGGATCGTCTGGATCCTCGACGGCCTGGAGGTCACGATCGTCGGCTTCTTGGCGCCGACCCTGGTGAGCCCGGGCAGCGGGATCTCCTTCACCGACTCCGACGTCGCGCTGGCGCAGTCGCTGTACGTGGCGGGAGCGTGCACAGGGGCGCTCTTCTTCGGCCAGCTCACCGATCGCTTCGGACGCAAACGCCTGTTCCTGATCACCCTGTCCCTGTACCTGCTCGCGACCATCCTCACCGCAATCTCCTGGGCGCCGTGGTGGTTTCTCGCGATGCGCTTCTTCACCGGCGCCGGCATCGGCGGCGAGTACGCCGCGATCAACTCCGCGATCGACGAGCTGATTCCGGCGCGGGCCCGCGGGCGGGTGGACCTGATCATCAACGGCTCGTTCTGGGTGGGCTCTGCCCTCGGGGCAGTCGCCTCCATCTTCCTGCTCAAGGAGTCGCTCTTCGCCCTGGATGTCGGCTGGCGGATCTCGTTCGCCCTCGGCGCGACCCTGGGCCTGGGCATCCTCCTGATCCGCCGCAACCTCCCCGAGAGCCCCAGGTGGCTGTTCATCCACGGGCGGGAGCAGGAGGCCGAGGGGATCGTGGACGAGATCGAGGCCGAGGTCCGCGAGCAGACAGGCCAGTCTCTGCAGGAGCCCGACGACGAGATCACTGTGCGGCAACGCCGGCACATTCCGTTGCGGGACATCGCCCGCACGGTGTTCAAGACCTACCCCAAGCGGGCGGTGCTGGGCCTGTCGCTGTTCGTCGGCCAGGCGTTCATCTACAACGCCGTCACGATCACCCTGGGCCTCACGCTGACGACGTACTTCGGAGTGGGGGCGAACAAGGTGGGTCTCTTCTACGCGGTGTTCGCGGCCGGCAACTTCATGGGCCCCCTGGTGCTCGGCCGGCTGTTCGACACCGTGGGGCGGAAACCGATGATCGCCGGGACCTATCTGCTGTCCGCCGTGATGCTTCTAGGCGTTGCTGTCCTGTTCAGCGGCTGCGACCCGAAGTCGTGCGAAGGCCAGTTCAGCGACTGGGCACTCACGCTGGCGCTGGCGGCCACCTTCTTCTTCGCTTCGGCCGGAGCCAGCTCGGCCTACCTGACGGTCAGCGAGGTCTTCCCGATGGAGATCCGCGCGCTGGCGATCGCGTTCTTCTACGCGGTGGGGACCGCGATCGGCGGGATAACCGGCCCCCAGGTGTTCGAGAAGCTGGGCTCGAGTGACACCTCGGGGGTCGTCACCGCCTACATCATCGGCGCGGCGGTGATGGCCATCGGGGGAATCGTCGAGGTCTTCCTCGGCGTCCGCGCCGAGCAGCGGCGGCTGGAGGACATCGCCAAGCCGCTCACCGCCGAGGAGGCCGAGCGAGAGGGGGCGGAAGCTGAGGACGAGGGCGACGAGGCGGCGCGGGAGGCCGAGCGCCGCCACCGCGCCCGGCTCGAGCGCGAGCGGATGGGGTTTCGCCGGTACCGCCCCGGTCCCGGTTCCGCCTCGTTCTCGCCGTTCTTCAGCCACCCGGCCGAGCAGCGCCCGGAATGGCTGGATCACGAGATCGAGATCATCTCGCGCGCCCTTCGAGAGCACGGGGAGCTGAGCCGCGATGAGCTCGGCCGCCGAGTCGGGGCCCGCTATTGGGGCCCGGGCCGCTTCCGCGCCGCGCTGCGCGAAGCGGTTGCGGAGGGAACGGCGCGTCGCGTGTCGCGCTCCAGCTACGCCGCGCCTGATGGGGCCGGGGCGAGCTCAGGGGCGTCGGCTTAGCACTTGGGATCGCGATGGTGTCCTGCCGCCTGATGGGCCATCGGCTCGAGTTCTGGACGGAGGGCCAGACCATGCGCTGGGAGTGCGAGCGCGGCTGCGGGTTCGGCGGCCGGAAGGCCTACGGGAGCGCCGCGGACGCCCAGCGCTACGCGCGCGCCTTCAACCGGCGTGACAGCGACGACCTCGGCAAGCGGCCGACGCTCTCGCTGCTGCCGCTGTGGCTGGGACGGCGCGCCGGCGGCAAGTCGTCTCGGGGGTCCCGGAGCTCCTAGCCCCGATTCCCCTGCCTCCGCTCGCGGTCCGGAGCTCGGGCGCGGCGCGATCAGGTGCCGCCGGCTGCCGCCTCCATCTCCGCCATGCGCTTCGACATCTCCTCCTGAGAGACGTCCTCGACATGGGTGGCGACGTCCCACCTGTGCCCGAAGGGATCCTCGAAGCTTCCCCGGCGGTCGCCGTAGAACTTCTCCTCCATCGCCTGCAGCGGCTTGGCGCCCGCTTGGATCGCGCGCTCGAAGGCCGCGTCGG
>JBIOZP010000015.1:0-2740 GCA_044871225.1 Solirubrobacterales bacterium
ACTGCCGCGTGCCGATGGAGTACCTGCTCGGCGGCTACGAGAAGCTGCAGAAGAAGCTCGAGCGTGCGCGCTCCGGCGAGTCCACGGGCCGTTCCTCGAACGCCCTCGCCACCTTCGAGCTCACGCGGCCGCTCGTGGGCGCCTCGGCGCTCGGCATCGCGCAGGCCGCGTACGAGTGGACGCTCGACTACCTCACCGACCGCGAGGAGGACGGCCAGCCGCTCCTCCAGCAGCAGCGCATCCAGCAGGTGCTCGCGGACGTCGCGACCGAGATCGAGTCCGCCCGCCTGCTCGTCTGGCGCGCGGCGTGGATGGGACGCAACGGCATCCCGCTGACCGCCGGCCAGGGCTCGATGTCGAAGCTGAAGGCGGGCGACGTGGCGATGTGGGCCACGACCACGCTGATGGACCTCGTCGGCCCATTCGCCCAGACCACGGACTGCCCGCTCGAGAAGTGGTTCCGGGACGCGAAGATCTACCAAATCTTCGAGGGCACGGCCCAGATGCAGCGGCTCGTGATCGCCCGCATGCAGACCGCGGACCACCAGGCCCGCGCGGAGAGCAGCATCCCGGTCGAGGGCAGCGACGTCTCGGCCGCCGTCGCTAACTAGGCGGCCGGGGCTGCGCTGCAATTGAGCGCGCTTTCAGGCTCCGGCTGCGGCTCGGCGCGGCGCGCGAGGTGGGCTTCAACCATTTCAGCGAGGCGCCGGGCATCGTGATGTTCCGCGTTACCCCAGGCACCCACACGTACAGCCTCCGGTACCGGAAGACCGGCGGCATCGCGAGCTTTGAGAACATCCACCTCTGGGTGAGACCGGCGAGCTGAGCCGAACAAGCACGCTTAGTTCAGTCCCCCTTCGTGCGCATGGCGCGGCAGGGCACGCCGGGGACCAGTGACGAGCTAAGAAGACTCGACCTCGTCCATGAACGCATCGACCGCGTACTGGTCCGCCTCGAAGATCGAGATCTCGACGATGGTGTCGTCCACGACGCGGTAGACGTTCGCGCGGCGGATCTCCACCGATCCGCCCTCGCCGACGAATCGCTCGCGAACCAGCAGGGCCACTCGCTCGTCGCTGGCCAACATGTCGACGAGCTCCACCTCGATCTCCCCCTCCTGGTGGTGTTCGCGGATCGTCTCGATGTAGTCGAGCGCCGCGTCCTTACCGCGCCGATCCCCGGCGAACGATGAGCGGCCGGGAATGTGGAAGACGATGTCGTCGGCGAAGTAGCCGAAGGCCGTGTCCCAGTCGCCGCGCTGCACGGCGGCGATGTAGTCGCTCATGAGCTCTAGGGGAGTCCGTGGCATGACGTTAAGTTGTACCGGCCAGGCAGGGCTGGGCCTGGTGCGGCTTGGCTCGCTGCTGCGCTGCAATTGCGCTGCAATCCATACCCCGAACCCAGCCGCTCTGAGCGGCTCCCCAGCGGCTCAAATCCGCTCTGGTCATGGGACACGGTCACCTCACATGAGTACTCGGGCCGCGGCGTATGCCACCTGCACGGCGCTCGGGGCCCTCGTGATCTTCTTCGCAGCAGCTTGGGACGTTGCCGCGGAGCTTCGAGTCATCGGCGCGGTCGTGGTCGCGCTGGGCGCGCTCAGCGCAGCCGTCTGGTGGACGCGGCCAGGCGGCCGCAGTCCCGCGCTCGTTGTGGGATTCGCCGTCGTGTCGCTACTCGGCTTTGCTCTGGCCGTGGCTCTCTTCGCACTCGGCTCGGGCGGCTAACGGTCCTCGGCCACGCCGCGATCACATCGGGATATAGAGATCAGCAGCCCTTCTAAGCGCGATCTGGGCGGACGACCCAGCCCGTACTCGGCGAAGGCCGCGTGCGGGGCTCCTGGGGCGGCTCCACCAGGGTCGCCACGTTCGTGGAGGTCGGGCCCGTCGCCAATCCCCAGCGTGCGTTGAGCAGGGCTCTCACAAGCCTCAGGCCACATCGAGGTCTGCGCGCTCGGAGATACTGGGCGGGCGATGTCGCAGGAGAACGTGGAGATCATTCGACGTGGCTATGTGCACTTCATGGCCACTGGTGAGGTCCGGGCCCATCCCGACCTCGTCTGGGATGTGTCCCGCCTCGGCTGGCCTGATCAGCAGATCTACGCCGGAGCCGAGGGCGCGAACCAGTTCAACGCCGAGTGGGCGGATTCGTGGGACGGCTGGGAGATGGAGGCCGAGGATTACCTGGAGGCCGGGGAGCGCGTCGTCGTCATCCTCACCCAACGGGGGCGTTCGAAGTCCACTGGGATTCCCGTCGAGATGCGCTTCGCTCAAGTGTGGACGCTCCGGGATGGACAGGGGATCAGGATGGAGCTGTACGCGAACGTGGAGGAAGCCCTCGACGCTGTGGGGCTGCGGGAGTAGGCCCTCATGACCAATCGAGAGCTGTGCCAGCAGTTCCTCGAGGCCTACCGTCCCGACCGGCTGGATGATCTGCTCGCGCTGCTCCACCCCGATATCGAGTGGACCAGCACCGAGACATGGGTCGATCGCGAGGTCTGGCATGGGCACGCCGGAGTACGCGCTGGGCTGCGGAGCTTCTTCTCGGAGTGGGAGGAGTTCTCCAACGATGAGGTCGAAGACTTCAGGGACGGCGGCGACCGGTTCGCGGTCGTCACCCGAATGCGCGGCCGCTCGCGAGGTACCCGCATTGCCACCGAGATGCGGACCTCCGGGGTATTCGAGCTCCGCGACGGGCTGATCGTCCGCATCGTCGGCCACAGCGATCCCGCAGACGCGCTCGC
>JBIOZP010000016.1:0-2969 GCA_044871225.1 Solirubrobacterales bacterium
GAAATGACCTCGAACGGGACGATCTTCTCCTCCTCCTTGACCTCGGCCTCCTTGCGCCCCATGAAGCGCTTGATCGAGAAGACCGTGTTCTCGGGGTTCGTAACAGCCTGCCGCTTGGCCGGAGCGCCCACGAGGCGCTCGCCACCATCCGTGAACGCGACCACCGAGGGAGTGGTGCGGGCGCCCTCGGCGTTCTCGATCACGGTCGGCTCGCCGCCCTCCAGGACGGCCATGCACGAGTTCGTCGTGCCGAGATCGATGCCGATCGTCTTGCCCATCAGTACTTCTCCTTGGTCGAGTCGAAAGAAATCTAAGCGCGAGTATGGCAGATTTCGCTAGGTCTGCCCAGGGCGGCGCGATGGGCTCAACTACAGGCATCGAGGGGTCGGGCTCGATCGTGTCCGACTTTTACATGACATGGATGCATTGGGCGGACACGATCCGATCTTTCCGCCCCACTAGGATGCCGCGGCGCATGGCCCGCCTGCTCCAATCCGTGCTCACCCTCATTGCCGTCGTTGCCGTTTTCACCCTGGCCGCCTGCGGAGACGACGACAGCGGTGGCAACAGCGGCAGCGCCTCGGCCGACACAGCCGCCCAGGACACCGCCACCGAGACGACGCCGTCTTCCCCCGGCGACGCCGAGGCGGCCCTCAAGGACACCAGCAAGAAGCCGGTGATCCCCAAGCCCACCGGCTCGCCTCCGAACAAGCTCGTGAAGGAAGACATCGTCGTCGGCAAGGGGCCGGGCGCCAAGGCGGGCGACACGGTCGTCGTCCACTACGTCGGGATGAACTTCTCGAATGGCAAGGAGTTCGACGCCTCCTGGGACACCGGTCAGCCGTTCCCCGTCCAGCTCGGCCAGGGGATGGTCATCGCCGGCTGGGACAAGGGGCTGATCGGCATCAAGAAGGGCGGTCGCCGCAAGCTGACCATCCCACCCGAGCTCGGCTACGGCGCCCAGGGCTACCCGCCCGACATCCCGCCGAACGAGACGCTCGTCTTCGTAGTCGACGCGATCTCGATCAACTAGCCCGTCGACGCGATCTCGATCACTAGCTCGAGCGAGCGGCACGCAGCTCGCCGAGGCGCCTCCGCCCGTACGGGCACATCCGCCTGAGCGGGCAAGCGGGGCAGTCCGGATTGCGCGCCGTGCAGGTCCGGCGGCCGTGCCGAATCAGCAGCACGTGGAGCTCGTACGCCTCCTCGGGGTCGTCGACGAGCCGCAGCAGGATGTCGTGGGCCTTCTCGAGCGGCGTGCCCTCCGGCCACAGGCCGAGGCGCGTGCCCACGCGGTACACGTGCGTGTCGACCGGCACCTCCGGCCGGCCGTACGAGAACAGCAGGACGCAGGCGGCGGTCTTGCGGCCGACGCCCGGGAGGTCGCACAGATACTCACGCGCCTCCTCGAGCGGCCCCTCCTCCATCCACCCGAGATCGTCGTCGCCGATTGCCCCGAGGATCTGCTTGATGCGCACGGCCTTGGTGGGCGCGAGACCGCCCGGGCGGATTGCGTCCTCGACCTCGGCGACGGGCGCGTCGCGCACTTCGGCCCAGGACGAGAAGCGCTCCCGCAGCCGCCCGTAGGCCACGTCGCGGTTGCGGTCGTTCGTGTTCTGGGAGAGCACGGTGAGGACCAGCTCGTCCACCGGCTTCCGGTGCGGGCGCAGCACCGGCCGCCCGTACTCCGTCCGGAGCCGGTCGCGAATCGCGCGCAGCCTGCGACGGTCGGCCATGACCGCGGGATGGTACGGCCGCGGAGGCCGGTCCGACCGCGGGCTCTGCAGGGCGGCGTCGGCTAGCCTGTCTTCTTCGTGCTGCGCGACGCCCCGTCCGCCATCTCGTCGCCGCCTTCCTCTCCAGCCACCACCCCCGAGGAAACGGCGCCGGCATCGCCTCGGGTACCCCGGCGGCAGCGAGCCGCTGCGCGCTGGTTCCGGCGGATCGACCCGTGGAAGGCCGCCCCGATCGTGATCGCGGCGCTGTTCACGATCGCCTACCTGATCTGGCAGCCGCGCACCGTCGACCTCGCAGCCCACACCTTCCGCGCCGACCTGTTCGGCCAGGAGGGCTTCACGATCTGGAACGGCCAGTGGTATGGCGGCCACCACACGCCCGCCTACAGCGTGCTGTCACCCCCGCTCGCGTGGCTGCTCACCCCGCCGGTGGCGCTCGCGGTCGCCGCGATGGCGTCGGCCGCGCTGTTCGCGCCGCTGATGCGCGGCGCGTTCGGAGACGAGCGCGCACGCTGGGGAGCGATCTGGTTCGGCGCGGCCAGCGCCACGCTGCTCTTTACCAGCCGGCTTCCGTTCGCCATCGGCGTCGCGTTCGGCCTCGCCGCGCTGCTCGCGCTCCAGCGTCACCGTTACTGGCTCGCGATCCTGTTCGCGATCCTGTGCCCGCTCGGCAGCCCGGTGGCCGGGCTCTTCCTCGCGATGGCCGGTGTGGCCTACGCGATCGCCGAGCGACACGACCGGCTGAAGCGAATGGAGGGCCTCGCGATCGCCGTCGCGGCGTTCATCCCGCCGGTGTTTCTGTCATGGGCGTTCCCGGAGGGCGGCTGGGCTCCCTTCCCAACCTCGGCCTACGTGCCCATCCCGCTGTTCGCGCTCGCGTGCCTGATCGTGCTGCCCCGCGAACAGAGCGCGCTGCGCTGGGGCGCGGTCCTGTACGCGCTGGGCGCCACGCTCGCGCTGGCGCTCGAGACCCCGATGGGCGGCAACGCCGTCCGCCTCGGCGCGCTGTTCGGCGGACCGGTCCTCCTCTGCGCGCTCTGGGGCCTCCCGTGGACCAGGCGCTGGTGGGTGTTGCCGCTGCTCGTCGCCGGCTTCGCGAGCCTCGGCCTGTGGCAGTGGTCGCCGGCGGTGCGCGACGTGAAGAAGTACCTCGAGGACCCGGCCGCCAAGTCCAACTACTTCGAGCCGCTGCGGCAGTTCCTCGCGACGCTGCCCGACCAGCGCCGGATCGAG
>JBIOZP010000017.1:0-3884 GCA_044871225.1 Solirubrobacterales bacterium
CCTACCGGATGGCGTTCCGGCTCGTGGGCGGCCGCATCTACGGCGTGCTCGCGGGGCTGTCCGCCTTCGCGGCGCTCCTGTCCTCGAACAAGTACGTGCGCGACGCCGCGCTCGGCAACTCGGAGCCGATGCTCGCGGCCGTCGTGCTGTGGGCCTTCGAACGCCACCTCGACGGCCGCCGCGACCACGCGCTCTACCTCGGCGTGGCGGCGGCGCTCCTGCGCCCCGAGGCGTGGCCGTTCCTCGGCCTGTACGGGCTCTGGCTCTGGTTCTTCGAGCCGCAGCTGCGCAAGCGGCTGCTGTTCTTCGCCGTCTTCGTCCCGGCCTGCTGGATCCTCCCGGAGTGGTGGGGCGCCCACGACCCGTTCCGGGCCGGCTCGCGGGCCAACGCGCCCAACCCGGGCAGCGCCGCGTTCGCGGCGCACCCGGCGTGGGAGCTGTTCAAGCGCTTCGCCGAGAGCACCGTCGCTCCGGTGGAGCTGGGCACCGTGATCGCGGTCGGGGTGGCGGCCCTCGCCTGGGTGCGAAGACGGGAGCAGGGCGCGGTGCTCGCGCTCGCGACGCTGGGCTTCTCGTGGTTCGCCCTCGTGGCGGTGATGACGGAGGCCGGCTTCGCCGGCAACCAGCGGTACCTGATGGTCACGACCGCGGCCGTATCCGTGCTCGGCGGCGTGGGAGCGGTGCGCGTGCTCCAGGGCGTGGAGTCGCTCGGCACGCGCTGGCTCGGGAGTGCCCGCGCGGGCGCGCGGGCGGCGGCTGTCGCGCTGGTGCTCGGGATCGCCATCGCGTCGCCGACGATCGTGGCCAAGGCCGACAACACCGGCCGCGTGCAGGGCGGCATCGAGCACGAGGCGTACCTCTGGCACGACCTGAAGGCGCTCATCGACGCGAACGGCGGCAAGGAGCGGCTGCTCGCCTGCGGCGGCGTCTTCAGCGGGCCCTTCCAGACCCAGATGGTCGCCTACGAGCTCGGGATCCACGGGATCAACGTGGGCTGGAAGGTCACCCCGCCGCCGGGTGTCGCGTTCCGGACGCGGACGGTTCCCGACGGCCCGCTCGTGACGAAGCCGACCGACGACCGCTACCGGCTGGTGGATCAGCAGGGCAAGTGGCGCCTGCTCACGGTACCGCCCACCGGCAACGACCCGCGCACGGGCTGCCCGCAGTCGGGGCCGAACACGCCGACCGCCCCGCCGCCGACGACCTCGGGGCCGGGCCAGCGCAAGGTCGAGGTGATCGGCAAGTGACGCTGCGAACCGCGAAAACAGGCGTGAGCCCTCACTAGGCTGGCCCGGTGGCAAGCGTCGCCTCACGCCCGCGAGCCGTGCCCAGGCTCGGCTCGCTGCCGAACAACTTCGTGCTGCCCGGCCTCGTGCTGGTCGGGCTGCTGCTCGTGTCCGCGTACCTGCGAACTGACTCGCTGGGCGCGTCCCTGTGGATGGACGAGGGCCTGTCGATCGGCATTGCCTCGCAGCACCTCCTGGACATCCCCGGGCTGCTGCGGATGGACGGCTCGCCGCCGCTCTACTACATGCTGCTCTCGGTCTGGATGGACGTGGTTGGCGACGGGCCCGCCGAGACGCAGGCGCTCTCGGTGGCGATCTCGCTGCTCGCGATCCCGGGCGGCATGTGGGCCGGCTGGAGCCTGTTCGGCCGCCGCGCCGGGCTCTACTGCGCCGCCCTCTGCGCGGTCAACCCGTTCCTGACGGCGTACGCGCAGGAGACCCGCATGTACGCGCTCATGCTGGTCATGTCGCTGCTCGCGACGGCGGCCTTCCTGCACGTGTTCGCGTTCGGGCGCCGGCGCTACCTGCCGCTCTTCTTCGTGCTGCTCGCCCTGATGCTCTACACGCACAACTGGGGCCTCTTCCTCGGCGCGGGCCTTGCGCTCGGGCTGATCCCGTGCTGGTACGTCTCCGAGAACCGCTCGAGCTTCTGGAAGGACGCCCTGATCGGCTTCGGGGGCTGCGCCCTTCTCTACCTGCCCTGGGTGCCGACGCTCCTGCACCAGGTCCAGCACACGGGCGCGCCCTGGCTCAATCCGCCGAACTTCGGTGCGCCGATCCAGATCACGAGGTCGCTGCTCGGCGGCGGCACCCCGACGGTCGCGCTCGTGCTCGCCGCGGGGTCGGGGATCGGGGTGATCCTGTCGCGGCGAGTCGACGACAAGGAGCGCACGGCACTCCTCGCGGGCGCGACGATCGTGCTCGGGACCCTGGCCGTTGCCTGGATCGTGTCGCAGGTGTCGCCGGCCTGGACGACCCGCTATCTCGGCGTGCTGCTCGGGCCGATGCTGCTACTCGGCGCGCTCGGCCTGGCTCGGGCCGGGAATCTCGGCCTGGTGGCGCTGGTGATCATCGTCGGGATCTGGGCGATCCCGAAGAGCTACGGCCTCGAGAACAAGTCGAACGCCTCCGACCTGCGCAACGACGCGGTGCCCGAGCTCCACAAGGGCGATCTGGTCCTCTCCATGCAGCCGGAGCAGGGCCCGCTGCTCGCGTACCACCTCGAGAACCTGGGAGGAGCGCCGGACCTGCGCTTCGGCAACCCCATGGGCCTCGTGAAGAACGACCAGATCATGGACTGGACCGACGGCTACGACAGGCTCAAGGCCGCCACTCCATCGAAGAATCTGGATCCGCTGATTGATAGTCTGCCGCCCGGCGGGCGCGTCCTCATCGTGTTCCCCGTGACCTCACGTGCGGATGACTGGGATGCGCCCTGGACCGAGCTGGTGCGGCGCCGCGGCGCCCAGTGGGGAGCGGCGCTGGCGGCCAATCCGCAACTCGAGTTCGTCAAGGCAGTGCCCGTGCGCTACCGCCGCGCCACGCGGATCGGAGTCCGCGGTGTGATCTACGAGAAGAAGACCGAAACCGGATGAGCGACAACAACACGAAGCCACAGCCCCCGAAGAACCTCGCCCGGCCTGACATGGGCGAGAAGCCGACGGTGATCCTCGGCGCGGGCCCCGCCGGCCTGACGGCGGGCTACCTGCTGGCCAAGAAGGGCCTGCCGGTCGTGGTGCTCGAGGCCGAGAACCAGGTCGGCGGCATCGCCAAGACGGCGGTCCGCGACGGCTACCGCTTCGACCTCGGCGGGCACCGCTTCTTCACCAAGGTGAAGGAGGTCGACGACCTCTGGCACGAGATCATGCGCGAGGACTTCCTCGAGCGCCCGCGGATGTCGCGGATCTACTGGCGCGACCGCAAGGGGCGCGCGAAATTCCTCGACTACCCGCTCCGCGGCCCGGACGTGATGAAGAAGCTCGGCCCTGTCGACCTGACCAAGGCGCTCTTCTCGTACATCTGGGCGGCGGTGAAGCCGAAGGGCAAGGAGACGACCTACGAGGAGTGGGTGTCGAACCGCTTCGGCCGCTGGCTCTTCAACCAGTTCTTCAAGTCCTACACGGAGAAGGTCTGGGGGGTGCCCACGTCCGAGATCCGCGCCGACTGGGCCGCCCAGCGGATCAAGAACCTCAGCTTCTTCCGCGCCGCCTGGTCCGCCTTCTTCGGCAACAAGGACAACAAGGTCACGAGCCTGATCTCGAAGTTCAACTACCCCCGCTACGGCCCCGGCCAGATGTGGGAGACGATGACCGACGACATCCAGAAGCTCGGCGGCCAGGTGCTCCTGGAGCACAGGGTCACGAAGCTCGACTTCGATGGCGAGCGCTGCGTGCGCGTGCACGTGGGCGACAAGTCGTTCGAGCCGTCGGCTGTGATCTCGTCGCTGCCGCTCCGCAATGCGGTCGGCATGGCCGACCCGCACCCGCGGGCCGAGGTGATCGCCGCCGCCAAGGGGATGCGCTACCGCGACTTCCTGACCGTCGCGGTCGTGCTGGACGGCGAGGACCTGTTCCCGGACAACTGGATCTACATCCACGA
>JBIOZP010000018.1:0-2802 GCA_044871225.1 Solirubrobacterales bacterium
ACGCTCAGCGCAGCGCCGGCCACGTCCATCTGCTGGCTCAGCTGGGCGATCAGGTTGTCGGCGGCCAGCGCGGCGTCGCCGCTGCGGGCCAGGTTCGGCAGGAGCACACCGAAGCGGTCGGCCTCCACGCGCGCGACCATGTCGGTCGCGCGCACGGACCGCGCGAGGCGGCCCGCGACCTCCATGAGGACGGCGTCCCCCTGCTCGCGACCGAGCGTGTCGTTCACGTCGCGGAAGCGGTCGAGGTCGATCACGAGCAGGGCTACCTCTTGGCCGCCGTTCCCGTTGCTGAGCGCCCTTTCGGCCGCCTGGAGCAGCAGTGCCCGATTCGGCAGCCCGGTGAGCGGGTCGTGGAGGGCCAGGTGCTCCATCGCGGACGCCTGCATGACCGCGCGATGCACGGCCGCCATCGGCAGCGCGAGCAGCGGGACGAGGTAGAGCCAGTGCATCGCGATCACGGCAACCGGTAGGCCGAGCGCGAAGAGCGTGCCGGCCGACCAGGCGCGGAAGGCGAGGTCGGCCTTGTTGTGTTCCCAGATCGACGTGTCCTGAAGCAGCGCCTCGGCGGTGCGAGCGAGCGTGGAGTTGACGATGAAGAAGACGCCGGCGGCAAGCGCGATGGACGGGAGATCGGCGGCCTTGAGGTCCACACCGTCGTCGAGGCCGGTGCCGCCCACGGCCTCCAGCGCGAGGCCCGCGACCGTCCACGAGATGGCGAGCTGGGCGGCGTTGAAGACGATGCGGTCGGCAGGGCGGCGGCGGATGACGTCGGCGACAACCGTGGCGATCACCTGCACGGCGACGACCTCGGGCAGGCCGTAGACGAGCAGGAGCGCGAACGCGAACGGCGTGGAGAAGGTCTCCTCGCCGACCTGCCCGTGGACCTGGATCGGGAACAGCTCGCCGGCAAAGACGAGCGCCGCGAGGACCCAGAACTCGGCGTCGTCGTAGCCGAAGTCGCCGGTGGCTGTGACGGCGAGCCCGACGAGGACCGCGATGCCCGCCGCACTTACGAGTCGCAGATAGAGGGTGAAGAGTGGTCGTGTCCCAGGCACGGGGCGAGCCGCGGCGAAACGAGCCCTTCTGCCCCGGGCCTGGGCCGAACCGGTCGCCGCTCAGGCCGAGCGGCCCAAAACTACGGCTGGAGCTTGTTAAAGCTTACGGGGAGCTCCAAGCGCCTCAAGCAAAACGAGTACACCAGCGAGGGTTACCGCGGAACGGTAAGCCTTGGCCTTGAGGGCGACGGAGCTACGGCGGAGCTTCGTGGGCATTTGCTTCCTCCTAGGAGGGGGTGGTCGGGGGCGCGAGCCGGGGGGCAACCCGCTAGGTCTTCACGCCTTGATCGGCCAGGCCTTCCGAGCGGTTCAACGACTGCCCGAACGCTGGACGTTCGTTGGACGAACGTTCGTCCACGCCCGCTTGGGAAGCGGAAGGAGGCCGCCGGGGGTGCCGAGAAAGGAGTAAACCGCCCCACCGCCCCCGAATGACCCTCGCCCTGGCCTTCCTCCTGCTCCTCCTGTCCGTCCCGGCGGCAGGAGGAAGGCTCGGTGCCTTCGCGGAGGTCGAGCTGCGCTCGGTCTGGCTCGTCGTGGTGGCCTTCGGCGTGCAGGTGCTGCTCGTCACGGTGGTGCCGGAGGGCGACACGACTCTGCACCGCATCTTGCATCTGTCGACCTACGGCCTGGCCGCCGCGTTCGTGCTCCGGAACCTGGAGCTTCGCTTCGTGTGGGTGATCGCGCTCGGCGGGCTGTTGAACTTCGTCGCCATCGCGGCGAACGGCGGCGTGATGCCGGCTTCGCACAGTGCCCTGGACGCGGCCGGGCTGTCCGTGCGGTCGGGCTCGTTCGCGAACTCGGATCTCGTCGAGAACGCCCACGTCGCGTTCCTCGGCGACGTCTTCGCCATCCCCGCCGGCTGGCCCGGCGCGAATGTGTTCAGCGTGGGGGATGCGGTGATGGTTCTTGGGGCGTTCCTGGTGCTGCACGCGGCGACGGGCTCGCGCCTATTTGCCGCCACACGAACAGAGCGCCCGCGAGCGCAAGGATCGCCAGCAGTACGACAGCCGTGATGGCCTCCGGCGAGGTGAGGTTGTCGAGGTTGCCGCCGAGCGCGGTGTAGCCGAACACCTTGGGCGCGGCGCCGATCACCGTGCCGAGGGCCATGTCCCGATAGGTGAGGTGAGTGAGCCCGGCGCTGTAGTTGACGAGGCCCCACGGGAGCACCGGGACGATCCGCGACTCCATGACGGCGACGGCGCCGTTGTCGGTCAGGAAGTTCTCGACGCGCTTGGTGCGCTGCGGGAGGAGGCGCCCGTGATGGCCGGCGCCGAGCCAGCGCGCGACCGCCATCTGCGTGAGGCTCGCCAGCGTCACTCCCGCGAGCGCGAGGGCGGTGCCGGCGGCCGTGCCGAACAGCAGGCCCGCCGCTCCCGCGAGGATGACCCACGGCACGACGAAGTTGGCGATCACGAACAGCGGCACGTAGAGGATCGGCGCTAGCGGGCCGAGGCCGTCGGCGAAGTCGCGCGCCTCGCTCGAACTGGGGATGTTGCCCGTGACGGCGAGACCACCGACGATCAGCGCCCAGGCGATGCCGTAGAGCGTGATGCGCCGGAGGGCCACCCGCCGCGAATCCATGCGCCCAGCGTAGTGCCGGAGGAAGTTCGGGCACCCTCGGCGCGTTATCTCTACGAGAGGCAACTCGGCTCGGGGGAGTGGTTCCTCGATCCCGAGCCGGGGCGCATACGTGGTGGTCGCCGCTTAACCCTTCGCGGCGGCCACCGCCCATATCCCGACGACCGCA
>JBIOZP010000019.1:0-37566 GCA_044871225.1 Solirubrobacterales bacterium
AGCGTCTCCGCTTCGACCTCCTCTCGGGCGCGCTTCATCCCCCTCCCGAACCCGCCGAGGGCCTGCGGGGTCGCGCATGTCAGCTCGATGTAGCGAACGCGGCGAAGCAGCAGCAGGAGCTCCTGCACGTCCTCGACCCCAGCGTCCTGGAAAGCGGCCGGGCAGCGATCGCAGAGCCCGTCTGCGGACGCGCTCCACCCTTCTCGAGGCATCGGATCGGGCGCCGTGCAGCACTCGCAGTAACGATGGGCGCTGGCGGCAAGCTCCGTGCGAATGACCTCGTTTCGGGCGGTGATCCCGAATGCCTGCGGCGGGCTGAGCCGGTCGCGACAGCGCCGGCAGATCAACCGCCCATCTACATGGGCCACAAAAAGGGCCGCCGTGAACCCACGGTAGGTCTCCATGGCGCCGCAGAGCTGGCAGGGCCCCGCGCCGTAGATGCCGACTGGTGAGCCCCAGCTCGTCTTCATCGCGGCGATCTGCGTGGCGCGCACCGATGTCGTGCCCGCAAACCGCCGGATCAGATCCAAGTGAGCATGGGGCCGAGCCGACACGTCGGCTCCCTTCGGACCGACTGCCGCCTCCTGTGCTCCTCGGCCTGGACGGGTCACCCGTAATCGGCGGGGTCGGGTGCCGGTGCGCCGGGGTCGAAGCCGTGCTCGCGCAGAGCCGCCGCCGTAACCTTCCGGTCAGGACCGAGGTCCCAGATGGACGCGAGAAGGTCCAGCAGCCGGCCCCAGTAGGCGTCCAGCAGGCGGTTTGCGGCCCCCCGGATCCGGGCCTCGTGCGGATCGCTGAACTCCGACTCCCAGCCCTCCTCGAGGTGGTTGGCGAACGGATTGTGAACGCGGTTGTAGTCCTCGGCGGTGGTCAGGAACAGGTCGTGATGCCACCTCGTCCTGGAGTCCCAACCCTCCTTCGCCTCGTCCAGGTCGACCCCGAAGGCCCTCGACAGCGCTCGGCTGCGAGCCTCGAAGTAGGTGCGAAGGTCGGGATGGGCTCGCGACCATCGCTTCCATTCCAGCCAGGCCGCGAGCAGCTCCTCGCGACCGAACTCCCGCTCTTCGTCCATGGGCTGAACGTCGCCCCCGGCGCGAGATTGCTGACGGTGTGAGCTTGCCCGTGACGACGGGTTTCAGGTAATGGTGTCCACGGCCCTCCCCAAAACGACTAACCTGCCTCGGTCAGTGCAGTGAGTAGGAGGCGCACCAGCGTGCCGTGTAGGAGGCGATCAGCGCAGTGAGTAGGAGGCGCATCGGCGTGCCAACGGGGAGGCACGCGTTGATCGCTGTTTGCGCGGCGGCGTTCCTACTGTTCGCCGCGCCGGCCGCCGCCAGGGTTCCCGCCTCTCTCTACAACCCGGGCAACTGCGACCGGATCGTCCCGGCTCCGGGCTACGCCGTCTACAAGTGCGACGACGGCGTCCCGCCCACCGGCGGCACCACCGCGAACCAGACCGGCGCCAAGGCGGTCACGGTTCCGGCCCTCTACGGCGGCAATGGGTACACCGGCCTGCCGCCGAAGGCAGCGGGCGCGGCCAACCGGCCAGGCGCGGACTCGAACGGCAACGTCGCGCTCGACGTCGACGTCACCCTCCCCACCACTCCCCCGCCGGCCGGTGGCTATCCGATGCTCGTACTCATGCACGGGTGCTGCGCGGGCGACAAGAGGAGCTGGGAGGCGACCACCTTCGACGGAGCGGACGCCGGCGGCGAGAAGTGGCACTACAACAACGCCTGGTTCGCCGCCCGCGGGTACGTGGTCGTCACCTACACCGCTCGTGGGTTCGTGAACGGAAACGGCGACGGTTCCACGGGCCAGACCGAGCTCGACTCGCGCAGCTTCGAGATCAACGACTTCCAGCACCTTGCCTGCCAGACGGTGGGCGCGGCATCCAAGTTCAAGCCGGTGACCGGCCGCAACGTCGCCGTCAACCCGCGGCGCGTCGTCACCACCGGAGGCTCCTACGGCGGCGGGTTCTCGTGGCTGGCCCTGACCGACCCGAAGTGGTCCTGCACGCCGGACACCGCCGCCAATCACGCCGCCATGTCCCTGGCGGCCACCGCCCCGAAGTACGGGTGGACCGACCTGGTCTATTCGCTCGTGCCCACCGGCACCCACGAGCAGGAGCCGGGCGCGCTGCCGGCGTTCAACGGCTGTGACTCGGGCCCGCGCAAGCTCGACGGCTCGCTGTGCCCCATTCCGAGGACCCCCATCGGCATCCCGAAGAAATCGATCCTCGCGGCCCTGTACGCCAGCGGTAAGACGGGGATCCCACCGGGCTCGAGCCACACGACCTTCCCGCCCAAGATCGACAACGCGATCACCTGCCTGCAGGGCTCCTACCCGCCCGAGCAGAACCCGGCCTGCGCGAGCACGATCGAGAATCTGCTCCCGGAGTTCCTGCGCGAGCGCTCGGCCTACTATCAGAACGCCTTCTTCGGGAGGATCGCCAGCGACCCGGCCTATCGCATCCCCGTCTTCAACGCCGCCACCTTCACCGATCCGCTGTTCCCGCCCTCCGAGAACCGCCGGATGCTCAACAGGCTGCGAAGCGTCGTCCCCAACTACCCGATCCAGGTCTTCCACGGCGACTACCAGCACTTCGTCCAGAACAAGGCCAAGGAATGGGGCGACATCTGCAAGTCGGGCACCGGCCCCCGCCACGTCTGCGCCGGCACCGCCGACTACCCAACCGGCAACTACAACGCCAACTCACCGAACCGGGTTCGCACAGGCATCACGACCCGCCTCAACCGCTTCATCGACCACTACGCGAAGCCGTCGGGCGACCCCAACCAGCCGCGGCCTCCGTTCAACGTCACGGCGACGCTTCAGATCTGCCCGCAGAACGCCGGGACCCGGCCCGCGGACGAGCCCGGCCCGGCCTTCACCGCCCCCACCTTCGAGCAGTTGGCGCCGAACACGCTCAACCTGAACCTCGCCGGCACGCAGGTGACCTCCTCCGACGTGGAGCCCAATCCGCACGCGACGAACTCGGACCCGGTCGCGAACTTCGCCGCCAACGGCGGCAAGTGCCCGGTCGAGACGCAGCCCGCGGGCTCGGGCGTCGCCGTGTACACGAGCTCGCCGCTGACGAGCCCCAAGACGATGATCGGGTCCACCCGCGTGACTGCCCACTTCAGCGCCTCGCCCGGGGCGACCGGCGTCGAGCTGAACGCTCGCCTCTACGACGTCTTCCCGAGCGGGACCGCTGTCATGGTCGACCGCGGCCCGCGGCGGGTGACGAACGGCGAGGTGCAGGCCGGCTCGGTCAGCTATGAGCTCCACGGCAACGGGTGGCTCTTCCAACAGGGCCACCGCATCCGCATCGAGCTGGCTCAGGACGACGACCCGTTCGTCAAGTCCTCGAGCGTTCCCTCCAGCCTGACGCTGTCCGGCGTCGACCTGGCGATCCCGGTTCGCTGACGCAGGCGAGCCGGGGGGCCCGCCGCCGGCCCGCGCTCAACCGCGGGCAACCGTTGACGATCGCTCGCGCTGCCGCACCCGCTCGCGGGCGCGGCGCTTGAGGCTCGCGGGCACCCACTTCGAGAGCGGCGAGCGATGGTCCGCTACCCAGCGGTATCCGCGGTCGGTGAGCGTGGGAAACCGCTCCAAGCCGGCGGCTGGAATGCGGCCTCCGGGAAGGAGGGCAAGGAGCTTGGGCAGGGCGGGACCTCCCGACTCCCGGGCGCCGCTGGGAGAGATCAGGTGCCAGGAGGCCATTCGCACGGACGGCGCGAGGTCGGCAAGCAGGCCTTCAGCCTCTGGGTCCTGCAAGGCCAGCGGTCGCAACCGCGCTTCACGGTCCCAGCCCAGGAGCCCGCCGAGCAGCCACGTGCAGAACCCGCAGTCCGCGTCGTACACCACCAGCCAGCGATTTCCCTTCACGTGGACGGCGATCCGGTCTGAAGGGGTGGAACGGGCTCGGTCAGTAGGCGCCGGTCAGCCGGATCTCGTCGCTGTACTCCTCCAGCAGCTCGGCGGCCGACGCTGGGTCGGCGTACAGGCGCTCGAAGAACTCCGCCGTGCGCAGGGCGGGACGCACCTCCCAGCGCATCCGGGCGGGGCCCTCGCCGGTCATCTGGTGCGGGGTGCCGGCCGCCACCTCGAACGTGGCGCCCGTCTCGTAGACCCGCTCGGTGCCGTCGATCAAGGTGCGAACCGCGCCCTGGAGGACCTCAAAACGCTCCGTCTGTCGCGGGTGGAGGTGCTCGGGCGGAAGCTGCCCACCGGCCCCGTAGCTCGCCTCCATCTCCAACAGCTCACCATCGGTCTCGGCGCCGGTCCGCAGCAGCCGAAGGTGAAAGCCGTTGGGCCCTTCGATCTCCTGACCCGTGTGCGCCATCAAGCCTCGGTTCTAGTCGTTGTGGACGACGAGCACGGGGCAGGGCGCGTCCTTGACCACCGCCTGGGACGTGCTGCCCTCCAGCCTCGCGCGCAGCCCGCGGAGGCCCCGCGAGCCAACGACGATCGCGGCCACTTCGCGCTTTCGGGCCAGCTCCAGGATCGCGTCCGCCACGTGGACCTCATCCGCGACCGCGAGCGCCCTGGCCGACAAGCCCACCGAGCGGGCGAGCTCGGCCCCGGCCTGCGCGGTTCGCCGAGCGCGCTCCTGAAGCTCCTCTTCGAGCTCGAGAGCGCCCTCGATGTCCACCGGGATGGGCTCCATCCCCAGGCCGGCGGTCGGCATCGCGGTCTCGAACGCCAGCGCGGGCTCCCACACGGTCACCACCTGCACTTCGCGCCCCTCGAAGAGCCTGCCCGTCTCCTCGATGGCCTGCCTGGAAGCGTCGGAGCCGTCGTAGGCGATCAAGATGGGGGCGGGATCGGGCATCATGCGCGATGCAGGTTATCCCCCGTGCACCGGGATTGCGGGGCACATTCCGGCGGGGGAACATGGTTCCTCGGTCGCGCGAGGCGGGTAAGGGGAAGACCGCCCTCACGGCGGGCGCGCAGCGCTGATGGCACGAGGCGAGGAGAAGAAACGGACGTGACCATCATCGACGCTGCCATATGAGCCGGTGCATCGGTGCCCGCCCGGTGGGCCGCCGATGATCGACGCGGTGGTGTTCGACCTCGACGGGCTGCTCTTGCAGTCCGAGGAGGTTTGGGACGCCGCCCGGCGAGGTGTCGCCGCCGAAGCCGGGGCCCCGTGGCCCCCGGACGCCACCCAGGCGATGATGGGCATGAGCGCGCCGGAGTGGTCGCGGTACATGAGCGAGGCGATCGGGGTGCCGTTGGAGCCGGCGAACATCAACGCCGCGGTCCTGGCGCGCGTCGAGCGGCGGTACCGTCGCGAGCTGCCGTGGATCCCCGGCGCACGGGACGCGCTGTCCCGCATCGCCGGCCGCTGGCCGGTGGGCCTGGCCACGTCGTCGAACCGCGAGATCATCGACCTCCTGATGGAGCGGGGCCCCCTCGAGGAGCTGATCGCGGCGGCCGTCTCCTCGGAGGAGGTCGGGGCCGGCAAGCCGGCTCCGGACGTCTACCTGGAGGCGACCCGACGCCTGGGGGTGGCACCGCGCCGGGCCGCGGCGGTCGAGGACTCGACCAACGGGCTGTTGTCAGCCGCCGCCGCCCGCCTACACGTGATCGCGGTTCCGAACCCCGCGCATCCACCAACCTCGAAGGCGCTGGGTGTGGCGGCGCTCGTACTCGACTCCATCGAGGACCTGGTTCCGGAGGTCGTCGAACGCCTGGGCTCGTAGCGTCCAGCCGTGGCTGACCCTACCCGGTGGACGGCCACGTTCCACCGAGGAGGCCGCTCAGCGGGCCCAGCACCCCGTTCACCTTGCCCAACAGGCCGGCAGCGTTCCTCGCGGCATCGACGAGCTGATCGGCAGGGAGGTCCTGGATCACCTCTCGCAGCCCGTCGGCGATCAGCCCCGGGATCGCGCCCGCCCGCTCGGCGTCGTCGACGGCTCTGATCAAGCCGGCCCGAAGCGCCTCGGTGAGCCGAGGGTCGTTCGCGAACCCCTCCCGGCCGTCCGGAGTGCCGAGGGCGAGGGCCACGGTCTCCCGTGAGACGTGGAGCTCGCACGCCGCGCCATCGAGCGCCGAGAGGGTGAGCTGTTGAGCGAGCTGGTCGGCGTCTCCCGGGGATCGCCATGGGCGAGGCTGGCACGGGTCCGCGACAGGGCTCGGCTCATAGGACGCTCCACCCAGCGCCAGTGAGGTGACGATCAGGGCAAGCGAGGCGGCCAACGAGCCGGCGATCAAGACGCGCGCCCTCACAGGCTGACCCCGCGTCTGGAGAGACCAATCGGAACGAGGGACGCGATCGCGAACCCGGCTGCGATCAGGAAGGAGGCGCTGAACGCATGCGTCGCGGCGCGATCCAGCTCGTCCTCCAAGGTGGCCTTCAGGCTGAGCGCCCCGGCTCGGTCCTCCGGGTCCTCGGGAAGGGGATCGAATGCCGGCTCGACCGCGGGGACCTTGCCGTCCTCCGACGAGAGCTGGTCGTCGAGGCGCTGCGCGAGGCCCACCTTGGTCGCAATCGGCAAGTCGGCGTCCAGTAGCGCCGCCGTCCCGGCCTGCTGCGCGGCGTCGCGCTGCGCGACGAGGTCCGCGGTGAAGATCGGGGTGAGAACGAGCAGCCCGGCAACGACGCCCGCGTGCCTGGCTGAGATCGTCCACCCGCCGTGGATCGCCTGGGGGGCCCTGCCCTCGAGCGCCGTCTCCGTCAGAGCGGAGAGGACCAGCGCCAGCCCCACGCCCACCAGAACTTGCGAGGGGAAGGTGGCGGCGATCGAGGCTTTCGGGAGGAGCCCAAGGCCGGCGAGCCCCCCGGCCACCAGCACCGCCCCTGCCACCGCCCGAGCCCGCGGTTCCGCGACAGCCCGCGCCAGCGGCCTGGCCGCCAGCGCCGCCAGCGGCATCGCCGAAACCGCGAGGGCGGCAACGATCGGAGAGTGGCGCCAGCCCTCGATCAAGAGCAAGACGATCAGGAACAGGGCCGCCGCGAGGGCGGCGGAAACCAAACCGAGCGCTAGGTTCGCCGCCAGATGCGGCCTGCCCGCTCGGCGAACCCGATCCCCGCGCTCGGCCTCGATCGCCTCACGAGGGGCAATCGCGACCACCGGAATCGCGATGGCGATCGCGGCGGGCACCTGGACCAGGAAGATCGACTGCCACGAGACGAGTTCCGTCAGCAGGCCGCCGGCGGCCGGCCCGGTGGCTGCTCCGATCGCCCCGGCGCCCGCCCACACCGCCGCCGCCCTGCGTTCTGATCCCACCGCAGAGGGCATCAGCTCCAGCGCCCCCGTGACTGCCGCGGCCCCGCCCAGCGCCTGCAGGCAACGGGCGGCCACCAGCGGCTCCAGCGTCGTCGCCAGGCCGCACAAAAGGCCCCCGAGGGCGAAGATCACGAGCCCCGCCGCCGTGACGCGCGCCGGGCCGAAGCGGCGTGCAAGTAGGGCGGCCGGCACCGCGGTCGCGGCCAGGACCAGGTTGAAGGAGACGAGCACCCAGATCACGGCGCCTACTGAGACGTCGA
Source organism: Solirubrobacterales bacterium (assembly GCA_044871225.1). Taxonomy (GTDB): domain Bacteria; phylum Actinomycetota; class Thermoleophilia; order Solirubrobacterales; family 70-9; genus AC-56. The sequence goes on from JBIOZP010000019.1 coordinate 7,499, forward strand.
AGTCCCGGTAGATCTCCGGCAGCGCCAGGACCACGAGGGAGGAGTCCGCCAGGACGAGCCCCACGGCGATCGCGAGCGACGCCCGCAGGCCTGCCGACCCGCCCCTGCTCAAGCCGGACCTCGCTCGGGGCGGTTGGCAATCGGGAGCGGGAGGGCGAGCACGAGGCGGTACACGACACTATGGTTGAAGGCGGCACTCGATGAGGCTCCCCGACAGCGCGCACACGTCCCGGCCCTGGCGAATCCACGAGCTCACGCCGGACTTCGAGGTGGAGGACGTCTGGGCGCTCCCGACCCCGGGGGGCCCCGAAGACTTCCCCCGCCTCGTGCGGATGGCGGCGTCGATGGACCCGGCGAACAGCTCATCCGCCACCGTTCGTGCCCTGTTTTCGCTCCGCTGGAAGGTCGGGGACCTGCTCGGATGGGATGCGGAGGACGCCGGCGTCACCTCACGAGTTCCGACGCTTCGCGACCGGCTGCCGCCCGACCTGCGCGATGCTCCCGCGGGCCCCGAGTTCGAGGCGCTCCCGTTCACGCCGCTCTATCTGCTGGATGACGAGTGGGCCGGCGAGGCGGCCAACCGCACGATGCACGGGGTGATGCACCTGGGTTGGGTTCCGGATGGAACCGGCGGCTACCGCGGCCAGATGGCTGTCCTGGTGAAGCGAAACGGCCTCTTCGGAGCCGCCTACATGGCTGCGATCAAGCCCTTCCGGCACCTGCTGGTTTACCCGCCGATGATCCGGCAGTTCGGCCGCGCCTGGCGCGGCGGGGCCTCCGGTCCCGCTCCGTCGCGAGCCTAGCCGCCGCGTTCGAACAACCGGCCGGCGCGAATCCTCGCCGCCATCTCCGAGGACTCCGCGCGGTAGGCCCCACCATCCTCGAACTCGATCACCGGGAGCATGCGCTGCCCGCTCAGGCGCTCCACGTCGGTTCGCCGGCTGCGCGGCAGCGACGGTTCCTTGACGACCTCATAGTCGATCCCCTGCTCGTCGAGCGCCGACTGAACCTTCCAGCAGGAGTCGAGATCGGTGTGCAGGAAGGTGAACGGGCAGCGGTGGAGCTTTACCTTGGCCACGCCGCGCTAGTAAAGCACTTGCCTCTGCCCGTCGTCAGCCGAACGGAACCCTTTCAGCCGTCCGGCTGGCTCATGTGGAGGAGGGGGTGGTCGAGCCCGTGCTCCTCGCAGAGGCGCGGCACGCTCTCGGGTTGGAACTCGATGCCGTAGCGCTCGCCCAGCTCGCCCAGCCTGGACAGATCCGGCTCCTCGGCTTCCATGACCGCGCCGAGCTCCTCGAAGAAGCGCTCGAAGCCGCCCGGGCAGATGATCTCCAGGATCCGGCAGGGCTCGTCACCGGCGTTCCAGAAGGTGTGCCACTGGTCGCGGGGCTTGAACGCCAGGTCCCCCACCTCCGCGTAGACCACGTCGTCACCGAGCAGGGCGCCCATCCGCCCCTCGATCACGAAGCTGTACTCGTCCTCACGCGAATGCTTGTGGAGCGGGGCCGCGAGGGCCCGGGGAGGCATCGGGTGCTCCACCAGCGAGAACCCTCCGCCGGTCTCCTCCGTCCAGACCATGAAGCGGGCACCGATCGCTCCCAGGTTCGCCAGGCCCCCCTCGTCGGGCCCGAGGATTCGCGGTCCCTGCGAGGCGTCGAATCGCTTGCGGTCAGTGGTCTGCGACGAGTCCATCGGCTTTCCCCCGTGATCGAGTGCGCGGCGTGTGCGGCGAACCTACCACCCGGTGGCGGGCACGCCGCTGCTGCCTTCGGCCTAGCGGCCGCGGAGCGTGCGGCGCGGCTTCTCGGGACGCAGGGACTCCCCCATGAGCCAGAACATGGGCGGCCACAGCCCCACGAACAGAGCGCGCCGCTCGGCGTTGCCGCGCTCGTCTTGATCCACGGTCTTGGCCCGGATCCAAAGCCCGACACAGAGGCCGATGGACCCCAGGGACAGCACCTGGAAGTGCCACTCACGCAGCCCGAACGCCCTCAATTTGCGGATCGACATGAGCTGTGAGTACCCGGCGCGCCGCTGTGTACGCGTGACGCCTTCGGGTACGGGCGTCCCATGCCAAGACGGCAGAGGAGATCACGGCGGCTCGCGACCGCGGCCCGCTGGCCGGCAGGCGTCAGCCTCACCTTGTGGCGCTACATGTGGCGAACCACGCCACTGCACCGGGAGGAAGTAGCGGGATCGTTGCCGGAGGACGCTCCGCCGCGGCTTCCCTCTGGCATCGAGCAGTCAGAGGTTCAACAGCCCGCCGACGGCGCCGGCCCGCTGTTCCATCGGCGTTACCGGACTCGAATCCGCGAGCCGGAGGTTTCCCCTGAGACGTTGATCGAGCGCGTCGTCGCCGATCCCGATCGGATCTCTCCTTCGGAGTTTGCGACCTTTCAGAAGGTGCATGGGGACGAAGGCGGGATGCGCGTCGGAGACGAGTACGTCGTCCGCATGCCGGGGCCATGGGATGGCCCGGTCCGGGTGGTCGACCTGACGCCCACCTCGTTTCGCTTCGTCACCCTCGCCGGGCACCTGGAAGCCGGACAGATCGAGTTCCGGGCGGCCAGTGAGAACGGCCTGCTCGTGTTCGCGATCGAGAGCTGGGCCCGAAGTGGCGACCGGCTCTCCGATCTTCTCTACGACCGCCTTCGCATGAGCAAGGAGGTTCAGCTCCACATGTGGACTTCGACCCTCGAGCGGGTCGTCAAGCTCGCGGGCGGAAAGATGACCGGAGGAATCGAGATCCAGACCCGCAAAGTCGAGGCGGACGATCCTGCGAAATGAGCCATTGGCGACCGATCCTCGAGCCCGCAGGGAGCTGGCCGATCTGCGTCACCGGGAGCTGAACTTCGACCTGCCGAGCCTCCAGGCACTCTCGGAGGAGGCGGCCTGGCACGTGGACGACTACTGCCGCGCTCTCCCGGGCGAGCCTCCCGGTCCCCCGACCCCCGGGGGAAGCTTCTCCGTCGCCCAGCAGCTCATGCGCGACTACGAATTCGCGGACCCCACCGTCGTCCAAGCGCTCTACGACCCCGCGGAGCCGATGAAGGGGCGGAACATGCTGCTCGAGATCCGTTTCTGGATGCTGCGCTTTCGTGTGGGTGTTCGGGTCGAGGAGCTCTACGGCGAGACGCGGGAGTCCGACCGGGGGCGGATCCGGGCCTGGGGATGGGCGTATCGCACCCTCGAGGGCCATCTCGAGAAGGGGCAGATGAACTACGAGCTCTGGAAGTGGGAGGACAGCGGGAAGGTCGAGTTCCGCATCCACGCGATCTCCGAGAGGGCGCCAATCCGGAACCCCATCGTGCGGCTCGGTTTTCGGCTCTTTGGTCGACGCGAGCAGGTCAGGTTCGCCCGGGTTTGCGGGGAGCGAATGGTCCGGTTCACGACCGAAGCCCTCGAAGGGGACGTGAAAACTCCCGCCAGGCCGGCTCTCGTGGGGGGCCTCGCGGTATCCCCATCGCGGGCGTGAGGCCCAGGGCGGGTGTCGTTCAGTCCGCTGCCCGCTCGTAGATCAGCACGAGGACCCCCTCCCCGACGACCTTCGACTCCTTCAGCCGCAGGTTGCGCCGCTCCGGCTTCTCTTCGAAGACCTTCTTGCCCGTCCCGAGGACCACCGGAAACACCATCAGGTTGATCTGGTCGACCAGGTCGCTCTTGATCAGCTCCTGGACCAGCCGATGGCTCCCGGGCACCTGCAGCACTCCGTCGAACTCCTCCTTCAGCTTTCGCACCTGGGCAGTCGCGTCGCCGCTGTCGAGGACCGTGGTGTTGTTCCAGTCCGGGTCCCCGAGGCTCGTCGAGACGACGAACTTGGGCATCGAGTTGAACTTGTCGGCGAACTCCCCCTCGCGCTGCGGCCAGGCGCCGGCAAAGCTTTCGTACGTGCGCTTGCCGATCAGCAGGGCGTCGGCCTGCATCGTCTCGTCCGTCTTGAACTGGTTGCCGTCGTCGCCGCGCTCGAACTCGAAGGACCATCCCGGATACTTGAAGTCGGGCTCGCCGCCGGGCGCCTCCATCACGCCATCGAGCGACGCGAATTCCGTGACCACGATTCGGGCTGCCATCTGGAGCCTCTCTTTCGGTAGGTGCTTTCCTGGGTCGCCAGCCGTGCCCCGGCTGGGTGTATCAACTCCTCATACAGACTGCTGCTCCAGCACCGACTAATCGCTCGTCACGGCTCGCCGACGTTGACGCCGTGGCAGCCCGGTCGTTTACTGATGAGCCCGTGGAGCCGAGAGGAGAAGATCATGGTGCCAAACGAGACCCGGCTGGAGATCGCCCGGCAGAGCTATCTGGCCTTCGCGAAGGGCGACCGGAGCTTCTTCGAGGAGCACCTGACGGAGGAGTTCAGCTTCTCCAGTCCGCCCGACCCCCAGCTCGACCGCGATGGATGGTTTGAGCGGTGCTGGCCCGGCGCCGGCCGCGGTCAGGAGTTCGAGTTCGTTCGACTGGTGGAATGCGACGACGTGGTTTTCGTCACCTACGAGCTTCGCCGACCGGATGGGACAGGCGGCCGCAACACCGAGGTCCTGACCTTCGACCAGGACAACCGGATGGTCAAGACGGAGGTCTACTTCGGCTGGGATCTGCCCGACCTTCACCAGGCCACGACACGCGAGTGACCGCCCGCCGCCCAGAGAGCTGGACGCTTCCCTAGAAGTGAAAGCGCGGGCGATGTGCGTGGAGCGGCCCGCGACGCCTCGGCCGCTCGGCGGCCTGCCCGGATGGAGCTGGCGGCGCCGAGCGCACGAACAGCCAGGTGAGGACCGCCCCCAGCGTCACCAGCCCGACCAGGACCCAACTCGAGCGCGCCAGGGCGGCCGGGAACCCCTGCGATCCCAGGAGGCTCTGGAAGACCGCCCCCGTCACCGCCAGGGCCACGGCGCCCGCGAGCACGCGGTTCATCGCCAGCACCCCCGACGCGATGCCGGTCTTCTGGGGCGGCATCGCGGCCATGGCGGCGCTCGACATCGGCGCGTAGACGAGCCCGAGCGCGATCCCGAACAGCAGGTATCCCGGCAGCAGCAGCCCGTATCCCGAGTCGCCGCTGATCCGGGTCATGAAGACGAGCCCCACGGCGCCGCAAACCATGCCGGCCGTCATCAGGCCTCGCGCGCCGAAGCGCGCGATCATCCTCCCGGCCAAGGGTGAGATGACGATCATGGGCGCCGTGATCGGGAGGATCAGCAGCCCGGTCGCCGTCGCCGAGTGCCCAAGGGGGCCCTGCAGGTACTGCGGCTGGAAGAACATCAGGCTCCAGTAGGCGCCCACGAGGGCGAAGGCCGCCGCGGTGGCGCCGAAGTAGGGCCCGTTGCGAAACAACGCGAAATCCACGATGGGCTGCTCGACCCGATGCTCGACGACCCAGAACGCCACCATCAGCGCGAATCCGGCGCCGAGTATCCCCAGGGTCTTGACCGATCCGAGCCCCCAGGCGTCCGACTCGACCAGGGGCAGGACGATCGCCGTCAGGCCGGCGGCCAGGATGAGCAAGCCTGCCAGGTCCAGACGGTGGGTCGCGGTTCTGTCGCTGGTCTCTGGCACGGCGGCGAGCACCACCGCGAGGCCGAGGGCCAGCACCGGCACGTTGATCCAGAAGATCAACCTCCAGTCGACGTCGACGAGCAGTCCCCCCACGAGCGGCCCCAGAGCCAGCGCCAGCGACGACACCGCCGTCCAGATCCCGAGCGCCCGCGCCTGCTGCTCCGCCGGGAAGGCGTCGGTGACGATCGCGAGCGAGAGCGGGAGGATCGCGGCGGCGCCGATGCCCTGCACGATGCGCCCGGCGACGATCGCCTCCTCGTCCCACGCGGCCCCCGAGAGGATGGAGCCAGCGGCGAAGATCGCCAGGCCCAGCGCGAAGACCGCCCGGCGGCCGTAGATGTCGCCCAGCCGTCCTCCCGTGACGACGAGCGCGGCGATCACCAGCAGGTATCCGTTCATCACCCACTGGATGCCGCTGGCAGAGGCGTCGAGCTCGCGCTGGATCGCGGGCAGCGCGAGCACCACGATGGTCGAGTCCAGCATCAGCACGAACAGGCCGGTGCTGGCGCCCGCGAGCGTCCACCAAGGCCGGTTGGCTTCGGTAAGGCGCACCGGCGCGATCCTAGCCACGGGGTTGGCTGGCTCCGGCACGGACGTACCCGCTGGTATGCGAGATTGGGGGCGTGCCACGCCCCCGACTCCTGCTCTGCCCCCAGTTCACCGAGGTCGAGTGGGCGATCGCGCCGCAGCTCTCCGAGTGGGCGGAGGTCGCGACCTTCGACGCTCCCGGCGTCGGCGACGAGCCGATGCCCGGTGGCGATGTCAGCCGCCTCAATCGCCGCCTGGTGGTCGAGCGCGCGCTGCGGGAAGTCGAGCGCCTGGGCTGGGATTCCTACTTCGTGGTCGGGGATGCCTGGGGCACCGCAACCGCGGTTCGAGTGGCCGCCGCCAGCCCCGAGCCCGTGCTGGGTCTAGCGCTCGGCCACGCGTCGCTGGACTATGAGAGGGAGGGCGAGCAACCCGCCGTGAACGGCGAGCTGGCCAAGGCGATGACCCAGCTCCTGCGCACCGACTACGACTCATTCGTGCGCTACGGGATCACACAGCTCACGCAGGGCGGCCTCGACGAGGACACCGCCGGCCGCATGGTCGAGCGGTTCCCGCGGATGGAGATCGCCGCCCAGATCTGGGAGATGCACATCGCCCAACACGAGCCGATCGGCGACCTGCTGGCCGCCCTCGGCAAGCCGCTGCTGCTCGCAAAGCACGAGGGCTGCCTGGCATTCACGGCCGAGGGCTACGAGAGGGCGGCGGCCGCCTTCCCGGACGCGCGTCTAATCAGTGTCCAGAGGACCTCGCAGGCCAGCGACGAGTTCGCCGCCGCCCTGCGGGGGTTCTGCCTGGACGTGCTCGACGCGGCCTGACCTTTCGCTTCCCGGCGTCCTCAGCTACGCGGTGGGTGTGGTTCGGGCCGGGGGCCGGACCCAAGCGAACCCAGCGGAGCGGTCAGGGCATCGAGCCGCCGTCCATGGCGCTGTCGCCCATCGAGCCCCGATCCATCGACCCGCCGTCCATCGAGCCTCCGCCCATGGAGCCACGGTCCAACGACCCCTCCCCCATCCCCTGCATCGAGTCCATGGCCATCGGAGCAGACCCGGGGATGGTCAGCCCCGGGACGGAGCCGGGCGCGAAGGCGACCCCGAGGCCGAGGACCAAGAGCAAGACAGCGATCCCGCGATTTGCCACGTCCTTCCACGGCAGCAGCTTCTCGACCGCGATCAGCGCCGCGATGAACGCCATCCAGCCAAGGCTCATCACCCCCAGCGCCAGCAGCGCGGCCATCAGTGCCCAGCAGCAGCCCACGCACCATCCCCCGTGGGCGATCCCCATCCGCAGCGCACCCAGGCGCCCCGGCCGCCAGTGGTGGATCAGAAACGCGAACGGACTGCGGCAGTGTCGCAGGCATGCGTCCTTCAGCGGGGTCAGCTGGTAGATCGCGGCCGCCAGGATGATTCCGCCCGCCAGGTAGGGACCGGCGTTGTCCCACGAGAAGACGTCGCCGCTCAAGGCGCGGCCAATCTCGTACAAGCCGTAGCCCGCCAGGCCGGCGGCCGACCAGACGACGAGGTACCCGGCCACGAACAGCGCGGTGGCACCGAGCGGCACGGCCTGCCCCCGTTCGCGCCGCCCCTCCTGGATCCGCGCCTGCATGACGACCATCGGCGCGATCGATGGGAACATCATCGCCGCCATCATCACCACCCAAACGCCGATGAAGAAGCCGAGCGTCCCGGGGTCGGTGCCGGGTCCCGCGTCCATCCCCGCCATCCGATCGCTGGTGATCGCCCAGGCGACCGCGGCGAGGGCAATCAGCAGGGCGACGAGGCTGAGCTGGATCAGCCCCGGAAGCGGTGGGGCCCTTCGAATGGTCGCCGTTTCCATGACCCGCCGCTACGGCCGCGCGAGGGCCGCCGCGCTCAAGCCGCCCAGGCGAACTCGGAGGCGGAAAACGCCGCCTTGGCCTCGTACTGAATGCCGAAGGCATCGATCCTCGAGCGGGTCGCGCGCGAGATCGTGAGCTCGGAGCCGGCGGGATGGAAGATCCCGCTGAGCTTCGCGGGCTCGCCGCTCTCGGCCCCGAAGGGGACCACGTCCTCGATCTCGAAGTCGACGGCGTCTCCGATGCGGATCGAGTGCTTGAGGCCCTCCTCCCGCACCTCTATCGGCAGCCGCTCGACGCCGAGGCTCTCGCCGATCAGCGGCCCCAGGGCCTCCATCGGCCCACCGAGCGCTCCCGAGAACACGGCCCCGAGCTTGTCCGCCTGCTCGTCGGATGCCGCCTCGTCGATGACTACGCCCAGCCGCCAGTTGCCTTCGCTCATCACCTTCGGCGTGTCGGCCACCGCGGCAACCGTCAGACCGCCGACGTCGGTGCCGTCGACCTCGCCGCTCTCGACGTGGAAGACCAAGACGACGTTGCAGCGATCGTTGGTCGCCCCCAGTGACAGCGAAGCCGTGCAGGGGCAGATGACGTCGCACGAGCAGGTCTCGAAATACGAGCCGGTGAGGTTCCAGGACATGTGTGGTCTCCTCGGGTGTCGTGGGGGTCGCGCCGACTGTAGTCGACCCCCGCGAGCGGGTCAACGGCCGGCCGCAGATGAGTTCGGCGGCGGAACGTGGTCTCATAGAGAGACCAGCCGAAAGGAGATCGAGATGGCCGATACACAAGAGGTGACGCAGCACAGGATCGGGACCCGCGAGGAGTGGCAGGCCGCGCGGGAGGAGCTGGCGAAGCTGGAGAGGGAGCAGGCGGAGCGAGACGAGGAGATCAAGCGCAGGCGGCGCGAGCTCCCGTGGGTCCCGGTGGAGAAGGAGTACGTGTTCGACACCCAGGACGGAAAGAAGACCCTGGCCGAGCTCTTCGAGGGACGTTCGCAGCTCCTTGCCTACAACGTCATGTTCGGGCCGGACTACTCGGTCGGAGCCTGTCCGGGGTGCTCGAACCTCGCCGATGAGCTCGAGGGTGCCCAGATCCATCTCAACCACCGTGACGTGACCTTGATCTGCTTCTCGCGGGCTCCGATCGAGCGGCTCACCGCCTACAAGGAGCGGATGGGCTGGAAGTTCCCGTACGTCTCCACCCACGGAAGCGACTTCCCCTTCGACTTCGGGCTCGCGATGACCGAGGAGCAGGCGATGCAGGTGCCCGAGGTCAAGGAGATGATCGACAACCCGCCCGACTGGCTGCGGGACTGGTCCAAGCAGGTGGGCGCCGAGCTCAAGGACGGCCTGCGCGAGGGGCCGAGCTGGATCGCCTTCGCGCGGGACGACGGAGCCGTCTACCACACGTACACGGTGATGGCCCCGGACCCCTTCGTCGCTCCCTACCACGCGTTCCTGCTCGATCGCACCCCAAAGGAGCGCGAGGACCAGTTCCGGGCCTGGCGCAAGGACGAGTACCCGGACTAGCCAAAACCTCAAGTGCTCCAGCCCGCCCCTGCCGCTCCCGGCAACCGCTGGATGACGGCTCGTCCCAGCGGGTATCGTGGGCCGGTGTCCCGCCTCAAGATCGCCGTCGTGCTCGCCTTGAGCCTGGCCGCGATCGGCGCGGTGAGCGCGGACGCCGGCCCACGCGAAGTCCATCGCGGCCGGGCCCTGGATCACGCTCTTACCCGGCTCGTCCACATGAGGGGCGGCCCGCCCGGCGCGGTGGCCGTCGTGCAGCGCGGCCATCGGTTCGTGCTCCACCGCGCCGGTGTTCGGAACCTGCGAAACCAGCGGCGCTGGCGTCGGCGCGACCACATGCGCATCGCCAGCGTCGCGAAGGCGTTCAGCGGCGCAGTCGCGCTGGCGCTGGTGGACCGTGGACGACTGCGCCTCGGGGACACGATCGGCGATCTGCTGCCGCGCCTGCCTTCGAACTGGGCGCCGGTGACCCTGCGTCAAGCCTTGAACCACACCAGCGGCCTGCCCGAATACATCGCCAGCGACGCGTTCCGACGCTCCTTCCAGGAGCACCCCAGGAAGTACCTGTCGCCCAGCGACGTGATCGACTTCGTCAGGAACAGGGACCTTGGGTTCACACCGGGGTCGCGATATCGCTACTCGAATACCGACAACTTCGTGGTCGCGATGATGGCTCGGGCCGTCACCCGCCACTCCTACCGAGGGCTCCTCCGCTCGATCGTCTTTGGCCCGCTCCATTTGGACGGAACCTCACTGCCAGCGGGCTTTCGCCTGCCGCGGCCCCTTGCGCACGGGTACGCCTTGGATCCGCCCGACCCTCCAACCGACATCAGCACCGCGTTCAGCGCCTCGGGCGCTTGGGCGTCGGGCGGGATCCAGTCCACCCCCGTCGAGCTGAACCGCTTCACTCGCGCCTACCTCGGGAGACGGCTCTTCGATCGCGCCACGCAACGCAGACAGCTTCGGTTCGTTACCGGACACTCGGAGCCACCCGGGCCAGGGGGCAACTCGGCCGGCCTGGGGATCTTCCGCTACCGGACACGATGCGGAACCGTGTACGGGCATACCGGTAATTTCCCGGGGTACACACAGTTCACCGCGGCCACGCGCGGCGGGGCGCGCTCGGTCACCGTATCGGTGAACGCCCAGGTTGTTCCCGACTCGCCAAGGCGGAGCATTCGCAAGGCATTCGCGGTACTCCACCGCGTCTATAAGCTCGCCGTCTGTGCAGCACACCCCCGAGACGGGTGAGCGGGGACGACAAGGTCGAGCGGCGACTCGACGAGCTCTACCGCGGGGACCCGGAGGACTTCACGTCCGCTCGTAACGAGCTCGCGGCCGATCTCAAGGCGTCCAGGAACGCAAAGGCCGCGGCGGAGGTCAAGCGGCTGAAGCGCCCCACCCAGGCGGCGGCGGTCGTCAACCGCCTCAGCCTGGAACACCCGGACGAGACGAAGGCCCTGCTCGACGCCGCCGATCGCCTGCGCGACGTTCAGTCGCGCCTGGGCACCGCGGGCGCGGGCGACCGTCTGCGCGAGGCCGCGCGGACAGAACGCGAGGCTTTCGAGCGCCTCATCGAGCTGGCGCGCCAGATGGGCCACCGAGTAAGCGCCGGAACCTTGGAGCGCGTCGGGGAGACCCTGCGAGCTGCGGCCAGCGACGCGGACGTCGCACGGCTCGTGCGCACCGGCCGGCTGGACCGCGAGCGGCGGGCTTCCAGCGTCATTGGCGGTGCGACGCCCGCCCGGCCTCCTGCCGAGGCCAAGCCGGCTAAAGAGCGCTCCCGCGAGCTCAGGGAGGCGCGCGCCGCCCTCGCGAAGCTCCGCCGTCGCGAGCAGCGGACGCGCGCCGAGCAGGAGAAGGCCCTTCAGCGACGCGCGAGGGCCGAGTCCGAGTTGGAGGACGCGCGGGCGGCCGTCACCGCGAGCCAGGACCAGCTCGCCTCGATCGAGGGCGAGATCGCCGAACGCGAGCGGGAGCTTCGGCGCCTCGAGGGCTAGCGGCGCGGCCGCCGTCCCGCGCGCCTCAGCGGACCTCGACCACCATCAAGCTGTTCTCCTCCGGGTCGCGCAGCCAGAACAGTGGCGGCACGGGGTCGCCCATGCGGCTGACCTCCGCGTCGACGTCCACCCCTCGGTCGCGGAGCTGCGCGTGGAAGGCGTCGATGTCGTCCGTTTGCAGGGTGATCCCGGTGTCCTTGCCGCCAGCCTTGCCGCTGGGCCCCGGAGGGCACAGCGCGATCGGGGTCTCCGCGCCGGTTGGCGCGACCTCGATCCAGCGGCCTCCCTCCTCGTCGCCGAAGGGCACGTCAGCGCGCTTCTCGAGGCCCAGCTTCTCGGTGTAGAACGCCAGCATCCCGTCCTGGTCGTCGACCGGGATGATCACGTTCGCGACCTTGCTGACGTTGGTCTTCTTGGTGTCGGCCGGGTTCATCGCTACCTCCTTGCGGTTGCCGTACTCGACCAATAGACCGGCCCGCCCTGGTGGATTCATCGCTCTCGCCCCACACAAGGGGCCGCCTTCTACTCGCGCGCCGGCGGCTAGGCCCGTCCCCTGGCCGCTCCGACCGTCCCCTGTTCGACGTCCAGGCGGGGCAGGATCTCCTCGAGCCAGTTCGGGATCCACCAGTTGCGGTGGCCGAGGAGCTGCATCACCGCGGGCACCAACACCATTCGGACGACCGTCGCGTCGAGGAAGATCGCCGACGCCAGGCCGATCCCGAACAGCTTCAGGAACACGTCCGGCGCCGCCAGGAAGGCGAGGAACACGACCACCATGATCGCCGCCGCCGCGGTGATCACCCGGGCGGTCTTCGCGAGGCCGTCGGCGACCGCGCGGCTCGTGTTGCCGTCCTTCAGGTACTCCTCGCGGATCCGTGAGATCAGGAACACCTCGTAGTCCATCGAGAGTCCGAACAGGATCGCGAACATCATCACGGGCATGAACGGCGCGACTGGCACCTCGTGGTCGATCCCGATCAGCCCGCCTACCGCCCCGCCCTTCGCGACCAGGGTCATGACGCCGTAGGCGGCCGAGACCGAGAGGAGGTTCATGATCCCGGCCTTCAGCGAGATCAGCGGCGAGTGGAAGGCGACCAGGAGCAGCAGGAAGGACAGCCCCACCACTCCGGAGATGAACAGCGGCATGCGGTCCTTCATGTACTCGCTCTGATCCTCGAGAGCCGCGGTCACCCCGCCGACATAGGCGGTGATCCCCGTGCCGCCGAGCTGCTGGGGAACGACCTCGTCGCGAAGGCGCTTGACCAAGTCCTCGGTTGCCTTGTCCTGCGGGGATGTCGCGGGGATCACGGTGACGATCGCCGCGTCGCCCTGTTCGTTGACCACTGGACGAGGGACGAAGGCCACCCCGGGCTCGCCGCGAAGCTCCCTGGCGAAGGCGTTGATTTGCGCCTGTGCCCCGCGGTCGGGGAGCTCCGCCGCGATCACCAGCGGCCCGTTCGTGCCGGGCCCGAATCCTTCGGCGTTCAGGTCGTACGCCTGGCGCGTCATGGTGTCCGGCGGGTCGTTGCCGGCGTCGGGGAAGCCGAGCCGCATGCCCAGCGCGGGAGCGGCAAGCGCCAGCAGGACGGCCGTGGCCGCTATGGCGGCGATCCAGGGACGCCGCTGGACCGCGTGGCTCCAGCGCGCCGCCGGCGACTCGCCGTTCCCCTCGGACTTCAGGCCTCGGCCGAGGAGGGGAAGGCGGAGGCGGTCGACTTTCGGACCGAGGTATGACAGCAGGGCCGGCAGCAGGGTCACCGCCGCGAACATCACCACCAGCACGGCCAGCGATGCCGAGATCGCCACCCCGTACATGTAGGGCAGGCCGGTCAGGAAAAGGCCGAGAACGGCGATCACGACCGTGCTGCCGGCAATGAGCACGCTTCGACCTGCGGTGGTCACGGCTTCGACCACCGCGTCGTGGCGGTCCTTGCCGTCCCTCAGCGCCGAGCGGAAGCGGGTCAGGACCAGCAGCGCGTAGTCGATGCCCACTCCGATTCCGATCAGCCCGGACACGGCGGTCGTCCAATCCGGGACGTCGACGACGTTGGCGAGCAAGGCGATCAGGCCGCCGGACGAGATGCCCAGGCCGATCAGGGCGATGGCCAGCGGGAGTCCCGCGGCCACCACCGAGCCGAAGGCGATCAACAGGACGATCGCGGCCCCGACGAAGCCGATGCCTTCGGGGCTGGTCTGGTCCTGTGCCGCGTAGATCGGATCGCCGCCCAGCTTGATCTGCAGACCGTCGCCGCTGTTGCCTTCAGCGGCCGCGATCAGGTCCTCGCCGTCCTCCTTCGGAACGTCCCAGCCGGGCACCGTCAGGGGGAGCGTCGTCGAGCCGATCGTCCCGTCGGCTGAGACGCGGATGGGCGTGTGCGGATCCACGTGTTCCACCTGCTCGGCTTCCGCGAAGAAGTTCCGCAGCCGCTCACGAGTCGCGGGACTGGTGGCGCCGGCCTCGTCCTTCCAGGCAACGTAAATCTCCTGGCCGGAATAGCCGTTGAAGCGCTCTTCGGTGAGGTCGCTCGCGGCCTTCGACTCGGATCCGGGCGTGTTGTAGTCGGCGTTGTACTCGCCGGCGAGCGAGGAGCCCACGCCGATGATCACGATCGCCGCGACGATCCAGGCAAGGACCATGCGGCCCCGGCGCCGGTAGGCGATGTCGGCAAGACGGGCGAGGAGACGAGTCATTTGGGGTCCTTTCGTGTGCGTCGAAGTCCGGCGATCACGGCCCCCATGGCGGGGGTGGCATGGAAAGCGCCTCAGGGCCGAGAAGCAGGATGCCGGTGAGGCCTACACGCAAGGCCGGTTCAGAACCGTGCGTATGGTGCATAATTCGTATCACAAATGATTCGCGAGCCGCAGGACCCCCCCCGACTTCGACTTCAGAACCCGCCGCCTGAGCCGCTCGCGAGCGCCGCGCCATTCCTTCTCTCCTGGCACGGTCAACGCACCGCCCACGGCTTCGCGGAGGCACTGAAGCCCCTGGGGCTGCGCCCTCCTCACTTCGGCCTGATGGCCCTCATCCAAGCGCATCCCGGAACCACCCAGCAGCAGCTCGTGACCAGATCGCTCATCGATCCGAGCTCCATGGTCGCCATCATCGATGAGCTGGAAGAGCTCGGCCTCGTCGAGCGCCGACGACACGCGTCGGATCGGCGCAAGCACGCCGTGCACCTGACCGCGAAGGGAGAACGGACTCTGGGTAAGGCGCGAGGGGTGGCGGCCAGCTATGCAGAGGAGCTTCTTGCGCCCCTCGATGCCGACGAACGCGAGACCCTGAGGCGCCTGCTGCGAAAGCTCGCCGGCCTCGGGGACTGACCGAACCGCGATCGGCCAACAGATACCCGAGCTAGTGCCGCGTCTTTGCCTCGCAGCCGACGACCGTTGAGTCTGGATCCCGGGGAAGCAAGTCGAGGTCGGCCTTGTCGGCACCGCCGGGAGCGTTTCCGCCGTCGCAGTTGATCGACGCGTCGGAAGCCAGGTCCCGGGCCATCAGCTGGTCGCTGCCGTTCATCCCCCTCAGCACGTCAGCTCCCGTCGCTCCCGTGAGCGTGTCGTTGGCGGATCCACCGGTCAGGAGGTCGTCGCCCGGACCGCCGTTGAGCAGGCTCTTGACCGCGGTCGTGTTGGTGGCCTTGTCGACCTCGTCGCCGGAGGTGACCTGGACCAGCGTGATGCCCGAAGCCGAGCATTCGGCGGCGTAGTCGCCGGTTCGAATGCAACCCGGCCCGGTGTGGACACCGGAGCCCGTGTAGGTGCCCGCGGACGCGTCGGTGATTCGCAGGGTCGAAGCGGACGGCTTCGTGATCACGACGTTGTCCTTGGCCCCGCCCGCGGCGGTCACCACGAGAGTCGCGCCCGAGATGCCAACCGACGCGGTCTTGACCGTGAAGGCGCGTGACGCCGGGGTCGGGTCGACGTTGCCGGCGGGATCCTTGGCGCGCACGAAGAACGTGTGTGCGCCGTCGGCCAGATACGCGGTGGTCAACGGCGAGCTGCACTGCGCATAGGCCTCGGAGTCGAGCTTGCACTCGAAGCTGGTCCCCGGTTGGGAGGAGAACGTGAAGGTCGGCGTCGGGTCGTTGGTCCGGCCCATGGGACCGCTGGCAATCGTCGTCGTCGGTTCCTTCCCGACCCGCATCATCCGCGCGACCGAGGGGACCCCGTTCGCGTCGATCGCGAACAGCATGTAAATCCCCGGCGGCGCGAGGTTGGCGTTCGCCGGCGCGGTCGCCGTGAGCGTGTCGCCCGCGGCGCTGAACGGCAGCGGCACGTAGCGCTGCTCCATGTTCACCGAGTGCGTGACCGCGCCCAGCCGGGCCAGGGCGACCTTGGTGATCGAACCCGCGTCCGGTGACGAGAACGAGAACTCGGCGCCGTACTTCATCTCGTCGGGCGCGGAGGTGATCTCGGGCCGATCGGCGAGCTCGCCGGACCCGTCCTTCTTGAACAGGTAGGGGGGCGAGAAGACCTCGGCGTTCTTCGCCAGGTAGCCGACCTCGTCGCACTTGACGCAGACGCCGCCGCCGGCGGATAGCACGCGCCCGTCGGGGAGCAGGAGCGCCGTGGAGTGGTATTGGCGAGTCACCTGCATGGGCGCCAGGGTCTGCCAGCGGCCGGTGCTCGGATTCCAGAGCTCGGCCGGGTACACGCCGTTGTTCAAGTCCACGTACTGGGCGCCGGAGGAGTTGCCGCCCGTGGCGAGAACGGTTCCGTCGGCCAGCACGGTGAGGTTGTGCTGCCGGCGCCCGTAGGCCATCGGCGCCGTCGCCGAAACCTGCGGCGTCGCCCCGTTCAGATCGATGACGCGGGCGTCCCGGCTGGACGCCGCCCCGCCCGCGACCAGGATCTTGCCCACGTCGAACAGGGCATGGCTGCCGTAGGTGCGAGTTATCGCGTCGCGCTGGCCGAGTCCTCGCCACTTCCCTCCGGGGGCGGTGTTGAGGCTCAGCATCGATTGGCTGGGGCCAGAGTAGAACGCCCGCCCGTCTGGCCCGACGTCGATCCAGGGGTAGAACGGCAGGTTCAACGAGGCTGAGGTGAGTGCCCGCAGGGCGCCGTCGAGCTGCCGCACTTCGGGGATGTCCGGCCCCCCTTCGGTGATCAGCATCTCCCCGTTCTGCAGCGGAGTGACGCTGGGGTACCAACGACCCTCGGCCATGTTCGGCCCCAGGCTCCAAGTGTTCGTGCGCGGATCGAAGACGTGGGTCTGGACGAGGCCCTCGAGCTGAGCGTTCTTGTTGCCTCCGGCGACGAACACGGAGCCATCCATCAGGTGGGCCAGCCCGCTGCAGAAGATGTTGTAGCCAGTGGTCACGGTGACCGGCGTCTGCGTCCCCGTGACCGGGTCCCACACCGTGGCACGGGTGAAGTCGTGGACTGGATAGCTGTCCGCGGCGTTGTCGCCCACCGAGTCGTATGCGAGCACCTTCCCGTTCTCGAGCAGGGCCGCATGGACGGCGACCACCGGCCAGTCGGCGACCGGCCCCCACTGGCCCACCTGGCCCTCGGTGCCGCTCACGGTCGCCGCGGCGGACGCGGCGTCCGTCGCCGTGGCGGCGACGGTGCGCCGCTGAAGCCGCCGCTCCGTAACAGGGCTATGGGCGACGGAGTCCTCCTCGATATGGCCCTGAGCCGTGGCCGCCGCGCCTTCGTGGGCGAGCGCTCCGGCAGGTAACCAGACGACGAGGATCCAGATGGCGACCGCCGCAAGCAGCGCGAGGCTCTGGGGCAGGCGTGACCGCTCCTGGCTGGTCGGGCACACCGCTCCCGCGGGGTCCCGCCGGGGCGGTCTGGCGGAAGGCTGATAAGTCGACACGGGGATGCGTCCCCTGGCCGGATCTCCGTTCCAGGCCCTTGGATCGGGGACTGCCGTCAACGTACACCCGGCGTCGTGGGCGATCAAACGTTCCCCCCGAAAGCAGGTATGCGTTGCTCAGGCCCGTGCAGGCACGGGCTCCGACGCTCGCGACGCCGGTTCCTCGGCCCGGCGTCCCGAGCGTGGGATACGCGTCGGGTCCAACTACTGGGGCCGCGGAACCTCGACCAGCAGCGACTCGCCGCGAGCCAGCGGACGGCCGTCGGCGTCGTGGATCGCGACCCCGGTGAGATGCTTGCGCCCGTCGTGCTCGATCGGCCAGGCGGTCACGATCGAGGGCTCGCCCAGGGGCACGGGCGCCAGCGACTCGACCCGCTGCCGGGCGAGGACGTTGAAGCCGCCATCGGGGAACTCGCCGACCGCCCAGATGGAGGGGCAATCGAGCGCCGCCCAGATCATCTCGGTCGGGACCGCGCCTCCGTTCCCTGCCAGTGCCGGATCCGGGGTCCAGGCCGCGACGAGGAGCTCCGCGTCCCCGCCGCTCCTGCCCATGAACAGACGCAACCCGTCACCCGGCTCGCGCTCATACCCGCAGGTGAAGCAGCCCGGATACAGGTGCCCAAGCTCGTCGTGGATCAGGCGATGCTCCGCTTCCTCCGCCTCGGACAGGTCGGGCGGCGGCGGGATCTCGAGCTCGAACGGCGCCGGCTTCGCCTCGAGCACGAGCGTCTCCCCGTCATATAGCGCCAAGGTCCCGTCGTCGCCCTGCCCGCTCAGCTCCAGCGCCCGGTCCATCGGCGGCAGGCTGCGCAGGTTGACCTCGGCCGGGCCGTCGATCCGGCCAGCGACCACGGCTCCGGCGGCGTAGCCACCGAGAGCACCGCTCTCGAACCCGCGGAACCTCCTCTCGAAGCTCAAGCTCGTCACGTGTCGAAGCCTAGCCTCGCTCGGCTCACCGCCTGTTTCACGGGCTTTCGGCTAACCGACTTCGTACTCGTCGTGGCGGCGAAGCCATATTGGCCGATCGGATTCCTGGCGGCCCTTCGGGGTCCGGTCGAGTAGCCCGTAGTAGCCCATCGCGGGTCCCTCGAGCCCCCGCGCGCTGCTCACGTAGGTGCGGTACACGGTCTCGCCCGACAGGACATACACGCTCATGCCGGGACCCTCCGTCACGTATCCCTTCACGTCCGTGCCGGAGCGCTCCGCCATCAGCGCGACCGACGGCGGAATCTCCCCCTCCAGGAAGGGCTTGAGCTCCTCCTCGGTGTTCAGGAATCCGAGGTCGCGGTTGAAGTCGTCGCCCACCGTGGCGGCCCAGTCCAGGCTGTCCCAACCCATCCGCTCCTTGTAGGCCTTCAGCCTGTCCAACGGGGCCCGCGAGACGAGCAGCACGGTGACGTCCCCGGCGTTGACGTGGGGGGCGTTCGCATTGAGGTTGTCGGCGATCGACGAGCAAACCGTGCAGCCCGCCTCATAGGACGGTCCGAACATGAAGTGGTACACGAGGAGCTGTGAGCGGCCATCGAAGAGGTCGGCGAGCGACTTGGTTCCTTCGCCCGTCTCGAACCTGTAGTCCTTGGCGACCGCAACCCAGGGGAGGTCCTGTCGCTTCTTCGTGAGCGCGTCGCCGCGGCGCGTGAGCTCCTTCTCCTCTTGGAGCAGCTCGTCGCGCTCCGCCTGCCACTCCTCCTGCGTTGCGATTCTGTGTTCCGCGGTCATCGCGCCACCTCCTGTTTGGGCCCGCGAGGTCAGCTTAGCCGTGGCCAGGCCCGAGACTGATCCGCGACGGGGAATGTCCGCCGGGCGTCGTTGACGTAGAACTTCCGGTGATGGCCAAGTCTGAGGCCACGATCGTCGATGCCGGCGGGCGGGACTTGCGCGTCTCCAATCCCAGTCGCGTGATCTTCCCGGCGACCGAGCGCTCCGCGGAGGTGTCAAAGCTCGACATCGTCGAGTACTACGTCGCCGTGGAAGACGGCATCATGCGCGCGCTCGACCGCCGGCCGACGACGCTCGAGCGCTGGCCGAAGGGCGTCCACCCGGGCATCGTCCTCTCGACACGCGAGAAGGGTGGCGGCGACGCCTTCTTTCAAAAGCGCATCCCACGCGGTGCTCCGGACTACGTCAACACTGCGCGGATCGAGTTCCCGTCGGGCCGTCACGCCGATGAGATCTGCCCTACCGAAGTGGCCGTGGTCGGGTGGGCGGCCCAGATGGGCACGATCACGTTTCATCCGTGGCCGGTTCGCGAGGACGACGTCGACCATCCAGACGAGCTGCGCATCGACCTGGACCCGCAGCCGGGCACGGACTTCGTCGACGCGGTGGGGGTTGCCGCCGAGGCACGCGTCCTGTTGGACGACCTCGGCTACATCGGTTTCCCGAAGACCTCTGGCGGCCGCGGCGTCCACATCTACCTGCGGATCGAGCCACGCTGGACGTTCACGGACGTTCGCCATGCCGCGATCGCCTTCGGGCGGGAGCTCGAGCGGCGGCTCCCCGGTCAGGTGACGACCAAGTGGTGGAAGGAGGAGCGCGGGGAGCGCATCTTCGTGGACTACAACCAGAACGCCCGCGATCGCACCATCGCCTCGGCCTACAGCGTGCGGCCGAAGCCCGGTGCGCCGGTGTCCGCGCCCCTCACCTGGGACGAGCTCGCTCGGGTCGCGCCCGAGGACTTCACCGTCGAGACGATGCCCGCGCGGTTCGCCGACGTGGGCGACCGCCACGCGGCGATCGACGAGGTCGCCCACTCGCTGCAGCCGCTGCTGGACATGTACGAGAAGGACACCGCGGCCGGAGAGGGCGACATGCCCTACCCGCCCGACTACCCGAAGATGCCGGGCGAGCCCAAGCGCGTCCAGCCCTCGCGCGACCGCGACCGCCGGCGCTCCTGACGCGGCGGTGAAGGCGACTGCCGCGGGCTGCTGAGCGGGCTCGCGGCGGTCGAGCATCGGCCCGTGGGAAGCTGGCGCCGTGCCCGAAAGCGAGCTTCAGGAGGACCGATGAACTACGAGACGATTCGCTACGAGCGGGACGGACGCGTCGCGATTCTCACCTATCACCGCCCCGAGCAGCGAAACGCCGTCAGCCGCAAGATGAATGTGGAGCTCCATCACGCCTGGCGGCGGTTTCGCGATGAGGACGAGGCCTTCGTACTGGTTGTGACGGGCGAGGGCGAGGCATTCTGTGCGGGCTGGGATCTCGCGGACGCGGCCGCGACGACCGTTGACGACTGGGATCAGTTCCGCACCCACCTCTACAACGCCCCTGGAGACTGCGGATACACGCGCCGGGTCGACGTCTTCAAGCCCGTGATCGCGGCGGTGAACGGGTGGGCGGTCGCCGCCGGCCTCGAGAACGCGCTCCTCGCCGACATTCGTATCGTCGCCGAGAACGCGGTCTTCGGCGCCCTCGAGCGTCGCTGGAACATCGTTGCCGGCGACGGGATGACGGTTCGGCTGCCCCTGGTCGTCGGCTACGCGAAGGCGATGGAGATGATCATCACCGGCCGGCCCGTCGATGCCGCGGAGGCGTTTCAGATCGGGCTCGCGAACGAGGTGGTTCCTGCAGGCAAATCACTCGATCGTGCGCTGGAGCTGGCTCACGAGGTAGCGGACTTGCCCCAGGGCGCGATTCGCTCGGACAAGGAGACGATGGTTCGCAACGTCGGGCGCCCGTACGAGGAGCAGCTCAGGACCGAGGCCGAGATGTCTTTGTCGATGTTCATGCGTCGGGACTCTCACGCGATCGGCGCTCAGGCATTCAAAGACAGCAAAGTCCCCGAGTGGCCGCATCGCGGGCTCTAGCGCTGCGACAGCGCGTAAAAGTGTTCGGCCGAGGCCCCACCTGGGGCCTCGGCCGAGCGGAGGCAACGAGCAGGCCGGTGGTTCGGCGGCACTGCTCATCGCGGGTACGTCCGCTTAGCGACCGTTCCGATCGCCGTCGTCGCTGTCGGTGTACGGCTCCCTCGATCCGGACTTGGCCAGACCCCGGCTGATGAAGTAGGCCCCAGCCACGATGGCCACGTAGAGCCATGCCTGGCGGGCGATGAACTCGTCGGTCCCGCCCGTGTCGCCGCCCTTGATCGCAGCGGCGCTGACGAGGATTGCCACGACGACGCCGACCATGGCCCAAAACTCGGTGGTCTTGAAGGCCTGCTTGGTCTCCGTCGTGAGTCGGCGAGCAAGGCTGGGCCGTCTGACCTGCGGCTCGCGGTGGGATTGCGTTCCGGCAACTGTGTGGGCTTCCATAGGAAGTCCTCCTTTTCGGTGGGGGCAATGGAGATGTCGCCCCCGTAGGCCTGGAGATCAGACTCCGGCCGTCAGTTGCGAAATCGTGAGGAAACCGCTTGACCTGGCGCTCGTTACGGAGCGCCACGGATCAGCGGATTGTCTCCCTGCTACCCGCGACGACCGACGCCCAAACCGGATCGCGACACAGGAATGGCCGCGCAGCAACGGGAAAGGCTGCGTCCCTAGGCCTCAGCCAGCAGAAAGAGCTCGACGATGACCTGTGCCCGAACGAGGATCTGGCTGTGGTAGTCCAAGACCTTGAGGCCGGTGACCCTCTCGATCTGCTGGGTGATCTCGTCGTCCAGCTCCTCCTGCCACGTGAGCCGCAAGTCGCGAACCTTGTCGGACCGCCCGCGCTCGATCAAAGTCTCTTCGACTTCCAGGAGTCCCCCATGGAGAACGACGACCAAGAGGTTGTCGTTCAGGTACGCCTTCGTCGCTTCTGGGCCCCTGCCGAAGAACTCGGCCTTGATCTTGCTGATGGCATTGCCGGCCTCGGAGAGCATCTCGCCGGTCAGGCTGACGGTGGGCACGTCCCCATTATCCATCGGTCTGGGGGGCGCCGAACGAATGGATCGGATCGTGCGCCCGAGGCAGCCGACGTTTGGCGCTCAGCGCTCATGGGTAAGCGCCTCATGAGGGCCACGGAAGGAGAGCTCACATGTCCAAGGTTCAGAGCCTTGCGAAGGACGCGCTGGAGAAGGCCGAGGAACTCAGCCCGGCGCGCAAGGGAAGTCCCCTCTACGGGAAGAAGGGGGTGGCCGCCGGTGTGGCAATGGCCGCCTTGCCCGTCGTAGTCGAGAAGGTCGCGAAGCTTGCGGGGCCCAAGGCCTCCGATGCGGCGTCCGGACTCGGGGAACAGGCGAAAAGCAAGGTCAAGGAGACGGTCTCCGAGAAGGCGGATGAGCTCACCCCGGACATGCCGGGTGGAATTGGCAAGCTCTTGGGCAGCGGAAAGAAGCTGCTGGGCGGCGAGGAGAACGGCGCCGGAGATGATGGCCGCGCGGCCCCCGGGCACGGAAGCGGCAGGCGGATGCCGATTCAGCAATCTGCCGATGTCGCGGTTCCGGTCTCCGTCGCCTACAACGCGTGGACGCAGTTCGAGGAGTGGCCGAACTTCATGCACCGACTCGAGAGCGCGGAGCAGGTCGACGACTCCACGGTTGCCTTCACGGCGAAGATCTGGGGAATCAACCGCCGGTTCGAGGCCAACATCCTCGAGCAGCGGCCCGACGAGCGAATCGAATGGGACGTGAATGAGGGACTGGCCCACACTGGAGTGGCCACCTTCCACCCGCTCAGCGACAGGCTGACGCGCATCGAAGTCTCGGTCGACGTCGAGCCGAGCGGAATGATCGAGAAGCTGGCGCGGGGGATGCGGTTCATCAAGCGGGCCGTTCGCGGAGACCTCCATCGCTTCAAGGCCCACGTCGAGCTGGAGGAGGAGGCCGAGGGCGCGTGGCGAGGGACGATCAAGGACGGCAAGGTCCGCTCGGGCCGCGGATCGTCGTCCCAGGGTCGCGGTCGCGGCAACAGCCGCGGTCGCTCGAACGGCAAGCGGTCCAACAACTCCGGATCTCGCCGGAAGGCGAGCTCGAGAAGCTAGATCGGATGAAAGCTCTCGTTGGCGCCGTGAGGCAGCGCTTCGCCGGCGAGAAACCGTCGGTTCCCCGCGCTCTTGCGGGCGCCACGGCGGCAGCGAGCGCCACGGGAGTGGTCGTGTACAAGCTCCTGCGCCGATAGCGCTCCAGGGCCCCTGCTGCGATTCCGGCGGGCGCCGCTACCGGGATCCGACGCCGAGTTTTCGCTACTGAGAATCCATCGCCGTGGCCTTCGGCCAGAGCTGCCCACAGCCATCCGATGCTCGATTTGCAGGGGATTCGCCGCTGCGTGGGTGATCGGTCCTTACTCAGACGGCGGTCGGATGGAGGGCGGGCCGGAGTGCGTCCTCCGACGCGTCTAGGGTAAAACCAGGATCGGCAGCCGGTCGCCACAGGGGAGGGGCGGCTGGCTCGCTCGGGACGGGGGGAATGTGCCTATGTTCAGCAAGTTCCTGATCCTGACAACCGTCGCCTGTTCGGCCGCGCTGATCACGTTGATGATCGGCGGCCAGTCCGTGCTGCCCTGGTCCCCGGCGGCGGCGACCTTCACCGGCTGCGCGCCAGGCGAGCAGGGCACCGCCGCGAGCGAGACCCTGGAGGGCACTAGCGGGCAAGACCAGATCGACGCGGAGGGTGGCGGCGACCTGGTCAAGGGCAAGGCCGGCGGCGACTGCCTCCTCGGAGGGGGCGGGCCGGACACCGTCAGGGGCGGCGCAAATCGCGACGAGGTCGGGGGAGGCACGGGCGCCGACACCGTCAGGGGCGGCGGGAGCCACGATGTGCTGCACGGAGGGGACGGCGCCGACACGGTCAGGGGCGGCGCGGGCCGGGACCGCCTCGGCGGAGGCCCCGGACCCGACCGGCTCCTGGCGCGGGACGGGCGGACCGACAAGGTCCGCTGCGGCCCGGGCGACGACGTCGCCTTCGTCGACCCGGGCGATAAGACCGGGGGTTGTGAGCGCACGACGCCGCATCAGGGCGGCGGCACGGGGGGCGACGGTCAGAACGGTGGAACTGGTCAAGGCGGGAACAACGGCGGCGGCCACGGCGGCCCGGTCGGCGGTCCTCCGCCTCCTCCTCCCCCACCTCCCCCACCTCCTCCGCCTCCGCCGCCACCTCCCCCGCCGCCACCGCCTCCACCGCCGCCACCGCCTCCCTCGGATGCCGGCTATCCCTCGATCGCCGACGCGCAGGCCGAACGGGACGGCGACTTCGACAACTGCCGGTTGTTCGGCGGTGACGGTGGTTGGCAAACCGACAACATCGGCTCCGACCGGCCGGGCAACGGCGAGATCGTGCGCAACCCCGTCGGTCAGGGCGTCTGCGCGGCGCATCTGTGGGCTTCGGGCGAGCACCGCACCGAGGTCGCGTTTTCACAGATCCCGAATCCCGACGTGGTCTACGAGGAGCTGTTCTACGTGCCGGCGACATCGGGCAACCTCGGCTTCATGAACCAGCACAAGCAGGACGGCAGCGCGGGCGGCTGCGCGAACGGCGGGATCTCCAACCGCTCGGGCTCCAACCTCGAGGTCACCGTGCGGGCCTCGTGCTCGGCCGACAACGTGAGGTACCCGGTGGGCACCTACCCGCGCAACCGCTGGTTCGCGATCAAGGTCGCTTTCAGGATGGGGAACGAGGGCCAGGTGGCGTTCTGGCTCGATCCGGACGGACTCGGCCCGGCTCCCTACCAACAGCGCCTCGCGCCCACCACCGCGGACGTCCAGACGGGTGACGAGACCGGGGTGAAGTTCCGCCAGGGCAGCTACGGCGACGAGTCCGTCAACTTCTACATCGACGGGTTCCGGCTCAACTTCCGCTGATAAACGCTGGCGGCGGCAGGGGTCAGATCGTCACGTTGTACTTGAGGTGTGTGACGCCAGGCCCCTCGACCGCCCGGACCTGCTCGAGGTGCACCTCAGAGGCCCCGAGGTTGTCGAAGAGGCAAGCCCCATCGCCGAGCAACAGTGGGACGACATGGAGTTCGAGCTCGTTCAGTAGTCCCGCTGCCAGGTACTGGTTAGCGACCTGGGCGCCGCCCCAGAGCATGACGTCCTTGCCGCCGGCTGCGTCCCTCGCCTGTTTGAGCGCGGACTCGATTCCGTCGGTGACGAAATGAAACGTGGTCCCTCCCTTCATCTCCACCGGATCACGCGGGTGGTGGGTCAGGACGAACACCGGGTAGTGGTAGGGAGGGTCGTCACCCCACCAGCCGGTCCACTGCTCGTCGCCCCAGGGGCCGCCGCCGACCGGACCGAACATGTTCCGGCCCATGATCCCGGCACCGACATTCGCGCGCGATTCCTCGAATATCCTTGCGCTCTCGTTGATTTCGCCGCCCTGGCGCCCGTGGGCTTGGCGCCAGCCGGCCAGCGAAATCACCCAATCGTGAAGCCGCTCGCCGCCCTCGCCGAGCGGATTCTGTTCGCTCTGATTCGGGCCGGCGACGCACCCGTCCAGCGAAGCCGAGATGTGGCATCTGAGCTTGCTCATCGGCGCTAGTCACGCCACCAGTCGCGCTGGCCCTCGACGTCTTCGCGCGGAGCCTCGCCGAGGCTGGGCGCGCCGATGACGAGGATCTCTAGGCCTTCCGGCCCGGCCTCGTAGCCTCGCCACGTACCGGGCGGGACGCGCACCGCGTCCCACTCCTTGACCTCGATGACCTCGCCGTCGAGCTTCATCCGCCCGCCTCCGCGCACGACGACGTAAACCTCCTCCTGCTGCTTGTGCGTGTGGCCGTACGGAAAGCGATAGCCGGGCGGGATGCGCTGGTAGCTCAGGCCGGATCTCTCGAGCTCGAGCGCCACCGTCGCCAAGCGAAACTCCAGGTCGGGCGCGCCATCGAAGTTGGACCCGAGATCGTCCAGGTCCTCCTTGAGATTCCTGAGCGTGAACGGCACGGCCGTATGCCGCTACTGCTGAAGCCAGGTCTGCGGGACGACGCCCATCCGCATCCGCTGGGGATGGTCGCCGACTGGAACCCGCGCGACTTCCTCTCGGTCGCGATAGGAGATCGCCGAGATTCGGTCGCTGCCGCTCCAGGAGATGAAGCAGTAGCGCCCGTCGCCGCTGTTGGTCACCCAGTAAGGCTTCTCGCCCGCGCCCCGGATGAGCTTGTAGCCGAACGTCTTGCGAGAGACGATGGCCGCGTAGTCGTCCATCGTGCCGGCCACGCACAGGCGCGTTCCCTCCGGGTTCATGGCGATGCCGTGGTGTGCCGAGTCCAGCAGGTACTGCTCGCGCGGGACCTCGGGAACCAGGTTGGGCAGCCGAGCGATGCGCCGGACGCGATTTTGGACCAGGTCGTACTCGACGAACCCGTGGAAGAACGAGACCTGGAAGTACACGAATTGCTCGGCAGGCGACAGCGCCATCGGCCGCACCGCCGAGCTCATGTTCGGATATCCGGCCGCGGCGAGCTTGTTGCCCATGTCGATCCTGCGGATGATGCGATTGGTCTTGGCATCGACGATCTGAAACCAGCGGTCGCCCTTCGTCGTGTCGAGCTGCGGCCGGTCGGCCGGCGTGTAGACCAGGCCGATGCTCGCGTGGTAGATCTTGGAGCCGTCCCGCGAGTAGTTGTTCTCGTGCGGAGAGTCGCCGGACAGGAATCTGCCCACCTCCCTGCCCGTATAGGTGTCCAGGATGTGGACGACGTTGCCGGTCGACGCCGAAACGGCGATGTGCTTGCCGTCGGGCGAGATGGCCATGTGGTCGGAGCGTTGGCCGTCGACGCGAAACCGCCACACGATCCGGCGCGTGTTGAGGTTGATGGCCACCACGTCCGCGAAGCTCGGCCGCGAGACGACCAGGAGGCGGCCGTCCTTCGAGGTGAACATGTCATCCACGAACTGGTCGTGTCCCTCGCCCACCAGCTGACGGATCGCCAAGAAGTATCCGGCCCGGACCGGGTCGGTGAGGATCTCGAGCATCCGCTGCTTGCGGTCGGGGATGATGTTGAGCCGCCCGACCCGCCTGAAGGTCGGATGGTCCACCGTGCCGCCCTGTCGGATGACGTCGGCAGTGCCGTCCCAGTTGTTGCCGACGAAGAGCACCGGCACGAGGTTGGTCTGCTGGTTCGCGGCGGCAGCCGGTGACGCGGACCCGGCGGCGAGCACCAGAGCGAGCAGGGCAGACGTGAGGACGACGACGATCTTCTTCACTGGCGCGCATTCCCTTTCAGCTCAGAATCGGCCGATCAATGGTCTGAGCTCGGGTGCAAGACCCTACCCGCAATCCGCGACCCTAAGCTCCGCGGATATGACGCTTCCGCGGATGGACAACGTTCTCATCGTTGTCGACGACCTGGAGGCTGCCAAGGCGTTCTTCGCCGAACTCGGCATGGAGTTGGAAGGTGAAACGCTGATCGAGGGAAGGTGGGCGGACCGCGTCGTCGGGCTCAAGGACGTCCGTGCCGACATCGCGATGATGCGGGCCCCGGACGGCCACACCCGGATTGAGCTGACGAAGTTCCACACCCCGCCGGCGGTCAAGGCCGACCCGGAAAGCGCGCCGGCGAACACGCTGGGCATACGCCGCATCATGTTCGCTGTCGAGGACATCGAGGACGTCGTGGCCCGCCTGCGCCGCCACGGTGCGGAACTGGTCGGCGAGATCGCGCAGTACGAGGACGTCTACCGGCTCTGCTTCCTGCGTGGCCCTGAGGGCATCATCATCGGACTGGCCGAGCAGCTCAGCTGAAATCTCACCGCGTGCGTGGCGGGCCTTGATGCCGAAGCAAAGCAGGGCCTGCTCCCACCCTCCCACCAGCGTCCTTTGCGCAGTCGCACAGAGGTTGCGACGCCATCGCGGATAGGGTCAGCCCGAAGCACCGTCTACTAGGGAGGAACCATGCGCCGTATCCGCCGCCACTTGACGTTCGCCAACGTCGCTTCTGCGATCGCTCTGTTCGTTGCCGTCAGTGGGGGAACCGCCGTCGCCTTGAGCGGCTCCAACACCGTCCAATCGGACGACTTGGGGCCGGGTGCACAAGTCCAGGCTCCTGACGTCGCGGCTAATGCAGTAAACGGGACGAAGATCGTCAACAACAGCGTCGGGACCGTTGACCTGGCTCCGGCGGC
The DNA here is from genome assembly GCA_044871225.1 of Solirubrobacterales bacterium. GTDB lineage: Bacteria > Actinomycetota > Thermoleophilia > Solirubrobacterales > 70-9 > AC-56. Next base: position 35,750 of record JBIOZP010000019.1, read on the forward strand.
GCGGGGGGCTCGTGCTTACGGACACGTGCTTTCCGGCGGTGGCCTGACCACCAGCAAGGGCATCGCCTCCGTCGGCCACACGCCTGGAAGCGGCATCTACTGCATCACACTGGCAGGCACGATCTCCAACGCGGTGCTGGTGGTGGGGCCAGACTGGGCGACCAACGGGACTGGAACGGCGAGTGAGAGCGTCTCGGACGTTGAGTGGGATAGCTCCGGGGCAAGTTGCGCCGCTGGGAGGTTGGCGGTGCGGACCTTCATCGCCTTCGGTGATCCCGCCGACGACAATGCCGGAGGCGACGACCTCCAGGTGAGAGACCAGCCGTTCTCCTTCGTGGTCCCGTAGGGACGATCGAGTGGATCTCGCCGGCGCCGGTCCCTGATCACTGCAAGTGGCGCCGGCACCTGAAAGACGTGAAGCCCACCGAGCCGAGCCACGCTGCGCCTGAACCGGACTCGCTCCTAGGATGTGCCGGCTAAGAATGGAACAACGCAGGAAGGTTCCGTGAAGCGGATCGACTGGCACCGCCGACGTCTGAAGATCGCCACTGCTGCACTCGTTGCGGGAATGAGTCTGGGATTCGCCGGCTGCTTCGGCTCCGAAGACTCCGCGGACGACGCCTGGCAGATCGGGCTGGAGGCACCGCTATCCGGTGATCTGAAGACCCTTGGTGAGGGAATGCTGAACGGTGCCGAGCTGGCCGCCGATCAGATCAACGCCGACGGCGGTCTCGAGGGCAAGGACATCGAGATCGTCCCAATCGACGACGGCGGTGATCCCAAGATCGGCGTCCCTGCGGTAAACAAGGCGATCGACGAGGGCCTCGACGGCGTGGTCGGTCCCTACAACTCCGGCGTGGGGATCGAGACCCTCCCGCTCTACAGAGACGCGGATCTGGTTCCGATCCGCCTCACGTCCGACAACGACACCGCCGGCCTCGGCTTCACGCTGCAGCCGATGAGCTCCCAGATCGCTCCGACGACGTCAGGAGCGCTTACCGATTGGATCGGCGCTTCGACGGTCGCGATCGCCTACGACCCGACCCAGAACTACACGGACGAAGTCGCTCGCGCGGTCAAGGCCCAACTCGAGTCCGACGGCATCGGGGTGACGGCCTTCGAGCAGATTCAACCGGGCGCGGAGAACTATTCGAGGGTGGTGCAGAAGCTGGCCGCCCGCAAGCCTGACGCGATTTACGCCGCGGTCTACTACCCCGAGGGTGCGCAGTTCGCCAAGTCGATGTCAGCGATACGGTCGGGTCCAGTCTGCTTGCTCGACTACGCGAGCTATGACACCGGTTACGTGGAGAGCGCGGGCAAGGCTGCTGCTCGCCACTGCGACGTGGTCGGAGTGCCGGCACCTCAGGACTTCAGAGACTCCGACACCTATGTCAGCGACTACGAGGATCAGTTCGGGGAAGCGCCTGGCACATGGAGCCCCTATACGTACGACTCGCTGAACATCCTCGCGTACGGGGTCGAGCAGGCCGGGGGGTTTGACGCCCACGCGCTGACCACCGCCCTCAACAAGGTGCGCGACCAGCAGGGCTGGACTGGCTCGATCACTTTGAAGCCGGGGAGCGGGAACCGTGAGCCAGCCACGGTTACGGTTGACAAGGTCGGTGCCGAAGGCACCTTCAGTGTCGATCCGGCTTGGGCCGAGAGCGTCGGCGCACCGTACTAACGCCCAATGAAGGCCGCGGTGATCTACGAGAACGGCGGGCCGGAAGTGCTGCGCTACGAGGAGGTACCCGATCCGGAGTGCCCCGATGGCTGCGTCGCGATCGACGTCGAGGCGATCAGCATCGAGGGCGGGG
>JBIOZP010000020.1:0-10034 GCA_044871225.1 Solirubrobacterales bacterium
GCGATCTTGTCGACCTCGTCGATGTAGATGATCCCCGTCTCGGCCTTCTTGACGTCGAAGTCCGCCGCCTGGATCAGCTTCAGCAGGATGTTCTCCACGTCCTCGCCGACGTATCCGGCCTCCGTCAGGGCGGTGGCGTCGGCGATCGCGAAGGGGACGTTGAGGATGCGGGCGAGGGTCTGGGCCAGGAGCGTCTTGCCGCACCCCGTCGGGCCCAGCAGGAGGATGTTGGACTTCTGGAGCTCCACCTCCTCGTCCCCGCTGTGGGCCATCTGCACCCGCTTGTAGTGGTTGTAGACGGCGACCGACAGCGCTCGCTTCGCGGTCTCCTGGCCGACCACGTAGTCGTTCAGGACCCCGTGGATCTCCACCGGCTTCGGGAGGCTCTCGAGCTCGAACGTGGGGGGGGCCGCGAGCTCCTCGTCGATGATCTCGTTGCAGAGATCGATGCACTCGTCGCAGATGTAGACGCCCGGTCCGGCGATCAGCTTCTTGACCTGGCGCTGGGACTTCCCGCAGAAGCTGCAGAGAAGCTGCTCGTTGGCGTCGGTTGGGCGTGCCACCTGTCTCCCTTCAACGACTACGCCGGACCGTCACTCACTGAGATTACGATACGCGCGGTCCGGCTTCGACGGTTGGTTGATACTCGGTGGAAGCGCCGGTCCCTGCACGCGCGCGCAGGCTTGCATTAGGGTCCTTTGCACGAGGTTCGGGGGAGGCTCGAGCCGGGGGCAAAGGAGGACGCGTGAAGCGAGCACTGATCGGCGCGGGGCTGGTGGCCGCGCTGGCGTTTCCCGCCACGATCATCGCGGGAGTCAGGCATTACGAGGGCGCAGTGGCGGAAGGCGGGAAGGTCCGGTTCGTCACCAAGGTGCGCCACGGAGACGCCGTCAAGGTCAAGCGCTTCGTCTTCAACCGCGTGCCGATGGAGTGCGACAACGGCACCTCCACGGTCAACGACGTCGGCACGCCCCCGCCGCCGATGAAGGTGAACGACCGCCACAGGTTCCACGGCAGCTTCGACTCCGGTGGCGGGCGAAAGCACCTGTACATCAGGGGCAAGCTGAGGCGCCACGAGCGCAAGGCGAGGGGCATCCTGCGGGTCACCGGCGACTTCCGGGACGGCGCCACCAACTGCAACACGGGCAAGGCTCACTGGAGCGCGCGCCGCGGGGGATGAATCGGGGCTGAACGGGCCTGAGGCCGACCGCGGGAGCGGCCTCAGTGGTGCTCGATCACCCGGTCGACGAGGTTGTACTCCTTGGCCTCGTCGGCGCTCATGAAGTAGTCGCGCTCGGTGTCCTTGGCGACCTTCTCCACCGGGTGCTCGGTGTGCTTCGCGATGATCTCGTCCAGGCGCCTGCGGACGTCGATGATCTCCTTCGCGTGGATCTCGATGTCGGCCGCCGGGCCCTGGAACCCGCCGGACACCTGGTGAATGAGGATCTTCGAGTTGGGCAGCGCCATCCGCTTGCCGCTCGCGCCGCCGGCGAGCAGCAGCGCCCCCATGCTCATCGCCACGCCGCAGCAGATCGTCTGCACGTCCGGCTTTATGTACTGGACCGTGTCGTAGATCGCCAGGCCCGCGTACACCGACCCCCCGGGGGAGTTGATGTACATCGAGATGTCCTTGTCGGGGTCCTCGGACTCGAGGTGGATGAGCTGAGCGACCACCAGGTTCGCGATGTCCTCGGTGACCGGGGTGCCCAGGAAGACGATCCGCTCGTTGAGGAGGCGGGAATAGATGTCGAACGCGCGCTCTCCGCGCGAGGTCTGCTCGACGACCATGGGGACCAGGGGGCTCATCGGGCGCTGAGTCTATAAAAGGGGGGCGCTGGGCCACCGGGGAGGGGCACGCCCCCTCCCCGGTGGACATCGCTACTGCTTGTGCGCCCGCCAGGGCTGCTGGGCCGAGGCGCAGGAAATGCTGGGGTCGGAGACCAGGGACCGCTTCTCCTTGTAGGTCCCGGTGGCCGTCTGCCCGTTGAAGTGACCGCTGATCGTGTAGCTCACCTTGACGTTCCCGTTGGTGAACGAGCTCGTCCTGGAGAACGAGCCGTTGCTCACCCTGATCGGCGAAGCGATGTCGGTGTTGCTGCGGAAGGTGCTGTTGTCCGCGCACCTGAAGCGAAGCTGCCTGCTCCTCCAGTCCTTGACCCTGGTCGGCTGGCCGCTCGTCACCACCTTCTTGAACCCCATCTTCCAGACGGTGTCGCTGGTGCCGGCGCCGCTCCAATTGGTCGTCGCGGCAAGCGCCTGGGCGACTACCAATGCGAACAGCGCCCCCACGGCCAGCGCGAGGACGACCCCCCTACGAGACTTGCTCATCCTTCTCCCTTTTCGTTCGCGGGCGCGTCCGTCGCGCCCTCCTGCCTGTTTTGAGGCCGAGCCTCGCTGGTCAGGCGGGCCGCGGATCATCCCCCCCGTAGCGCCGCGAACCGATCAGGTCGAAGCCCGGATCGCGGTGATGCTACGGGCGCCAATACCCGGGGTCAATCCCCGATTTACGGTATTTGCAGGAGTAATGGGGTAGCCGGGGCTACTCGCCGACGCCTGGCGTCCACAGGCCGGCCTTCCGCGGCTCCTCGTCTTCCTTGTCGGGCGTCCAGAGGCGCTCGCGAGCGGCAGCCTGCTCCTTGGGGATCGGCCGCGCCGACTCGGCGATCACGTCGGCAGCCTTGCGGAGGCGCAGGTCCTCGCGCAGCAGAGCGTCACGCCCGCTCGCGCGCAGGCCGTCGAGTAGCTTCGCCGGGTCCTCCTCGCCGTCCGCCGGCCGCAGGGCGTCGAGCATCTCCTGCTCGGCCACGTCCAGGCTCTCCGCTTCGGCGACCGCCTCGAGGGTCGCCTCGCGGCGGAGCGCCCGCTCGGCGTCGGGCTCCAAATCCGTGATCGCCTGCTCGCGGGTCTTGCCCTCCACCTTCAAGAAACCCTCCGCGCTGGCCCCGCGGGAGGCGAGGGAGCGCTCCAGGCGCTCCCACATCTCGTGGGCGCGCGCATGAACGAGGTCGGCGGGTAGGTCGAGTTGCGCCGCGGCCGCGGCGGCGTCCACAGCGGCCTCGCGAAACTCGGCGTCGGCTCGGCGCTCGAGCGCCGCGGCGATCCGGCTTCGTATCTCCTCTCGCAGCTCGTCGAGCGTCTCGAACTCCGAGGCCTCGGCGGCGAACTGGTCGTCGAGCTCCGGGAGCTCCTTCTCGCGGACCTCCTTCACGGTCACGGCGAATCGAGCCAGCTTGCCCGCCAGCGACTCGGGGCGATGGTCGTCGGGAAAGCGGACCTCGACCTCAAGCTGGTCGCCCGCCGATGTCCCGGCGAGCGCCTGGTCGAATTCAGCCAGCAAGCCGTCCGCCCCCAGCTCGACCATCAGGTCCGAGGCCTCCGAGTCCTCGAAGGGCTCTCCGTCGACGGTTCCCGCGTAGTCGATGACCACGAGATCACCCGGTCCCGCCGGCCGATTCACCGGCCGGACGCTGGCGAACCCCTCGCGCAGCCGATCGAGCTCGGCCTGCACGGCGTCGTCGGGAACCTGCACTTCCTCCCTCCCCACCTCGAGGCCCTTGTAGTCGCCCAGACGGGCACTGGGTCGCACGGCGACCTCGATCGAGAACGAGAGCCCCTCCCCGGCGCCGGGCATCTCAGGCATCTTCAGGTCCGGGTCCCCGACCGGGGTGATCCCCGCCTCGGTCAGCGCTCGCTCGTACCACTCGGGCAGGGACTCGCGAAGCGCCTGCTCGAGCACGGCTTCGCGGCCCACCCGCTGGATCACGAGCTGCGGGGGGACCTTGCCCTTCCGAAAGCCGGGCATCCGCATGTCGCGCGCGAGCTCGACGGCGGCCCGATCCACACGCTGCTGGAGGGCGTCGGGCTCGACGGCGACTTCCACTCGCACTCGCGAGTCGCCAAGCTCCGTGACCGAGGTCCTCATCGCCGAAGCCTATTGATCGCTCCGCGGGCCAGGATCGCGCCGAGATCGACGACGAAGGCGGCAAGGCGCCCCACCGGCCCGGTCACCAGCCAGGCGAGAATCCGATCTCGTGCTGTCAGGCTCAAGCGATCTACCGCTTGCCGCCGATGGCCTCGTCGGCGATCCGCTCCCGCAGCCTGGCGCCCTGGCCCGCCGCCACGGCCCTGGCCGCCCGAGCCTCGTCGAGGGCCACCCCACGCTCGGCTGCGAGGTCCAGGAGCTCCTGGCGCTCTTCGCCCTGCTGTGCGGTCCGGAAGAAGAGCCAGGCGAACAGGGCCAAGGTGATGAGGCTCTGCTCGATCATCATCAGGACCCCGGCGGCCCCCTGGTCGGCGAGCGGCGTGATCCCGTGCGCCGCCTCACCCGGCGCATAGTCGGGATAGAGCGGCGACCCAGCCCAAAGCAGGACGTTGGCGAGGACTGCTCCTCCGAACCGAACCACCAGCACGTACACCAAGCGGGCGCCGTTCCCGAACCAGTCCGGCTTCGGGAGCGGTCCCAGGAGCGCCATCCACATGGCGATCCCGAATCCGACGAAGCAGGCGTGCTCGAGCGCGTGCACGACCTCGCTCGACAGAGCCGCCTGATACAGCACTGGGATGTGCCAGACGTAGAGGTTCACCAGCCACAGCGGCAGGGCGATGAGCGGCTCGCCCAAGAACCGCAGCCAGCGCAGCCCCGGTGTGGCGAGCAGGGGCTGAAGCAGCGGGCCGGTCACCCCGAGCACGATCAGGAGCGCCGCAAAGTCTGCCAGCACCAGGTGCTGGGCCATGTGGACCCAGACCAGCTCGTAGTTGAGGGCGGCCAGCGGCGACGCCAGCGCCACCACCATCAGGAGGATCCCCGCCGCGAAGCTGAGCTGCCGCCATCCGGGGACCGGGCGCCCACGCAGCGCCAGGCTTCGGGCCCGAACCGCGTACAGCCCGGCGATGACGACCACGGGAACGAGTTGCAGCGGCTCGAACGCGCCCTCGAGGTGGGCGACCGGGATCAGCACGCAGCCTAGGTTAGAGCCACTCGATTCGCCTGAAGAAGCGGTGCAGCAGGAAGGTGGAGAGCGCCATCACGACCAGCGCCAGGGGGTATCCCCAGTGCTGGTCGAGCTCCGGCATGTACTTGAAGTTCATCCCCCAGATGCTGGCCAGGAAGGTCGGCACGGCCACGATCGCGGCCCAGGCCGAGATCGCCTGGACGTTCTTGTTCTGCTGCACTCCGACCAGGGACAGGTTCGCCTCGAGGATTGAGGTCAGTAGCTCCCGCTGCGAGTGGATCTGCTCGTCCACTCGCCGGGCGTGGTCCGCGACGTCGCGGAAGTGTCGCCGAAGCCCTTCGGCGATCTGCGGGTAGGCGCCGCGCTCGAGCGCCTCCAGCGGGGCCAGGAGCGGGAACACCGACCGGTGGAACTCGATCACCTCGCGCTTCAGGAAGTAGATCCGCTCGCTCGAGTCGCCCTTGCGCGTGAAGACGTCCTCCTCGACCTCCTCGATGTCGTCGTCGATGCCCGCCGTGACGGGCTCGTAGTCATCGACGACCTGATCCAGGACGGCCCAGGCGACGGCCGCGGGCCCAGCGTCGAGCAGCTCGGCGTACTTGCCCTCCAAGCGCTCGCGCGCGGGCTTCAGCTCGCTGGCCTCCCCGTGGCGGACGGTGATCGCGTAGCCGCTGCCGAGAAAGACGTGGATCTCGCCGAAGTGAACCTGCTCCTTGGCTTCGTCGTAGCGAGCTGTCTTCAAGACGATGAAGAAGTGGCCCTCGTAGTCCTCGAGCTTGGGGCGCTGGTGGGCGTGGACGGTATCTTCCACGGCGAGCTTGGGAAGGTCGAACGACTCGCCGGCGGCCGCCAGCTCCTGCGGGGTTGGGTCCAGCAGGCCCAGCCACACGAATCCGTCCTGTCGATTCACGAACTCGACCGCCTGCTCGAGGCCAATCGGCTCCTCGCCGTGGCGCTTTCGGTCCTTGTAGTAGGCGCAGTCGACGATCATGGGCACTGCCGGCCCAGGGCACAGGGGGCCGATGGGCTCGGCTCCTCGATTCAGCGCCGACCCCGGCGTTCCTGCCGGCACCCGATCGCCCCCACGTTCGCGGCCCGGTCTTCAGCCCGGCCGCATGGCTGGGCGTTCCGTCCGCCCCACTCCACCTTCCCCGCCACCGAGCCGATGATGGGATCGTGACGACCGCGAAGCGGATGGGGCGGTTGTGGAGCTCGTTGGCGCCGCTCGTCATTGCCGCGTGCCTGGGGGCCGGAGTCGCTCATGGAGCGCCGCCGCCTCAGATCCGTGGCTGCGACCTCTTCCCGGCCTTCAACGGTGACGCGCGGGCCCGCTCGGCTGCCGGGCAGAGCGCCTGGAACCAGGACGTCTCGAGGGCGCCCCTCGACCCGAGCTCAGGGGACTACATCGACGCGATCACGGGCCTCGGCGGAAATCAGGTGGTCCATCCGGACTTCGGCGGCAACGGCGCCTACGGGATTCCGTACACCACCGTGCCCCGTGACCAGCGAAGGGTGCGCGTCAAGGTCACCGCCTATCCCGATCAAAGCGACTTCGGGCTGGCCCCCATCCCGCCCAGCGCTCCGGTCGAGTACGGGTCCGACCGTCACGTTCTCGTCCTGCAACGCGGCCGATGCGATCTATTCGAGCTCTTCGCCGCCCATTACGTCGGCGGCACGGGCCATCGCTGGAACGCCGGGTCCACCGCTCACTTCGACCTGGGCTCGAACCGGCTTCGCCGGGACGGCTGGACCTCCGCCGACGCGGCGGGGCTGCCCATCCTCCCCGGCCTGGTGCGCTACGGCGAGGTGCAGCGAGGCCGGGTGCGCCATGCGATCCGGGTCACGTTCGCCGAGACCCGCCGCGCCTACATTCATCCAGCCACCCACTACGCGTCGAGCTCCTGCGACTCGAACCTGCCGCCAATGGGACTTCGCCTGCGGCTGCGCCACTCCTACTTCCGCGACCACCTCCACCGCTTCCCTCGCGGCAGTCAAGCCCGTGTCATCTTCAGGGCCCTGTTCCACTACGGGATCATCAACGCGGACAACGGCGGCACGGGAGCGAACTGGTTCATCACCGGCGCCAGGTCAAGGCGCTGGGATGATGAGGACCTGAACCGCCTCAAGACCGTCTCCGGCAGCGCCTTCGTCGTGGTCGACTCCCGGGCCCCGATCAGAACCCCCTGCTGACCTCCGGTCGGGTCGCGTTCAGCGAGCGATTGACGCCCGGCCCGTCACGCTGGGCAAGCGATTGGCGCCAAGGAGAGTGTTTCCCCGGCGGACCGTCCAGCGATTCCCGGCGCTAGTTGAAGCTGACCTGGACCGGCTCGCGGTCGGCCGCGTCCGTGATCTCGAAGAACTCCCGTGGCTCGAAGCCGCGCATCCCGGCGATGACCGAGTTCGGGAACACCTGGATCTTGGTGTTGTAGGACTGCACGTTCGAGTTGTAGATCCGCCGCGAGGCCTGGATTTCGTCCTCCAGCTCCGAGAGCGTTCGCGAGAGCTGCTGGAAGTTCTCCGTGGCGCGCAACTCGGGATAGTTCTCCGCGATCGCGCGCAAATCGCCCAGCGCCGCGGTCAGCCGGCCCTCCGCGGCGCCCGCCTGGGCGGGGCCCTGGGCCTTCATCGCGTCCGCGCGGGCCTCAGTGACCTTCGAGAGCGTCTCGCGCTCGTGAGTCGCATAGCCCTTGACGGTCTCGACCAGATTGGGAACCAGGTCGTGGCGTCGCTTGAGCTGTACGTCGATTCCCGACCAGGCCTCGTCGACGCGGTTACGGGCCTCGATCATCGAGTTGTTGACCCCGACCAAGATCAGGATTGCCAACACGATCAGGACCGCGATGACGATGATCGCTATGACCATGGCCGCAGCTTAGAGCACGCTCTCTACAGCGCGCCCTCCAGCGCCAGGAGGAAGCGCTTCATCTCCGGGCCTCCGCCGTAGTTGCCCACGTTGCCGCCGGTGCGAATCACGCGATGGCAGGGGACGACGATCGGGATCGGGTTCAGGCCCAGCGCCGTGCCCGCCGCCCGGACAGCACGCGGGTTGCCCGCCCGGCGGGCCGCATCGGTGTAGGTGATCACTTCGCCGAAGGGGACCCGCGCGGTCGCCCGCAGCACCCTCCGGTAGAAGCCCGGCAGGCTGAGCTGCCAGTCCAGCGGGAGCTCGAACCGGTCCCGCCGCCCCTCGAAGTACTGGTCCAGCTCCCGCCGGGCCTCATCCAGCCTGGCGGGGAACTCCATGACGCGAGGCGAGACCTCCTCGGCAAGCCGGGAAAGGACGTCGTCGATCGCCTGGTTGGGCAGCCCCACGCGCACCAGGCCCTTCCGCGTTGCGGCCACCATGCCCGTGCCCACGGGCATGTCCACGGTCGCGTAGGCGACATCCAAGAGCCCGTCTTCGTCGGCACGCTTCGCGAGCTTGGCCGCGAACTCGCTCATCACCTGTTCATCTCCTTCAGCTCGGTTGCGCTGGCGCGCAGCTTCTTCAAGGCCTCGTGGACGTTTCGACGGGCCGCCTCCTCGGAGGTCCCCATCGCCTCTCCCACGTCGCGATAGCCCAGGTCGACGGCAAATCGCAGGACGACCGCCGCTCGCTGGCTCGGGGGCAGCTCGGTCACCGCCGCCCAGATCTCGCTGTGACGCGGGCTCATCCCCATCGCGCCGTCCAGGGAGTTGCCACCCCCGCCCACCGATGGCCCGTCCATCAGCAGCTCCGGGTCGGCGACGGGCTTCGGCCTCCGCGCGTGTGAGCGGTGGTGATCCAGCGCCTTTCGCCTTGCGATCGTGAGCACCCAGGCACGCAAATTGCCCGGATGGGCCCGCGGATAGGCGCGCAGGGCGGCCAGGAAGGTCTCCTGCAGGCAATCCTCGGCGTCGTTCGGACCCACCATCCCGCGCAGAAACGCACGCACGGGATGGAGGTGGTCGTCGAGAAATGCTCCAAACGGCGGTAGCGCTTTCGCCATCGCTGTCATCCAACTACATAACGACGCCCCCGCCCAGGACGTGAGATCAGTCGTCGCCACTAGCGACGTCCCGCTTCGCGCAGGAGCGCCTCAATTCCCTGGACCCGTACTCGATCCCCCTCCGGGAGGCTGAGGTACACGCCTCCCTCGCGCTCGAGCTGCTCGCGCGGGCCCATCAGGATGATTCCCGAGAACCGTCCCCTCGAGTCGTAGCGAAGGTAGTGGGACTCCGGGGTCTCGACCCGGCTTCCCGACCGCGGGCTCCCGATCGCCGCGTACAGCACGTCGCTTGGAGGGTCATAGGTGACGTGCGTGAAGGTGTAGGGCCCCGCCCGCAGGCTCACCGCACGCAAGGCTACCGAGGCTCGTACAGATGGCCGGTCCTAACGGTTCCTACTTGCTTTCGAGTAATGAGCTGCGCTACCTTGGCCCGCGTGAGCCAGTCGATGAACACGGTCCACGCGCTGGCGCAGGCAGTGGACGACAAGGACCGCTACACGCGCCACCACTCCGAGCGCGTTGCCCTCTACGCCACGGCCGTAGCAGTGCATCTCGGTCTTCCGATCGAGCACATCGAGGAGATCACGATCGCCGGCACGCTGCACGACGTCGGCAAGCTCGGCGTGCCCGACGAGGTGCTGTTGAAGCCCGGGCCCCTGACGGCGGAGGAGGTCGATCTGGTCCGAGACCACTGCCAGGCGGGCGAGCGAATGGTCCTCGCGCTCGGCTTGGAGGAGATCGCAACGTGGGTTCGCCACCACCACGAGCGATGGGACGGGACGGGATACCCGGACGGCCTGGCAGGAGAGCGGATTCCGCTGCCGAGCCGCATCCTGGGCGCCGCCGACGCCCTTGACGCGATGACCACCGCTCGCGCGTACCGCGAGCCGCTGGAAATCGGGGACGCCATCGGGGAGCTGGTGATGCAGGCCGATCGCCAGTTCGACCGCCAGGTCGCCGACTGCCTCGTCGAGCTGCTCGAAAACGGCCACCTGCACACGAGCGAGGAGCGCCGCGTGGTGACCTCCTACACCATCGGCTCCGCGAACGGCAGCCTCCACCCCGAGGACTACCAGCGGCTCCGCTGCGCGCTGTTTCCGAGCGGCGAGCGCCG
>JBIOZP010000021.1:0-2258 GCA_044871225.1 Solirubrobacterales bacterium
AGCGCAGCGAGCCCTCCTCCATGTTCACGTCGCTCACGCCGAGCTGGCGCAGGGTCTCGCGCAGCAGCTGCAGCCAGTCGCGCGCCTGCTCGGCCGAGTGGATGTCGGGCTCGGTGACGATCTCCGCCAGCGGCGTGCCGCCGCGGTTGTAGTCGACGATGCTTGCGTCGGAGCCGTGGATGCGGCCGGACTCCCCCACGTGCACGAGCTTCGCCGCGTCCTCCTCGAGGTGGATGCGGTGGATGCGCACGTCCCCCAGCCGCCCGCCCAGGCACAGCGGGATGTCGTACTGGGAGATCTGGTAGCCCTTCGCCAGGTCCGGATAGAAGTAGTTCTTGCGGTGGAAGATCGAGCGCGGCGCGATCTCGCAGCCCAGCGCCATCCCCATCATGATCCCGTAGGTCACGGCCTGGGCGTTGGTCACCGGCAGCGTGCCGGGCAGGCCGAGGCAGACCGGGCAGGTGCGCGTGTTGGGCTCCTCGCCGAAGCTCAGCTCGCACCCGCAGAACATCTTCGTGCGGGTCTTGAGCTGGACGTGGATCTCGAGGCCGATGACGGGTTCGTACTCGGTGCTCATGATGCGAAGGCCTTCCTCCCGTCGAAGCCGATCGCCTGCTCCAGCGCGTGCGCCGCGTCGAGGATGCGGTTCTCGCTGAAGGCCGGGCCGGCGAGCTGGAAGCCGACCGGCAGGCCTTCGCTCAGCCCGTTCGGGATGCTGATCGCGGGAAGGCCGGCGAGCGACATCGGCACGGTGCAGACGTCGTTCATGTACATCGCGAGCGGATCGGCGGTCTTCGCGCCGAGCTCGAACGCGACGCCCGGGGTGGTCGGCGTGACCACCAGGTCGAAGTTCGCGAAGGCGTCCTTGAAGTCCTGGGCGATCAGCGTGCGGACCTTCTGCGCCTTCCCGTAGTAGGCGTCGTAGTAGCCGCTCGAGAGCGCGTAGGTGCCGATCAGCACGCGCCGCTTGACCTCGGCGCCGAAGCCCGCCTCGCGGGTCTCGGTATACATCGACAGCAGGTCCTTGGCGGGCTTGCGGAAGCCATAGCGGACGCCGTCGTAGCGGGCGAGGTTGGAGCTGCACTCGGCCGGGGCGATCAGGTAGTAGGCGGCCAGGCCGTGCGGCGAGTGCGGCAGATGCATCGTCTCCACCGTCGCGCCGAGCTGCTTGGCGAGCTCGAGCGTGTCGTGGAACGCCTTCAGGACGCCGGGCTCGATGCCCTCGCCGGTGAGCTCCTCGGGGACGCCGAGCCGGATGCCCTTGAGGTCGGTCGCGGTCGGCGTCGTGATCGGCTCCGGGAGGCCGATGCTCGTGCTGTCGCACGGGTCCGGCCCGACCATCGCGCCGAGCAGCAGCGCGCAGTCGGTCACGTCGCGGGTGAACGGGCCGGCCTGGTCGAGGCTCGAGGCGAACGCGATCATGCCGTAGCGGCTGATCGCGCCGTAGGTCGGCTTCATCCCGACGATCCCGCACAGCGCCGCGGGCTGGCGGATCGAGCCGCCGGTGTCCGTGCCGATGCTCCAGGGCGCCGTTCCGGCCGCCACGGCCGCCGCGGAGCCACCGCTGCTCCCACCGGGGACCCGCTTGGTGTCCCACGGGTTCAAAGTGGGGCCGTAGGCGGAGTTCTCGGTGGACGAGCCCATCGCGAACTCGTCCTGGTTGGTCTTGCCCAGCAGCGTCCCGCCGGCGTTGTAGAGGTTGCGGACGCTCGTCGCCGTGTAGGGCGGGCGATAGTCCTCGAGGATCTTCGAGCCGGCCTGGCTCGGGATTCCCTCGGTGCAGAAGAGGTCCTTGATCGCGACCGGGACGCCCGCGAGGTCTCCCCCGTTGAACGTGGGCGTGTCCTCGGCGACCCAGATGTAGGAGTTGAAGGCGTCGGCGGCGGCCCGCCGGCGGTAGAAGTCGAAGTACTCGCCCGCGTCGAGGTCGCCCTCCTTGATGCGCAGGCTCGCCTCCGCAGCGGTCAGCTCGAGCATTAGTGGTTCCTCCGGTGAGTCCGTGCCTCGACTGGGGGTCGCTGGCGCCGGCTGGCAAGGACGCAGACCCGCAGGAATCCCTCTGGGATTTCAAGTGGTCGAGGACGCCGCCAGGCGGTGATCAGCGGCCGCCAGGCGGGGTGCGGAATTGCCGGAGGGGCCACTAATTCGCTCCCGGGCTCGGGACGCGGAAGCCGCCGTCGGCCGCATCGGGCGCGGACTCGAGCGCGCGCTCGACCGGCATCGACGGGCGCGGCTCGTCCGCGCGCAGGTTGTTCTCG
>JBIOZP010000022.1:0-43481 GCA_044871225.1 Solirubrobacterales bacterium
ACGCCGCGGTGGAGGCGCGCCTCGACAACACGGGCCAGTCGTGTAACGCCGCCAAGCGGTTCATCGTCGTCGACGAGCTCTACGACGACTTCCTCGCGAAGCTCACGGAGAAGATGAAGGAGGTGGAGCCCGGGGATCCGACCCAGGACTCGCCGATGGGGCCACTCTCGTCGTCGACCGCGGCGGAGCGCCTTCAGGACCAGATCGACCGCGCGAAGGCCCAGGGCGCCGAGGCCGTTCTCGAGGGCGATCGAAACGGCAACTTCATCGGCTCGACGGTGCTCACCGGCATCAGTCCCGAGAGCGACGCCTACCGAGAGGAGTTCTTCGGGCCCGTCGCGAGCGTCTACAGGGTCTCATCCGAGAAGGAGGCGATCCGGGTCGCCAACGACACGCCGTTCGGCCTCGGCTCCTATGTGTTCACGACCGATCCCGAGCAGGCCGATCGAGTCGCCAACGAGATCGAGGCGGGCATGGTCTTCGTGAACGGGGTCCTCCTTGACGGCGCCGAGTTGCCGTTCGGGGGCGTCAAGCGTTCCGGCTTCGGGCGCGAGCTCGGCCCGTACGGCATGGACGAGTTCGTCAACAAGAAGTTGATCCGCGTCGCGAAGTAGCGCGTCAGTGTGAGCCGGGGGTCGCCCGGGTCGCCGTCGCTCCGGCCCCGTCGGCGGCAGCCGCGCCGTCGCCCCTCGGTTCCAACCCCAGGGCCCGCTCGGGCGGCACGTACTCCATCCCAACCCCCTCGGCAACCGCCGGGTGGGTCACCTGGCCCCCGGCGACGTTGATCCCGAGCCTCAGGCCGGGATCCCGTCGCGTCGCCTCGGCGACACCGTGATCGGCCAGAGCGAGCACGTACGGAAGGGTCGCGTTGGTCAGGGCGTAGGTCGCGGTGATCGGCACGGCTCCCGGCATGTTCGTGACGCAGTAGTGGATCACCCCGTCGACCTCGAAGGTCGGGTCGCGGTGCGTCGTGGGCCGCGAGGTCTCGAAGCAGCCGCCCTGGTCGATCGCCACGTCGACCAGCACCGAATGCCGCTTCATCAGGGCGAGCTGGTCTCGCTTGATCACCCGGGGAGCGCGGGCTCCGTGGACCAGGACGCCGCCGATCACCAGGTCGGCGTCAGGCAGCCGCTCCTCGATCGACAGGGTCGAGGAGTACACCGTCGAGGCGCGCCCGCCGAAGGCGACGTCGAGCTCGCGCAGGCGATCGATGTTCGTGTCGTACACGAACACGTCGGCCTCCATCCCGATCGCGATGAAGGCGGCGTTCATGCCCACGGCTCCGCCGCCGATGACCATCACGTTCGCGGAAGCCACGCCGGGGACGCCGCCCAGCAGAATGCCGCGCCCGCCGAGCGGCTTCTCGAGCATGAACGCTCCCGCCTGGGTGGCGATCTTGCCGGCGATCTCGCTCATCGGCGCGAGCAGCGGCAGTCGCCCCTGGGCGTCCTCGACCGTCTCGTAGGCGACGCAGGTCGCCCCCGACTCGCACAGGCCCCTGGTCAGATCCGGCGCCGGGGCGAGATGCAGATAGGTGAACAGGGTGCTGTCGGCCCGCAGCAACGGCACCTCCTGCGGCTGCGGCTCCTTGACCCCGAGGACGAGCTCGGCCTCGCCCCAAACGTCCTCCGCGGTCGGGGCTATCCGAGCTCCCTGAGCCTCGTAGTCGGCGTCGGAGATCGCGCTCCCCTCTCCGGCCCCGGCTTGGACCAGCACCTCGTGACCGTGCTCGGCCAGCTCGCGCGCCCCGACGGGCGTCAACGACACCCGGTACTCGTCCGCCTTCGTCTCGGTGGGGACGCCGACCTTCACGCCCGCACCTCCTCGCGGCTCGTGGTCTCGAATGAACAACCTCGCCGCTCGAGCTCGGCGAACATCTCCGGGGGCTCGATGCACCGCTCGGGGGGAACGACGCCGCGGGTGGCGATGCGGCCCCCGGCCAGCAGCCGCACCGCCGCTGCCGCCGGGGCCGCCGTCGACATCACCCCGCCTCCCAGGCCCCAGGTCCTGTTGGCCTCGGTGATCGCCCGAACCCGGACGGATCGCCCGCCTCCCGAAGCTTCCACCAGGTGCACCGCCACCGTGTCGCTCGAGGGTGTCTGGGCATCGGCCGCGACGCGGTCGACCTCCTCGTCGGGGGCCTCCGTGAGCTCGCGAAGCGTGGACAGGAGCTCCGGCGAGAGCGACAGCCGGAAGCTGGCCTCCCGGCAGCCGAAGCTGTCGCCGAAGGTCAGCAGCTCCGAGTGCAGGGTGTAGATGGTCTCGGCCCTGCCGATCGGCGGCCCGAAGTCGACGGCGCCTCCGTCGCTCATCGGCTCGATCTCCTGAGCGGCGCCGTCACGAAGGACGACTGGCTGCATGGTCAGCTCGTCGAGGAGGGTTCGCAGCGCGTAGGGGATGCTGAAGCCGTCCGGCGGGTTGCGGTCGCGGCCCGCGGCCGAGACGTGGATCGCCTCGGCGGCGCCGCCCAGCTCCCGGGCGGCGTGGAGCGCCATCAGGTTGGTCTTGCCGGGCGCCGAGCCGATGCCCAGGAGGCCGAGCAGCCCGGCCTCCACGAATCGCGGCCCCAACTCGAGCTGCCGGGCGCTCATCCAATAGAGCCCGCCCAGATCCACGTAGTGGCTTCCCGCCGCGAGACAGGCGGCCATCGCGTCGAGGTTGACCCTGTAGCTGGCCGAGTTGACCAGGACGTCGGAGCCCTCCAGCGCGCGTGCCAGGGAGTCCGGGCGGTCCCCCGAGGCGCGGGCATCGGCGAACGCCGCCCGCGCCTTCTCCCCCCCGTACCGCTCGGCCACCTGCCGTGCTCGGCCCTCGTCCAGGTCGAGGAGCAGCAGCCCGTCCACCGCGTCGGACTCGGCCAGGTCGCGAACGATCGCCGGAGCGATCGTCCCACCAGCACCTAGGACCGCTACATGCATGTCATGACCTCGCCGGGGCTAGCGACGATAGTCGCGGTGGTTGTGGAGGTGCCTGCCGGGTCAGGTCGGCGCCCAAACCCGGCGACACCGGACGAATCCGAGCAAGCTCGGACCACCGGTCGCCTCCGGCTCCCTGAGAGGATGTCGCCGGATTGATCTTGGAGGAGGCGGCGGAATTGCGCATTTAGGCGACCAACTCCCGCGCGCGAAGGGCGAGCCAGAGCTCGATCCTGTCCGTGGCCCGCGAGAGGTCACGGCCGGTGAGCTCCTCGATCTTGCGGATCCGGTAACGCAGCGTGTGCCGGTGGCAGTAGAGCTGGCGGGCGGCGCGCTCCCAGTTCCCGTTTTGCTCGATATAGGCCTCCAGCGAGCGCAGGAGCTCGCCGCCGTACTCCCCCTCGGTGCGTTCGATCGGGTCCAGCAACCCGTCGCTGTAGAGCCGCAGTGCCTCCTCGTCCTGGAGGGAGAGGAGCAGCGTGAACGCGCCCAGGTCCCGGTGGCTCGCAACCTCGGGGGCGTTCCCGTCGGCAAGCGACGTCGCCTCCAGCGCGCACCTGGCCTCGTGGAAGGCACGGCGAAGGGAGCCCACCGCGAAGCGGCGGCTGGCGGCCGCGCGAACCCGCCCGTGGGCGCCGGCGAGGACCGACCGCAGGGTTCCCGCGACCTCAACTGGATCGTCTGAGCGAGGATCGATCACGGCGCAGAGCAGGGGCCGTCCAGCCGCCGCGTTGGTCGCGACCAGAGCCGGCACGCCCGCGTTCGAAAGCTCCGCCTCCAGCGGGCGCTCGCCCGCGTGCGGATCCTCGAGCTCGAACACGAGCACCGCGATCTCGGCGCCGATCCCGAACGGAAGAAGGCGGCTTCGCAGCTCCTCGGAGTCGAGCCTGCCGCTGAGCGCTTCGGCGAGCAGGTCGCCGGCCAGGCGGCGCTCGGTCTCGCGCACGACACGCTCGCGCATGAGCTCCAAGCCGACGACGATCGCCCCCTGCCGCGCGGTCAGCCGCTCGAAGTCGCCGAGCGGGGGATGCTGGCTGACCACGATGAGCCAGGCGACGGGGACCCCCCCACGCCGCCCGGGCACCGGGACGGCGAGGGCCCGGCCGACAAGCGACTCGTGTTGGGGCTCGAAGGGAGTGAGCGCGGAGATCGCGCTGCGCGCCGCCATCTCGGCGCCGAGATCCTTGAGCGCGGCGGCGCTCGGGCCACCCTTGCCGGAGTGCCGCGCGCGCTCGCGACCTCCCGCGTCCAGGACGATCGCCGACCCTCCGATCGCCGACGCGAGTGAGCCCAGGACCGCCTTCAGCCCGCGGCCCTCGATCACCAGCCGCTC
The DNA here is from genome assembly GCA_044871225.1 of Solirubrobacterales bacterium. Lineage (GTDB taxonomy): Bacteria > Actinomycetota > Thermoleophilia > Solirubrobacterales > 70-9 > AC-56. The sequence goes on from JBIOZP010000022.1 coordinate 4,249, forward strand.
GAGCCGCTCGTGCACCTGCGCGCCGCGCTCCAAGACCGCGTACTGCTCGTTCACCAGCAGCGCGAAGGCCCGCTCGGTGATCGCGATGAACGGCATCTCGTAGGGCACCTCGAACACCGGCATGCCTCGTGCCTCCGCCTCCTCCAGCAGCGGCTTCGGCAGGCGCTTGTGCTCGAAGCCGGTACCCACCCCGAGGGCGGCGACCTCCCGCTCCGCGAGTCGAGCGACGAACTTTCGCTGCCGGGTGGCGCCCTTCAGCTGGATCCCCGTGGTCAGCAGCAGCTCGCCCCCCGAGAGCCACGGGGTCGGGTCCTCGAGCTCGGAGATGTGGACCCAGCGGATCGGCCGATCGGCGCCATCGGCGCCCACCGCCAGCTCGAGGCCGCAATCGGATGTGAGGCGCCCTACGGTGAGCATCTCCGCCCGGCCCTGCGCCTCACTTCCGGACGTGCTCGGCGGCCTCGGTGAGAACCGGGCGAAGCACGCTTTCGATCTCCTCGAATTGCTCGGTGTCGCAGATCAGGGTCGGCGCGAGCTGCACCACCGGGTCGCCGCGGTCGTCCGCGCGGCAGATCAGGCCGCGTCGGAAGAGCTCCCCGGAAAGGAAGCCGCGCAGGAGCCATTCCGACTCCTCGTCGGTGAAGCTCGCTTTCGTCTCCTGGTCCTTGACCAGCTCGATCGCGTGGAAGAACCCGGCGCCGCGAACGTCGCCGACGATGGGAATGTCCCGCAGCGAGTCGAGCATCTCGCGGAATTCACCTTCCTTGCGCCGCACGTGACCGATGATGTCCTCGCGCTCGAACAGGTCGAGGTTGGCCATCGCCACGGCCGCGGCCACGGGGTGGCCAGCGAAGGTGAGGCCGTGGGCGAACGACTCGTCACCGTGCATGAACGGCTCGGCCACCCGGTCCGACGCGACCAGCCCACCCATCGGGACGTAGGCCGAAGTGAGCGCCTTGGCGACGGTCATGATGTCCGGCACGTAGCCGTAGCGTTCGCATCCGAACCAGTAGCCCAGACGACCCCAGGCACAGATCACCTCGTCGGAGATCAGCAGCACGTTGTGGCGGTCGCAGATCTCGCGGACCCGCTGGAAGTAGCCCTCCTGGGGCGGGATGCATCCGCCCGCATTCTGCAGGGGCTCGAGGATCACGGCGGCGACCGTGTCCGGGTGCTCGTACAGGATCCGCTCCTCGATCTGGTCCGCCGCCCATAGCGGGTCGCGGTCGGCCGGCCAGCGATAGCTGTCGGTGTTCGGCACCTGGTGGCCGCCCGGCACGAGCGGCTCGAACTCCTGCCGCAGGGCCGAGATGCCGGTGGCGGCTAGAGCTCCGAGCGTCGTGCCGTGGTAGGCGATCTCGCGGCTGATGAACTTGGTCTTCCGGGGATTGCCCGTCCGCTGGTGATAGGCGCGCGCGAGCTTGATCGCCGACTCGACGGCCTCCGATCCGCCCGAGGTGAAGAAGACCCGGTTCAGGTCCCCGGGAGCCAACGAGGCGATCCGGGAGGCGAGCTCGATCGCACGCGGGTGCGCGTAGCTCCAGATCGTGTAGAAGTCGAGCTCCTCGACTTGGCGGGCCGCGGCCTCGCCGAGCTCCGTTCGGCCGTGGCCGGCGTTCACGCAGAAGAGCGCGGAGAGGCCGTCGAGGTAGCGGTTGCCGTGCTCGTCCCACACGTACGGACCCTCGCCGCGGACGATGATCGGCACCTCGCCGTCGTCGTACGCGCCGTGGCGCGTGAAGTGCATCCACAGGTGTCGCTTGGCCAGCTCCTGCAGGCCCGTCTGCGTCGGGGCTGCGGCCTGGGTGCCGGTGGTGGCCATGCCTCTCCTTCCGTCCTCGCTACAGCTTGCACAAACGTTATAGCCAAACGGGACGATGCGCAACCCGGGTGCGGGTCAAATACGCACGCGCGGCCTGTCCGTTCTGTATAAGAGGGACGCGGCTTCTTCTTTCTTTCGCACCTTGTGCCCGTCCGCCTCGGGGCATAGGCTGCCCCGCCGGGCGCCGAACAGGTCGAGCCTCAGCGTCCGCGGAGGAGAGGAGCGTCAGTGAAGAGTGCATCGCCAACCGCCCAGGCCCTGCCGCAGGCCCCGGCCCTCGGTTCCGCGATGTACCAAGCGTGGCGGAGCCATTCGACGGTTTGGCGCCCGGGGCAGTTTGCCGACCACCCGCGTGGGCAATACTTAGCGCAGGTTGAGAGTTTCAGCACTCGCCGACGGCGGGTGCGGGAGCGGGCCAGCGAGGAGTGAGCGAAACCACGGCTTCCGAACTGCGTAGCGACGGCGGCGACGGTGCCGCGGGCGAGCCATCGGTTCGCCTCGATCACGTCAGCAAGCGCTTCGGCGAGCTGGTCGCGGTGCGTGACCTGGAGCTCGACATCGGCCGGGGGGAGTTCTTCACCCTGCTGGGCCCGAGCGGCTGCGGAAAGACCACGACCCTGCGGATGGTCGCCGGCTTCGAGGACCCGACCACGGGCCGGGTCCTGATCGAGGGGCAGGACGTCGCGGGGCTGCCCTCTCACAAGCGCCCGACCAACACCGTGTTTCAGAGCTACGCGCTCTTTCCACACCTGAGCGTCGGCGAGAACGTGGCCTTCGGACTGCGCCGCAAGAAGGTCCCTAAGCGCGAGATCTCCGAGCGGGTGGCCGCGGAGCTCGAGCGGGTGGGGCTCGCCGCCGAGATCAACCGGAAGCCCAGCCAACTGTCGGGAGGGCAGCAGCAGCGCGTCGCGCTCGCCCGCGCGCTGGTCAACTTGCCGAAGGTGCTCCTGCTCGACGAGCCCCTCGGGGCGCTCGACCTGAAGCTTCGCAAGGGTCTGCAGCTCGAGCTGAAGCGAATCCAGCGCGACGTCGGCATCACGTTCGTTTACGTGACGCACGACCAGGAGGAAGCGCTGACGATGTCCGACCGGATCGCGGTGATGTCGAACGGCCTCGTCGAGCAGGTCGACACGCCGGTGAACGTGTACGAGCGGCCCCGGACCACGTTCGTCGCCGGGTTCATCGGGGTCTCCAACCTGATGCCCGGCACCGTGACCTCAGCCGGGTCCGGGAGGGGAACGATCCGCCTGGAGAGCGGCCCGGAGCTCGAGGCCCGGGTCGACGGCGTCGACGCGGGCGAGCGGTGCCACGCCGTCGTGCGACCCGAGAAGCTGGTGATCACGCACGCGCACGAATCGGCGGGGGACGGGCTACCGAGCGTGGAGGGAGTGGTCGAGAGCTCGGTCTACCTCGGCACCGCTACCCAGCTCGTGGTCCGCCTGCCGTCCGGGGTCTCGATGACCGTGCTGGTGCCGAACGCGAGCGAGGCGGAGCGGGCTCGGCTTCCCGGCGGCGGAGCGGCCGTGCGGCTTAGCTGGGCGCCTGAGCACATGCACGTGGTGCGGGAGTCCGCTTCGTCCGCGCTCAATTTGACTGATGAACTAGACCCCGTTGGCGAAGCTTCCGAACCGGCAAAGGCATGAATCCCAAGGAGAGACACGAGGATGTTGAGACAGTTGAAGATTGACGGACTCTCACGGCGCGGTGGCGCGGCTTCCATGCGAGTGGTCGTGGCTGTGTGCGTGGCGCTTGCCATGCCCGTTCTCGTCGCTGCCTGCGGCGATGACGGCGGCAACGGCGGAACGGAGGTCGCCCAGGGCGGCAAGCCGTCCGGAGAGGTAACGATCTCCAACTGGCCGGGCTACATCGACCCGGGCAAGAACGGAACCGTTGCCGAGTTCGAGAAAGCCTACGGGCTCGACGTCAACTACATCGAGGACATCAACTCGAACACTCAGTTCTTCGGCAAGATGCAGCCGCTGCTCGCGAACGGCGACTCCGGCGGCCGCAGCCTCTTCGTGGTCACGAACTGGCTGGCGAAGCAGATGTACGACCTCGGCTACCTCGAGCAGCTCGACCACGCCGACCTGAAGACCGTGTTCCAGAACATTGCGCCGCAGTTCGAGCAGGAGGAATTGGACCCCGGGCGCAAGTACTCGGTCCCGTGGCAGGGCGGCCTCACCGGAATCTGGGTCATTACCTCGGGGCCGGGTAACGAGATCCACTCGATGAAGGATCTCTTCGATCCCAAGTACAAGGGAAAGGTGACCATGCTCGACGAGATGCGCGACACGGTGCCGCTGGTCATGCAGATGCAGGGGGCCGATCCCACCAACTTCACCACGGAGGACTGGCAGAAGGCGATCGACTTCCTGAAGCAGGAAACCGATTCCGGTCAAATCCGCCGTTTCACCGGCAACGAGTACACCGAGGACCTGACCAGCGGCAACATCGTCGCGGCAGTGGGTTGGTCGGGGGACAGATCGCTGATCGGCCGCGACGACGTCGAGTGGCGCTCGCCCACGGAGGGTTGCGACACATTCTTCGACCAGATGGTGATCCCGGTTGGGGCCCCGAACACCCCTGCGGCGCTGGCGTTCATGAACTTCGTCTACCGGCCCGAGGTGCAGGCCGACATCGCCGCCTACGTCAACTACGTGACACCGGTCAACGGAGTCAAGGAGGTCCTCGCCAAGCGCGGCGATTCGGACCTGGCGAACGACCCGCTGATCTTCCCACCGGCGAAGTCCCTGCAGGGCTGCTCACAGGACCCGAATCCACCCGGCAGCGAGCAGGAACAGCAGGACATCACGGAGCAGTTCCAGGACGTCGTGACTGGATGACGAAGGGTGCCGGCGGCTGACGTAAGGCGCAGATGACGATTCGCTGATGACCGTCCGCCGCCGGTTCCTTCCCTACTGGCTGCTCGCCCCCGGGGCGCTGTGGCTGCTCCTCTTCTTCGTCGTCCCGATGGGCTTCATGGCCCAGCAGGCGCTGCAGTCGGGCTCGCTGCTGACGGGGGGGTTCACGTTTACCTGGGAGTGGTCGAACTTCCCCGATTCTCTCTCGGGGAATGGCGAGCAGATCGTTCGCTCGTTCTACTACGCCGGCGCGGCAACTCTGTTGGCGCTGCTGATCTCCTACCCGCTCGCGTACGCGATCGCGCAACAGTCCGGGCGGTGGCGGCTGTTACTCCTGTTCGCGGTGATCGCCCCCTTCTTCACCACCTACCTGATCCGCACGATCGCCTGGAAGACGATCCTCTACGACTCGGGGCCAGTCGTCGACGTCTTCCAGGCCCTGCACCTGATCCCGGCGGACGGACGCCTCCTGGCGACCTCCACCGCCGTGATCGCGGGGCTCACCTACAACTTCCTGCCGTTCATGATCCTCCCGATTTACGCCAGCATCGAGCGGCTGGATCTGCGCCTGATCGAAGCCGCCCGCGATCTCTACGCATCGTCGAGCAAGGCATTCCTTCGGGTGACGCTGCCGCTCACAGCACCCGGGATCGTCGCCGGCGTTCTGCTCACCTTCATCCCCGCCTTCGGCGACTATGTCAATGCCACCATCCTGGGCGGGACGCACCAGAACATGATCGGGAACAAGATCCAATCGATGTTCCTGGTCGAGCGCGCCTATCCCGAGGCCGCGGCCCTCTCCTTTCTGATGATGGCGCTCATCCTCGCGGTCGTCCTGGTCTACATCCGCCTTGCTGGGACCGAGGCCTTCATGGGCGAGGAGGAGGAGCGCGCCTGATGGGCTGGCTGCGGCGAAACGCATTGCGAATCTACGCAGGCATTGCCGTTCTGTACTTGCTGATCCCGATCGCGGTGATCGCAGTCTTCTCGTTCGCGGAGACACCGAAGGACAAGCTGAACTTCGCGATCAGCAACGGGTTCACGCTCGAGTACTGGCAGCACGCCTTCGCCGTGCAGGAGCTCAACGACGCCATGCGAACCTCGCTGGAGCTGGCGGCGCTGGCGACGCTGATCTCGACCGCAATCGGGACGCTGATGGCATTGGCGCTCGTCCGGTACGAGTTTTTCGGCCGGCGGGCATCGAACCTCCTGATCATCCTTCCGATGGCGACACCGGAGATCGTGATGGGCGCCTCGCTGCTGTCGCTGTTCATCTTCTACTCGGCGCCGCTGGGGTTCACCACGCTGCTGATCGCGCACGTCATGTTCTGCATCAGCTTCGTCGTCGTGGTCGTACGCTCGCGCTTGATCGGATTCGACCGGAGCCTCGAGGAGGCGGCGCGGGACCTGGGCGCAACCCCCGTCCAGACCTTCCGCTACGTGACCTTGCCGCTACTCGCGCCCGCGATCATCGCCGCAGCGTTGCTCGCGTTCGCGCTATCGATTGACGACTTCGTGATCTCGAACTTCAACTCCGGAACAACGGTGACCTTCCCCCTGTACGTGTTCGGTGTCGCGCTGCGGGGCATCCCGGTACAGGTCAACACGATTGCCACCATGCTCTTCATGGTCACCGCGGTGGCGATCTTGCTGGTGATCTGGCAGCAGCGCCGCGCTGAACGGCTCGCGGCGGTTCGCCCCGAGCCGGAGGAGATCGAGATCCTTCCCGGTCCAGCGACGGCGCGGGCCTGAGCCGTTACAGCCCGAGGTCGCGAGCGATCCCGGGCTTGTGAGCCTCGAGATACAGGAACACCGGGTGAGGGGCGCCGGACGTTCCCACCTCGACCTGTGAGCCCTCCGGGGCCTGGCCCCGGATCCGCTCGGCCAGCTCCCTGGCGCGATCCTCGGTGGGCACGCCGGCCATCAGGTACCTCCACCGTCGCCTGACCTCGATCCCTTCCTCCTCCAGGAGCTTGGCCAGCTCGACCGTGTCGCGGTGCGCGGGCAGGTGGACGCGCACCTCCCACTCGTAGGCCCACGGAGGGCTCGGTTGGCGCCCGGCCTCGCGCTCGTGGCGCTCGCGCTCGGCCTCGCGCTCCTCGTCCGTTTGCGGCATCGGCACCAAGGCGTCCTTCCAGGCGTCCTCGTCGGGATGCCAGCGGGTCAGCGCGGTGTCCGCGGTGAGCTTTTCCGCGGCGAGCAGCTCGCGAGCCACCCGCTCGGCCTCCCGCGCCTGCTCCTCGGTCTCCGCGTACAGGAACATCCTCGGCCCGTCGCGGGTGACGATCACCCGCTCGCCGAGCCGCTCCCGCGCCTCGTCGTCCAGGTCGAGCGATCGCAGCCGCTCGCCCAGGGTGAGCCCGTGCTGCTCGTCGTCGAGGTCGACCTCGACCCGCCACTCGTCGCTCATTCGACCACCTCGGCTCGCAAGTCTCTCACGCCCTAGACGACGGACGCTCCCACCGGAGCGATGGGCGGCGAGGCAAACGGACAGCTAGCATCGCTCGGGTGAAGGCTCCCGAGACCAGGCTGCTGATCGCCGGCGAGCAGGTAGCGGGCGACGGAGAGGTGCTGGAGGTCGAGAACCCCACCACCGAAGAGGCTTTCGCGACCGTCGCCACGCCGTCCGGCGAGCAGGTCGACGCGGCGGTCAGGGCGGCCCGCGAAGCGCAGCGGGGCTGGGAGCGAACCCCGGCCGTGGAGCGCGCGGAGCTCCTGCACGAGGTCGCGACCCGGCTTCGCTCCAGCGCGGACGAGTTGGCCGAGCTGATGACGCGCGAGGGCGGCAAGCCCGTGATCGAGAACTCCGACGAGGTGGGTTGGACCGCTGCCGCGTTCGACTATTACGCGGAGATCGGCCGCGACTCGGCCGGGCGGGTGATCCCGTCGATCGAGGCGACCCAGCTGGCGCTGGTGGTGAAGGAGCCGGTTGGGGTCGTCGCTTGCATCGTCCCCTGGAACTACCCGCTGCTGCTGTTGGCGTGGAAGCTGGCGCCGGCGCTGGCGGCCGGCAACACGACCGTGTGCAAGCCCTCGGAGCTCACACCCCTGTCCACCCTGGCCCTGGCGCCGTGCTTCGACCACCTGCCCGCCGGAGCCGTCAACCTCCTTGCCGGGGGAGGGGACGTCGGAGCAGGGCTCGTGGCGGACGAGGGCGTCGACTCCGTGGCCTTCACCGGCTCGGTCGAGACCGGCAAGAGGATCGCCGCCGCCTGCGCGCAGCGGGTGGCGCGCATCAACCTCGAGATGGGAGGCAAGGACCCGTTCATTGTCTGCTCCGACGTCGCCGATCGCATCGACGTCGCGGCCAAGGGCGGGGCCTGGGCGGCCTTCCTCAACGCCGGCCAGGTCTGCACCTCCGCGGAGCGCTTCTACGTCATGGACGACGTCTACGACGACTATCTCCAGGCGTTCGTGGACTACACCGGCGGGCTTCGGGTGGGCGACCCGATGAGGCCCGAGACGGACATCGGGCCGATGGTCTCCCGGGCGCAGCGCCAGAAGGTCCAGGACCAGGTCCAGGCGGCCGTCGCGGCCGGAGCCGAGGTCGTGATCGGCGCCGACACCGCCGGCCGGGAGCGCGGGCACTTCTTCTCGCCGGCGGTGGTCACCGGCGCGGCGGCGGGGACGGATTTGCTGCGGGAGGAAACCTTCGGACCGGTGGCGCCGATCGTGCGCGTGCGGTCGCTGGACGAAGCCATCGAGCTCGCCAACTCGACGCGGTTCGGCCTCGGCGCGAACGTGTACACCCGCGACCTTCGCAACGTGGTCCGCTGCCTGCGTGAGATCAAGGCGGGCACCGTGTGGTTCAACGACCCGCTCACCGACAACGACGCGGGGCCCTTCGGCGGCTTCAAGCAGTCCGGCCTCGGACGCGAGCTCGGCCGGGAGGGGCTCGAGGCGTTCCAGGAGACGAAGCACGTCCACATCGAGACCGAGATCGCCCCGAAGGAGTGGTGGTATCCCTACTCCGAGCACTCGGGAGGAAGCCCGCCCGACGGGGCCGGCGCCTGATGGCGCTGCGGGAGGCCGAGGGCGCACCCGGCCTCCCCTGGGAGCGGCCGCCGGCGGGAACGCTGGACCGGCTGGCGGTCGAGTCCGAGCTGCTCGCCGGCAACCCGCTGGGGGACCCGTCCAGGCGCCCGCTGTACGTGTACCGCCCGCCGGGGGTCGAGCCGGACCATCCACGCCCCCTGCCCTCCGTGTACGTGATCCAGGGGTACTTCGGGCAACTCGATTCGTGGTGGCGCCGCGAGCCCTTCGAGCCGAACGTGTTCGAGCGCGTCGACGCCATGTTCGCGGCCCGCGAATGCCCGGACGCGATCGTCGTCTTCGTGGACTGCTGGACCTCCTACGGCGGCTCCCAGTTCCTGAACTCGACCGGCACGGGGCCCTACCAGGATTACCTGTGCGACGAGGTGGTCCCGTTCGTGGACGATCGCTACCCGACGGCAGCCGACCGCGATCGCCGCGGCATCACCGGCAAGTCGTCCGGCGGCTACGGCGCGATGGTCGTGCCGATGATGCGGCCGGACGTCTTCGGCGCCCTGGCCTCGCACGCCGGCGACGCCCTGTTCGAGTGCTCATATCTTCCCGGCTTCCGGGAGACCGCCCGCCAGCTCCGCGATCACTTCGAGGGCTCCTACGACGTCTTTTTCGAACGGCTGGCCGAGGCCGACCGCTTCGACCTGGACAAGTTCGGCACCCCCCTGATGGAGTACGGCTGCGCCGCCTCCTTCTCGCCGGACCCAACTCAGCCGGGCAAGGCCAGTCTGCCGTTCGAGGTGACCACGGGGCGGCTCATGGACGAGGTCTGGGAACGTTGGCTGGAGCTCGACCCGGTGCGGATGGCCGCGCGCCATGCGGACGCGCTGCGCTCCATGCGACGCATCTATCTGGACGCCGGCAAGTCCGACGAGTGGTACCTCGATCTCGGGGCCCAGGCCTTCGCGGCGGAGCTCGAGAAGCTGGGAGTCGAGCACACGCTGGAGCTCTTCGAGGGCAGGCACGGAGGGCTCACCTATCGCTATCCGGCGGCGATCCGCGAGCTCGTCCTGGCGCTCGAAGCGTAGGTCACGCCTACCCCGCGCTCAACGGCCGATGTGGATGCCGATCCGCGCCGGCAGCCCGCTGATCGCCCGGGTGAGGGGGCCGGGCCGGCGGCCCTCCTCCTCGAGGCGCTCCCGTCGCAGGAGCGCCGCGCGGACAACCGTTCCGCCTGCGTAGCGAAGCGGCTCGGGCGGCAACCGCACGGCGGGGGAGCCCACGAGGGGCAGCCTGGCTGCCTCGTCGCCGCGGCCGAGCGCCATGGACGCGAGCGTCCGTCCCGCCAGCCGCGAGGGCCCCACTCCGTTGCCGGTGTAGCCGAACGCGTAGTGGACCCGGCCACCGTCCAGGCTGCCGAGCACCGGGAGGTGGGTCGGCGAGACGTCGATGGGCCCGCCCCACGCGTGCTCGATGCGCCGTCCCGCAAGCGGAGGAAAGAAGCGCACCAGGTGGCGCTCGAGCTCCGCGACCAGGGACCGGTCGAGCTCGGCGCGGCCATTCAGGCGCGCCCCCGGGACGATCCGACCGCCCCCCCAGCCGAACGCGATTCGGCCGTCCGGGGTGGTGCGAAAGTAGTGGACCATCGCCCGCGAATCGGTGATGCACTCGCCACCGCTCCAGCCCAGGGCCGAGATCACGTCCGGGACGGGCTCGGTGATCACCATGTGGCTCGACGTCACTGTGAGCCGCCGTCGAAGCGGCCGGTGCCCGGCCAGGGCTGGCCCGGCGGCCAGAACGGCCGCGCTCGCCCGCACACTCCCGTGCTCAGTTCGCGCCACCACGGCGGATCCCTCGCTCCGCAGGCTGTTGACGCGCGATCCCTCGTTGATCGTCACTCCGCGAGCCAGCAGCCGGTTTCGAAGGCCGAAGGCCAGGCGGGCTGGCTGCACGGTGGCGGCCACCGGGTAGAACGCCCCCGTGCGGAACACCGGCGAGTCGCACCGGGCTCGCACGGCGCCCCGCGTCAGCGGGTGGCAGGGGTCCGGGGCCCCCAGGTCACGGCAGGCCCGAGTCACCGCCCGCGACGTGTCGTCGTGGGCGGGAGCGGTTGACACCTGCAGGTAGCCGCTGGCCCGGTACCAGGCGTCCACCCCTTCGTCCTCGCACCAGCGCCCGATCTCGGACACTGCCGACTCGGCGGCCCGGGCGACTCGCAGCGCGGGCTCGTCGCCGAAGCGCAGGCGAAGCAGCGGCAGGCTGAACCACATCGCGTTCACGAAGCCCCCGTTGCGGCCGCTGGGGCCACTGCCGCAGCGATCCGCTTCCAGCAACACCACCCGGGCGTTGGGCTCGAGCTCGGTCAGAAACCAGGCCGCCCACATTCCCGTGTACCCGCCGCCGACGATCAGGACGTCGGCCCCCAAGTCGTCGCGCAGCGAGGGCGCGCGAACCGGAGCCTGAGCCTCCTGCTGCCACCAGCCGTTCGCGGTGTGGGTGAGCGCCATTCCGGCGCAGTCTTGCGGACGCCGGCGGAGCGCTAGTGGGACAGCTCGGTGGCGCCCTTCTCGTGAAGCTCAATCAGCTCTCGCTGAACGCGACGTGGCTCGCCGTCCGGATGGCGGCGCGTCCAGCCGCCGTCCGACCCCAGGACCCAGCTGTTGACATTGTCCGCCAAGCTGCGATCGAGGACGTCCAGGAGCTGGGCCCTGATCCTCGGGTCCTCGACCGGAGTGACCAGCTCCACCCGGTTGTAGAGGTTTCGGGGCATCAGGTCGGCGGACCCGATGTAGACCCGCTCCTCCTCGCCGGGCCGCTCAAACGACAGGATTCGCGAGTGCTCCAGGAAGCGATCGACGATCGAGACCACCTCGATGTTCTCCGAGATCCCAGGGACGCCGGGCCGCAGGGCGCAGATCCCCCGTATGTTCAACCGCACCCGCACGCCGGCCTGGGAGGCCCGGTAGAGCGCTCTGATGGACGGCGCGTCCGAGAGCGCGTTCATCTTCATCCGGATGCGCGCCGGACGCTCGGCTGAGTGTGCCTCGATCGTCCGCTCGATCTCACGCAGGATCCCCTGTTGCAGGTTGAATGGCGCAACGAGGACCTTTCGATAACGGCGCGGGTGCGAGTAGCCGGTCAGGTAGTTGAACATCTCGGCGATGTCGGCGCCGATCTCGGGGTCGGAGGTGAACAGGCCGAGGTCCGTGTAGAGGCGGGCGGTGCTGGGGTTGTAATTGCCGGTGCCGATGTGGGCGTAGTGGCGAACGCCTTCGCCCTCCCGCCGGACGACCAGGATGCACTTGGCGTGGCTCTTCAGCGCCGGAAGGCCGTAGACCACGTGCACGCCGGCCTGCTCCAGCTTCTTCGCCCATTGGATGTTCGCCCGCTCGTCGAAGCGCGCCTTCAGCTCCACCATGCACACGGCCTGCTTGCCTCGCTCCGCGGCCTCGATCAGGGACGGCACCAACGGCGAGTCGGCGCTCGTCCGGTAGACGGTCTGCTTGATCGCCAGCACGGCGGGGTCGTCGACCGCCTGCTGCACGAACCGCTCCACGGAGGTCACGAACGAGTCGTAGGGGTGGTGGACGAGGATGTCCCCCTCCCGCATCGCGGCGAACAAGTTCACCGCTGACCCGTCCTCCCCGACCAATCGCGACTTCGTCGCGGGAGTGTGCTTGGGAGCGCGCAGGTCGCTGTGCCCGGTGACCCCCGCCACGTCCCAGAGGTCGGAGAGGTCAAGAGGCCCGTCCGTCTCGTAGAGCTGGCGCTCGTCGATCGACAGCGCGTCACGGAGCTGCTCTCGAAGCCGCAGGCTCATGCTCTTGGCGACCTCCAACCGCACCACCTCCCCGAAGCGGCGGCGCCTGAGCTCCTCCTCCACGGCCTGGAGCAGGTCGTCGGCCTCGTCGGACACGTCGTAGTCCGTGTCCCGGGTGACCCTGAAGAACGAGTGGTCGGTGACCTCCATGCCCGGAAACAGGGAGCCGAGGTTCGCCGCGATCAGGTCCTCGAGCGGGACCAGGGTCGTGCCGTTCTCCCCGATCTCGACGAAGCGGCCCAGCAACTCCTTCGGCACCTTGACTCGCGCCAATACGTCCGTGTCCTGCTCGGGGTCGCGGAGGCTGACCACGAGGCTGAGCGAGAGGTTCGAGATGTACGGAAACGGTCGCCCGAGGCCGATCGCGAGCGGAGTGAGGGCGGGGAAGATGCTCTTCTCGTAGAGGCGGTCGAGGGTGCGGCGCTCGGACTCGTTCGCCCGCTCGGGCGAGATGATCCGGATGCCGTGCTCGGCCAGGGCCGGGCGCAGGTCGCGCTCGAAGCACCGCGACAGCCGCTGGCGCTGAACAAGGACCGCTTCCCGGATCGCGTCGATCTGCTCGCTCGCGCCGACGCCGTCAGCCCCGCGGGCGTCCACGCCGGCCTCGAGCTGGTCGTGGAGGTTCGCAACGCGGACCATGAAGAACTCGTCGAGGTTGGACTCCCAGATGGCGCAGAACTTGACCCGCTCCAGCAGCGGCACCGAGGTGTCCTCGGCGAGCTGCAGAACGCGGTCGTTGAAGTCCAGCCACGAGAGCTCGCGGTTGAAGTAGAGCGAGGAGTCGTGGAGGTCAGGCGGTGACTTCGCGGGGGCCGCTGCCTCACGCACGGGTGCGGCCGCAGTCGCGGGCCGCTGCATCGGATCGACGGCGCTCACCCCTGGCCATGCTACCGGCGAGCCTGTTGCCGGTCGAATGCTGGTCGTGCAGCGGGCCGTGGAGCACGCTGCCTCACCCACGGTCTGGACGCCGGAACTCGTTCACGAGAATCCACTGCTCAGAAGCGTTCGTGTTCGCGCGCGCGGCGCATTGCACGACGTGATCGAGGACACCGCCACCCAGCTCCATGAGATCCAGGCTCGGTTTGGGCCTCGCATGGCGGGGATCGTCTCCGGCATGACCGAGGATGCGAGCATCTCGTCATACGCCGAGCGCAAGGCCGAGCATCGTTCGAGGGTGACGCGGACATTCGACGTCGCCGCCATCTACGCCGCTGACAAGCTGGCGAAGGTGCGTGGGCCTGGATCGGGTCGGTTGTCAGAGATGCAGTTGCGGCACTATTGCGAAACCCATCGGGTTCTCGCCGCAACCCATCCCGAGATTCCGTTCCTGGCCGACCTTTATGAAGAGCTCGAGCGACTCAGGGTACGGGACGAGCTGATCCGCTCGATCCCCTGATTGGCAGCGGAAGGCGGCCCGGTCGCCGCCCACCGGCGCCCGACGCCCCGGTCCCGCCGTCCGATCCCGTGCGATCGCGATCCGCGTCCAAGCGAGCGACCACCCTCTGTTCGAGCTTTTCCCAGGTGCCGGCGCGCTCCTGGCCGGCCCAGAACTCGCGGAATCGATCGAAGAGGAGGCGGCGGCGCGCCTCCAGATACACGGTCAAGATCTCCAGCCCACGATAAGCCGTCCGGTGCGGCGCCCGGGCGGCAAGCCGCGGGTCGAGGTCTTCCGCGCTCCCGGCTCGCTCATGCACGGTCGAGGCATCGAGGTCCCTCAGCTCGGCGACGTGATCTTGGACCCTTGGAAGCATCACGTCGCAGTCGTGAAGCTCTCCCAACAGGTCCTGCAGGTCACGCGCCCGGTGCCGGGCCCTGAGGGCGGCCTTGCCGAAGCAGAATTCAGTCAGCTCGAGGGTGTAGCGCAGCCGCTTTGCCGCGATGCGCAGGTCGTGCTGCGCCGCTGTATTCCCTGGCTGTAACGCGTCCGGAGCGAGGCCCCGCACCTCCTGCAGCCGTACGCGGATGATCCTCGCCGCGTTGTCGGCCAGGGGGCCCAGCGGATCGATTTTCTTGACGCGGCGAGCCTTCACGGGGACACCTGGCGTGAAATCGATTCCGCCTCGATCACCAACTCCGACAGCCGCTCGCCAAGTGACGCCAGGCGCCCGGCGCTCACGAAGGGCTCGAGCGCCGCGTTGGCCTCCGCCTGCTCGGCCCGAAGCTCAGTGATCAGACTCGAAATGCCTGGACGGTCCGGTGCTGCCAAGCCCTCGCCGAACCTCTCCATCGCGACGATCCCAACGTCACGATCCCGCCGCTCACCCAGTGCATCGGCGAGTGCCTTCACTTCGGCGAGCACCGACTTGAACCGCTTCCTCGGGAAGCACGCTTCGAACACCTCCAGCGCGGCTCGTAGCCTTCGCGTCGCGACTCGCATGTCGTGGACACGCTCGACGTCGGAGACGTCCAAGACGTCCCGGGAATGGTCGGCCAGCTCGCGGCCCCTGACGGCAACGATCTTCGCTGCCGCGGCCGCATACGGCTCCTCCGCGATCAGTCCGGGGATCGGCCGGGCCCTCGCCACAAGCGCAGCGTACCGACGCTGGCCGAGCAAGGACCACTGCGCTTCTCAGGCAGCCAAAACCTTGGGCGTGCCGTTCGCAGCCCCGTTGAGGAGGTCCAGGATGACGCCCTCTCGAAGCCCGCCCTTGCCGATCTGGAGCGGACGACCAAGCAGTTCCGACAGCTTTTCGAGCAGGAGGACACCTGTCGGCAGGATGCGAACGCGACGCGGGTCGAGCTCGAAGCGCTTCGCCACGTCGGCGATCGAGTCGCTGGTCAAGACCCGGATCGCCCGCTCGAGGGTCTCGTACTCGAGCACCGCTCCAACCAGGGTGCGTAGCGAGGTGGCGCTGCCGCCTACGGCAACCGCTTGGGACGGGCGCTCCAGCTCAATCCCATCGAAGAGCTCGGCGATCCGCTCGCGCACGGCCCGCAGCTCGGAGGGCGATGGTGGATCGTTGGAGAGGAAATCGTCCGCGAGCTGCCCCGAGCCGACCTTGAAGGAGCGAACCCAGCGCACTCCGTCGGCGGCTGTCCCCAGCACGACCTCGGAGGAACCACCGCCGACGTCGACGACCGCCACCTCCCCCTCGACCGGATGCCCAAGAGTCTTCGTTGCCCCCAGGAAGGCCAGGCGGCCCTCCTCGTGCTCACTGAGGACGTCGACGGACGCGCCTGCGGTGCTCGCGATCTCGTCAACCGCTCGCTCGCGGTTCGTGGCCTCGCGGATCGCCGCCGTGGCGACGATTCGAATCGCCTCCGCCCCGAGCTCCTCGGCAAGACGCACCTGCGTGGCCACGACCTCGGCGACCTCGGCGATCTTTTCGGCATCGACCGCGCCGTCGTGCTGGGAGGCCTTGCCGATTCGAGTGTAGGCCCGCTGCTCCATCATCTTGCGAAGCTGGCCCTCGACGGGCTCCGCGACGAGTACGCGGGTGGTGTTCGAGCCGATGTCGATCGCGGCACAGACCATGCGGCGATCTTGTCAGACGGAACGGATAAGGACTCGGGCCTAGGCCGACGATCTCTGCGGCATGATCTCCTCGCCGGGATGGGAGGCGTCCTCGAACTCGCGAAATAGGCCGGTGACCACGAACGCCACCTGCTCGCCGACGTCCACCGCGTTGTCCCCGATCCGCTCCAGTGCCCGGGCCACGAGCATCATGGTCATCGCCCACTCGCGGCGGTCGTGCTCGTCGCCGATCTCGATCGCGAGCTGAAAGCACTCCTTGTTCAGGTTGTCGATCACGTCGTCCTGCCGTACGAGGTCGCGCGCCATCTCCACGTTTCGCTCCGCGAATGCCCGCTTCGCCTGCCTGATCTGGGCCCGGACCGATTTCCCCATGGTGACGAGGTTGCCGACGACTCTCTCGTCCGCGGGCGGCTCGTGCCCAGCGATGGGAATGAGCTTTGCGATGTTCACGCACTGGTCCCCCATCCGCTCGATGTTCTTCATCACATGGAGAAGCGAGGAGATCAGCCGGAGGTCCGTGGCAACCGGCGCCTGGGTGGCAAGCAGCGTCAGGATCGCCTGGTGGATCTCGAGGTAGCGTCCGTCGATGACATCGTCGTCAGCGATCACCAACTCGGCGAGCTCGATGTCCTGGTGCTGGACCGCCTCGATCGTGCGGTCGAGCGAGGAGATCACCAAGTCGAGCCCATCGAGCGCCCGCCGCTCCAGCTGGTCGAGCTCCTCGCGATAGTGGAGCCTGATCTCGTCCGGGGCCATCAGCCCACCTTGCCAGTCACGTAGTCCTCGGTTCGCTGGTCCGTTGGATTGGTGAAGATCCTCTCGGTCTCGTCGTACTCCACGACGCGACCGGTCCGGTGCTTCTCGCCGGCATCCAGCTCGACGATCAGGAAGGCGGTTCGGTCGGAGATGCGCGCCGCCTGCTGCATGTTGTGCGTGACGATGATGATCGAGTACTCACGCTTCAGCTCGAGCATCAGGTCCTCGATCCTTCCGGTCGAGATCGGGTCGAGCGCGGAGCAGGGCTCGTCCATGAGGATGACGTCCGGGTCAACGGCGAGGCAACGCGCGATGCACAGGCGCTGTTGCTGCCCGCCCGACATGCCATAGGCATTCATATCGAGGCGATCCTTGACCTCGTCCCACAGTGCTGCACGCCGGAGCGCCCGCTCGACACGACCAGGGAGGTCGTCCTTCATTCCGAGCACGCGAGGGCCGAACGCGACGTTGTCGTAGATCGACTTCGGAAACGGATTCGGCTTCTGGAACACCATCCCGATCCGCTTCCGCACTTCCACCGGGTCGACCCGGGGATCGTAGAGGTCCTGACCGTGGTAGAGGACCTTCCCGTCCACGCCGGCGGTCGGGATCAGGTCGTTCATGCGGTTGAGGCAGCGAATCAGCGTGCTCTTGCCGCATCCGGAAGGGCCGATCAGCGCCGTGATGTGGTTTCGGTAGAGGTCGAGTGAAACGTCCGCCACGGCGGGAATGCCGGCGTAGGACACCGTCACGTCCTCCAGGCTGAACACGGACTCATGGAGGACCGCTTCTGCTTCCTCCTGGACGCGGTCGCGCCCACCATGCACAGTGGTCTGGATCTCGGGTGTCGCGTGCTGGCGCTCCACCCGCTCGCGGTCAGTCACTTTTTCCAACACTATCGGCCACCTACCACTTCTTCTCGTATCTGTTTCGGAGCCAGATCGCCACGGCGTTCAACAACAGCAAGATCACGAGGAGAACGATCATCCCGGCCGCAGCCAGCTCCTTGAACTCCTCTTGGGGTTGCGAGATCCAGTTGAAGATCTGCAGCGGCAAGACGGTGAAGTCGCTGCCCAGCCCGCTCGGGTAGAAGCTCAGATAGACGGCCCCGCCGACGACGATGAGCGGCGCCGCCTCGCCGATGGCTCGGGACACCGCCAGGATGACTCCCGTCGCGAAGCCGGGCACAGAGGCCGGGAGCACCTGCTTCCAGATCGTCTGCCACTGGGTCGCCCCGAGAGCCATGGAGCCCTCGCGGATGGAGGGCGGCACTGCGCGAATTGCCTCTCGCCCCGCGATGATCACGACCGGCAGGACCAGCAAACCGAGCGTGAGACCCGCCGCGAGCACCACGTGGCCGAGACTCAAGGGCCCGCGGACCAGGAACGCCAGGCCGAGGATGCCGTACACGATCGAGGGCACCGCGGCCAGGTTCTGGATGTTCACCTCGATCAGGCGGTTGTACCAGCGGTCCTGGTCGGCGTACTCCTCCAGATAGACGGCCGTGGCGACGCCGACTGGAACGATGAACGCAATGCAGACCGCGATCACCCACAGAGTCCCAACCAGGGCCGAGCCGATCCCGGCCTGGTCGGGGAGCGATGACCCGAGATCCGTGACGAAGCTCCAGTCGAGTTGCCCGACGCCCTTGGTGAACACCTGGACCAGCACCGCGAGCAACGTTGCCAAGGCGATGCCGAGGCAGCCCAGCATGGCTCCCTTGAAGGCGAGGTCCTTGAGCCGGGCAGCCCGGCGAGCGTGCGGGATTGCTGGGGCGAGGCGTGAACCGGTCGTCACTGCCCCCGAGATCGTTTCCGCCGGCGGGGGAATGCTCATTCGTAGGCCTGCCGATACTTGCGCACGAAGCGAATCGAGATGGCGTTCATGATCAGCGTCAAAACGAAGAGGGTCATGCCGCAAGCGAAGATCGCGTAGTAGCCGGCCGTGCCCGCAGGGTTGTCGCCCTTCGCGGTTGCCCCGATGAAGGTGGTGATCGTCTCGAATGGCTCGGTGGGGTTGATGCCGGTGTTGGGGACCTGTCCAGCCGCGATCAGGGCGATCATCGTTTCGCCGATGCCGCGCGAGATACCAAGCACGATCGCGGCAACGATGCCGGAGAGTGCGGCGGGGAAAACCACTCTGGTGGTCGTCTGAAGTTTCGAGGCGCCCACGCCGAGCGATCCCTCCCGAAGAGCGGCTGGGACGGCGGACATGGAGTCCTCGGCAATCGAGGCGATCGTGGGGACGATCATGATGCCCATCACCAGGCCGGCCGACAGCGCATTGAACACCTGCACGTCGAGGCCCAGCAGGTCGTGCACGATGGTGGGCGTCACGAACGTGAGCGCGAAGAAACCGAGCACCACCGTGGGAACGCCCACCAGGACCTCGAGTACCGGCTTGATCACCTGGCGCGTTCGCCTGCTCGCGTACTCGGCCAAGTAAACGGCAGATCCCAGCCCGATCGGGATCGCCACGATGATGGCAATCGCCGTGACCAGCAGGGTGCCGTTGATCAGCGGCCAGATCCCGAACTCGGGATCCGCGAACAGGGGCTTCCAATCTCCGTCGGTGACGAACGACCAGACCCCCACCTCATCGAAGAACCTGACCGTCTCGCCAAGCAGGGAGGCGACGATGCCTACCGTGGTCAAAACCGAGATCACGGCCGCGGCGAACAACCCGGCGCGAATCGCCGCCTCTCCCCAATGACGGCGACGGCCGCCGAGGACCAGTGTCCCCGGCGGCGCCGTGTCACTCAGTCGTCCCGTTTGGCCCTCCAACGCCGTTCCCGCCTGCTTAAGGGGCTACCCGGCGGCCTTCTCGAACGCCGCGGTGGCCTTCGAGGCCTGGGAGCTGTCCATGGGGACGATCTGGGCCTGCTCGGCGATCGAGTCGTAGTTGTCGACCACGTACTGCATGTAGGCCTTCACCTCGGGCCTCGTGATCGCGTCCGCGCTCGGATACATGAACAGCGGTCGCGAGAGGGGCGCATACTCGCCCGATTGGATCGTCTCGGTGCTCGGCGCGATGCAACCCTTGCCGTCGTCGACGGAGATCAGGTTGAGCTTGTCCTGGTTCTGCGCGTAGTACGAGTACCCGAAGTAGCCGGACCCGCTCTGGTCGCCGGCGACTCCCTCGACCAGCACGTTGTCATCCTCTGAGGGCTGGTAGTCGTCGCGACTGACGTCCTCCTCCCCATTGATGACGTCGGTGAAGTAGTCGAACGTGCCCGAGTCGGTTCCCGGCCCGTAGAGGCTCACCTCGGCGTCCGGCAGGGGGTCTCCGGTATCCGCGTCGTTGCCGAGCTGGCTGTAGTTGGAGACCGTGGAGCCCTGGTTCCAGAGCTTCTTCAGCTGACCCGTCGTCAGGCAGCTGATCTCGAGCGCCGGATTGCTGACCACCGAGATCCCGTCGTTGGCGATCTGGACCTGCGTGTAGGAGACGCCGTCCTTCTTGCAGGCGTCGACCTCCTCGGGCTCGATCGGACGCGAGGCGTCGGAGATGTCGGTCTCCCCTGCGCAGAACTTCTCGAACCCCCCTGAGGTGCCGGCCTCCCCGACGCTGATCTTGACATCGGGGTTGTCCTGGTTGAACAGCTCCGCCGCGGCTTGCGCGAACGGGAACACCGTGCTCGACCCGTCGATCCGGATCGTTCCGGACAGGCCGCTGACGCTGCTTCCGCTGCCGCTGCTGTCGTCGCCGCCGCACGCGGCAATCCCAAGGACGAGCACACCGCACGCGGAAATGGCAAGTAAGGACTTGCGAGAAATCACTTCATCTCCCTTATCGTTGGAACGCCGCCAGAGTGGCAACGGTTTCCGACCGCCCTGTTACCGACCGGTGGCCCGCCTGTGAAAAACCTGTGAAGGACCGCCCATGGGGCAGTTCCTTTCAGGCGTGATCACGCAGGGCGGAGCGAGTCGCCCAGCCCCGGAGCCGGAGCGAGGCCCGCTTTCTCAGGAAATTGCGGGTTCAGCCGACTCCGGCTCAGCGGTTGCACCCAGGTCCTCGGCACTCGCGCCGGAAGCTTCCACCTCGCCGGCCACATCGAGCGGCTGTGGGTCGAATCGGTAGCCGATTCCGAAGTGGGTGTGTATGTACTCCCATCCGGCCGAGCGCTTGCGCAGCTTCGACCGGAGCTTGCGGACGAACACGTCCACGGAGCGGTCACCGTGAATCATCGAGTAGCCCCAGACCCTCTGGTAGATCTCGTCCCGCTCCAGCACTTTCCCCGCATGCTGTGCCAGAGCTTCCAGTAGCTCGAACTCGCGCCGGGTGAGATCCACGCTCTCGCCGCCCACGTAGACCTGGAACCGGTCGGGCCTGATCTCGAGCTCGCCCTCGACCATAGGTGCCGCGTCCTCGCGGGGGCTGCGCCGTCGATGACGGCGGACGACTGCCTCGATTCGCGCCACCACCTCCTCCGGGTGGCACGGCTTCGCGATCCAATCATCCGCGCCGAGGCGAAGTCCGCGCACGCGCTGAGCGACCGTCGCGCCCTGCGCACAGACGATCACGCCGAGTCCGGGAAGCATCGCGCAGACCCGCTGCACGAAGTCCCACGTATGCGGACCGAGCACCGACGGGTCGACCACCAAAGCGTTCAGCTTCATCGCCGCCAGTTCCTCGGCAGGCACCGGCCCCGGCAGGACGCGAAGCTCGTAGCCGGCGCCCTCCAAGCGTTTCTCCAGCACTCGTAGAAAGCCGGAGTCGTCGTCGATGACGGCTACGCGAAGTGTTCCGGGTTGCGTGGTCATGAATGTGGCCGCGAGGCGAGGGCCGGTTTGCGCCGACCCTGCCTCGCTTGTCTGAGCCGAAGACCATGGTAGTGGCGCGGCGGTCGCCACCGCCCGGCGTTCACAGGACCTTCACGCGGAAATTCTCAACATGTTCACCGGCTTTCGCAGCAACGCCACGAGACTCCACCGACTGCGAGAAGTCCTCTCGTGAGCGGCGCCCGACCCAGTTTCCTGCCCCGGGTCGCGCGCCTTCCTAGCCGAGCCAAGCCCGCCGCCCCGCGTTTGAACTGCGGGGCGGCTGGCTTATGGCGTACGCACCGCTATAGGATTTCCTCGTGATCCGGGGCCGCATCAGCCGCTTGATCTCGATCGCAGCCGTGGTGCTCGGTTCGTGCCTCGGGCTCGCGCCGGCCGCGCTCGCGGGCGACGGCGTCGGGCTATGGGGAGAGACCGACGACAAGGTGATCACCTTCTTCGCCTTCGGCGTGATGGCCTTCTTCGCGATCCTGGTAACGGTCCTGTCGCTGATCCAGATCCGGCTCGAGACGCGCAAGGAGCGGATCCAGCGAGAGCTCGAGCGCCTTCGCCCGCCGGCAGCCGAATAGGCCGCATGCCGAAGGCGCGCTACGAGCGGACCGGCGCCGCCGCCGTGCTGACGATCGATCGGCGGGAGCGGCGGAACGCCGTGGACGTCGAGACCGCCGGCGAGCTGCTCGACGGCTTTCGGAGGTTCGAGGCCGACGACGGCGCCCGCGCGCTCGTCCTCACAGGCGAGGGGCCCGAAGCCTTCTGCGCGGGCGCTGACCTGAAGGCGATGGCCGAGGCGGGGCCGGACCTGAGCTCCGAGGCGCTCGACGCGGTGGCTTCGAGGCCGGAGGGGCCCATGGGGTTCTCCCGCCTGACCGCGTCGAAGCCGACCATCGCGGCGATCTCGGGGTGGTGCCTTGCCGGCGGGCTGGAGCTGGCCCTGTGGTGCGATCTGAGAGTCGCCACCGAGACGGCGCGTCTGGGGTTCACCGAGCGGCGGTTCGGCGTGCCGCTGATCGACGGCGGCACGCAACGCCTGCCGCTGGTGGTCGGGATGGGCCGGGCGCTGGAGCTGATCCTCACCGGGCGGGTGGTGGAGGCCGACGAGGCGCTTCGCTGGGGGCTCGTCAACGAGGTGGTGCCCGCCGAGAGCCACGTGGAGCGGGCGCTCGAGATCGCCCAGGGGCTCGCCGCCTTCCCGCAGCCAACGATGCTGTCCGACCGCCGGGCGGCGATCGAGGGCTCGGGGCTCTCGCTGGACGACGGGCTGGAGCTGGAGGCGAAGGTTGGACGAGCCTCGATCGAGACCGGCCTTCGCGGGGCGTCGCGCTTCGCGTCCGGGGAGGGCCGCGGCGCGAAGGGCGCGGGCGTCTGAGGGGCCCTCGGCGGGCGACCTAGCCCGGCGGCAAGCGGAACTCGCTCAGCAGCCGCTTCTCGGTCTCTCCCTCGATCGCCGCCACCACCTCGAGGTGGCGCTCCAGCGGACCGCGAAGCTTCGTCGCCAGCAGGTCGTCCACCTGGAAGACGCCCGCCGAGTTGTTCATCTTGATCTCGATTCGAATGGGCCGATCGGCTCCCGCCTCGATCGACACCTCGTCGATGGCCGCGGCCGACAGCGCATGGATGCCGACCCGTCCGGACTCGACCGGCAGCCGGGAGCGGCCGTGCGCCATGTCGAGCGCATCGGCGACCCGCACCACCCCGGCCTCCACCGTGTAGGGCTCCCCGCGGCGGCGGTGGCCGATGATCGCGTGCAGGGACTCGGCGATCACGACGGTGCGCTCCGGGTCCTCGTAGATTCCGTCGAGCAGCTCCCTGAGCTTCCGCTCGGCCAGGAACAGGCTGTACGCCTCGTGATCCGTGCGGTGGATGGCCATGCCCAGGTCGTGGAGCAGGGCCCCCGAGGCCACCACGACCTCGGCGTCGCGCCGCCCCATGCCGTGATCGGTGACCATCGCCGGCTCGATCCCGGCCCTGCAGAGCAGGCGCATCACCCGCAGCCCGATGTTGAGGACGATCTGGACGTGGACCCAGGAGTGGTCCGACATCCCGAGCCGCTCCGAGGTCACCTGGGCCATGTGCCACAACCCGCGCAGCTCGAGGTCCGCGTTCACCCCGTCGAGCAGCGCCTCGAGCTTTCGGTTGCCCCGCGTCGGCGCGCGGACCCTCGCGGGAGCGATCGCCTGCGCCGGGGTGGTCCCCCGCTCGTCCGGGCCGCCGGCGCTCGCTGCCTCCGTGGCGCCGTCGATGCTCACGGCTCGGAGTCTGGCAGGCGGCAAGGCGCGCGGATAGCATCCGGCCGTGGCCGGGCTCCTGTCGATCGAGCATCAGGACGAGGTCGCCCTGGTCACGCTGCGCCGTCCCGAGAAGCGGAACGCTCTCTCGATCGAGCTCCGGCTCGAGCTGGCCGAGTCCTTTTCGCGCCTCTCGGAGGACGAGGCGGTTGGATGCATCGTCCTGACGGGCGCCGGAACGGCGTTCTGCTCCGGAATGGACACCACCCAATTCGGTGGCACCCTCGAGCACCGCAGGCAGCTCGTGGAGACGAGCACCGTCGCCTTCGAGGCGGTCGGCGGCTGCCCGCGCCCGATCGTGGCGGCGGTCAACGGTCCGGCGATCGCGGGGGGCTTCGCCCTGGCGCTCCTCTGCGACCTGAGGATCGCCTCGTCAGCCGCGGTCTTCGGCTATCCCGAGCTGCCCAAGGGGATCCCGCCCAGCTACGCGGCCGCGAGGGCCGTATTGCCGGCGACCGTGGCCCAGGAGCTGTGCCTGACGGGCCGCCTGGTCCGTGCCGATGAGGCGCAGCGGCTCGGAATCGTGCGCGAGACGGTGAACGGCGACGTGGTCGGCCGGGGCCTCGAGCTCGCCCGGCGGATCGCCGGCCTGCCGCGCAAGGCGGTTCTCGAGACGAAGCGCCGCACGATGCTGGAGCGCCGGCACCTGTGGGGGTTCTTGTTCGACGACGAGCAGCGCGTCTTTCGGCGAGCCCTGTTGGGGTCGGAAGCGACCCGGGAAGAGAACGGCGAGGCGGCCTGAGAAGGCCGTTCCACTCGCCGCGGGCGGCTCAGGCGCAGTTGGGCCAGTGGCCCGCGCCGCCCTCGGCGTAAAGCAGCGCCGCGCGGTAGTCCTGCTCGGACTCCGGGGCCGCGGCGGGGTCTCCCGACCCGCCGACCGAGGCCCAGGTGCCGTAGTCGAACTGGTACTTGCCCCGGTAGGCGCCGTCGGCGGACACCGCGGTCGGGTCGCCTCCCGACTCACACAGGGCGATCTGCTCGAGCGCCGCCGCGCCGACGCCGACCGCATCCGGCCCCGGGTACGTCCCCGGCGCCGCGGCGGTTCCCGAGGACGTTTCCGCCCTTGCCCTGCTCAGCTTGCGGGAGGCCACCTTCAGCGACCTCTGGAAGCGGTCCGAGGGCCTGTCGAGGACGTCGAGGGATGTTTTTCGACCGTGGCTCGCGCTGGGCTTGACTGCCCCGCGTCCCTCGCGGGGGTCGCCGGGCGCGGCGATGCCCTGGGCGGAAGCGCCCAGGACCGCGGCCGCCACCGCGGCCGTGACGATCCCGAAGTCGGCCCGGCGGGGGGGCGCGAACCATTGGCGTTCCCTGTCTGTTGCGCTCGCTCGAGTTGTGCCGAACACGGTTGGACCACCTCCGTTGGAATCCCACGGATGCCCGTGACCGGACAGGCGCCGGCGCGGCGGGGGCGCACCTGCGTGCGCCGTCCGTCTCGCCAGCCGCGTCGGCTTGGCCGGGCCTCCAAGGGCCCCCGGGCGGTCTGCAGGGCGCCGGTCGGCGGCGCCTGCCCGGGGGGCGTTCGTGAAGGCGGGCAGAGTGCCAGCCAAACAGGCGTTCGTGTGTGACGCCGGTCACACACCACATACTTCCTTTACACGCTTCCCCGTTGAGCGTCGTAGACAGGCGTTTCCGGGCCGTCCCGCGAGTGGTTTCGCGACCCGGCCGCCGGGTAGGTGCGGCGAGGTGAAGCTCCTGGCGTTCAGCGACCTCCACACCGACCTGGGGCAGGCCAAGGCCCTGGTCGACCGCAGCGGTGAGGTGGACGTCGTGGTCGGGGTGGGGGACTTCGCCTCCGTGCACTCGGGACTGGAGGAGACGATCGACGCCCTGCGGCGGATCGAGGTCCCGACCGTGGTTGTCCCCGGCAACAACGAAACCGAGGAGGCTTTGCGGCAGGCCTGCGAGGACTGGGAGCAGGCGGTGGTTCTCCACGGGCAGGCGAGCGAGATCCAGGGCGTCTCCTTCTTCGGCCTGGGGGCAGGAGTCCCGGTCACCCCGTGGGACTGGAGCTTCGACCTCAGCGAGGCGGAGGCCGCCGAGAAGCTCGCGAGCTGCCCCGATGGATGCGTCCTCGCCGTCCACTCCCCCCCGCGCGGGCACGTGGACGTGGACGGTTCCGGGAAGCACCTCGGCAGCGAGGCTGTCCTCGAGACGATCGAGGAGAAGCGCCCCCGCCTGGTCCTGTGCGGCCACGTCCACGAGAGCTGGGGCCGGGAGTCCACGATCGGCTCGACCCCGGTGCGAAACCTCGGGCCGGGCGGCGCTCTGCTCAAGATTTCGGACTAGGGGGGCGAGCGCCGGGTGGTCAGCGGGCGTCGTCGAGCACGGCCATCGCCGCGTTTCGCCCGTTGAGTGCGATGACGGAGCCGGCCGGATGGGTCGCTGCACCGCACAGGTACAAGCCGTCGACCGGGGTCCGGTGGTCGAGCCGCCGGTCCCACATCTGGTCCGGCAGCGCCTCTCCCTGGAAGATGTGGCCGCCGGTGAGGCCGATCCGCCGCTCGATGTCGGGGGGCCCCAGGACCTGCAGGTGCTCGACGCAATCGTGGACGTCGGGGGCGTAGGCGGCGATCGCGTCGAGGACTCGCTCGCCGATCTCCGAACGTCGGGAGTCCCAATCGCCATCCGCGAGGTGGTACGGCGCGTACTGGGCGAAGACGCTCATCGTGTGCCGCCCCGGAGGGGCGACGGAGGAGTCGTAAGCGGTCTGGAAGTAGAGCTCGGCGAAGCCGATCGAGGGCTCACCGCGCCGGCCCGCCTCCGCCGACTCCTGGGCGGCGTCGAGGCCCGGGGTGACCGAGATCATGGCCCGGTGCGGGTCCAATCCGCGCGCCGTCGGGAAGGTGGGCAGCTTTCGCAGTCCGGCGTTCAACTTCACCACCGGCGAGTCCACGCGCCAGGCCTCGACTCGGCTGCGATAGGCGGCCGGGACCGCGCCGTCGTCGAGCATGGCGAGCGTGCGCTTCGGGTCGGCGTTGGAGATCACGACCCGAGCGCTGAGCCGCTCCCCGGTTTCGAGCTCCACGCCCTCCCCGGGGAGGATCCGGGTCACCTGCGCCCCGGTCGCCAGTGAGGCGCCGCTCTGCAGGGCGGCCTGCCCGATCGCGAACGAGACCCTTCCCATGCCGCCCCGGACGTAGCCCCAGTACGACCCGCGGCCGAGCAGGTCGCCCTGGTGGTGCATGAGCCGCACCGACGCCGTACCGGGATCGCGCGGGCCCGCGAATGCCCCGATCACCCCCTGGCCGAACATGGCGTGCTTGATCCGGTCGTCGTCGACGTAGCGGTCGAGCGTCTGCGCGACCGACTCCTCGAACGCGACCGCGATCAGCTCGGCGTCGTGGCCGAGCAGCTCCTCGAGCTCCGCGCGGCTCGGCGACGACCCGAGCCAGGTGTCACGCACGCCGCGGCGAAGCCGCCTCCGAAGGTCGTCGAACAAGTCGTCGTAGGCGAACAGCCCGCGGATGTCGCGCTCGCGGAATCCGTGGTCGCGCAGGTGGGCCGCGGTTCGGTCGCGATCCAGGTACAGCGCCACCGAAGTGCCGTCGGGCAGTGGACACCACAGGTTGGGATCGGCAGGGACGACCCGGTATCCGTGCCGCTCGAGATCGAGCTCCCGGATCACTAGCTCGTCCAGCAGTCCGACGACGTAGGCGCAGGGGCCGATCAGGTAGCGGGGATCCGGAAACGGCTGCTCGATGGTGCAGGCCCCGCCAAGCCGCTCGGCGCGCTCGAGCACCAGGACCGAGCGCCCGGCCCGGGCCAGATACGCCGCCGCGGTGAGGCCGTTGTGCCCGCCGCCGACCACGATCGCCTCCCACTCGCGGGCCGCGAGCTCGTCGAGCGGCGTCGGCTGCTCGATTCTGCCCAGCGAGGCGTGGAGATCGAGGCTGGTCACTTGCCGTTGCTCCCGTGCGATCCCGGCCGCCCGGTGCCGGAGTTCGGTGGGCGCAAGAGTACCCGCGCCCCGGGGGTGAACGCCCCGGCGTGAAATCGAGGACGATTGGGCGCCGTGGACGACGACCGCCAGCCGCCGGAGCCTTCGCCCGGCCGCGACACCCTCCGTGAGCGCGCGCGCCGCACCGATTCCAAGCCCCGGCTCGTGGCCACGGCCAGGTTCATCCGCCAGCTCCTGCCCGGAGACGACGCGGGCAGGGCGCTGGGCGCGAGCGGCTCCGCGGTTCCGCAACGGATCGGCCGCCTGGTCTCCGAGCTTCAGCCGGAGCGTCCCAGCGCCATCCGCGAGCTGGGACTGGGGGCGCTTCAGGCCTGGCAGGCCATGTCGGAAGCACAGGGCCGCGGCCGCGGAAAGGTCGACGTGGCGATCCTGTTCACCGACCTCGTCGGGTTCTCGTCGTGGGCTCTCGATGCCGGGGACGAGGCTGCCCTGGCGCTCCTTCGCGACGTTGCGATCACGGAGGACACCGCGATCGCGACGCACGGCGGGACGCTGGTCAAGCGGCTTGGCGACGGCGCGATGGCGGTGTTCCGGGACCCGTCGCAGGCGATCTCCGCCGCTTTCCAGGCACAGCGCGACATCGAGCGGATCGAGGTGGGCGGGTACTCGCCCCGGGTGCGCGCCGGCGTGCACGTCGGCCGTCCGCGACGGGTTGGCCGCGACTACCTGGGTGTGGACGTCAACATCGCCGCCCGGGTCGTCGAAGCGGCGAAGGGCGGGGAGGTGCTGGTCTCCGAGTCGGCCCGAGAGGGCCTGGATCCCGGCGGATTCGAGCTCGGTCGCAGCCGGCGGCTGCGCGCCGCAGGCGCCCCGCGCGACCTCATGGTCTGCCGGGTCGCTCCCTCTTAGCCGGGGTTCTCGAGCGGCGAGGCGCTGCCGTCTGAAGCGACGCCGGGCTCCCCCGGATGCGGTTCGCGGAGGGGATCGTTCGGGATCGGCTCGATCGCGGGGTTCTCGATCGGGCACCGCCCGCGGGCGCCAACGGTGCCCCCTGCCGGGTCGGGGTCCAAGAGGAGCTCTTCCTCGTGCGTGGTCGCCATGGAGTCGATCGGGCTCCTGCCCAGCAGGGTTCCCGGCGCGCGGGTCCCGAAACTAATCGAGGGGGAGAAATCCAGGCGTTTTCTTGGCCGGTGCGGCCGCGAATCGAGCGGGCTATCCGGCCACGGCGCCGTTGCGCTTGCCGTGGGCGGGAGCGGAAAGGCGGCCGAGCAGGTCCACCAGGGAATCGAGCTCCCCCGAGTCGAACCGCTGGGCGAGCAGCCGCTCGGCGGCCGCCCTGTGATCGGGCGCGCACCGTTCGAGCTTCGCCAGCCCCGCATCGGTCAGCTCGGCGTAGGTGACTCGGCCGTCGTCACGGCAGCTGCGTCTGCCCACCAGCCCCGCGAGCTCCAGCCGGTCGAGCATCCTGGTGACGCCGGATGGAGACAGCCGCACCTCCTTGGCGAGATCCACGCGGCGCATGACCCTGCCCGGGGCGCGAGCCAGCAGCATCAGGAGCTCGAACTCGCTGAGGGTCAACCCGTGCTCCTCGACGAGGTGGGCGCTGAGCTCCCGGGTCAGTGCCGAATGGGCGCCGATCAATCGCCCCACGGCGAGCATGGAGCGGGTACTGGGGTCGGTGAGCGCCTCGGTCGCCACGTCAGGAAGCCAATTGCTTGACGCGTCAACGTTAGCCCATCCCGCCCGGTCCGCCGGCCGATCGCTTGCGGGCGGTCCGCGCGTTCCGGGCGGCCCACGCCTACCGGCCTCAGCTCACGGGCGGTAGGTTCCGGTGGGTGCAGATCAACGAGAGCGCCCCGGTGGCCGGCGCCGCGCGGATCGAGACGACCGCCGGTCGCCAGGTGGTCTGGGAAGTGCTCACGCGGATCGACGAATGGCCACGATGGAACCCCGACGTCCAATCGGCGGCGATCGAGGGGGACCTTGCTGAGGGCTCGCGCTTTCGCTGGAACGTCGGCTCGCGGACGATCGTGTCCACGATTCGGCAGGTGGAGCCTCCCGCGGCGATCGCCTGGACGGGCAAGACGCCCGGATTGCGCGCGATCCACGTCTACCGGCTCGAGGCTCGCGGCAACGGCACCCTGGTGTCCTCCGAGGAGTCCTGGGAAGGCGTGGTCGCCCGGGTGTTCCGAATCCGAATGCAGAGGACCCTGGAGCGGGCGATGGACGTGAGCTTGCGCCACCTCAAGGCCGAGGCGGAGCGCCGCGCGGGCGCCCCATGAGCATGGACGAGGCAGCGGCGCGGGCCCTGCTCGAGTCGGCTCGTGTCGCCACCCTGGCGACGCTCCTACCGGATGGACGCCCGCACCAGGTGCCGATCACCTTCGCGCTCGAAGGCCACATCCTCTACACGGCGATCGACCGCAAGCCCAAGCGGACCGCGCGGCTGCAGCGCCTGCGGAACCTGGTCTCCGATCCTCGAGCCAGCGTGCTGGCCCACCACTACGACGACGCGGACTGGTCCTCGCTCTGGTGGGTGCGAGCGGACGGCGCGGGACGGCTCGTCACCGCGGACGACCCCGAGCACGAGGCGGCGGTGGCGTTGCTGTGCGGCCGTTACCCGCAGTACCGAGCCGAGCCGCCGTCCGGCCCGGCGATCGTGGTCCGCCTCTCGAGCTGGACCGGATGGCGGGCCTCGGACTGATCGGGCCAACGCGCGGGCCGCGACCGTTTCCGACACAGAGCGTCCACACACGGAGCGCAAGCGACGGGCAGCGCCGACGCCTCATGCGAAGATGGTCGCTCGATGGCCCACGGCCCGGTGAGCGAGAGGGAGGCGACCCCGGCGGCGAGCGATCCGCTCGCCGCCGAGATGTCATCGGCGCACTTCAGGGCGATCGTGGAGTCCTCGCAGGACGCGATCCTCAGCAAGGACAGAAACGCGGTGATCACAAGCTGGAACCCAGCTGCGAAGCGGCTCTACGGGTACTCGGCGGAAGAGGCGATCGGCCGGCCGATCTCGATCCTGATCCCCGAGCACCGAAAGGGGGAGGAGATCGAGATCCTCGAACGGACGCTGGGCGGCGGCAAGGTCGAGAACTACGAGACCGAGCGGGTCCGCAAGGACGGGACCGAGGTCGTCGTCTCCCTCACCGTGTCCCCGATCAGGACGCGCGACGGCTCGATCACGGGTGCTTCGGTGATCGCCCGCGACGTCACGGAGCGACGCCGCGCGGTGGAGCGCGCCAAGCGCCTCCAGAACCTGAGCACCCAGCTGGCCAAGGTGGTGGAGCCCGAGGAGGTCGTCGGCGTCGTCCTCAGTGAGGCGCTGGCCGCCCTCGACGCAGATGCGGGGGCGGTCGCGATGCTGGAGGAGGGCGAGGAGACGATGCGGGTGTCTGGATACTCCGGTTACTCCGCGGCCGGTGTCTCCCATTGGAAGACGTTCTCGATCCACGACCAGTTGCCGCTGTCAGAGGTGGTGCGCACCGGCAAGCCCCTGTGGGTCGTCGGCAAGGAGGCGCTCATGCGCCGCTATCCCAAGCTCGCCACCGCCGAGATCGCATCCGGATCCCGCGCGTTCGTGCCCCTGACCGCGCACGGCAAGGTCTTCGGGGCGATCTCGCTTCGCTTTCGCGAGGCTCGCAGCTTCCCCGCCGAGGAGCGAGCGTTCCTCCTGGACGCGGTGCAGCAGGCCGCCTACGCGCTCGAGCGGGCGCAACTCACCGCTGCCGAGCGCAAGCTGCGCGAGAACCTCGATTACCTGGCTCGTGCCAGCGAGCTGCTCGCCCAGTCCCTCGACGTGGAGACCACCCTCCAGCGGCTGGCTGCCTTCGCGATTCCCCGGCTCGCCGACTGGTGCGCGGTGGACCTGCTCGAGGATGGCGAGATCAAGCCGGTCGCGGTGGCCCATTCCAACCCGGCCAAGGTCGAGCTGGCGCGCGACCTGCAGCGGCGCTTTCCGGCCGACCCGGACGCGCGGGCCGGGTCCCCCGCGGTGATTCGATCGGGCAAGGCTCAGCTCCTTGCCGAGGTCACCGAGGAGCTCCTGGAGTCCGTGGCGCCCGCGGACGACGCGCTGAAAACGCTTCGAGAGCTGGGCCTGGTCTCAGCGATGGCGGTTCCCCTGAAGGCACGGGGTCGAACACTGGGAGCCCTCACGCTGGCGGCCGCTGAGTCGGGGCGAAAGTTCACCCCGGACGATCTGGCCGTCGCCGAGGACCTGGGCCGCCGAGCGGGCCTCGCGGTCGAGAACGCGATGCTCTACGACCGCGAGCATCAGGCGGTCGTCACCCTCCAGCGGAGCCTCCTCCCTCGGGGCCTGCCCCGCCTTCAGGGGCTGCAGCTCGCGGCCCGGTACCTCCCGGCCGCGTCGGCCGACGTCGGGGGAGACTGGTACGACGCGATCGACCTCGCCGACGGTCGCTTGAACCTCGTCGTCGGCGACGTGGCGGGACGGGGCATTCGCGCGGCCTCGATCATGGGGCAGCTCCGAAACGCGCTGCGCGCGTACATCCTGGACGGCAATCCGCCGCGCGACGTGGTCGGCCGCCTGAACCAGCTCGCGCGAACCTTCGAGAGCTCGGAGATGGCGACCTTGATCTACGTCGCGTTCGACACGCGCGAGCGCCGAGCCGAGTTCGTGCGCGCGGGTCATCCGCCGCCGCTGATCAGGGGACCTGACGGAACCGTTTCCGAGCTCGCCATCGAGGGCTCGCTGCCGATCGGCGTCAGCCAGGGGCCCTGCCCCTCGACCGTGACCGAGATCGAGCCGGGAAGCCTCCTCCTCATGTACACGGACGGCCTGGTGGAGAGCCGCGAGGAGGGGATCCAGCCCGGCTTGGAGCGACTGAAGAAGGCCTTGCAGAAGGCCCCCGCCGAGCCGGAGCCCTGCCTCGACTTCCTAGTCGAGGAGTTGGGGCCCGAGGCCTCCGACGACGACGTCGCGCTGCTGCTGATGGGGGTCGAGCGGCTCTCCGGGAAGCCCCTTGAGCTGACCACAGTCGCGCAGCCGTCCGCCCTGGCCCCGATCCGGCGCGCCGTGGAGGCGTGGCTGGCCGACCAGTCCATCGAGCGGCAGGAGGGCTGGGAGATCGTCGCGGCGTGCAACGAGGCCTGCGCGAACGCGTCCGAGCACGCCTACAGTCCGTCGGACCCGGGTGAGATCCAACTCGACTTGCGCATGGAGGGCGATCGCATCGTGGCGACCGTGCGCGACCGCGGGCGATGGCGCCCGCCACGCGGCCGAGATCGCGGCCGCGGGTTCACTTTGATGAAGTACTTCATGGACCGCGTGGAGGTCGTACGATCGGAGGAGGGGACCACGGTCCAGATGGAGCGCTCGCTCGGCAGGGGCAACGAGACGTGAACGGCGGCAACGTCGTCCAGGTGCGGCACGAGTCGCGAGACTCAAACGTCATCGTTCGGATCGAAGGCGACGTCGATGCCGCGAACGCCGCCGGCGTGCTGGACCAGGTCACCCGAGTGCTCACAAACTTCGTCGAGGGCCTCGTCCTCGACCTCTCGGGGACACGTCACCTCGACAGCGCGGGAATTCAGATGCTGCTCGACCTGGACGAGCGGCTGCGATCGCGCGGGCAACACCTGTCGGTCTACGTCACGCGGGAGCAGCCGCTTCGCCTGACCCTCACCCTGTTCGAGCTGGAGCGCGCCTTCCCGCTCGCCGACTCGCTGGAGGAGGCGATGGCGAAGATCGAGTCCCCCGGCTGAGAGCGCTAGCGAGCTCCGGAGGGGGAGCGTGGCGCGCCGCTACGGGGGCGGCGGCGCTGTCGCGCGTAGTCGCGAAACTGCCGCTCGAACTCCGGCCACCATGGTGGCTCGGGGGCCTCGGGGCCCGAGCCGCCGTCGTCCCCGCCGTCCGGGCGTCGCAGCACCAGGTAGGCGGTGACGCTGCACAGGACGGCCAGCCACAGGAGGGCGAAGACGAACGAGTTCGCGGTCGCGGTCGGCCAGACGAAGGCCGCCGCCAGGGTTGCCGCGTCGGCCACGAAGCACAGCACGGCAAGCGGAAACCCGACCCACGCGGACCGAAGCCACCGGTGCCTCTTTCGGGCCGACCGCAACGCGAACACCCAGCCGACCAGGGCAGGCCAGAGCAGCAGGTGGAGCCACAGGGGGACCTCCAGCGGGGTTCCGGTTTGGGGCACTGCGGTCATGTCTGTCGCTGCCTCGGTCGACCCGTGGGAGTCAGGGCTAGGTTACCCCGCGCCCCCGGGGCAGGTCTCGAGACCTCCGGGGTGGCGCTACGCTCGCCCCGTGACCTACGAGGAGGTGAGAAACCTGCTCATCGGGCACCTGGCCCGCTCCCAAACGGATCCGGCCGGCGCGCACGAGATCTACCGAGACGACGCGGTTCTCGAGTTCCCCCAGTCCGGCGAGCGCTTCCGCGGCAAGGCCAGCATCCAGGGCTTTCGAGAGCGATACCCCGCCCGGGTGCAGTACGAGCCTCGCGACTTCCGCGGCAGTGGGGACCTGTGGGTCGGCGAGGGACGCGCGCTGTACGACGGCGGCGATCCAATCCACTTCGCCTGGATCGTCGAGTTTCGCGGCGGGTTGGTCCAGCGCGAGACGATCTACTTCGCCGAGCCGTTCCCGGCCCCCGAATGGCGCCGGCCATGGGCCGAGGAGAACCCGGCCTGGCAGGCGCGAAGCGACCTTCCGGCCCGCATCCCGGGCGACGAGTGAGTGGAGACGGCGGGATTCGAACCCGCGTCCCTGGTCGCAATGCGAAGGCGTCTACAGGCTTAGCCGGCGCTTCTATCTCGTCTTCCGGGTCCGCGCCGGCGGGCGAGTCCGGAACACCAGTCCCCTGTGAGGTCCCCTGGCGGCGAGGACGAACCGCCCAGGTCTAGCCCGTTGTTGAAGCCGGTGCCCCTCCCCACGGGCCCAGGGAGGGCCGACTCTCACCTACCTAGTTTGAGCTAAGTGGCGAGGGCGAACTCATGGTCCGCACTTCTTGGTTTTCCCGGTGTTTAACGAGGCCTCCGGGAACCTCGACCTGCAACCGTTCGCACGGATCAACCAGATCGATGCCTGTCGTCCCCGTGCTATGTCGTGAGGCAATTCTAGCCGCAGCCGACGGGGCCCTCCAGCCGGCCGTCCCGGCAGCGGCGCCGGATTCGCTTAGCTGCAAGGCTCCCGCCCACAGGAACAGAGGAGGGCCGGATGGCGGAACGTGAATTCGACGTGGTGATGATCGGGGCAGGGCCCCCCGGCGAGGTGTGCGCTGGGCGGATGGCCGAGAACGGCCTCGAGGTTGCGATCGTCGAATCCGATCTGGTGGGCGGCGAGTGCTCGTACTACGCGTGCATGCCGTCGAAGGCGCTGCTGCGGCCGGCCGAGGCGCTGGCCGAGATCCGCCGCGTTCCCGGCGCCGCCGAGGCCGTCAGTGGAGGCCTCGACACGGATGCCGTGCTCGTCCGGCGCGACGAGGTGATCCACGAGCTCGACGACTCGGTCCAGCTCCCGTGGCTTGAGGACAGGGGCATCGAGCTGTTTCGAGGGCTCGGGGCGCTCAACGGTGAGCGGCGAGTCCAAGTGGGCGACGACGTCCTGCTCGCCCGCAAGGCGGTCGTGATCGCGACCGGCAGCTCGGCGACGATGCCGCCGATCGACGGGCTCGCCGACGCTGAGCCCTGGGGCAATCGCCAGGCGACCACTTCGAAGAGGGTGCCGCAGAGCCTCGTGGTGCTCGGCGGAGGCCCGGTCGGGGTCGAGATGGCCCAGGCCTGGCACAGCCTCGGCGCCGAGGTGTCGCTGGTGGAGGCGCTCGACAGAGTGCTGGCGAAGGAGGAGCCATTCGCGAGCGAAGCCGTCACCGACGCGCTCCGGCAGGCCGGCGTGGCCGTCCGCACCGGCGTCAAGGCGACCACCGTCCGGACGAGCGACGGCGCGGTGGAGGTCGAGCTGGACGACGGCGCCAAAGTGGCCGGCGAGAAGCTCCTGGTGGCCATCGGCCGCACGCCGCGCACCGACGGCATCGGTCTTGAGACCGTGGGGATCGAGGCCAAGGGCTGGCTCGAGGTGGACGATCAGCTCCGCGCCGGTGGCTCGAGCTGGCTGTACGCGATCGGCGACGTCAACGGCAGAGCGCTCCTGACCCACATGGGCAAGTACCAAGCGCGGATCTGCGCCGATCACATCCTCGGGAAAGACGTCAGGGCCACCGCGGACCGGCAGCCTCCGCCCCGCGTCACCTTCACCGACCCTCAGGTGGCCGCGGTCGGGCACACGCTGGCCGGTGCCCGGGAGGAGGGGATCGACGCTCGCGTGACCGACGTGCCCACCTCGGGCACGGCGGGCGCCAGCTTCCTGGGGCGGAACGTGCCGGGGACGAGCCGGCTCGTGGTGGACCAGCGGCGGCGGGTGCTGGTCGGGGCGACCTTCGTCGGGTTCGAGACGGCCGGCTTCCTGCACGCCGCGACCATCGCGATCACTGGCGAGGTGCCACTCGATCGTCTCTGGCACGCAATCCCCGCCTTCCCCACCCGCAGCGAGGTCTGGCTCAAGCTGATGGAGGAGTACGGCCTGTAGGCCGGTGGAGCCTTAGAGCGTCAGCTTGCGCTTCAGCTCTTCGAGCTGCTCCTGCGGGAACCCCATGATGTCGTCCAGCTCGTCGAGGGACTTGAAGCCCCCCGTGCTCTCGCGATGGGCGAGCACTCGCCCCGTTTGCGTGACCGACAGCTTCAGGGCTCGCAACTGGTCGTAGGTCGCCTGGTTGAGGCTGACCCGGTCGCCCGCCTCCGCGGGGGAAGCGGCGCTGGGGGGCGCGGAAGGCTCGGCAGGGGCCGATGACGGGGGTGGCGGGGGCGGGCTCGCGGACACAGCCGGTTGCACCGTCGCCGGCGGGGCCGGCGGGTCGGGGGCCGGCGGGGGCGGCGGGTCGGGGGCCCGCGGCGGAGGGGGCGGCGGGTCGGGGGGCGGCGGGGTCGAGCGCGCCGAGCTCTCCGGGGAGCCCTGGAACGCGTGCGGCGAGGGTGGCTTCTCCTCGGAGATCGGAGGCGCGGGCTGGCTCTCGACTGGGTCGGGCGCCGCCGGCGCTGAGGTGGACTGCTGGGGCTCGGAGCCGGGCTCGGTGATCATGCTCACGGCTTCGCGCGCCCGCTGCTCGGCCTCTGAGGCGCGCTGCTCGGCCCGGGCGATCCGGTCCAGCATCTCGCGCAGGCGTCGCTCGCGCTCGTTCTCCTCGTCCTTCAGCTTCGCGAGGCGCTCCGCCTTCTCGGCGCGCGACTCGGCCTCCTTGGCCCTCGCCTCCACCTCCCCGAGGCGCTGTGAGGCCCGCTCGAGCGCATCGGCGGTGCGCTGCTGCGCGTCCGCGAGCCGCGTCTCGGCCTCCTGCAGCTGGCGGGCGAGCTGCTCGTCGCCCGGCTGTGGCGAACGCTCCGGCTCGGATGCGCCCAGCCCGGCCAGCGCCTCGGGTCGTGCGGCGCCCTCCTGAGCGGCCTGGGTGGCGGCGAGGCGTTCCGCCTCCTCGCTCGCTCCCCGCACCCGCTCCTCGGCCTGCTCGACGCGCTCCTCGGCTTCGCGCTGCCGCTGCTCGGCCTCGCGGATGCGTCGCTCGGTCTCAGCCTGAATTCGCTCCTCGTCGATCGCGGCCACGGCGGCCGGCTCGACCGGCTCCGGCTGGGGTGGCGGCGGCGCGGGAGATGGCGTCACGAGCTGCGCGCCCTCGGCCGGCGGCTCGGGCGGCGTGACGAGCTTGGGGGGCTCCTGCTGCGGCGATGGCGTGTCCGGCTTCATCTCGGGCGTGGGCGTCTCGGCCAATGCCTCGGCCGAAGACGCCGCAACGGGGACCTTATCCCTTCCGCCCTTGCGCGCGGCGCGCTTCGCCTGGCGTTCCTCCTGCTCGGCGCGCTTTCGCTCCTCGCGTGCCTGGCGGCGCTCGGCGAGCACGCGCTCGCGCTCGCGCCTGGCCCGCTCGCGCTCCTGCGCGCGCACCGCCCGCCTCTCCTGTCGCTCGCGGCGGCGCCGCGCGGATCGCGACTCGGCCTCGGGGGGAGGCTGCGGCATGGAGGCCTGCACCGCCGTCTCGGCGGACGTTCCGGGGCCCTGCTGGTCGGCGCCCGCGGGCGTGCCGGCGCCCGGCTGGCTGGCGGGGGCGGTGAGCTGGGTCCGCTGCTCCTCCTTCAGCCGCTGGCGCTCGAGCCTTGCCTGCTCGCGCTCGGCGGCCTTGCGGCGCTTCTCCTCCGCAACCCGTCGGCGGCGCTCCTCTCGCTCGCGCTGGCGACGCTCGCGGCGGCTCTCGGGCTGCGGGGGCGGCGCCTGCACGGGGGCGGAGGTCGGGGCCTGCGGCGTCCCGGTAGGAGGGGAGGGCTGCGGCGAAGGCGGAGCCGGCGTCTCGGCCTGTCCCGGCGTCGGTGAGGCGGGGGCGCCCTGCGGAGCCGGCGGCTGCGCGGTCGGCGCGCTGGAGCCCTGCGAGGAGGTGCTCGGACTGGTTACGGGACCGTCGGGCGGCGGCGAAGAAGGCGGCGGCGCACCCGGAGGCGGGGGCGGGATCGAAGCCCCTTCCGGCGTGTCGTCGCTCTGTTTGCGACCGAACCTGAACCAGCGCACACCCTAATCGTCGCATGCGAGGCGCTCGGAGGGAACCGCCGATTCGCCGCCGCCTGCCCAGCGACCCAGCACGACGTCTCAGCGAAAGCGGCGCCGGTGCTCGCGCTCGACCTCGCGACGCACGTCGCGGTCGCGGATCTCGCGCCGCCGGTCTCCCTGCTCCTTGCCTCGGGCGAGCGCCAGCTCGACCTTCGCCCATGGCCCCTTGAAGTACATCCGGGTGGGGATCAGGGTCAACCCACGTCGCTGGCTGCGCCCGATGAGCCGCTCGATCTGATGGCGGTGCAGAAGCAGCCTGCGGGGCCGCTCGGGATCGTGGTTGTTCGTGCTCGCGGGGGCGTACGGAGGAATGTGGGCGTTTCGCAGCCACACCTCGCCGCGCTCGATCACTGCGTACGCGTCCCCGAGCTGCGCCTTTCCCTCGCGAAGCGCCTTCACCTCGGTGCCGAGCAGCTCGATTCCGCACTCGAACCGGTCCAGGAGCTCGAACTTGTGCCCGGCCCTGCGGTTGGTCGCCACGTCTCCCGAGGCCGGCTTGGGCTTCGGCGAACGCTTACGTGCCACCGGGTCCTCCGTCGGCGGGGGTCAGGTCCACTCGTCCGCGCGGGGCTTCCACCGAGTCGACCCGCACGCTCATGGGGTCCCCAAGCCGCAGCTCCCGTCCGGTGCGGCGCCCGACCAGCGCCGTCTCTGCCCGGCTGAGGTCGAATCGGTCGCCCCGCATCCGCCTCAGCGGCACGAATCCCTCATACACGTCCCCGAGCGCGCCGCCGAAGCGCACGAACGCCCCCGCTCCGATCACCCCGGAGACTTCGCCGTCGAATTCCCGCTTCCAGCCCGACTCGAACAGCTCGCGCCCGAGCAGGAAGGAGGCGCAGATGCGATCGGCGTCGCGCTCGACCGACGCCGCCTCGCGCTCGCGCTCGGAGCTCAGCCGGCCGGCCTCTCGTACCTCGTCCGGCTCTGGCGGCACCTCTCCCGC
>JBIOZP010000023.1:0-48876 GCA_044871225.1 Solirubrobacterales bacterium
GAACAGGGGGATGCCGAACAGCAGGTACAGCCCCAGGGCCGCGCCGACCACCTCGGCGACGTCCGTGGACATGGCGACGACCTCGGCCTGAAGCCACAGGCCCAGGGAGGTCTTGCGGGAGAAGGTCCGCCGACACAGCTCGGGCAAGTTCTGGCCGGTGGCGATGCCGAGCTTCGCCGACTGCGTCT
Source organism: Solirubrobacterales bacterium (assembly GCA_044871225.1). GTDB lineage: Bacteria > Actinomycetota > Thermoleophilia > Solirubrobacterales > 70-9 > AC-56. The sequence goes on from JBIOZP010000023.1 coordinate 189, forward strand.
GAATCAGCATCGCGACCAGGTTCGCCGCGACCACCACCCACAGCAGCAGGTATCCGAACTGCGCTCCGCCCGAGATGTTGGTCGCGAAGTTGCCCGGGTCGATGTAGGCGACCGCGGCGATGAACGCCGGGCCGAGAAACGGCCACACACGCGCCGGTCCACGGACCCTGCCCTCCAGCGAGCGCCGCGCGGCGCGGGCGACCGCGGCCTCGCCCGGAAGAACGCCTTCGACCGTGGCCTGGTCGCTGTCCACGCCCGAGGCGGGCGGCGCGACTGGCGTGTCGACGGTGGAATCGAGCGCCCGGTTCATCCCCTCGCCCCCTCGACCTCGACTCGCATCTTGTCCGCCAGCTCCCGACCGAGCGCGTGCTCGCGACCCTCCGCCTTCACCCACAGCGGCCCCCCGAAGGGCTCGACCCCGGTGAGCCGCAGCCGGGTCCCGGGGCGAATGCCGCGCCGGGCCAGGTAGCGCAGCATCTCCGGATCGGAATCCGAGACCCGGGCGAAGGTCGCGTCCTCTCCCTGTCGAAGCGCCGTCAAGGCGCTGGTGCGATCCGCCGCCAGGTCGAGCTCGGAGGTCGGGATCGGGTCCCCGTGCGGGTCCAGCGTGGGATTGCCGAGGTTCTCGGCGATCCGGCGCTCGAGCTCCTCCGAGATGTAGTGCTCGAGGACCTCGGCCTCGTCGTGCACGCGATCCCATGGCATCTGGAGGGCATCGGCCAAAAAGGCCTCGATCAACCGGTGATGGCGAATCACCTCGAGGGCGACTCGCTCGCCCTCCGGGGTGAGGTTGACGCCGTGGTACGGCCGGTAGCGCACCAGGGCGAGATCGTCGAGGCGCTTCAGCATCGCGGTAACGGACGAAGGGGCCACCGCCAGCCGCTCGGCGAGGGCCGACGTCGACACCGGCCCCTCCCCCTGGCGCTGCAGCGCGTAGATCGCCTTCGCGTAGTCCTCCACCGCGTCCGATGGCGGGGCGCCACGGCCCTGCTCGCGCTGGGCCTTGCTCGAGGTCCGAGTGTGCGACATGATGAAACCTGGGTTTAGTCTAGTCGAAATCTCGGCGGGAGCCACGCACTCCGCCCTACAATCGGGGCGTGGGCGTGGAGGCGTCGGTCGAGCTGGACGGTCAATACCGGGCCCTGCGCGAGGGCTGCGGCCTATTGGAACGCGCTGACCTCACGGCGCTGGTGGTGAGCGGGCCGGACGCCGCCGAGTTCCTGCAGGGACAGGTCACGAACGACGTCGAGTCCCTGACGCCCGGAACCGGTTGCTACGCCGCCCTCCTCGACCGAAAAGGAGGCGTGCAGGCCGACCTGCGGGTTTTGCGCCTGGGCGAGGACGAGTTGTGGCTGGACACGGATGGCCGTGCCTCCGCGCCGGTGCTGCGCCACCTCTCGACCTACAAGATCGGCCGCGAGGTGGAGGTCGCCGAGCCCGACCCGGGGGCGGCGATCCTCGCGCTCCTGGGCCCCGCTGCGAACGAGGCGGCGGGGATAGGCCCGCTTCCGCGCGAGCACGACCATCGCGAGGTCGAGCTCGCTGGAGTGGGCTGCCGGGCCGTCGCCACGGACCTGGGCATCGAGCTGATCTGTCCCGCGGCACGGTCCGCGGACGTATCGAGGACCCTGGTCGACGCGGGCGCCGAGCCCGTAACCGAAGCCGCGGCCGAGATCCTGCGGGTCGAATCCGGGCGGCCGCGCTTCGGGCACGAGATCAAGCCGGGCGTCCTCACGCAGGAAGCGGGGATGAACGACCGCGCGGTGAGCTTCACCAAGGGCTGCTACATCGGACAGGAGACCGTCGCTCGTCTCCACTACAAGGGCAAGCCGAACCGCCACCTCCGCGGGCTGCGGCTCGAGGCCCCGGTCGCCGAAGACGACTCGATCGTGCTCGGGGACCGCGAGCTGGGCCGAATCGGAACCGCGGTGGTGTCTCCAGCCAGCGGGCCGATCGCGCTCGCCGTGATGCGCCGCGAGGCCGAGCCCGGAGCAACGGTCATGGTGGGCGAAGACCGGGTCCCGGCGACGGTCGCCGAGCTTCCCTTCGTTCGTCTAGGGTTGCGCGGATGAGCACCGGGGGGGCCGGCAGACCACCGCGTCGCGCGACCTTCGCAGCGTTCGCCTCCGCCTCCGCCCTCCTGCTGGCCGCCTGCGGATCCGACGACGTGGACAACAATCCGCGGCCCGCGGCGCCGATCCAGGTGGCCGCCAGGGTGGACTCCCAGAAGGTCGCTGTCTCGCCGCATCGTTTCGGCGCCGGCCTGGTGAACATCACGGTCGCGAACCTGTCCGACGTGCCGGTGCGCTTCACGCTCACCGGCCCGAAGCAAATCGCCACTCCCGAGATCCAGCCGGGAGCCCCCGGCAACCTGGAGGTCGAGTTGCCGGAGGGCAGCTATGAGGCCAGCGCCGACGGGTCGGGCGTTCAGCCCGCGACGGTCGAAGTCGGGGCGAAGCGGGAGAGCTCCCGCAACAAGCTCCTGCTTCCCTAGTCTTCGTCCGCCTCGGCGATCAGCGCCTCGACGCGCTCGAGCTTCGCGCGCACCGCCTCGACCATGGCGTCCAGGTTCGCACGCGCCCGGTCGGAGCTGGTCTTGATGCCGGTGAGTGTCGAGCGAATCGACTGCGCCTGCTTCAGGGTCGAGATCGCCTCGGCGGCGGCGTCGCGCACCGCGACCGCGTCGACCTGGAGGTCGGCCTCGCGGGCCAGCCTGACCCGCGCGGCGGCCAGCCGGTAGGCGGTCTCGAGGACCAGCCCGTCCGGCTGATCGCGATCGACCGCCACGATCAGCTTGTTGCCCTCGTACTCGTGCAGCTGCTCGCGCCCCGCGGGCACGCGCTCGGGCCCCGCGACCACCAGCACCGCGTAGCCCGCAGCGCGCGACGCCATCCCGTCGTTGAGCTGCGCCCAGGCCTCGTTCTTGGACAGCTTCTTGTCCTTCGCCTCGAACACGATCCTGCCCGCCGAGGGGCCGTCGGCCGCCTCGAGCTCGACCAGGGTGTCCCCCTTCCTGCCTCCGCCCTCAGCCTGCTCGCCGCCGGTGTGTGTGGCGCAGTCCCCGCGTGACTGGGCGATCCGCTCGATGGCCTCGTGGACCCGCTCCTCGAAGCTGAGGCCCTTGCGAGTCCCGGCCTCCTCGGCCTCGGCGACGCGAGAGTCCGCCTCGCGCTCCTTCTTCAGCTCGACCACCTCACGGGTGAGCGCGTCGACGCGTCTGCGGTTCTCCTCTCCCTCGGCCTGCTGACGGGCATCGAGCGCCTTGAAGCCGCGGATCACGGCCGACTTGAAGTCGGTCAGCGGATTGGCGCCGTCCTCGGCCGAGAACTGCTTCAGGAGCGCGGTGCGCTGCTCGTCGAGCCCCCGCCGGAGCAGCTCCGCGATCTCCTTCTGCACGGACCCGTCGCGGCTGCCGTCGAAGCTCTGCGAGATCCGCTCGGCGAGCTGCTCGTCGCCCGCCTCGAGCGACCTGGTCAAACGCTGGCGCAGCTCGGCCGAGTGGCGCTCGAACTCGGCGCGCACGTAGTCGACCTCGGCGGCGGCGTCCTCGCGGTCCAAGACTCGGGTGCCGATCTCGATCGCGTCGGCGACCGTCCGCGCGCCCTCCTGACCCGCCTCGGCCCGCTCGCGAACTACCCGTGCGGCGCGCTCGTCGGTGACCGTCAGGCGCTCGATCACCAGCCGGTCGTCGAGCGCGCGAACGACGCCCTCGCTGCGGTCGGAGGGCTCGTCGAGCGGGAGCTGTGGCCTCTTGGATGCTTCCATGGCGACTCACGAAGGTAGTCGGGGCCCCGGACGCGAAGCTGACGGTAGGATGCCCCGGCTCCCGCACCCCAGCGCCAGCGAACAGGAGGGACAGTGGCCGTAGACGTATCCGAGGTCTCGAAGCTCGACGTCGAGCCGGACGAGCTGCCGCAGACCATGGCGGCCTGGGTGATCCGCGCCGAGCGCGAGGGCGAGCCCATGGAGGCCTTTCAGCTAGAGGAGATCGAGCTGCCCGAGCCGGGAGCGTTCGAGGTGATCGTGCGGGTGATGGCCGCCGGGGTCAACTTCAACAACGTGTGGGCCGCGCTTGGCAAGCCGGTGTCCGTGTTCGGGTACGGCGACCACCCTCAGTGGGAGCATCACATCGGCGGCTCGGACGCCTCGGGCGTCGTCTGGAAGGTAGGCGAGGGCATCACGCGGTGGAAACCGGGCGACGAGGTCGTGATCCACTGCAACCAGGCCTCCTACGAGGACGTCGAGGTGCACGGCCTGGACCCGCTTGCGGCCCCCAGCCAGCAGATCTGGGGCTACGAAACCACCTGGGGGTCGTTCGCCCAGTTCACCAAGGTGCAGGCACAGCAGCTCCTGCCGAAGCCGCCCAACCTGTCCTGGGTGGACTCCTCGGCCTACGGCCTGACCTACTTCACGGCCTACCGGATGCTGATGGACCGCTGCCATATGCAGACGGGCCACAACGTGCTGATCTGGGGCGCGGCCGGCGGCTTGGGGGTCTTCGCGACGCAGCTCTGCAAGGCGGCCGGCGCGAACGCGGTGGGCGTGGTGTCATCCGCCGAGAAGGGGGAGCTCGTCAAGAAGCTGGGCGCGGTGGACTTCATCGACCGCAACGAGTTCGCCGGCATGATGCGAAAGGGCGGCGAGTCGCCCGACGAGGAGAAGGAGCGCTTCAAGGTCTCCCGGGCCTTCGCCAAGCGAGTCAAGGAGATCCTCGGAGACGCGCCCGACATCGTCTTCGAGCACGTCGGGCAGGCGACCTTTCCGACCTCGGTGCTGGTCGTGAAGCCGTTCGGAAAGGTGGTCATCTGCGGCGCGACCTCGGGCTACAACCTGGACTTCGACGTCCGCTACCTGTGGATGCGGCAGAAGGAGATCATCGGGTCCCACTTCGCCAACGCCTACGAGTGCATGCGCGCCAACCAGCTCATGGCGGAGGGGAAGATCCGGCCCGTGCTCTGGCAGGCGATGGGGTTCGAGGGCGTGCCCGACGCGCATCAGCTCCTGCACGAGAACAAGCACCTGGGGAAGATCTCGATCATGGTCGGGGCAACGGACGAGCAGCAGGGCAAGCACACGGAGGGCCCCGGAGCGATCTGGGCCGAGGTCGGAACGTGAGCCGAGCGGCCTCCTAGATGGCCGACCTCAACTACATCGACTGGCACGTGCACCCGTTTCGGGCCGAGCGCTGGCTCGAGATCTGGAGCCCCGCCCTCGACCGCGCCCTGGCGTTCGGCGCCAGGGCCTGTTACTTGACCCGCGACGTCGAGGACCCCCTGCATTTCCGCCAGGTCACGGTCTGGGACGACCACGCCGACTTCGAGCGCTACTGGTACTCGGACGAGATCGCGGCCCTGCGCGAGGCGGCGCTCAACTACTTCAACAAGCCGCTGCTACCGGCCTGGCACGTGATGGTCGTGGACGCCGCGCCGGTCGAGGCGAGCTAATCCACCAGTGGGCGTTTGGCCGGTCTCTGGGCCATACGAACGACCACTCGGTGTTCCACCTCATCGTCCGTTGCCCCGCCGACTCAGGCGGCCACGGCAAGCGCAGCACGGTCGGCGAAGCGCTCTCCCACCTCTTGGAGGACCTCGACCATCGCCTCGGTGGCGGCTGAGCGGGCGCCCTTCGCCCGCGTGGCGGCCCATACCCGGCGCTCGGGGGCTTTGGGGGTCGTCGGCCTGACCACCAGGTCGCGATGCAGGGTCGGGAGGGCGAGGTCGGGCAGCAGCGTGAAGCCCAGCTTCGCGGCGACGTAGCCCTGCAGCACCTGGTACTCGTCGCTCTCGAACGCGATCCGAGGCTCGAAGCCCGCCTCGCGACAGGCCCTCATCACCACCTCCCCGCAGGAGCTCGGCCTGACCCCGCACAACCACGCCTCGTCGGCCAGGTCGGCAATGCGCACGACCTTTCGCGACGCCAGCGGATGATCTCGCGGCAACGCCAGGTACATGGACTCCGTCAGCAGCAACACGCGCTCGACGTCGCGGTCCGGGCCTTGAGGGGGCAGCATCGGGTAGTCGAACACGATCGCCAGGTCGATCTCGGCCGCCCGCAGCCGCGGGAGCGTCTGCTCGGGCTCCCCCTCGGTGACCGTCAGCGCGACGCCCGGGTAGCGGCGGCTGTACTCCGCCAGGGCCTCGGTCAACAGGGTCACGCTGGCGCTCGGAAAGCTGGCGACTCGAAGCTCCCCGCCCTCGAGGCCGGCGACGGCGGCGAGCTCGTGCTCGGCCTCCTCCAGCCGGCAGAAGACCGCCTCGGCGTGTGAGAGGAGGATCCGCCCGGCGTCGGTGGGCTTGGGCCCGGCTGGGGTCCGCTCCAAGAGCGGCAGCCCGACCTCGCGCTCGAGCGTCGCCACCTGCTGGCTGACCGCCGACTGCGAGAGATAGAGCTCATCGGCGGCGCCCGAGAACGAGCCCTGCCGTGCCACCTCGGCCAGCACCCGAAGCCGCTTCAGGTCGTACATAAGCCGAGCTTATCAAGCCATGAAGAAGTTTCTGTTGCGCTAATGCACCCTCCGCGGGACCCTGTGCGCATCCCGAACAGGAGAGGCGGACCGAGCTCGACCCGTTTCCCCGGCCCCGACGGAGGTGAACCGATGACCACCCCTTCCCACACTCCCGACATCGATGTCGACGGCCTCGTGATCCGCCACCTCGACGGCGACGACCTGGCCGCGGCGAAGCGCCTGGCCCAGCTCGACTCCACCCCGCTGCCCGAAGGCGACCTGCTGGGCGCCCTGGTCGAGGGCCGGCTGCTCGCCGCCATCTCGCTCACGAGCGGCGAGTCGATCGCCGACCCGTTCAGCCGCACCGCGGAGCTGCGGGCATTGCTGGAGCTGCGGGCCGCGCAGCTGCGGCGCCGCGTCAACGGCCACCGCCGCGTCCGACGGGACCTGCCCCGACCGAGGCCGCGGGCCGCCCTGGCGGGATCGCCCCCCGGCGCCGAGCGATGGCTGATCGCCCAGCGCTGGCGCCCTTTCTAAGGGCGCGTCAGTGCTGCTCGAGCGGGGCCATCGTCAGCCCCGCCTCGGAGAGCTGGTCCCAGTAGTGCTCCGCGGGCTCCTTCGGTCCCCGCCACACGACCGCCTGCCCGCTGTTGTGGATGCGGTCGGCGAACCGGTAGCCCTCCTCGACGCTCACCCCCGGGATCACCCGGGCCAGGGTGCTGGCGACGTGGTCAAACGTGTTGTGGTCGTCGTTGAGGACGATCACCAGCCAGTTTCCCCCCAAACCGGACCCGGGGCCTCCCGTCCGGGGGCGCTCGAGCGTTTCCGTAGCCATGCCCTTGCTGGTATCTCCCTGGTCGCCGCCCCGAGCATATCCGCGACCGGGCTCGCGACCGGGTGGCCGGAACGGCCGGTGCCCGGGAGCCCTAGGGGTTCGGGACCTGGAGCTTCACGTTGTCGAGGCTCGCGACCGTGTCCTTTCGCGTCTTCCGCTTTTGCCCCGCGAACACCTCGAGCTTGCGGCCGGCGACCTCCGCCGCGTTCGAATCGCTGACCTGGGCCACCCGGCGGCCGTTCACCTTCGCGGTCACGGTGTTGCCGAAGGCCCGCAGGCGAAGCACGTTGACCTTGCCCACGCCCTTCACCGCACGGCTGTTCCCCTGCTTCGGGAACCCGCCCCCGCCGCCGGAGGGGACGCGGCGCAGCAGGTACTGGTGCTTCTTGGGGAACACGCGAAGCTGGTATCCGGAGCGCTTGCCCGATCGCACCGCGATCCCCAGGTAGGAGGTGCGACGAAGGCCCTTCGGGGTCGCCTTCAGGACCTTCGCTCGCACCAGGAAATCGTGGTCGGGCCCGTCCTGGTCGCCGACGACCGACGGGCGGTACGCGCAGGAGCCGGACCCCCGGTTGACCTGGACCAGCACGGCCTCGGACTTCCTGCGCCAGCGCTTGTCGCAGTGCTTGCCGTCGCTGTGCTCGAGCTCCTTCGCCTCCGCCCGGCTCGAGAAGTCGTTCTGGTACACGGTGACGCCGGCGATCGCGACCGCGGCCAGCAGGCAGGCGCCCACCGCGACGGCGGCGAACGCGAGGGCGGGAGCGATGCGACGTTCGAGTCCCATGAACGCTGCGTGCAGGGTAGCCAAGGCCTCTGGCCGCCGTCGCCGCACGAGGCGTACCGGGCACGAGCCCGGCGCCTCACCGAGCCTGCTCGGCTCGCTTTCGCCAGTAGCGCTCCAGGCCCAGCCACACCTGGACCGGCGGAGCCGCCTGGCGCGTCCGCGCCGCGACCTCGGCGTCAGCCTCAGCCTCGATCTCGGCCTCGAGCTCGGCCAGGAATCGCTCGCGGTCCGCGCGGCGGGCACGATCGGCAGTGGCCCGTAGGGCCTCGCGCAGCCGCTCGAGCTGCGGGACGGCATCGTCGGCGAAGCCGAAGTGCGTGAGGCATAGGCGCCGCGGTTCCCACTCGGCGATCGTCTCCAGGGATCGCTCCCAGGCCTCCAAGTCGATGTCGGGCGGCGGCGTGGGCGCGACCGTGAGCGACCCCGGAGGGATGCGCACACCGGCGACGTCGCCGACGTAGGCGTCACCCGCCGCCTCGTCGAGGTAGGCGACGTGGTGGCGGGCATGGCCCGGCACATAGGCGACCCTAAACCCCTCGATCCGCTCGCCTCCGCTCAAGGCGTTCACGTTCTGCGCAGGTACCGGGAGGACCTCACCCCACAGGCGCTCCATGTCGGCTCCGTAGAGGCGGCCGGCGCTGTCGAGCAGCTTCGCCGGGTCCACCAGGTGCGGGGCCCCGGTCTCGTGTACGTGGACGCGGAGATTCGGAAACCGGCGCACGAGCGACCCCGCCGCCCCCGCGTGATCGAGATGGACGTGGGTGAGAAGCAAAGCCCGGGGCTCGGCGTCCAGCCCGGCGAGAAGAGTGCTCAAGCACGACGAGGGGCCCGGGTCCACGATCACCCCGTCGAGCTCGTAGGCGGCGATCACCCGGTCGTTGCCCAGGTGCATGCAGTCGATCAGGCTCGTCACCGGCCTGAAGCTACCTCGGTGGTGAGGCGAGGCGAACCATCAGGAACGGATGCTGCGCTTAGACTTCGTCCCATGAGCCACCATCGGCTGGACGAGCCGGACCGGCCCTGGGTGATGCGAACCTACGCCGGGCACTCCGACGCACGGAGGTCGAACGAGCTCTACCGGCGCAACCTGGCGAAGGGCCAGACCGGGCTGTCGGTCGCCTTCGACCTGCCCACCCAGACCGGCTACGACCCCGACCATCCGCTGGCGCGAGGAGAGGTCGGCAAGGTCGGCGTGTCGATCGCCCACAAGGGGGACATGCACGCCCTGCTCGACGGGATCCCGCTGGACGAGATGAACACCTCGATGACGATCAACGCCACCGCAGCCTGGCTGCTGGCGCTCTACGTGACGGTGGCGGAGGAGAACGGTGTCGCCCGGGGCGATCTCCAGGGAACCACCCAGAACGACATCATCAAGGAGTACCTGTCGCGCGGGACCTACGCGTTCCCGCCGGAGCCCTCGATGCGGCTGATCGCCGACACGGTGGCCTTCACCGTGAACGAGGTGCCACGCTGGAACCCGATCAACGTCTGCAGCTACCACCTGCAGGAGGCCGGGGCGACCCCGGTCCAGGAGATCGCGTACGCGCTCTCCACTGCGATCGCCGTGCTCGACGAAGTGAAGCGCCGCGGCCAGGTGTCCGAGGCCGACTTCCCCCGCGTCTTCGGGCGGATCTCGTTCTTCGTCAACGCGGGTGTCAGGCTGATCGAGGAGCACGCGAAGCTGCGCGCCATGGGCCGCCTGTGGGAGGAGATCGGCAGGCAGCGCTACGGGGTCACCGAGCCCAGGTTCCTGCGCCTGCGCTACGGGGTGCAGGTCAACTCGCTGGGCCTGACCGAGTCGCAGCCCGAGAACAACGTGCCCCGCATCGTGCTCGAGGCGCTCGCGGTCACCCTCGGCCGCGACGCGCGGGCGCGGGCGATCCAGCTTCCGGCCTGGAACGAGGCGCTGGGGCTGCCACGGCCCTGGGACCAGCAGTGGAGCCTTCGCATCCAGCAGATCCTCGCCAACGAGACCGACCTGCTCGAGTACCCCGACGTCTTCGAGGGATCGGTGGTGATGGACGGCCTGGTCGAGGAGCTCGCGTCCGGGGCTCGCGAGGAGATGGCGATCGTCGAGGAGCACGGCGGCGCCGTGGAAGCGGTCCCCTACATGAAGGCGCGACTGGTCGAGTCGCACCGCGAGCGAGTGGCCAAGATCGAGCGGGGCGAGATCCGCGTGATCGGCCAGAACTGCTTCACGGAGACCGAGGATTCCCCCCTGACCGCCGGTGCCGACGGCGGCATCCTGACGCCCGACCCGCAGGTCGAGCGCGACTGCCGCGAGGCGCTCGAACGGTGGAAGGCCGAGCGTGACCAGGCGGCGGTCGACGAGGCCCTGTCACGGCTGGCTGAGGCCGCTCGCAACCAGTCGGCAAACATCATGCCGGCGACGGTCGAGGCGGCGAAGGCGGGCGCCACCACGGGCGAGTGGGCGGGCGTCCTGCGCGAGGTATTCGGCGACTACCGCGCGCCCACCGGCGTCGGGGCCGCCGCCGAGAGCGGCGACGGCGAGCTGCTCGAGGCAGCGCGGGCCCGCATCAGCGAGCTGGCGGAGCGGCTCGGGCACCGGCCGCGCATCCTGGTCGGCAAGCCGGGCCTCGACGGCCACTCCAACGGCGCCGAGCAGATCGCCGTCCGGGCCCGCGACGTCGGCATGGAGGTCATCTACCAGGGCATTCGGCTCACTCCCGAGCAGATCGCCGCCTCCGCCCGTGACGAGGACGTGGACGTCGTCGGCCTGTCGATCCTCTCCGGCTCCCACCGGGAGCTGGTGCCCGAGACGGTGCGGCTCCTGCGCGAGCAGGGCGTCGACGCGCCCGTGGTCGTGGGCGGCATCATCCCCGCCGCCGACGCCGCGGCGATGCGCGAGGCGGGCGTCGCCCGCGTGTACACGCCGAAGGACTTCGAGCTCAACAGGATCATGGGCGAGATCGCCGAGCTCGTCAGCGAGCGCGCCGCGTCGCCCACCGCTCAGCCCGCCTGATCAGGATGGAGACCCCCCGCACCCGGTACGCGCTGAGCGGCGACGCCCACATCGCCTACCAGGTCTTCGGCGAGGGGGATCTGGACCTCGTCTTCATCCCCGGGTTCGTCTCCAACATCGAGCACTACTGGGAGATGCCGCGTGTCCCAGAGTTGCTCGAACGCCTGGGGTCCTTCGCCCGCGTGGTGATCTTCGACAAGCGGGGCACCGGGCTGTCGGACCCCGTGGCCGAGCCGCCGCCGCTGGAGCAGCGAATGGACGACATGCAGGCGGTCATGGACGCCGCCGGCGTGGAGCGCGCCGCCCTGTTCGGGATCTCGGAGGGCGGGCCGGCCAGCGTCCTGTTCGCGGCCACCTATCCCGATCGCACTTCGGCGCTCGCCCTCTACGGATCGACGCCGCGGTTTCGCACCGACTCGGACATCTCGTGGGGCGCGACCGACGAGCAGATCGAGCTGGTGCTCGCCGACGTCTCGGGGAGATGGGGCCAGGGAGCGCTCCTGGAGGCGTTCGCCCCCAGCACCGCCGGCGACCCCGAGATGGAGGAGGTCTGGGGGCGCTTTCAGAGGGCGGGCGCGAGCCCCGCGATGGCCAGATCCGTGATGGCGGCACTGTTCGAGATCGACGTGCGCGACATCCTGCCGACGATCCGGGTGCCCACGCTGATCCTGCACCGCACGGGCGACTTGATCGCCCCCGTGGAAGGCGCCAGGCTGATGGCCGAGAGGATCCCCGAGGCGCGGCTGATCGAGTTCGAGGGCAGCGACCACGTGCCGTTCACGGGCGACTTCGAGCCGGTGGTCGACGAGATGGAGGAATTCCTGACCGGCACGCGCCAGCCACGGCCGCTCGACCGGATCCTGGCCACGGTGATGTTCACGGACATCGTCGACTCCACCCGCCGGGCCTCCGCCGCCGGAGACCGGCGCTGGCGGGAGCTGATCTCGCGCCACGACCAGCTCACCCGGCGACAGCTCGAGCGCTTTCGCGGCCGGGAGGTGAAGACGCTCGGAGACGGCTTCCTCGCCACCTTCGACGGCCCGGCGCGCGCGATCGAGTGCGCCTGTGCCATTCGCGACGGAGTCGCCCCCCTGGGCCTGGAGGTGCGGGCGGGCCTGCATACCGGCGAGTGCGAGCTGGCCGGCGGCGACGTCCGTGGCATGGCGGTCAACATCGGCGCCCGGGTGGGCGGCCTTGCCGATCCCAACGAGGTCCTGGTTTCGAGCACCGTGAAGGACCTGGTGGTCGGCGCTGACGTCGAGTTCGCCGAGCGCGGCGAGCACGAGCTGAAGGGCGTCCCGGGAACCTGGCGCCTCTACGCGGCCAGTACGACCTAGCCACCGCCGACTTGGCGACTTAGTGGCGCATACCGCCACAAAGTCGCCAATACCCGTGGGCCGGCCTGGCCCATTTCCGAGCCCGTACGGGCGCTGCCTAGAATCGCTCGCGTCATGGTCAGCGAGCGCACCCTGCGCGTCGGCGCGGCCGCGATCGCGATCGCGGGCATCGGCGTCGCCGGGTACATCGCCATCGTCGAGGCCGGCGGCGAGGCGCCCGCATGCCTGGCGGGCGGCGGCGGGTGCGAGACGGTCGCCAACAGCGAGTACTCACACCTGCTCGGCGTGAACGTGGCCGTGTTCGGGATCGTGGGCTACGTGCTGCTCCTGGCCAGCGCCTTGGTGCCCGGGGACACGGGCCGATTCTCGGGCTTCCTGATGGCGTTGGTCGGCTTTGGCTTCAGCGCCTACCTGACCTACCTGGAGCTGTTCGTGATCGACGCGATCTGTCAGTGGTGCGTGGTCAGCGCGGTCCTGATGACCCTGCTTCTGGTGCTGAATGCCGCCCGGGCGATCGCGTACGTGGGCGCCGAGCTGTCGGCGGGGCAGGAGCCGGGTGTCGAAGCGCGCGGCTGACGCCGGTCGCGCTCAGGTGGTCCAAAGCATCGCTCGATAGATTCAGGCGGCGATGGCAACCCGAAAGGAGCAGCGAGAGCAGGCGCGCGAGGAGCGGCGCCTGGCGGAGGCCGAGGAGCAGGCGACGGCACGGCGGCAGCGGCTGACGCGCCTGGGGGTAGCGGCGGTCTTCGCCGCCGTCGTGGTGATTGCCGTCGCGATCGCGATCAGCCAGTCGGGCGACGATTCTGGAGGCGACACGAGCCTCGAGCAGGTCTCGCAGGTCGAGCGCGAGCTTCGCGGCCTCGAGCAGCGGGGACTGACGCTGGGCGACCCGAGCGCGAAGGTCACAATCGTTGAGTTCGGGGACCTCCAATGCCCGGTGTGCAAGACGTACTCGGAGCAGGTCATTCCGGAGCTCATCGACGGCCCGGTGAGAAGCGGCCGCGCGAACCTCGAGTTCCGCAACTGGGTCATCATCGGGCCCGAGTCGCAGGATGCGGCCAGGGCCGCCCTGGCGGCCAGCCGCCAGAATCGCTACTGGAGCTTCATCAACCTCTTCTACCGCAACCAGGGCACCGAGAACTCGGGCTACGTCACCGACGCCTTCTTGAACGCGGTGGCCCGCGACGCCGGGGTGAAGGACATCGACAAGTGGGACCAGGACCGCCAGAGCTCGACTTGGGACTCCCAGCTCTCCCAGGTCGACAGCGATGCCCAGCAGCTCGGCTTCACCGGCACTCCGTCGTTCCTGGTCGAGGGGCCGAAGGGCCGGAAGCCGCTGCCCAACCCCGGGTCGGCGGCGGCGATCGAGTCCGCGATCAATTCCGTCGAGTAGCTCCGCGGTCGATGCGCGATCGCGCCATCGACTTCCCGGTCGACGGCCTCAGCGACGGGATCGTGCGCCTGCGGCTGATGGCCCAGGCGGACCTGCCGGCGATCGCGGCAGCCTGTCGCGACCCCGAGATCCCACGCTGGACCCGGGTCCCGGAGGACTACCGGGAAGCCGACGCGCGGAGCTGGTTCGAGCAGGAAGCCGTGGAGCGCTCACGCGGGCAGCAGCTCGGGTTGGTCGTGGTCGATCCCCGCACCGACCGGCTGCTGGGCTCGGTCGGGATCGTGCACCCGAACTGGACCGAGAGGCGCTGCGAGCTCGGCTACTGGCTGGCCCGCGAGGCCAGGGGCCGGGGCACCGCGACTCGCGCCGTCCGGCTGCTCGCCGCCTGGATCTTCGAGTTACTGCCGATCGACCGGATCGAGATCTGCGCCGAGCCGGAGAACGCCGCTTCCCGGCGGGTCGCCGAGCGGGCCGGGTTCACGTTCGAGGGGGAGCTTCGCTCCTACATCATCAACAAGGGAACTCGGCGAGACATGGCGATGTACTCGCGCTTGCGAGACGACCCCGGCTGAGCTGTCTTCGCGGCGCGGGGAGCTACGCTGGGAGCAGGATGGATGACGCCATCTCCGTCGAGCGCAGCGCCTGGCTGCGCTGCTACCGCTGCTGGTCGCAGCGGCTGGAGGCCCAGGTTCACTACGACGGGATCCTCCGGGTCGATCCCGAGACCGGCGAGGCCGCCGACCGAATCGAGGAGATCCAGGAGGCGGTCGTCCAGTGCCTCGACTGCATGCACGACCAACCCCACCTGACCTTCGAGGACGGGCGGGTGGTCCCGGTCGAGGACCGCTGGGAGCGCATGGTCGCCGGCAAGCCCTACGTCGCCTCGTGCACCGTAACCGTGGACCAGGACCAGGTCGAGACGTGCTCGGGGCCCGAGGCCGCGGACAGCCTCACCTTTGGCTCCCTGGGCGAGTCGGGAACGCGGGAGTTCTTCACCCACGTGCGGTTCCACAAGCACGAGGAGGATCGGATCGTGGTCCATCTGCTGGTCGAGCTCTACGCGCGGTTCGAGGAGGAGGCCGTAGAGGTGCTCGAGGCAGCGGCCAGGGGCACCCTGGAGATCACCTCGCTGGCCGAGGAGTCTCGCCCGCCGGCTCACGCCGCCGACGAGGCGCACTGACGAGCCCGCCGCGAAGGCGGCGCCCCGGCGATATAAACCCGCCCCATGCCGGGCATCGGCGCCTTCATCTCCGCCGGCAGGTCACTGTCCTCCGCCAAGGAGCGGGTGCGCCACGCCGATCGGCTTGGTTTCGACTCCGTCTACACCACCCAGGTGGCGGGCCGGGACGCGCTCACCCTGCTGACCGCCTATGCCTCGGTCACCGAGCGGGTTCGCCTCGGCACCGGGGTGGTGCCGATCTTCTCGCGCACGCCGGTGGCGATGGCTCAGGCCGCGGCGACGCTCGACGAGCTCTCGGGCGGCCGCATGGTGCTGGGACTGGGGGTCTCGCATCAGGTCACGGTCGAGAACTGGTTCGACTCCAAGATCGAGCGACCGGTGGCCCAGATGCGCGAGTACGCCTCGATCGTGCGCGCGATCCTCCGCAAGGAGGCCCCACCCGAGGGCCGGTACTTCAACACCAGGTTCGCGTTCATGGGCTACGACCCGCGCCCGTCGCTTCCAATCTACGTCGCCGCCCTGTCTCCCAACATGCTGAGCCTGGCCGGCGAGATCGCGGACGGGGTGATGCTGTGGCTCTGCAACCCGGACTACATCCGTGACGTCGTCGTCCCGGAGGTGACCAAGGGCCGCGAGCGGGCCGGGAAGGGGCTCGATGGCTTCGACGTCGTCGCCGCGGTGCCGGTCGCCTTGACGGAGGACCCCGACGCGGCGCGCGACACGATGCGCCAGGACCTGATCCCCTACGCGTCGCTTCCCTTCTACCGCACGATGCTCGAGCGCTCCGGGTTCAGCGACGAGCTCGCCGCCTTCGACGAAGGGATGCGGGCCGGCGACGCCGACAGTGCCAAGCTCGGCCTCTCCGAGCGCCTGCTCGGGGCGCTCGCGGGCATCGGATCGGCCAGTGAGGTCCGGGCCGCGGTCGGCCGCTACCGGGACGCGGGCGCGACTTCCCCCTGCATCGGAGCCGTGCCGGGAACGGACTTCGACGCCGCGCTGGACGCGGTGGCCGAGCTCATCTGACCGCCTCGACGATCTCCGGCTCGAGCCCCGGGAGCGCGACCAGGGCCTCGGCCCGGCGGCGCTTCAGCTGCGGGACCAGGGCCGCGTACTCGTACACCCTCTCCGTGCGCGCGTACAGGAACCGCGGGATGAGCAGGAAGCGGTCTCGCCCGTCGATGCCGGGCACCGCGGCCGCCACGCGATAGCCGAAGTCGGGGTCCTGCTCCCACTCGATTCCGTCCGAGACGATGCCGTCGAGGATCGGGGTGACGTGGGCCCCCGCGATCTCGATCGATCGCTCCGGGTCCTGTCCGCCGACGCGACCGCGCTTGAGCAGGTAGGCGTCCGCGGTGGCGGCGCGAAGCCGTTCCAGGAACCGGTTGGCGCCGCCGGCGCGATCGCCCGCCGCTCCCTCCCCGGCGAGCGCGAGGCAGGCGGCGGCCTGCGCGGGGTCCAGCCCGGCCAGGGCCGGCAGGATCCCGTCGTCGTGAGCGATCACGGCGACGAACCGCGCGTCGGCGAGGCCGGCCGCCTCGGCCTCGGCGAGCGAGGTGAGCGGCACCCCGCCGCGCTCTCGGACCGGCTCCTCCCACATCGGGGCGCAGGCGAGCCGGAGGCTCAGCCCTACTCGGTCGCGGCCGCCGCGGCCGAGGCGTCGCGCTCGATGGCCTGCGGGCTGCGCGGCACCAGCACCGCGCGCTTGAACTCGGCGACCAGGGTCCCGTCCTGCTTGAAGGCCCGCGTGTGGACGCGGACCACGCCGCGGTCGGGCTTGGAGGACGAGGGACGGACCTCGAGCACTTCGGACTCCGCGTACAGCGTGTCGCCGTGGAAGACGGGGGCAGGGTGGCTGAGGTCGTCGGTGGCCAGGTTGGCGATCGCCTTGCCGGACACGTCCGCGACCGTCATGCCGAAGACCAGCGAGTAGACGTACGGGCCGGCGACGACGTTGCGCCCCTGTTGCGACTGCGAGGCGTAGACGTCGTTCACGTGCAGCGGGTGGTGGTTCATGGTCAGCAGGCAGAACAGGTGGTCCTCGGCCTCGGTGACCGTCTTCGCGGGCCAGTGCCTGTAGACCTCACCCACCTCGAACTCCTCCAGGTAGCGCCCGTAGCGGTGGCCCCCCGAGGCCTCGCGCCCGGCCTGGTCGGTGATCAGCTCGTGGGTTTCGGTTTCGCTCATGCTCGTTCGCTCTCCGATCTGTCGCTTCGAGACCGGCAGTATGCCTGGCGAGCCGCCCCCGGCGGGCCGGCGGCGCGGGGATCCTACGGCGAGGCCGCATTCGCCGGGTCGGGAGCGGTCAGTGCCGGGTCCGCACGATCGTCGGAGTGCGGGCGGGGACGTCGTTCGGAAAGAGCGCCAGAAGCCCCCGCAGACGAGGGGTGGATGACGAGGGCGGGGTGTCAACGGCCAATGTGTCCACAAACCGCCCGCTCAGTGGGCCTTTTTGAGCCTGGCGCGAGCGAGCTGGCGGTCGATCACGGTGGCAATCAGCCTCCTGATCTCGGGATCTCCGCCCACCTTGATCTGGCCCCGCTCGTAGGCGTCGCGCCAGTCCGAGAGCCCCCCCTTCTCGGCGAACTGGTTGAACACCGCGCGCGACATCGCCACCTCGACCCGGGCGTCGTTCGGCTCGCCCTTGGTGACGTCGGGGCCGGGTAGGCGCACCCGGAACACCTGCACGTCGCCACGCCCGCGGAGCTCCAGCCGCAGCACGGTCTTCAGGGGCGCCAGGGCCGGCACCTCACGCTCGAGGTTGCGGACGGCAACCGCGATCAGCTCAGCGGGCCGGGGCACTCAGACCTTGTTCCGCTCCAGGAGCTTCTTCCCGATCACCATCTTCTGGATCTCGGAAGTTCCCTCGCCGATCAAGAGCAGCGGCGCGTCGCGATAGATCCGCTCGATCTCGTACTCCTTCGAGTAGCCGTATCCCCCGTGAATCCTCAGCGCCTCCTCCGCGTTGGCCTTGGCGGCCTCCGAGGCGAAGAGCTTCGCCATGCCCGCCTCCAGGTCGGAGCGCTCCCCCGCGTCCTTCATCCTCGCGGCCTTCAGCGTCAACAGACGCGCCGCCTCCAAACGGGTTCCCATCTCGGCGAGTTTGAAGGTGATCGCCTGGTGCTTGGCGATCGGCCGCCCGAACGCCTTTCGCTCCTGGCTGTAGCGGAGCGCCAGCTCCAGAGAGCGCTGGGCGACTCCCACACCGCGGGCGGCGACGTTTACTCGCCCCACCTCGAGCGCATCCATCATCTGCACGAAGCCCAGTCCGATCCCCTCGGGCCCACCCAGGACCCGGTCGTCAGCGACCTTGAAGCCATCGAAGACGAGCTCGGTCGACTCGACCCCCTTGTAGCCCATCTTCTTGATCTTCGGAGGGATCCGGAGGCCCGGGACCTCCTCGGCGCCCGGCTCCTTCTCGCAGATGAAGCAGGTCATCCCCTTGTAGGGCGGGTCCGCTTTCGGATCGGTCTTCACCAGCACGAAGACGACCCCGGAGAGCAGGCCGTTCGTCACCCACATCTTCTGCCCGTTGATCTCCCACTCGGACTCGCCGGCGCGCTTGGCGGTGGACTTGATTCCCTGCACGTCGGAGCCCACCTCCGGCTCCGAGAGCGAGAACGCCGCCCGGATCTCACCGGTCGCCATCCGCGGCAGGAAGTGGTCCTTCTGCTCGTCGGTGCCGAACTTCATCAACAGGTAGGAGCCGATGAAGTGGGTGTTGACGACGCCCGAGATCGAGATCCATCCCCGCGACAGCTCCTCCACGATCATCGCGTAGGTGGTCAGGTCGAGCCCCATCCCTCCGTACTCCTCCGGGATGGTGACCCCGAACAGGCCGAGCTCCTTCATCTGCTCGACGATCGGCTCGGGGAACTTGTCCTCGTGGTCGTATTCCTCGGCCACGGGGATGATCTCGTTGTCCGCGAACTGGCGCACCATCTCAGTGATCGCCTTCTGCTCGTCCGTCTTCTCCACGTAGGTCTCGGTGGCTATGGCCATGGCTCCTGCGGTCGGCTCGTCGAGAAGCGCCGGGCCGCATCGCCCGGCGCGGGCCAAGGATACCTGCGACATCGTGCCCGGAGCTGCCTGGGAACATGGAGGGCGATGGACTCCGCGCTCGCCGCCCTGGAACCGATGCTGGCCGGCTTTCCGACCTCCGAGACGCCACTGAGGCCCGGCGACCCGGGCTCGATCGAGCGCCTCACCTCCGCCATCGAGCGGGTCGCCGACCCCGAGCTCGTCAGCGTGATGATCGGGCCGGATCCCTCGTTTCGAGTCGAGAATCGGGGCGTCGGCGGCCTCATCGACGGATGGGCGGACTGGCTGACCCCGTACGAGAGCTATCGGATGGAGGTGGAGGACCTGGTGGAGTCCGGCGACGTCCTGGTCACCTTCGTGCGCCAGTTCGGGACCCCCACGGGAGGCGGCCCGGAGATCGAGGCCGAGAGCGCCGCCGTCTGGTGGGTACGTGACGGCCGCTTGGTCCGGGTCGAGTTCCACCTGGACCGCCGCCTGGCCATGCAAGCCGCCGGGCTCGGCGAGTAGCGCTTTCGATAATCGAGTGTGGGATTGACCACCTATAGCGTGGCGAATCGTTCAGTCGATTTCTCGAGCCGGTCGCTGATCAGCCCAAGGCCGAGCCGAAGGAGTCGTTCGGCTCGGCGGTTCCGAGGACGCCGGGGCTGTTTTGATGCCAGAACTGGTTGCCGCTCGCCGATAGTCCGGCACCGGTGCCATAGAGGACGTTGACCGCGCCCTCGTAGCGCGGCGCGCCTCCAAAGTTCTCCGCGGGGACGCCAAGAATCAGATCGGCACGGCCGTCGCCGTTCAGATCGCTCGTGGCGAGGGACGAGCCGAGGGCCTCGCCCTCCTCGGCCGAGTCGAAGACGCCGGGGCTGTTCTGGTGCCAGAGCTGGTTGCCGGTCGCCGAGAGCCCGGAGGCGGTGCCGTAGACCACGTTGACCGCGCCCACATTGCGCAGGCTCCCGATGTCCTCTTGGTCCGCCCCCGCGACCAGGTCCGCGCGACCATCGCCGTTCAGGTCACCCAAGGCCAACCCAACTCCGAACCGATCGTTCGCCTCGGCGGTCTCGAGGATGCCCGGGCTGTTCTGGTGCCAGAGCTGGTTCCCGCTCGCCGACAGCCCGGAGGCAGTGCCGTAGAGGACCTGAACGGCACCCGCAATGCGAATGTTGCCGACGCTCTCCGCCAGGCCCACGGTCAGGTCGGTCCGGCCGTTGCCGTTCAGGTCGCCCGTGGCCAGGGTCGCGCCGAACCCCTCGTTCGCCTCGGCGGTCTCGAGGATGCCCGGGCTGTTCTGGTGCCAGAGCTGGTTCCCGCTCGCCGAGAGCCCGGAGGGCGTGCCGTAGATGACGTTGACCGCCCCCGCGAAGCGAAGTCCGTCCAAGCCTTCGTCGGGAACGCCCACAGCCAGGTCTCCGCGGCCGTCGCCGTTTAGGTCGCCCACGGCCAGCGCGCTCGAGAAGCGATCGCTCGCCTCGGCGGTCTCGAGGATGCCGCGGCTGTCCTGGTGCCAAAGCTGGTTGCCGGTCGCCGAGAGCCCGGAGGGCGTGCCGTAGAGAACCTGGGCCGCGCCCGCCTCGGCAGCGCCTCCA
The DNA here is from genome assembly GCA_044871225.1 of Solirubrobacterales bacterium. Taxonomy (GTDB): domain Bacteria; phylum Actinomycetota; class Thermoleophilia; order Solirubrobacterales; family 70-9; genus AC-56. The sequence goes on from JBIOZP010000023.1 coordinate 20,764, forward strand.
AGGCCCTCGTAGGGGACGCCCACGATGAGGTCGGCGCGGCCGTCGCCGTTCAGGTCGCCGGCTGCCAGCTCGGTGCCGAACCATTCGCCCCCGTCGGCAGCCTCGAGTACACCCGGGCTGTTCTGATGCCACCGCTGGTTGCCGCTCGCCGAGAGCCCGGAGGGCGTGCCGTAGAGAACCTGGACGGCGCCCGCATTGCCGACACCTCCGACGTCTTCAAGAGGCACGCCCACGGCCAAGTCCGCCCGGCCATCGCCGTTGAAGTCCCCGGCGGCCAGAGATGCGCCGAAGCCATCGAAGGTTTCGGCGGCCCCGGGAACGCCGGGGCTGTCCTGGCTCCAAAGCTGGTTGCCGCTCGCCGAGAGCCCGGAGAGGGTGCCGTAGAGGACGTTGACCGCGCCGGCATCTTGGATGGATCCCACGTTGTCCCCGGGAGCGCCCACGGCCAGGTCCCCGCGGCCGTCCCCGTTGAAGTCGGCCCTGATGGTCGCGGCTGAGGCCGAGCTGGGAAGCGCGAGAAGGGCGGCCGCCACGAGCAAGCACAGGGCAAGTGGCCAGGCCGGTGTTCGCCGGCTCTGCGCCATCCTCAAGCTCCCATCCTTCCCCTCGGCCGTTCAGCCAACCCTACGCCCAAGCCACAATGCGGTCAAGACCGGGTCAGGACCGGCCTCCCGGACCGAGTGTGGGATTGACCACCTATAGCGTGGCGAATCCCGCACTCGAGCCGGGACGCGGCGGTGATCAGCTGGACGCTCAGAGCTCGAATACGTAGCTGTAGGCGCGGCCGCTGGGGCCCTCGCGCTCGTAGAAGCGGTGCGCTTCCGTTCGCGCCAGGGCGCTCGCCAGCTCCAGGTGCGTCGCTCCGCGCCGGCGCCCCCAGTCCTTGGCCGCGTCGAGCAGCTGCTTGCCCACTCCCTCCGAGCGACGCTCTGGATGGACGGCCAGGTCCTCGACCCAGATTCGATCGCCGAAGCGAACCGAGTTGAGCTCGTGGTAGGCGGTGCAGATGCCCAGGAGCTCGCCCGAGTCCCCTTCGGCCACCAGGATCGCCGCCGCCGGCGAGGCGATCGCCTCCGCGAGTGCCGCGGCGGCCCGCCGCGGGTCCCATTGCCTGGGGCGCGACCCCGGGGGCGCGAAGAGCCACTCGTACGCCGAAAGCAGGCGCTCCTCCTCGCCGGCCTTCGCGGGGCGGATCGAGACCTCCACCGGCCCAGGCTAGTGACCCTCCGGGCCGTGGGCGCCACCGGCCGCGCGGATGCGAGCGCGCCCGAGGCTCGCCCGCCACCCGGAGCCGCGACAGCTAGGCTTGCGCGCTGAGTCAGCCGTGAGAAACCCGCGCCAATTCGGACATTCGCTCGCCATCGGCGCTCCCCAACCGCCGATGGAGATCCCCGTGAAGCCGTCGCGGATGATCCATTTCTTCGATCCCTCGAACGAGAAGATGGCCGCCAAGGTGCCCGACATGGCCAAGCAGGCCGACATCCTGCTCGGCAACCTCGAGGACGCGATCGCCGCCGACCGCAAGGAGGCGGCCCGCGAGGGCCTGATCGAGATCGCCAAGGCCACCGATTTCGGGGAGACCGCGCTGTGGACCCGGGTCAACTCGCTCGAGAGCCCGTGGGCGCTGGACGACCTCGTGCGCCTGGTCACCGAGATCGGCGACAAGCTCGAGGTGGTCATGGTCCCCAAGGTCGAGGGGCCCTGGGACATCCACTACGTGGACCGCCTGCTCGCCCAGCTCGAGGCGAAGGCCGGGCTCGACCGCCCGCTCCTCGTCCACGCCATCCTGGAGACCTCGCTCGGGGTCGTGAACCTGGAAGAGATCGCGACCGCCAGCCCCCGGATGCAGGGAATGAGCTTCGGCCCGGCCGATCTCGCCGCGTTCAGGCGCATGAAGACCACCCGGGTCGGAGGCGGCCACCCCGCGTACCGCGTGATCGAGGACCCCGACCCGGACGACCCGGAGGCGCCGCGGGCCACGGCGCAGCAGGACCCGTGGCACTACTCCATCGCCCGCATGGTGGACGCCTGCACCTCTGCGGGGATCCTGCCCTTCTACGGGCCATACGGCGACATCAAGGACACGCAGGGATGCGAGACCCAGTTCCGCGCCGCCTTCCTGCTGGGCTGCGTCGGCGCCTGGTCGCTTCACCCCGCGCAGATCGAGATCGCCAAGAAGGTCTTCAGCCCTCCCCCCGACGAGGTCAGGTTCGCGAAGAAGGTCCTGGAGGCGATCCCCGACGGCAGGGGCGTCCACATGATCGACGGCAAGATGCAGGACGACGCCACCTGGAAGCAATGCAAGGTGATGGTCACCCTGGCCGAGATGCTGGCCAAGAAGGACCCGGAGCTCGCGAAGGCCTACGAGCTGGAGGCCTCGGCGAACTGAGGTTGCGCCTCGGGCGAGCTCGGCTCGAGGACCATGATCGGGATCTCACGCGCTCCCGCGCGCCGCTGATAGACGGCGTAGCCGGGATAGCGGCGGTTGACGAGCTCCCAGAGCCGCGGCCGCTCGGCGCCTGTTGCGGCCCGGGCCAGGTAGCGTCGCTCGACGCCGTCGATCGAGAAGCCGACCTCCGGGTTGGCGATCAGGTTTCGGTACCAGGCGGGGTGCTTGACGTCGCCGCCCCGCGAGGCGACCAGCAGGACGTTCTCGCCGTCGCCGGTCCAAAGCAGCGGGGTGATGCGCTCCACGCCGGTGCGCGCCCCTCGCACCCTGAGGAACCCCACCCGGCCACGACCGGCGGTCGTCAACTGTCCACCGGTGACCCTCAGCAGCGCCCGATCGAGGTGCGGCGCGACGTAGACGTAGAACCACGATCCCGCCCGCGAGGAGATCAGCGGGATCGCAGCCCGCTCGTACAGCGAGCGGGATCGCTCAGGCACCTATCCGCTGCTCGAGCGCCTCGAGCTGGCGCCGGATGCCGTCCGGCAGTCGCTCGCCGAAACGCGCCAGGTGCTCCTTCAACTGGGGAAGTTGCTCGCGGAGCAGCTCGGGGTCGATCCGGAGGAGCTCCGCCATCTCGTCCCGCGTGATGTCGAGACCCTCCGTGTCGAGGTCCCCCTCGGCCGGCACCAGCCCGATCTGGGTCTCCTGGGTCTCTCCCTCGCCGTCGCAGCGACGGAAGATCCACTCGAGAACCCGGCTGTTGTCGCCGTACCCCGGCCAGATGAAGTTGCCCTCGGCGTCCTTTCGGAACCAGTTGACGAGGAAGATCCGCGGCAGCTTCTCGGGGTCGTGATCGGACGCCTGGCGCAGCCAGTGGTCCAGGTAGTCGGCCATGTTGTAGCCGCAGAACGGCAGCATCGCCATCGGATCGAAGCGCAGCTTCCCCACCTCGCCCGCCGCCGCGGCGGTCGTTTCGACCGACATGGTGGCACCGAGGAACACCCCGTGCTCCCAGTCGAAGGCCTCGGTGACCAGCGGCACGGCGCTGGCCCGCCGGCCGCCGAACAGGAAGGCGTCGATCGGGACGCCGTCGGGGTCCTCCCACTCGGAGGCGATCGAGGGGCACTGCGCCGCCGGAGCGGCGAAGCGGGCGTTCGGATGCGCCGCGGGCTCCTCCGAGTCGGGGGTCCACTCGTTGCCGCGCCAGTCGATGGCGTGGTCCGGCGGCTGGCCGGTCATCCCCTCCCACCACACGTCACCGTCATCGGTTCGCGCGCAGTTGGTGAAGATCGTGTTGCGCTCGATCGTCCCCATCGCGTTCGGGTTCGTCTTGTGGCTCGTGTTCGGGGCGACGCCGAAGAAGCCCGCCTCGGGATTGACTGCGTACAGGCGCCCGTCGTCGCCGAACTTCATCCAGGCGATGTCGTCGCCCACCGTCTCGGCCGTCCAGCCCTCGAGCGTCGGAATCAGCATCGCGAGGTTGGTCTTGCCCGAGGCGGAGGGGAAAGCGCCGGCCAAGTACTTGACATCGCCCGCCGGCGAGGTGAGCTTCAGGATCAGCATGTGCTCGGCCAGCCAACCCTCGTCCCGAGCCATCACCGAGGCGATCCGCAGGGCGAAGCACTTCTTGCCGAGGAGCGCGTTGCCACCGTACCCTGAGCCGTAGGACCAGATCTCGCGGGTCTCCGGGAAGTGGACGATGTACTTGTTGTCCGCGTTGCAGGGCCACGGCACGTCCTCCTGCCCGTCGGCGAGCGGCGCGCCGAGCGAGTGGACGCACGGGACGAAGCTCCCGTCGTCGCCCAAGACGTCCAGGGCGCCCGTCCCCATGCGGGTCATGATCCGCATCGAGGCGGCGACGTACGCGGAATCCGTGACCTGCACGCCGATGTGGGCGATGGGCGAGCCCAGAGGCCCCATCGAGAACGGGACCACGTACATGGTGCGACCGCGCATCGAGCCCTCGAACAGCTCCCGCAGCACCTCCCGCATCTCGTCGGGGTCGCGCCAGTTGTTCGTCGGCCCCGCGTCGTCCTCGCTCTCGGAGCAGATGAACGTGCGGTCCTCCACCCTGGCGACGTCGCCGGGCGAGGAGCGGGCGAGGTGGGAGTTGGGCCGCTTGGCGTCGGAGAGCTTCTCGAACGTGCCCTTGTCGACCAGCTCTCGGCACAGCCGGTCGTACTCCTCCGGCGAGCCGTCGCACCAGTGGATCGAGGCCGGAGCGGTCAGCGCGGCGATCTCCTCGACCCAGGCGATCAGCTTCTGGTTCGCGGTCGGTGCTTCGGCGGCGGTCGTCGTCTCGCTCAAGGGCTGACTCAACTCCTCGTTCTCTCGTTCCAATGGCAAACGCCCAGGGCAAGCTCCTGGACGTGTGCCCATTGTTTCGCACCCCGGGGGATCGCGGGGTCAAAGCCCCGGCCCACCTCCCAGCGCCTGGGGTCGCCGGGAGCTAGATTCCGCGGTCCCGAAATGAGCCTGACCACCGGACACGCCTGGCTGACGCGAGCCGCCGCGGCGCCGCTCGACTGATGCGGTTCTACGAATACGAGTCGCGGCGGATCGTCGAGCGCGCCGGGATCCCCGTAACCCAGTACGGGTTTTGCGGGACCCCGGAGGAGGCCCGCGAGGCCGCCGAGAGGATCGGTGGCCAGGTGGTGATCAAGTCCCAGGTGCTGACCGGGGGGCGGATGAAGGCCGGGGGGGTCCGCTTCGCCGACGGCCCGGACGACGCCGAGCGCGAGGCCGCCGAGGTCCTCGAGCTCGAGATCAACGGGCATCTTCCGCGTGGGGTTCTCGTGGACCCTCGAGCCGAGGTCGCCCAGGAGTACTACGCGGGCGTCGTGTGGGACGGCACGCGCAAGCGCCCGATGCTGCTGTTCAGCGACATGGGCGGAATCGACATCGAAGAGGTCGCCGAGAGCCATCCCGACCACGTCGGGCGCGGGTTGATCTCGAACCTGTTTCCGATCTCGGACTTCGAGGCCAAGCAGGTGATCGCCCAAACGGGGGTCACCGGATCGGCGCTGAACCGCGCGACCGCGGTCCTGGCCCGGCTCGCGAGGCTGTTTCGCGACCACGACATGACCCTGGCCGAGATCAACCCGCTTGCCCGCCTTGAGGACGGGAGCTTCGTGGCCCTCGACGCCCACCTGGAGATGGAGAACGAGGGTCGCCCGCGCCAGGCCGCGCTGCTCGAGGAGCTCGGGATCGCCCCCGAGGACGCTCGCGAGCCCTACGAGCCGAGCGAGTTCGAGCGCAACGTGAAGGCGATCGACGCGGCGGACCACCGGGGGGTGATTCAGGGCAAGGACCACGGCTTTTCGGGCAACCTCGGTCTCGTGATCGGGGCCGGCGGCGGCTCGTTGACGCTCACCGACGCGGTCCGAAGCCAGGGCGGCAACCCCGCCAACTACACCGAGATCGGCGGCAACCCGTCCGTGGCCAAGGCCTGCGGGCTGGCCAAGGAGGTCCTTCGCAAGGAAGGGGTGGAGAAGATCGCCGTGATGATGTCCATCGTCTCCAACACGCGGGTGGACATCGTCGCCCGGGGCGTGATCAAGGCCTGCCTCGAGCTCAACAAGGACCCCGCCGAGACGATCGCCGTGTTCCGCATCCCCGGTGCCTGGGAGGAGGAGGGCGAGAAGATCCTGCGCCGCTACGGCGTCGAGTACTGCGACCGCTCGGTGTCGATGTGGGAGGCGGCGGCTCGTGCCGTGGCGAGCATCCAGGGGGGGCCGGGGTGAGGTCGAGCGTGAATTTTGCTGGCGCTTTTGTCCCGCATAGCGAGACCAAGCCGCCATGGCCCCTTCGGGTGGGCCGCCCCACCTGCCAGCGGGTGAGGGAGCGGTGACGAGGCAGGGGATTCATCCGTGAGCGTCCTTCTCAACGAGGACTTCACCTTCATCGTCCAGGGGATCACGGGGCGCGAGGCCGTCAACCTGACCCGCGAGTGCCTCGACTACGGGTCGCGGGTCGTCGGCGGCGTGACCCCCGGACGGAAAGGCCGGGAGGTCCACGGGGTGCCCGTCTTCGACACCGTCCAGCAGGTGACCGAGGCGGTTGGCGAGGTCCCCAACGGCTCCGTGGTCACCGTTCCACCGGCGTTCACGAAGGACGCGGTGATGGAGGCGGTCGAGGCCGGCATCGAGCTGGTCGTGATCGTGACCGAGCGGATCCCCCGCCGCGACGTCGCCGAGATGGTCGAGCTCGCCGGGATGCGCGGCGCCCGCATCATCGGACCGAATTGCCTCGGCGTGATCGTCCCGGAGGTCTGCAAGATGGGAGGCATCGGCGGGCCCGCGAAGGACGCTGCCAAGGCCTACGCGCCGGGACCGATCGGCGTCATGTCGCGAAGCGGCGGCATGACCACCGAGATCTCCTCGACCCTGACGGCGGCCGGCCTCGGCCAGTCCACCGCGATCTCGATCGGCGGCGACGCGATCATCGGGTCCACCTACGCCGAGCTGATGCCGCTGTTCGAGGCCGACGAGCAGACGGAGGCGATCGTGATCTACACCGAGCCCGGCGGCCGGATGGAGGCCCAACTCGCCGAGTGGGTGAAGGAGAACCAGTCCAGGCTGCCGATCGTGGCCTTCATGGCCGGGCGGTTCATGGACGCGGAGGAGATGAAGGGGATGAGCTTCGGCCACGCGGGGACGATCGTCGAGGGCGCGGAGGACACCGCCACCGAGAAGATCGCCCGTCTGGAGGCCGCAGGCATCCCGGTGGTCGAGCGAATCGACGAGATCCCGGACGCCGTCAAGGACAAGCTGGCGGCGAGGGTCTGAGATGGACGGTCACGAGAAGCGGCTGGAGGGACTGTTCATCGACGTCGAGGTCGACGACACGGTGGCCGGCGATCCCGAGCTGGCGGCGAAGCTCGAGGAGGTCTGCCCGGTGGACATCTACGCCAACCGCGACGGCGCGGTGGCGATAGTGCGCGCGAACCTGGACGAGTGCGTGCTGTGCAAGCTGTGCCTCCACGCCACCCCGGACGGAACGGTCCGGGTGAAGAAGCTCTACGACGGCACCGAGCTCGCCCGCTGATCGGCCGCAGGCGCCCTACCAGGGGATGGGCGCACGGTCGCGGAAGAACCCACCGGTCGGGCCGTCGTCCGGAAGGGTGGCCAGCCACACCGCGGTGTCGGCGCCCTCCGCGACGGTGCGCGGGGCGGCCGAGCCCCCCATGTCGGTGCGCACCCACCCCGGGCACATCGAGTTCACCAGGATCCCCGTGCCCGCGGATTCGTTGGCGAGGGCCCGGGTCAGCGCGTTGAGGGCCGTCTTCGAGATCCGGTAGCCGGGATAGCCGCCGTTCATCTCGGAGAGCTGTCCCGCTCCGCTGGAGACGTTGACGACGCGGCCGTGGCCGCTGCGGCGAAGGAGCGGCAGCATGGCCTGGGTCAGGCGCCAGGCTCCGAAGAGGTTCGTCTCCATGGTGCGGTGAGCGTCGTCGAGCGGCGCGGTGGCGACGTTGGTCGCCACCTCCCCCATCGTTCCCGCGTTGTTCACCAGGGCGTCGAGCCGGCCGGGGCTCGACTCGACGCGCTCTCGCAGACGCTCCACGCTCAGCGGGTCGGCGACGTCGAGCTGCTCGCCCTGCACGGACAGGCGCCCGGCGCCTGCCAGCTCCCGCGCCACCTGCTCGGCGGCGGCGGGGTCGCGCGCGGTCGCGATGACGCGGTGCCCAAGCTCGGCGAGCTGCCGCGCGATCTCGCGGCCGATGCCGCGGTTGGAGCCGGTGATGAGGGCCACCGGTCGCTCGGCGTCCACGGCGCCAGACTACTCGGCGCTCTTTGCCGCGACTACGATCGCCCGCGGAGGCCCCTGAGGTGAACTTCGTCGAGGACGTGCTGGAGCGCTTCCCGGCCGCGCGGCCGGCCCTGGTGACGATCTCGCGCGACGGCGAGCGCCGGGTGTGGGGGTTCGGGGAGCTGATCGCGCGCAGCGCGGGGCTGTCGGGCGCGTTCGCCGCCCGCGGGGTGGGCCGGGGCGACGTCGTCATGACGCTGGTCGGCAACCGGATCGAGTGGGTGCTGGCCATGCTGGCGTGCTGGCGGATGGGCGCGATCGCGCTTCCCTGTAACACGCAACTTCGCCGGCACGACCTCGAGGTCCGGGTGGGCGCGGCGAACCCGGCACTGTGCGTGGGCGAGGAGGAGCTGCTCGACCGCCTTCCCGACGGCGTGGCGCGCATGACCTTGGACGAGCTGGCGCTGGTGATGGACGAGGAACGCCCCCAGGAGCCGCCCGCCGATCCGGTCGACCTGGGGCCCGAGGAGGGAGCCCTCATCGTGTTCACGTCGGGCACCACGGGGGAGCCGCGCCCCGCCCTCCACGCCCAGCGCTACCTACCGGGCCAGCGATCCCAGGCGGAGCATTGGCTCGGGGCCCGGGCGGGAGAGCTCGTCTGGTGCACCACCGCGACCGGGTGGTCGAAGTCGGCGCGAAACGTGTTCGTGGCTCCCTGGCTCTGCGGAGCGACCGCGCTGCTCCACGATGCGCGCTTCGATCCGGCCGAGCGGCTCGACGTCGTCCGGCACCAGGGGGTGAACGTGCTGTGCCAGGCCCCCACCGAGTACAGGATGCTGGCCAAGCACGCCCGGCTGGAGCCCGTCCCGCATCTGCGCCGCATGGTGTCCGCCGGTGAGCCCCTCAACCCCGAGGTGATCGAGGTGCTCCGGCACGCTGTCGGGCTGAAGATCTGCGACGGCTACGGGCAGACCGAGACCGGCCAGGTGACCGGGAACCTGGTGGGCGACCGGGTCCGCGACGGCTCCATGGGAAAGCCCCTGCCCGGCTTTCAGGTGCGGATCGCCGAGGGGGAGCTCCAGGTCAAGCGGGAGGCCTGCCCGACCTTCTTCAGCCGCTACCTGCACGAGGAGCCCTTCACCGGCGAATGGTGGCCGACCGGCGACGTCGTCGCCGAGGACGAGGACGGCTACCTGTGGTACGAGGGGCGCAGCGACGACCTGATCCTGTCGGCGGGCTACCGGATCGGCCCGTTCGAGGTGGAGTCGGCGCTGCTCTCCCACCCGGCGGTGGCCGAGGCCGCGGCGGTGCCGGCCCCGGACTCCGAGCGCGGCTCGGTGGTGCGGGCGGTCGTGGTCCTGCGCGGCGTTGCGCCCTCCCAGGGGCTTGCGCGCGAGCTCCAGGAGCACTGCAAGGCGGTGGCCGCCCCCTACAAGTTTCCCCGCATCGTCGAGTTCGCCGACGAGCTGCCGAAGACCGCCAGCGGGAAGATCCAGCGCGCCCAGCTTCGCGAGCGCGGGTGGCGTTAGTCAAGTGCGGCGCTCCCCCTACGCGGCCTTCGCGGGCATCTTCGTGGTCACCCTCCTTTCGCTCATGGGAGTGGGTGCGGTCCTCCCGGTGCTGCCCCGGTACGTCAGGGGCCCGCTCGACTCGGGGGCGATCGCAGTCGGCATCGTGGTGGGAGCCTTCGCGTTCACCGGGCTCGGGAGCCGCCCGCTCGCCGGCCGGCTCGCTGACCGCGTCGGGCGCCGCCCCACGGTGGTCGCCGGCACGCTGTTCGCGGCGCTCGCCGGCCTGCTGTACCTGGTGCCGGCTGGGCTGCCGGGGATGATCGGCGCGCGGCTGGTCCTGGGGATCGGCGAGGGAACCGTCTTCACCGCCGGCTCCGCCTGGATCGTGGACCTGGCGCCGCCCGGGCGCCGGGGGCGCGTGATCGGTCTTTACGGACTCGCCGTGTGGACCGGGCTGAGCGTGGGGCCGTCCATCGGCGAGCTCCTCTTCCACGCCTCGGGCTTCGAGCTCGTGTGGGCGTTCGCGGCGGCGGCGCCGTTCCTCGGAACCCTGGTGGCGTTGCGAATCCCGGACCCCTACACGCCCTCCGCGGGAGGGCGGGGCCCGCTGATCGCGCGGGAGTCGCTTCGCCCGGGGATTGGCCTGTCGCTGGGGAGCGTCGGCTACGCCGCAATGGCCTCGTTCATCGTCCTCCACCTGCGGGCACACGGCGACCCGCACGGAGCCCTGGCGTTCACCGTCTTCGCGGCCACCGTCGTCCTCACCCGCCTGCTCGCCGGAGACCTGCCCGATCGGATCGGGCCGCTTCGCTGCGCGGCGGGCGCGGCGGCGCTCGAGTGCGCGGGGCTCGGCCTGATCGCCCTGGCGACGGGCCTGCCGGTGGCCATCATCGGCGCCGCGGCGATGGGAACTGCGTTCTCGCTCCTGTATCCGTCGCTGTCACTGGTCGTCGTGAACCAGGTTCCGGAGGCTCGCCGCGGCGCGGCCCTGGGGACCTTCACGGGCTTCTTCGACCTGGGCGTCGGCCTGGGCGCGCCGCTGACGGGAGCGGCTGCCGCGATCGGCGGCTATCCGGCGGCGTTCTGGCTCGCGTCGGTGTGCGCGCTGGGGACGCTGGCGGTGGCCAACGCGCTCAGAAGAGCCGGGGTTGCAGCTCCCGCGACTGGGTGAGCTCGCCCTCGTTGCGTCGTGGGCTCGCCTTCCGGCCGTCGCGCCGAGGGCCGGCGTTTACGCTGCCCCGCCTTGAGCGGCTGCGAGTGCCGCGGGTGGCCCGAACTCCGCCTCCACGCTTGACGAGGTTCGAGAGGCGCTCGCTCTCGTCCCGGGGCAGGTAGGCCCCGCGCGCGTAGAGCTCCTCGTACCTCGTCACCAGGTCCGGCCGGTGCTGTCGAAGCCAGTCGAACCAGATCTCCCTGACCTCGCCCCGGAGGTGCAGCCCGATGCCTCCGACGGTCTCCGCACCGGCCTCCTCTACGGACTCTGCGATCTCGCGCACCTGCTCCGGCGAGTCGTTCACGCCGGGGATCAGCGGTGCGATCAGGACGCCGGTGGGGATCCCAGCGCCGCTCAGCTCCGCGACGGCCTCGATCCGCTTGCGTGGGTGCGGGGTGTGTGGCTCTGTCTGCCTCCAGGCCTTCTCGTCGATGGTGGGTATGGACAGGTTCGCCACGAAGTCGGTCACCTCGACAAGCTCCTTCATCAGCCCGATGTCCCGCAGCAGCAGGGGCGACTTGGTGAGGACGGAGCACGGGTTGGCGTAGTCGCGCATCGCCTCCCAGATCCCCTCCATCAGTCGGTAGCGCCCCTCGACCCACTGGTACGGGTCGGTGTTGGTCCCGAGCGCCACGTGGGCGCCCTTCCACGACGGCCGCCCGAGCTCGGTCCTCACCAGCTCCGGCGCGTTGACCTTGACCACGATCTCCCGCTCGAAGTCCTCGCGGGCGTTGAAGTCGAGGTAGGTGTGGGTCGGGCGAGCGAAGCAGTACACACAAGCATGGGCACAGCCTCTGTAGGGGTTGATCGTGTAGCGGAAGGGCATGCGCGAGCGCTTGGGAACCTCGTTGATGGCCGAGCGGGCGCGGACCTCGTAGAAGCGGGTCCCCAGGGCCTCCGGGGCGTCGAAGGTGCGGACGATCGCGGGCTCCTTGAAGCCGGTGAGCCGCGAACGCTCCTCCTGCTCGACCGTGAGGCTGTCCCACCGCACGAACAGATGTTCGCATACCAAGCGGACAGGCCTTCCGGGGCCGGCCGAGTGACGACTTGACCACCTATACGGTGGCGAATCCCTCACTCGACGGGGGCGCCGCTACTCGCCCAGCTCGGCCGGCACCAGCTCTAGGGTCGCCTCTCCCCCGGCCCTCCAGACCGCCACCGCGACCGGGCGGCCGATCAGCTCGGCGGTCATCATCCGCTGCAGATCGGCGGCGCTCTCCGTCCGCCGGCCGTCGAGCTCCACGATCAGGTCGCCCTCTCGCAAGCCGGCTCGGTCGGCCGGGCTTCCCGGAACGACCTCGACCACCTCGACTCCGGTGCGGTCTCCCCATCGAGCACGCGCGCGCGGGGGCAGAGGGCGCGGACCGCCCGCGACCCCGAGGAATGCCCGGCGAACGCGCCCTTCGCTCATCAGCGCGCCGACGATGCGGCGAGTGACGGCGTTGATCGGTACCGCCAGGCCGAGGCCAAGCCCGGCCACGGCCGTGTTGACGCCGACGACGCGTCCCCGGCCGTCCGCCAGCGCCCCTCCGGAGCTGCCGGGATTGAGAGCGGCATCGGTTTGAATCACGTTCTCGATCACCCGGGCCGCCCGGCGTCCCGCCGAGGCCGGTAGGGCCCGCCCCAGGCCAGAGACGACGCCCGCGCTGACCGAGCCACCGAAGCCGTGTGGGTTGCCGATCGCCACGACGAGCTGCCCCACCCGCAGCTCGTCGGCATCGCCCAGCTCCGCGGGGATCAGCCCGCCCTCGTCTGTGCGGATGATCGCCAGGTCCGACAGGGGGTCGCGACCGACGACGGAGAACCGCAGCTCGCGGCCGTCGCTGAACGAGGCCCGACCGCCGCTGCCCGGCTCCGCGACCACGTGGGCCGACGTCAGCATGAAGCCGTCGTGCGTGAGGACGACCCCGCTGCCGGCGCCGACCGGCAACCGGCCGCGCCTGGTCCGGCGCTGGACGCGAAGGCTCGCGACCGCCGGTGCGAGGCGCTCGGACACTCCCGTCACGGTGCGTGAGTAGTCGTCGAGCTCGCTGCCCTCGGCGCGAATCGGCTCGGCGTCAGCCGGCCTCGAAGGAGAAGGGCCCGCCGCGCCGATCGGCCCCATCAGTCCCCTCCTCCGTCCAACTCCACGCCGACCTCTCGCTCGTCGGTTCCCCGGATCACGGTGAGAGACAGGCCGCCCTGGCCGGCCGCTCGGTCGAGCGCCCGATGCAGGGCGTCGATCCCGTCCACCCGCTCGCCGGCGGCCGCCACGATCAGATCGCCGCGCGCCAGCCCGGCGCGGGCCGCGGCGCTCTCGTTCTCGACGCCCCGCACCAGCAGGCCGTCCTGCTCCGGCAGCCCCACGGCCCGCCGCATCCGGCGCGCCACGTGGGCGGGCGCCACGGCCACACCGAGATGCGGTCGCGCACGCTCCTCGCCGCGTCCCAGCCGCTCGATCGCCTCGCGCAGTCCGGAGCCGGGACCGAGGGCGACGATCAAGCCGCCCTCGAGCCTCAGGACGTTCACGCCGAGCAGGCGCCCCTCAAGGTCGAGGAGCGGCCCTCCAGCGGAGCCGCGCGGAAGCGTCGCGGTGTGCTCGAGCGCGCCCGAGATCCGCCTGCCGCGCGGCCCGCGCATGCTTCGCTCGGGAGCCGCCACGAAGCCCGGGCACGCCCGCAGGCCGCGACCGCCCGGGTTGGCCAGGGCGATCACGGCGGTGCCGATCCCCACCTCCGAGCCGTCGGCCGCCCAGGCCGGCGGCTCGAGGCCGCCGGTATCCACCCGCAGCACGGCGACGCCAAGGTCGTGGTCGATCCCGGCGACCTCCGCCAGGCCCGTCTGGCCGGGCGCCAGCGTCACCGGGACCTGGTCGGATCGCACCTGATGGGCGGAGGCCAGGACGCAGTCGCGCTCGACCACCGTCCCGGATCCGAACCGCCATCCCCGCCCGATCCCCACCACCGCCTCGCCGTGGGCCCCAGCCACGCCGGCGATCTTCGACTCCAACTCTCGAATCGCTCCCATCCGGCCTCCTAGTGACTTGCAACTTGCTAGTTGTGCGCCTTGAACAGGCTACCATCGCGGGCGTGGCGGCAGCCGAGCCCAGTCCCCAACCCACCGCGCTCGCGGAGACGCTCGAGCTGGTGGGAGACCGGTGGACGCTCATGGTCGTCGCCGCCCTGCTGGGAGGGGCGCGCCGGTTCGGCGAGCTCGAGGACGACCTCGAGGGAATCGCTCCGAACATCCTCTCGGCCCGCCTCCGCCGGCTGATCGAGCAGCGCTTGGTCGTGGCGGAGCCCTACTCCCGCCGACCCGAGCGGTTCGTGTACGAGCTCACCGAGTCCGGGAGGGGGTTGGAAGGCCCGCTGCGAGCGCTGTCCGACTGGGGAGCGCGCCAGGCCGGCGGGCCCACGGCCCTCCACCTCGCGTGCGGCACTCCTCTGGAGACGGTCTGGTACTGCCGCACCTGCGGGGAGCCCGTCGCCGACGACGACGCCGGCGAGCTCGACTTCGCTTGAGCCCGGCGAGGGCCGCGACAGCCCTCGCCGCGGCCCGGATCAGGCGCTCGGCTTCGCCGCTTTCTGACGGGGGTTCTCGACCGGGGTCAGGACCGACTCGATCTGCTCCCTGCGCTCCTCGAGCCACGGGGGCAGGACGAGGGTCTCGCCGAGGTGCTCCGGGTCCTCGTCGGCGGCGAACCCGGGGCTGAAGGTGGCGAGCTCGAAGAGGACGCCGCTGGGCTCGCGGAAGTAGATCGACCGGAACCAGAAGCGATCGATCACAGGCGTCGGCCTGGCGCCGGCCTGGATCACACGCTCCCGCCAGGCCTCGTGCTCGTCGTCGTGCGAGGCCCAGGCGACGTGATGGACGCTGCCCGCCCCCTGGATGTCGGGCTCGGCGGGCGGCTCGTCGTAGGCGTAGGTCGAACCGCGGCGCGACCCACGCGCCTCCCAGCTGCCGTCCCGCGCCTCGAATGCCAGCGCCTCGGTGAGGAGGGTGCGCGAGCGCTGGGGGTCCGAGGAGTAGGCGCGGACACCGTCGAAGCCGCGAAGCGCCAGCTCGGCAGGGATCTCCGGATGATCGGCGGTCAGGGCGGGGTCGCCGCTCCCGTCCACCGTGAGCTCGTGCTCGAGGCCCTCGAAGTCGCGGAAGCGCAGTCGCTCGCCGGCGCGGTCGCTGTCGAAGCCGTCACCGCGCAGCCGCTCGGCCCAGAAGTCCAGCGCGTCGGTGGAGGCGACCCGCCACACGATCCTGTGGACCGAGCCGTCGCCGGCGCGGCCGGGGGCGGCATCGGGGAACTCGAAGAAGGTCAGGTCCGCCCCCGGGCTTCCGTTCTCGTCGGCGTAGAAGAGGTGGTACACGCTCGGCTGGTCCTGGTTGACCGTCTTCTTCACCATTCGCAGGCCCAGGAGGCGGGCGTAGAAGTCCACGTTGCGCCGGGCGTCGGCGGTGATGCAGGTGATGTGGTGGATGCCCTCCAGCTTCACGGTCATCAAATGTATCGGTGCGCCTGAGCGTCCAACCCCGACGAGCGGAATTGGACAGCCGCGGACGCGAGGGGACGGCGGCTCTCGCTACCCTCGCTCCGCCCAACCGAGAAGGAGACCAAGGGACATGACCGTCGAGACCACCACCAGCGGCCGCTCCGCGATCGACCGGGCGCGGATCGCCGAGCTGACCGCACGGGAGATGGCCAAGCTCGAGGAGCGAACGCAGGCTTCGAAGGGGCGCTACGAGCGGGCCGCGAAGGTGATGCCTAAGGGGGTCCCGTCGTCCTTTCAGGAGAACGACCCGTGGCCGATCTACGTCGAGCGCGGCGAGGGCACCCGGGTTTGGGACGTCGACGGCAACGAGTACGCGGATTTCCACAACGGATTCGGCGTCATGTGCATCGGCCACGCCAACCCAACGGTCGCGGCGGCGGTCAAGAAGCGCGTGGACATGGGCACCCATTTCGCCGCCCCGACCGACGGCTCGATCGTGGTCGCCGAGGAGCTCAGCCGGCGCTTCGGACTGCCGCAGTGGAGGTTCACGAACTCGGGCACCGAGTCGACGATGGACGCGGTCCATCTGGCCCGGGGAGCGACCGCCCGCGACGTGATGCTCAAGATCGAGGGCTCCTACCACGGCCATCACGACGCGGTGATGGTCTCCGTCTACCCCGCCCTGGAGGAGCTGGGCGAGCGCGACAAGCCGCGCTCGGTCCCCTACGGGGCCGGGTATCCGCGCGCCCTGACCGACCTCACCCTGCCGGTCCCGTTCAACGACGCCGATGCCCTGGAGACGGTGCTGAGCCGTCTCGAGGGTCGCGTTGCCGGGCTGATCATGGAGCCGGCGATGATGAACATCAACATCATCCCCCCGGAGGAGGGGTACCTCCAGCGGGTCCGCGAGCTGACCGCCGAGCACGGCGTCAAGCTGATCTTCGACGAGGTCAAGACCGGGGCCACGATCGGCTACGGAGGCGCCACCCAGCGATTCGGCGTCACTCCCGACATCGTCACCCTGGCGAAGGCGATCTGCGGGGGGTACCCGGGCGGGGCGATCGGGATGACCGACGAGGTGGCGGACCTGGTGGCGAGCGGCAAGGTCCACCAGTACGGGACCTTCAACGGCAACCCGCTGGTGATGGCCGCCGCCGAGGCGACCCTGACCCAGGTCCTGACGGAGGACGCCTACCCGAAGCTCGAGGCCACGAACGACAAGCTCAAGTCGGCCTGCGCTGCCATCGTCGAGCGCTACGGACTCCCCGCGTACACCGAGGGGATGGGGGCCAAGGGCTGCGTCGTCTTCGCCCCGGAGCGACTGCGCGAGTACCGGGACTACCTGACCAAGGTGGACGGCGAGCTATCGACCCTCGCCTGGCTCTACCACATGAACCACGGCATCTTCATGACGCCCGGCGTCGAGGAGGAGTGGACGCTCTCGCTTGCCCACTCCGACCAGGACCTGGAGCGCTACGAGGCGGCCTTCGAGGCCTTCGCCCGGGACGTCAGCGGCGGCTGAGCCCTGAGGGGGCCGCCGCGCGGCGCCCCCGAGCCGGGCAGATCAGCCCGCACCGGTTGTGCGGGGGTGGGTCTCGCGTTACGATCGCCGCGGGATGGATCCCGAAACGAAGCGCGCCGGAGATGGCACCGGTGGAAGTCGGGACCTCATTGCCGTGGCGGGCGTGGCCCTCGGAGGGGCCGGAACCGCGCTGCCGCCCCGCTTCGAGCGCCAGCTTCGAGGCGCCGGCCGGGGACGCCGCGGGGGCGAAAGCGCCTGGGTGGCCGTCGCCAGGGTGGAGGGGGTCGCCACGATCCGCGCCGCGTACGGCGACCCCGCCGCCGAGGAGTTCCTGCGGGGCACGGCGAGCGTCCTGCGTAGCTCGCTTCGCGAGTCGGACAAGCTCGCCCCCGTGGCCAGGGAGGAGTACGGGATCATCCTCGATGCTCCAAGGGACGCGGACGTGGTCGCGGGGCTCGAACGCCTGGTCGAGAACGTGCGCGAGCTTTCCGGGCGCGATCGGCGCTGGAAGGTGGGAGCGCTCAGCGTCGGCGTCGCGCCGGTCTCGAACGCGGAACCGGCGGCAACCCTCGAGCGGGCGCGGGCGGCGCTCGAGCGGGCGGTGGATCGCGGGGGCGGAGCGGTCGTGATCAGCGCCGATCCCGGCTAGGCGATCCGACCCGAAGGATGCCGGGACAGCCGGGATAGCCTGAGACCATGGCCAACCGGCTCACCTCCGAGACCAGCCCGTACCTCCTCCAGCACAAGGACAACCCGGTGGACTGGTACCCGTGGGGACCCGATGCCCTGGCCCGGGCCCGGGAGGAGGACAAGCCCATCCTCCTGTCCATCGGTTACTCCGCCTGCCACTGGTGCCACGTGATGGAGCACGAGTCGTTCGAGGACCCCGACACCGCCGCGTACATGAACGAGCACTTCGTCTGCATCAAGGTGGACCGGGAGGAGCGGCCCGACCTCGACTCGATCTACATGGAGGCGGTCCAGGGCATGACCGGGCACGGAGGCTGGCCGCTGACGGCCTTCCTCGATCCGGACGGTGTCCCGTTCTACGGCGGGACCTACTTCCCGCCCGAGCCGACCCAGGGCATGCCGAGCTTTCGCATGGTGATGGAGGCGGTGGTCGAGTCGTGGAGCACGCAGCGCGAGCAAATCCGGGCCTCGGCGGCCCGGATCCGCGAGCAACTCGGTGCGATCAGCCGCCTTCAGCCCTCCACGGAGCCGCTCGGTCCCGACCTCGTCCGCCAGGCCGTCAGCCGGCTGCGCTCGCTGGCCGACCTTCGCCACGGGGGCTTCGGGGGAGCGCCCAAGTTCCCGCCCGCCTCGGCGCTCGAGCTCCTGCTGGCGCACCGGGCCGACGACGTGGTGGAGGTGACGCTGGACGCGATGGCCGGGGGAGGAATCTACGACCAGGTGGGCGGCGGGTTCGCCCGCTACTCGGTCGACCAGACTTGGCTCGTCCCCCACTTCGAGAAGATGCTCTACGACAACGCGCTGCTCGCCCGGGTGTACCTGCACGGGTGGCAGGCCCTCGGCCACGAGCGCTGGCGCCGGGTCTGCGCCGAGACGCTCGACTGGGCGCTTCGCGAAATGCGTGGCCCCGAGGGCGGGTTCTACTCGGCGCTCGACGCCGATTCGGAAGGCGAGGAGGGACGCTTCTACCTGTGGACGCCCGGACAGGTTCGAGAGGCGCTCGAGGCGGGCGGGCTCGGCGAGCGCGCCGATGAGGTGAGCGAGCACTTTGGCGTCGCCGAGCAGGGGAACTTCGAGGGGCGAAACATCCTCCACCTCCCCGGCGGGCTCGCGGCAGGGCGCCCGGACCTCCTCGACGAGGTGCGCGAGGTGCTTCGCGCCCGCCGCGCCGAGCGGGTGTGGCCGGGGCTCGACGACAAGCGCCTCGCGTCCTGGAACGCCTTGATGATCGCCGCCCTCGCCGAGGCCGGCGCCGTGCTCGGGCGCCAGGACTACTTGGAGGCGGCCCTGGGGTGCGCCGAGTTCGTGTGGACGCAGATGCGGACGCCCGAAGGGCGCCTGCTGCGGTCATGGAAGGAGGGAGTGGCCCGCCTCCCGGCGTACCTGGAGGACCACGCCTACCTGGTCGAGAGTCTGCTGACCCTGTACGAGGCGACCTTCGACGTCCGCTGGTTCGACGCCGCGCGAGAGACCGCCGACCGGATGATCGAGCTGTTCGCAGATCCCGCGCAGGGCGGGTTCTTCACTACCGCGACCGACCACGAGGAGCTGATCGCCCGCCGCAAGGACGTCGACGACCATCCGGTACCGTCGGGGAACTCGGCCGCGGCCAGCGGCCTGCTGCGCTTGGCGGCGCTCACCGGGGAGCGGGACTACGAGCGCCAGGCGGTCGGCGTCTTTCGCCTCCTGCATCGGGCGGCAACCCGCCACCCGCAGGCCCTCGCCCACCTGTTGCGGGCCATCGACTTCCACTTCGCCTCGGTGAAGGAGGTCGCGCTGGTCGAGCCGCGGGCGGGCGACGGGACCGGCAAGCTGGAGGCGGTCGTCCGCTCGGGCTTTCGGCCCTATCTGGTGGTCGCCGGCGGGCCGGAGGGAACCGATCGCCCGGAGCTGATGCGCGAGCGCACCGCCGTGAACGGCAGCGCGGCGGCCTACGTCTGCGAGAACTTCTCCTGCCGGCGCCCGGTCACCGAGCCCGAGGAGCTCGCCTCGGCGCTGGGATAGCCGGCGAATGGCGTCCGCCGACGCGCAAGCGCTTCGCGAGCTCGAGCGCGCTCCCCTCGACCTCCCAGCCGGCCTCGAGGTCGAATGGCTGGGGGTTTCGGGCTACCGGCTGACCTACCAGGGAGCGACGCTCTTCATCGATCCGTATGTGTCGCGTGTGCCGCTTCGCGCGCTGATCCTGCGGCGCCGTGCCCTTCCGAACGAGGCGTCGATCGCCCGCTACCTGGACGCGCCGGGAGATGTCCAGGGGGTGCTGGTCGGCCACACGCACTTCGACCACGCTATGGACGCGCCCGCGCTGGCGCGACGCTTCGGGGCGAGAGCCTATGGGTCGGCGTCGCTCGCGCACCTGATGCGCCTTCACGGCCTGGGCGACCTGGCAACGGAGGTCGTCCCGCACCACGCTTATGAGATCGGCCCCTTCGTCGTTCGGTTCGTCCCCTCGCGGCACTCCAAGCTCCTGTTCGGGCGCAAGGTGCCGATGGACGGCGAGCTGACCTGCGACCACCTGCATGGCCTCGTGCCCACTGCGTACAAGTGCGGGGCCGTCTGGGGCATCCAGATCGAGGTGGCCGGGACGAGGCTGTACCACCAGGGCAGCGCCGACCTGGACGACGACGAGTTGCGCGGCGAGCGGACCGACGTGTTCCTGGCCGGGATCGCGGGCCGCAGCGTGACCCCGCGCTACTGGGAGCGAATCCTCCCCCGCCTCGACCCGCGCCTCATCGTCCCCACCCACTACGACGACTTCTTCGCTCCCCTGGGAGCTGACGAGAGGTTCGTGCGCGGCGTGAAGCTCGCCGACGTGCCCGCCGAGGTGGCCGGCGTCTCGCGGGACGCCCAGGTGGTCGCCCTTCCACGAATCGATCGCCGCGATCCGAGTGCCTGAGGCATCACGGCTCCGGGGCGCGGGGGCGCTGCCCGGGGTTGATCCCCTTGGCTTCGACCGAGGAGAGGAGAGCGATGGCGGAGGACTTCAAGCGAGGCGACCGGGTGGAGTGGCGCTTCCGCGGGCGCCCGGTGACCGGCACGGTGCGACAGCGGCTCACCTCTCGCACCGTGGTCGGCGGACAGGTGGTCGCGGCCGCGAAGGACGATCCGCGCTATCTCGTTCGCACCGAGAAGACCGGTAAGGAGACCACGCGCAGGCCAGATGCGCTTCGGCGAGTCGAGTGAGCGATTGGGTCCCCATACGGGCCCCAAGTCCACACTCGATCATCCGAGCGCCTAGAGCACCGGCAGGAACCTGTCGATCTCCCAGGGGGTGACCTGGACGCGGTAGTCGTCCCACTCCTGTCGCTTGATCTCGACGAAGCGCTTGAAGGTGTGCTCGCCGAGGACCCTCAACACGAGCTCGGAGTGGGCCGCGATCTCGATCGCCTCGCCCAGGGTCTCCGGCAGCTCCTCGATGCCCCGCTTCTCGCGCTCTTCCGGAGTCAGGTGATAGAGGTTCTGCTCCATCGGCTCGGGCAGCTCGTAGCCGTGCTCGATGCCCTCGAGCCCCGCGTGGAGCATCCCAGCGAAGCACAGGTAGGGGTTGCAGGCGGGGTCCGGGCAGCGCAGCTCGGCCCGCGTCGCTTGCTCCTTGCCGGGGTGGTAGAGCGGAACCCGGATCAGCGCGGAGCGGTTCCGGCGCGACCAGGCCAGATAGGTCGGGGCCTCGTATCCCGGCACGAGCCGCTTGTAGGAGTTCACCCACTGGGCGAACAGCGGCGAGATCTCGCGGGCGTGCTTCAACTGCCCGGCGATGAAGGCCTTGGCGGTTGGGGACAGGTAGTACTGGTCGTCGGGATCGAAGAAGGCGTTCTTGCCGTCGCGGGTGAGGGACTGGTGGACGTGCATCCCCGACCCGTTCTCGCCGAACAGCGGCTTGGGCATGAAGGTCGCGTGCCACCCGTACTTCATCGCGTACTCCTTGACCACGATTCGGTACGTCATGCAGTCGTCCGACATCGAGAGCGCGTCCTTGTAGCGCATGTCGACCTCGTGCTGTGAGGGACCGACCTCGTGGTGCGCGTACTCGACGTGGATGTTGAGCTGCTCGAGCGCCAGGATCGTCTCGCGCCTCACGTCGGAGCCCGCGTCCAGGGTGGTGAGGTCGAAGTACCCGCCCTCGTCCAGGATCTCGGGAGGCCCGTCCTGCGGCTTGGCCGAGCGAAAGTAGAAGTACTCCAGCTCGGGGCCGATGTTGTAGGCCTCGAAGCCCATCTCCTCGGCGCGCTTCAGGGCTCGCCGCAGGATCCACCGCGGATCGCCCTCGTATGGCTCGCCGCCCGGGACCTTGATGTCGCAGAACATCCGCCCGGTGGCCTTCTCCAACGGGCGCCAGGGCAGGATCGCGAAGCTGGTCGGATCGGGCAGGGCGATCATGTCGGACTCCTCGATCGGGTTGAACCCCGTGATCGAGGACCCGTCGAAGCCCATACCGCCCTCGAACGCGTCCTCGAGCTCCTCCGAGTTGATCGAGAAGCTCTTCAGCTGGCCGAGCACGTCTGTGAACCACAGCCTGATGAACCGAACGTCACGGTCCCTGACCATCTTCATCACGTCGTCGGCGGTCTCGGTGCGTACGGCGGCGGAGTTGTCGGCCATCAATTTCCTCCAGTCGGTAAGGCGGTCGGCAGCCTCCGCGAATCCATGCCGCAGGGCCATGACGAGGGCGGAACCATATCGGCGGCGCGTCGATGAACCGAATCCGTCGCCACGCACGTATCACGTGGGTGAATGGTGCGCCTCGAAAGCTTGCGCCAGTGCGATATCTGCGCTATAACTTACGGACCGTAAGTAACCGGCTAATTGTAAAGTAAAGGCCGCCTAAAGCTCTTCTAAGCCCCCCACCCCGCGAGAACCAGGATGACAGTGAAGACAGACATCAGCCGCTTTCAGATCCACGACGAGCTCACCGCCCCCGAGGGCAGCGCCCGGCTGCTCCAGGGCATCGAGAGCGCCGGCGGTTCGGTGTCGAAGTTCGTCGGCGTCCTCGCGGGAGCCCCCTCGGCCCTGCGGGCGTTCACGCGCATGCGCCACGAGCTTCGCGGGGGCGCACTCCCCCGGGCCACTCGCGAGCGGGTCGCCCTGGCGGTCGCCGAGGAGCGCGACGACCCCTACTCCGTGGCCCAGCACGCGAAGACGGCTCGGGCCGCCGGCCTCGGTCTGGACGAGATCTCCAAGGCACGGGCTTGGACCTCCGGGGACCCGCGTGAGGCGGCCCTGCTGGCCTTCCTGAAGGCCCTCTTCGTCGAGCACGGTCCCCCAGCCCATCACCTGCTGGAGGAGGCCCGCGAAGTTGACTGGAGCGACGAGCAGCTCCTCGAGGCCGTCGCCCATGTGGCCCTGAACGAGTTCCAGAGCCTGATGGCCAACGCCTCAGCCCTCCCCCAGGACCAGTCGGACTCCTCGGTCCTTCCTGCCGCGGCCGCCGCGTAGGGGCGAAAACCTCGCCGGCCGGCCCGTGTGGCGCGGCGGCGATTCCTTCGGGCAACGCCGCCGTCACAACGTGGGCGCGATGGCTACTTGATGGGCGCGGCGCGGATCGTGTCCGTGACCGTCATGTGCAGCTTGCGAGCCGCCTTCTGCGTCAGGTCCCACCGGGCGCCACGCATGTAGGGGCCGCGATCGATCACGCGGGTCCTGAGGTAGCGCCCGTGGTATCGAACCGTGACCCTGGTGCCGCAGGGGAGGCGGCGATGCGCAACTCCGACGGTCCTGCGCTTCAGCTTCTTGCCGCACGCCGTGCGATGCCCGAAGAATCCGGGGCCGTACCAGGTGGCGACGCTGCGCGGCATCGAGCGGATGATCTGCTTGCGCGTGCGGCTTCGAACGACGCCGTCGTCGCGCAAGTGGTTGCGTCGCTGAAAGCGGCGGACCGAGTTATCGGTGGGATTGTCGAAGTCCCTGTCCAGCGGAACCGCGTACGACTTCGCCTTCAGGAGCCAGTGCAGGGTCTTGACGTCCGCTCCGCAGTCGCCCAGGCCCAGCGCCCGGCGACCGAACTCCTGGTTGGAGCAGCCACCCGAGCGGCCCGTGCCGCCGTCCGCCGTGACTCCACCGGACCCGGCGTGGGCGCTGGCGGCTGCCGCCACCATGGCGACCACGGACATCACGAAGGCCCAGAACGCGATCCGATCGGGCCGTCGGACCGGCCGCTCTCGAGAGGAGCGCATCGATGGCGCCATCGCCTGGCGCCCGCCGTATTCGGTTTGTGCCCGCGAACGGGCAACGCCTTCGTACATCCGCTCTTTCGCTCGCTTACGGGGTTAGCTGACGGGCTCGCGCCGAAAGAGATGGCGCTACGCGGCAGGCGCCGCGATTCGCCCCGGTTCTGGGTCCCCCGATCCCCGCGATATCCGGCGGGGATTCAGCCGGAAGGTCGCGGCATCCTAACAGAGGGTGAGACCGGAATGTGCTTTCGGTTAGCGTTCGCTAACGAATCGAAGCAGGGCTCGGTTTTGAGCCTGTTCAGGCAGGTCGCCTGACGACGACGATGTCCTGGCCGGGTGCGTCCGGGCCCCGCGGACCGGTCCAGTAGCCGTACTCGATCGGGCGGCGCAGCTCGAGGCCGGCCTGCTCGAAGAGCCGCATCAGGTCGCCCTCGGGGTAGGCGATCGCGGACTCCGGATTCTGGGCCACGTCGAAGAAATACCCCTCGCCCTCGTGAGCGAATTCGCGGGTCGCACGGCCCTCGCGCACAGCGGCCCGCGCCGCGTCGTTCAGCACGAAGAAGGTCATCAGGCACCGCCCGCCGGGGCGAAGGGTCCGGTGAATCTCGCCCAGGTAGTTCCGCATCGCCGGCGGCAGCATGTGGGTGAACACGGAGGTCAGGAAGACGAAGTCGAACGCCTCCGCCGGGTAGGGAAACTGGAACTCGTCGGCGCTGAGGGCGCCGTCGCGGTTGTAGGCCAGGTTTCGGACGTCGACGTGCTGGAAGTGGAAGTTCGGATGCTTCGGGGCGATGGTCTCGCGGCAGGATTCGATCGCCGCGGCGACGACGTCGAAGCCGTCGTAGCTTCCCTCCTCGCTCAGGTAGCGGGTGAGCGGCTCGGCCATCCGCCCGGCCCCGCATCCCGGCTCCAACACCGCCTCGTCCGGCTTCAATTCACCCAGGGCCACGAACTTGCCCAGGTAGAACTCCCCGATCTCAGGGTTCTCCTTCCCGGGCAGGACACGGGGTCGCCCGGTCGCCTCGCGTGCGCCCGCCTGGGATCCCCGCGAGCGGCCAGGCCGGCGCAGGCGCCTTCCGAATGGCATCGGCGGATCGTATCCGCGCCGACGCACTCCTCCGAGATGTAGAGAGGCCCCGCTCTCGCGGGGCCTCTCCTTAGCAGGCCGTAAGCCGGATTCTGTGAGCTGCGGTCATCTGTCTCGCCGGGGAGCTGGTCCCCGGAGGGGCCCCGTTCGCCGGGGCCCTGCGGCCCACCTGGACCTCGCCGGGCCGGGTCGTCGGTCCTGTTTGGCCTTGCACCGGACGGGGTTTGCCCTGACGCGCCGCGTCACCGCGGCACCGGTGCGCTCTTACCGCACCATTTCACCTTTGCCTGTGCGCGGCTCACGTGAGGCCGCGCCATCGGCCGTGTCGTTTCTGTGGCACTTTCCCGCGGGTTTCCCCGGGTCGGCGTTACCGACCGTCCTCGCCCTGTGGTGTCCGGACTTTCCTCGAGGAGCGTCACCCCCCGCGACCGCATCGCCTGCGAGTACCAGTGTACGCCCGCGATCGTGCCCCGGCAACTACCCCAGATGGGTGAGCCAGGTGACATCGCGGAACCGCTCAGCTGATCTGCGAGCCGCAGGCCTCGCACCGGCCCGCCGGCGCGATCGGCGCGCTGCAGACGGGACACTCGGCGCGTCCGTGGGCGAGCAGGTCGTCCCAGACTCGAAGGATCGCGGCTTCGAGCGTTGCTCCGCGGGGCTCGAACAGCCTCGACGAATGCCCCTCGGCCTCAGCTTCGTGAGCGCGAACCGGCTCCGGGATGGCGACGGCCATGCTCAGACCTTCCTGTAGACGCCGATCACCTTGCCGAGGACCTTGGCGTCGCGGCTGCGGATCGGCTTGTACGCCTTGTTCGCTGGCTGCAGGCGGATACGGTCCTTCTCCCGATAAAAGCGCTTGACCGTCGCCTCGTCCTCGATCAGCGCGACGACGATCTCGCCGTTGTCGGCGTCGTCGGCCTGGCTGACCACCACGTAGTCGCCCTCGAGGATGCCCGCGTCACGCATGGAGTCGCCCCGGACGCGCAGGACGTAGTCGCCGTCGTCGCCGCCCATCGCGGGGGGAAGCTGCACGTAGTCCTCGATGTTCTCCTCCGCCAGGATCGGCTCACCGGCGGAGACGTGACCCACCAGAGGTAGTCCCGCCCCCCGAACGGCGCGCTTCGCCCGGTCGACGAGCAACTCGATCGCGCGCGGCTTGGTCGGATCGCGGCGAAGGAGCCCGACCTTCTCGAGGTTGGCGAGGTGGGCGTGCACGGTCGAGGACGACTGCAGCCCGACGGCACGGCCGATCTCGCGGACCGTCGGCGGATAGCCGTACTTCGAGGCGTAGCGACGGATGAAGTCGAAGATCTCCTTCTGGCGCTTGGTCAGATCCATGCCTACCGCACCTCCACCCTCGCTTCGACGATCCCTTCAAGGGAACACATGTTCGTAGGGTATCCGCTTCCGCGGACGGAAGCAAGAGGGTTCGAGCGCCCTCTAGAATCGCCCGAGCACGCGCCTGTGGCGGAACTGGTAGACGCGCAAGGTTGAGGGCCTTGTGGACCGCAAGGTTCGTGGAGGTTCGACTCCTCTCAGGCGCATGGCTGAAGCCCCTGCTAACCAGGGGTTTTGCTTGTCGGCCGGCTGGCTCGACCGCGTTTTAGCGCTGGTCGCGGTCCCATATGGTCCCGTTCCCCCATCCAGGGAGGGGGCTACCTCGAACCCGCCAGTCGGTGACCGGGGGAGGTGGGCTCTCGCGAGAACATTGCCCCGTTCTACTGCGACAGCCCAGCAGCTTCGAGGGCTTCGGCTCGGTCGAAGTATTCCTCGCCGCGTACAACCTTCCCGTTCCGGATCGTGAAAACGATCGCCAGGTGCCAGTCGGCGGGTGCGCCGCTCGCCCGACCCCGCCCCGTGTAGCGACACCACGTGAAGACCCGGTCGTCGCCGACGTCGACGTATTCCTCGACATCGATGTGCATCCCTTCAAAGCTCTCCAGCCACTGCTCCAGGTAGCGCTTGTAGGCCTCCAGCCCCCGATGGGTTGCAGCGTCCGGGTCTTCCGCCGATGTCTGCCATTCGACCTCTGAATCAAAGCCGTCGTAATGCCGGTCGAGATCGCGGGCGTTGAGTGCGTCGAATCCCTGCCGCAGCGCCTCCACGTTCTCCTGCGACATCGCCTACTCCGAGAGTCCTACGGCTTCGAGGGCTTCATCCCGATCCATGTAGCCCTGAATGCGGACCACGCGTCCGTCTCGGACCTCAAAGACGATCGCCGTGTCGACCTCGAGCTCGATTCCGCTGCCTTTACCGCGACGGAACTCGCGCACGAGCACGACGACGCGGTCGCCTGCGTCGATGAACTCCTCCGCATCCAATCGGCGCTCATCCCAGGCCTCGGCGTCCTCCTGCTCGAAGGACTGCCGGAACTGCGTGACGCCCCGCAGAACCGTCCCCTCCGAGAGCCCGCCGACTGTGCCATGGCCCTCCGCGTCTGGATCGAGAAGCTGCCCAGCCTGGTCCCACTCTCCTTGCAAGATGGCTTCAACGGTGCGTCGCACGATCTCCACGGTCTCCTGCGACACGATCTACTCCGGGAGCCCGGCGGCTTCCAGGGCTTCCCCGTGGTCGAAGAAGTCCCTGTAGGTGATGATCTTGCCGTTCCTGAACTCAGCTACCGCGCCGTATGGCGAGTCCAGCTCGATTCCACTCTCCCTGCCGCGACCTCGGGCGTGGCCCAGTCCGACGACCCGTTCGCCGAGGTCACGAAGCTCCGCCAGATGGATGTCGCGCACGGTGAAGCCTTCGTCGATGTCGCGGAGGTAGTCGAGCACGCCTGCGTGGCCTCGAAAGACGGCGGCCTCTCCCCCGAACATGACGCCCATCACCCCGTGCCACTCAACCTCGGGGTCGAACTCCGCAAGCAGCGCGTCGTAGTCGCTGCCGTTGCTCGCCTCAACCGCCCGCTCGAACGCCTCCACGTTCTGCTGCGACATCGCCTATTCCCGCAGCCCGGCAGCCTCGAGCGCAGCAGGGTGGCTCATAAAGAGCTTCGCGTGGGTCATCAATCCCTCCCTGAACGTGCAAACCCAGGCATTCCGCCAAACCGGGGCCTCGGAGCCCGACAGGTGCTCGCGCGGCCTCCACTCGATCAGGGTGACCACCTGGTCGCCGGCGCTCACGACCTCGTAGTCGAAGATGAACACCTCCAGGGCGGCGAGCCATTCTCGCCACAGTTGAAGGATCGCATCGCGACCCAGGTAGACCCCGCTCCAGTCCGATCCGGGAACCTCGGAGGTGTCGAACTCGATCTCCGGGTCCCAGAAGGCGGACATTCTGGTCAGCCACGCCTCCTGGTCCAGCTCACGCGGATTGGC
>JBIOZP010000024.1:0-15283 GCA_044871225.1 Solirubrobacterales bacterium
CGCCGAGCCCCTCCTCGGCGTCGGCGAGGGCCGCCAGGACATAGGGCTGGATCGACGCCGAGAGGTGAACGCGGGCCGTCCCGTCCCCGCGAGCGGCGTCCGCCAGCGAGAGGAAGCGCTCGTCGTCGGCTGCGATCGACAGCAGGGAGCGGAGGCTCATGCGGTGGTTGCAGGCTCGTTCATGAGGGTGCGGACACGACGAAAGGCCGGATCGCTCGTCCGGCTGAGTTCCGGCCATATGCGGCGGCCGGCAGGGTCGATTCTAGGAGGCGCCGAGGGCAAGGCACCCAGCTGACCATGGATGACGGAAACCCCGGCGGACCGTTACGCTCCGGACGACCTCGCTGACCGCCTGGGCCGACTCACACCCGCCGCGCGAGCACCGGATCGAGCCGCCGGGGATCCGCCTGTGAGCCCCCGGCCGCTCCGGTGCCCGGTGGCGGTGGTGGTCTGCGCGCTTCTTGCCCTGTGGGTCGCGGCGGTCCCCGCGCGGGCCGCTGTGCGGCCCGCCGAGCGGCTGGTGAATACGTACGCGCCGATCATGATGCTGCGGGCCCAGGAGGACCCGCCCTGCGACGAGCAGGAGGAGCAGTACGAGCCGACGACGGTGGACGCCGTGCTCGGCAACCCTCGCGTGCAGCTCGTGGTCCCTGGGAAGGGAAACAAGGTCGTCAAGACCGCGCCCGCGGTGGACGAGGTCGCCCGCCTGGGCCCCAGGTACCACCTCAACCTCCACGGGGACCCCCTGAACGCGGGCTGCACGTATGCCAAGGACTTCGCGGCGCTGAAGGCCGCCGGAGAGGCACCGGCCACCACCTACGCCCACATCGCGACCGAGAAAGGGGTCCGGGGGCTCGCCGTCCAGTACTGGTTCTTCTGGTACTTCAACCAGTTCAACGACGTCCACGAGGGCGACTGGGAGGGGATGCAGATCGCCTTCGACGCGAACACGCCCCGCCGAGCGCTGGCGAAGGGGCCCTACGAGATCGCCCTGTTCCAGCACGGTGGCGGCGAGAAGGCGGACTGGGACGACGACAAGGTCGAAAAGCACGGAACCCATCCGGTCGCCTACCCGGCCGCGGGGTCCCACGCCACCTTCTTCGACTCCGCGATCTATGTGGAGAACGGGCAGGGCGGCTCGGGGCTCGGCTGCGACAACACCACGGAGCCGCTTCGCCAGCTTCGGCCGCGGCCCGTGCTGGTGCCGACCCACCCTGGGCCCGGTAGCAGGTTTGCGTGGCTGACCTACGAGGGCCGCTGGGGCCAGAAAGAGGAGAGCTACAACAACGGGCCGCAGGGCCCGATCACGAAGAGTCAGTGGCTCGAGCCCTTCACCTGGATGGACGGAGCGCGTCTGGCGAGCCCCAAGCTTCCGGGCGGCTTCGTGCTCGGGCCGGCAGTGACGGGTGGCTTCTGCGGCGCCGTCGCGACCGTGTCGAGCTTCGTCAACCTCAAGGCGCAGACGTCACTCGGCGCGATCCTCCTCATCCTCGGGTTGGTGCTGCTGGTGGCGGTGCCAGCCGTGTTGACGCGCTGGCGTCCCGTCGATCTGACCCCGCTGCGGCAGCGGCGCGCCTTCGGCCAGCTGATCCGGGCAGCCCGCCAGCTCTACGGACGCCACTGGCAGACGATGGTCCCCGTCGCGCTGACGTCGATCCCGGTCATCGGCGCGATCTACGGCGTTCAGTGGCTGATCCGAGAGGTGGGCGGGGACGGTGACGTGGCAACGTCGATCTCGGACTCGATCGGGTCGATCGTGCGACCGATCGGGTTCGCCGTCGTCGCTGCGGTCGTGATCGCCTACGTGCGCAACCTGGAGCGCGGCGAGCCCAATGGCTTCGTGCCCGCCTGCCGGGGGGTGCTCGAGCGCTTCTGGCGCGTGGTGGCGGGACAGCTTCTGGCCTCAGTGCTGGTGGTCTTGATGGCCATCACTGTGATCGGGATTCCGTTCGCGATCTACAAGTACATCGGCTGGCAGTTCGTCCAGCAGGAGATCCTGTTCCGTAACAAGGCGATCCGCGACGCGTTTCGAGGGAGCTCGGAGCTCGTGCGCGGCCAGTGGTGGCGGACGGTCCGGGTCGCCGGGTTCTTCTGGCTGATCAGCGTGGCCACCGGCCCGCTGCTCACCTTCGCGCTGATCTTCGCCAACCTGTCGCTCACCTCGATCGACATCGTGGGCTCGGTGATCTTCGCGCTCCTGATCCCCTATGTGGCGATCGGACGCACGCTCCTGTACTTCGACCTCGCCGTGCGCGAGGAGGAAGGCGCGGCGGTGCCGAAGCGCCGCCGGTGGTGGTCCCGCCTGCGCCCGAGCCCCCAGCCCGGGTAGGCGCAGCCCGTCGAGGCGTTCACGGCCGGCCGATCAGCGCCTGCCGTAGGCCTGGTATGGGAGGCCCGGGCCCGAGCGCTGCCATTCGACCTGGCCCTGCCCCTCGGCCCGCGAGCGCTCCTCGACGCCGTCCCATTCGTGGAGCATGCGCTTCAGGCGGGCGACTGCTTCCGGCGGGTTCTCGGCCACCGCCGCAGCCAGGGCGAGCGCGTGCTCCTCGGTCGCCGGGGCGGGAGCCACCCTGTGGACGAGGCCCCAGCGAAGCGCCTCCTCGGCGCCGACGTCCCTGGCGGTCAACAGCAGGTACTTCGCCACCGACAGCCCGCACAGGCTGACCAGGCGCGCGGGCCCCACGGGGACCCCCAGCGCCCCGCCGGGGAAGCGCATCCGCAGGTTCGAGCCCCCCACCCGCAGGTCGCAGGCCACGGCGATCTCGGCGCCGCCTCCGACGCACGCGCCGTGGCAGGCGGCGACGGTGGGCTTCGGAAAGGCGGTCAACTCGTCGTACAGGCGGGCGAACAGCTCCATGCGGCGAACGCGGCCGTCGGCATCGAGCTCCTCGCGGACGTCGGCCCCGGCCGAGAGACCCATGTGGTCGGTGGAGGAGAGCACCAGAACCCGGACCGTTTCCTCCTCGCGCGCGGAGGCCAGGTGCCCGAGCATCTCCTCCAGCATCGCCGTGTTGATCGCGTTGCGAGCGTCGGGCCGGTCGAGGCGAAGGAGTGCGACGCCCCCCTCGTCCACGTCGTAGCGCGTCAGGCTCACCGCGACACCGACGGCTCGGTGGCCAGCTCGGTGACCAGGCGCTCGGCCTCGCCGGCGGCGCGCTGGACCAACTCGCGCACCTGATCGCCGGGCTCCGCGAAGCGCGCCAGGACATAGCGGGAGACGATCTCGGGGTCGGTCGAGTCCGGCCGTCCGACGCCCGCGCGAACCCGCCAGAAGTCCGGCCCCCCCAAGCCCTGCGCCAGGCTCTTCAGCCCGTTGTGGCCGGCAAGCCCGCCGCCCAGCCGCGAGCGGACCTCGCCGAAGGGCAAGTCGATCTCGTCGTGAAGGACGACGGTGCGATCCAGCGGCACCTTCAACGCCCCGCGCGCCGGCCCCGCGGAGGATCCCGACTCGTTCATATAGGTCTGGGGGATCAGGACGGCGACCCGCGGGCCCCCCGGTCCCGCACGGCCCTCGGTGATCAGGCCGCGGAAGCGTTGCTTTGCCTTCGGCAGCCCCCAGCGGCGGGTGAGCTCGGCGGCCACCTCGAACCCAAGGTTGTGGCGCGTGGCCGCGTAGCGCGCTCCGGGATTTCCCAGGCCGACGACCAGCATCCGCTCGCCGCCCGCCACCGAAGCGGACTGCTCGTTGTCTTCACCGCGACGAAGCCGGCGAAGAAGCGACAGGGGGCGCTACTCCCCCTCGTCGCCCGCTTGCCCGCCGTCGGCGCCCTCGCCCTCTGAGGGCTCGCCCTCGGCCGGGGCCTCGCCCTCGGGGGCCTCGCCCTCCTCGCCGACCAGCTCGGCCTCCTCCTCGAGCTCCGGCTCGGGCTCCTCCTCCACCCGCGGCGGCGACAGGGTGGCGATCGTGACCTCGCCCGGGTCGTCGACGGCGAACTTCACGCCCTCTGGCGGGGCCACGCCGCTGAGCTGCAGCGTGTCGCCGATGGACATCTCGGAGACGTCGGCCTGAATGCTCTCGGGGATCGCGGTCGGGAGGGCCTCGATGGTGATCTGGTGCGTGACGTGCTCCAGGACCCCGCCCTCCTTCACGCCGGGCGCGCTCTCGGAGCCCAGCAGCTCGATCGGGACCTCGGCTTGGATCTCCTCGTCCAGCCGCACCTCGAGCAGGTCCAGGTGCATGAGCGCGCCGCGGACGGGGTCGCGCTGCTGCTCCTTGACGACCACCGGAGTGGAGCCGGAGCCGTCGAACTCCAAATCGATCAGCGCGCTACCGTGGCTGAGCGCGTTTCGGGCCACCCGCTCGGGGACCTGGAACGCGCGCGCCTCCTTGCCGCCGCCGTAGACGATCCCCGGGATCAGGCCCTCGCGGCGCAGGCGTCGGGTGGGGCGCGAGCCGAAGTCGCTGCGCTCCGAGACCTTCAGGGTGGCGCGATCCGAAGCCACGACGCAAGAATAGAGGCATGCCAGAGGACAAGATCCCCAAGGGACGGCTGCGGCGCTCGGCCAAGCTGGGCTCGGCGCTGGGCGCCCAGGCGACCCGTTACGCGGGCACCAAGGCGGTCAACGTCGCCCGCTCGGACGAGCGGGCCGAGGAGCGGCTGGAGGCCAGGCACCTGGAGACGGCGCTCAGGATGGCCTCCGTCCTGGGGGAGATGAAGGGCGCGGCGATGAAGATGGGGCAGCTCGCGTCGTTCGTGGACACGGAGTTCCTGCCCCCGGAGTACGCGGAGCTCTACCAGGAGCAGCTCGCGAAGCTGCGGACCTCGGCCCCCGCGATGCCGTGGGAGAAGGTCCGCAAGGTCCTGGACGAGGAGTACCTCGGCGAGCCGCTCGACGAGCTATTCGCCGAGATCGAGCCCGAGGCGTTCGCCGCCGCCTCGATCGGCCAGGTCCACCGCGGCACCCTCCACGACGGCCGCCCCGTGGCGGTGAAGATCCAGTACCCCGGGGTCGCCGAGGCGCTGGAGTCCGACCTCAGGAACGCCGGCATGATCATGCGCCTGGCCCGCGCCTTCGCTCCCGGGCTCGACGCCAAGGCGGTGGCCGAGGAGCTACGCCAGCGGGTGATGGAGGAGCTCGACTATGAGTACGAGGCCCAGAGCCAGCGCGCCTTCGCCCGCGCTTATCGCGGCCATCCCTTCATCTACGTCCCCGACGTGCTCACGCGGCTGTCGCGCCGCCGGGTGCTGGTCACCGAGTACGTCGACGGCATGGGGTTCGAGGAGGTAAAGCAGCTCCCGCAGGAGGACCGGGACCGCTTCGGCGAGGTCGTCTTCCGGTTCAGCTTCGGCTCGATCTACCACCTGCAGCAGTTCAACGCCGACCCCCACCCCGGAAACTACCTGCTGATGCCCGATGGGCGGGTGGCCTTCCTCGACTACGGCATGACCAAGCGGCTCGACCGCGAGCAGATCGAGCTCGAGCAGCGGGCCGTCGACGCCGCCGCGCGTCGCGATCCGGAGGCGCTGCGCCAGGCCCTCCACGACCTGGGCTTCGTCAAGAACCCGTCGAAGTTCGACGCCGAGCGGCTGATGGACCACGTGATGGTGGTCGGAGGCTGGTACCTGGACGACCGCGAGATCCGGCTGACCCCCGAGCGGGTGATGAAGGTGATCGAGTCCACCTCTGACCCGCGCTCCGAGTACTACGACCTGATGCGCCGCGAGAGCATCCCGGCCGAGGAGCTGATGGGGCGCCGCATGGAGACCGGCGTGCTGGCGGTGCTTGCCCAGCTGCGCGCGTCTCGCAACTGGCATCGGATCGGCCGCGAGTGGATCTACGCCGACCCTCCCGCCACCGAATTGGGAGAGCTCGAGTGGGCCTACTTCGAGGAGCGCGGCGAGCGGCGCGTGCCGGGGCTCGCGCAGCGGATCTGAGGGCCCACGAGCCTGGGCGCGAGTGACGCGCGCCTAGATCGAGCCGCTGAACGTGTCGCACCGGCCTGGCGAGCCCGTGGTGTAGCCCGTCTCGAACCAGCGCTGGCGCTCGGCCGAGGACCCGTGCGTCCAGGTCTCCGGGTTGACGGCCCCCTGGGCCGCCTTCTGGATCCGGTCGTCGCCCACCGCCGCGGCCGCGTCGAGCGCCTGTGCGATGTCGTTGCGGGTCACCTGGGACAGGTAGCGCGTGTCCACGGCGTGCGCGGCCCACACGCCCGCGAAGCAGTCCGCCTGCAGCTCGACGCGCACGCTTCCGCTCTCGGGGCCCTGCTGGTCGCTGCCCGCGCGGTTCAGGGTGCCGGCCTGGTCCTGCACGTGGTGTCCGTATTCGTGCGCGAGGACGTAGGCCTCCGCGAACGGGCCGCCCTGGGCGCCGAAGCTCGTCTTCAGCTCCTCGAAGAAGCCGAGGTCGATGTAGACGCGCTTGTCCACCGGGCAGTAGAAGGGGCCGACCTCGGACGACGCCCCACCGCAGCCGGTCTGCGTGAAGTCGCTGTAGAAGACGGTCGGCACGACCTGGTAGCCGCGCAGGGTCTGCTTCCAGTACTGCTGGATGCTGTTCACGTCGGCGAGGATCCGGCAGTCCTGGAGGCGCTGGGCATCGGCGCCTGTGCGGCACTCCGAGGCGAGGTCGGTGCTGGACGCCGGCCCGGCGGAGACGCCGTCGAGGTTGTCCAGATCGTTCAGCGAATCGAGACTCGAGCTGTCGCCGCCGGCGAGGGTGAGGACGAGCACGAGGATCACCCCCACGATGCCCAGCCCGCCGCCGCCGAGGGCGAGCGCTCCTCCGCGCCCACCGCCGCCCGCGCCGCGGCGATCCTGCACCTGCGAGGGGTCGAGCCTGGCTCGCCTGCGGAATTTCACGCCGCGAATCTACCGCGCCCGCGCCAGCGGACCGAGGCGGTCAGGCCCCCGCGCGCTCGGCCGTGGACGCCCGCTCCCCGACCAGCTTGCCGCCGACGAAGAACAGCGAGATCAGGAAGCCGAGGACGGCGGCGATCGCCACGAACCGAAAGCCGGCTTGGATCCCGGTCGCGAACGACTCGCGAACGATCTGCACGATCGTCGCCTGCGCCGAGGAGGCGAGCTGGTGCAGGGCGGCGTTCGCGGAGTCGGTGCCGGCCAGGACGCCGTGCAGGACCGCGGTCTGGTGGTCCGTGAGATCGGTGCCGGCGGACTGCGCCTTGTCGGAGAGCTCGTTCTCGGAGGAGATCGTGAAGATCGTGGTCGTGATGCCCAGCCCGATCGCTCCGCCGGCGATCTGGAACATGTAGATCAGCCCGCCGGCGAGGCTCGCGCGCGAGGGATCCAACGCGGTGACACCGGCGGTCGTGACCGAGGAATAGAAGAACCCGGCGCCGATACCGGTGATCGCGAGCCCCGGGACCAAGGCGCCGTAGCCGGACCCCGCGTCGATCAGCGACAGCAGGAACGGGCCGACGGCCAGCCCCGCCGCGCCCAGGGTGATCGTCGGCTTGGCGCCCAGCCGGGTATAGAGTGGCCCAGCGAAGAACGACACCAGGGCGAATGTGCCGAGCATCGGCACCATGCCGAGGCCGGCCTCGAGCGCCGAGTAGTCGAGGATCTTCTCCATGAACTGCGGTGCGTAGAGCACCGTGGCGAAGAACACCGCCGACATCAGGAGGACCGTCAGGCAGGCCGAGCGGAACTCGACGTTGCCGAACACGTCCGCCGGGACCAGGGCGCCCTGGCGCATCCGGGGCTCGATCAGGGCGAAGGCGACGACCAACAGCACGGCGATCGCGAGCATGCCGATTACCCGCGCGTCGCCGAAGCCCCAGTCGGCGGCCTGGTCGAAGGCGAGCAGCACCAGCAGGAGCGCGGCGGAGAGCGTGACGATCCCCGCGTAGTCGATGCGCTCGTCCTCCACCGGCGGGCGTGGCTGGTGGACCTTGAGCCAGGTGACGGCCACCGCGAAGGCCGCGATCGGGGCGTTCAAGAAGAAGATCCACCGCCAGCTCAGCGCGTCGGTGAGGACCCCGCCGAGCAGCGGCCCCATCGCGTTGCCGATGCCAGCGGCGCCGAGGATCAGCCCGCCGGCCAGGCCGGCCTTCGACTCGGGAAGCGCCGCGTAGGTCATCCCCAGGATCGCCGGCCACATCAGCGCTCCGCCGATCCCCATCCCGACGCGGGCGGCGATCAGCCACGGAGCGTCCGGAGCGATGCCCCCCAGAAGCGAGAAGGCGGCGAATAGCGCACTGCCGACGAAGAAGGCGCTGCGGCGCCCGAACAGGTCGGCGAGCCTGCCGCCGGTGACGATCGCCATCCCGAACACCAGGCAGTAGGCGTTGATGACCCACTGGGCGGTGCCGACGTCGATATTGAAGTCCTCCTCGATCGCCGGCAGGGCGACGTTCAGGGCCGTGAAGTCGTTCGCGATCACGATCACCCCGAGGCCCATTGCGATCAGCGCCACGACGGAGCCCGGCGCCGGGCGGTCCGCGCCGGCGGGGGTCGCGGGTGCAGGGTCGTCGGCCGCGGCGGGCGCGTGCGAGCGGTGAGCTCCCCCGAACGGCACGGGGCCACCATAGCCCCGCTCAGCGACGAATCAGAGCCGGTCGAAGAGGCGCGGGTCGTTGGTGCAGATCCCGTCCACGCCGAGCGCCGCGAGCGCCCGCATGCGAGACAGGTCGTCGACCGTCCAGGCGATCAACTCGAGGCCGTGCCGGTGGCAGGCGCGCACGAGGCGGGCCGTGATCACGGGGTGATACGCCCACACGGACCGCACTCCAAGGCCCGGGGCCCGGCGGCTGACGATCCCGGGCAGGCGGACGCGAAAGGCGACCAGGGCGCCGATCACCAGCGGTTTCGCCCACCACATCGCCGACCAGTCGCGGGTGATCTTCGGCACGGTCCAGCCCAGGCGAAGCCCCGGCTCTAACCGGCGCAGCTCGCGCAGGCTGGACACCTCCATCGTCGAGACCCTGGCGCGCTCCAAGAGCCCGCGCGCTCGCAGCCCCTCGAGAAGCTCGTCCTCCCGGCCCGCGATCTTCAGATCGAAGTCGATCTCCACGCGGTCGAGTGGGGGCCGCGTAAAAGCATCGAGGGTCTGGTCGAGGGTCATGGGATCGCGCCGCGCTGCATCGCCCCAATCGTGGGCGACGAGCAGCGGTCCGGCGGGGGCGGCGGCGGGACCGGCGGCGGCGTGGCGCCAGTCGTCTCGATGGTCGAAGTCCCGCCGGGGGCGCAGGACGTCCAGCTCGATCAGCTCGGCACCGGCTGCGACAGCCGCTTCGAAGCTCTCCAGCGTGTTGCCCGGCCGGATCGAGTCCGCCCCCTTGTGGCCGATCCGCAGCAAGCGCCGAACTGTAGAAAGCCTGCGGCGCTCGAGGAGCCCGGCGCGGACGGGTAGATTTCGGAAGGCATGCGCGCTACCACCACAGGCGACACCGGCCCCGGCAGCGCACCCCAGCGCTCGCGCAGGGGGTCGTGTGCCCGCACGGTGCGCCTGGTGTTGGTTGTCCTGGCGCTGGGGGCGGCGTTGGCTTTCAGCGCGTGCGGCGACTCGGATTCGGACTCCCCGAACGGGAACGAAAGCGGGTCGTCCACGACGACCACGCAAGCCGACACGGGGGATACCCGGGCGAGTCGGCTGGCGGAGGGCCACTGCAGCTACTCGTCGGTCGAGGAGCAGTCCGCGTGCGAGGACTCCTACGTGGCCTGCCTGCAGACGCCCGCCGCGCAGATCCGCAAGTACGACCCCCGCTTCGACGACCCGACCCTGGTCAAGATCGCAACGGAGCACACAAACGACCAATACGGAGAGAAGGGTCCCGTCTGGGATGCAGGATTCGCCGGGTGCACAGCCGCGCTGCTGGCCGAATACAACCGGCTGGAGGGCGGCCCCGCCGGCTAGAAGAGCTGGTTCTCGCCGGCGAAGATCTCGCTGACCGAGTCGTCGGCGAAGATCCGGCGGATCGAGTCGGCGAGCGTCTGGGCGGTCGAGAGGACGGTGATGTTCTCGGGGGCGCCGGGGCGCAGCGGGATCGTGTCGGTGACCACGATGCGCTCGATGCCCGACTCCTCGTAGGCCAGGCGCTCGTACGCGGGACCGGAGAAGACGCCGTGGGTCGCGGCGGCGATCACCCGCGCAGCTCCTTCCTCCAGCACCGTCCGCGCGGCGGCGCCGAGCGTGCCCGCGGTATCGATCATGTCGTCGACCAGCACGGCGGTCTTGCCGACGACGTCGCCGACCACGTAGCCG
This sequence comes from Solirubrobacterales bacterium, assembly GCA_044871225.1. Taxonomy (GTDB): domain Bacteria; phylum Actinomycetota; class Thermoleophilia; order Solirubrobacterales; family 70-9; genus AC-56. Next base: position 10,162 of record JBIOZP010000024.1, read on the forward strand.
ATCTCGGCGACCTGCTGCGCCGGCCGCTCCTTCTCCATCACCGCCCAGTGACAGCCGATCTTGCGGGCGAAGTTGCGGGCCATCTTCACCCGCCCGGCGTCGGGGGAGACGATCACGAGCTCCTCGGTGAACGCCTGGTCCATGAACCACTGCGTCAGCATGGGCATCGCGGTCATATGGTCGACCGGAATGTGGAAGAACCCCTGGATCTGGCCGGCGTGGAGGTCCATGGTGAGCACCCGGTCCACACCGACCCCCTCCAGGCACTTGGCGACCACTCGGGCGGAGATCGGCTCTCGCGGCGCGGACTTCTTGTCCTGGCGGGCGTAGCCGAACCACGGCATCACCGCGATGATCCGGTGCGCCGAGGCGCCCTGCGCGGCGTCGATCATCATCAACAGCTCGGCCAGGGCATCGTTCGGCGACATGTCGTGCGCCTGGACGGCGGCCGTCGACTGGACCAGGAAGACGTCGGCGCCGCGGATGGACTCCGTGTAGCGGCAGTAGACCTCTCCGTTGGAGAACGTCTGCAGCTTCACCTCGCCGACGTCCACGTCGAGGTGCCCGGCAATCTTGGCCGCCAGCTCCATCGACGCGCGGCCACCGAACACCATCAGGCGCTTGGTGTAGTCCTGAGGAATCGAGCTGACCAGCTGGCGACGCTCCTCGAGCGTGCTCATTGCTCCGTCTCCTGCTCCTCGGCCTCTTTAGCTCGCCGCTCCGCGTAGCCTTCGATGTTGCGCTGCTCGGTACGGGTGATACCAAGCGCCTTCGCCGGGACGTCCTGGCGGATCACCGCGCCAGCGCCAGTGTAGGCGTCGTCGCCGACGGTGACCGGGGCGACGAGCGACGTGTGGACGGAAATTCGCGCACCCTCCCCGATCTTCGTCCGGTGCTTTCGGCGGCCGTCGTAGTTCGCGGTGATCGTCCCCGCGCCCAGGTTGGATCGGGCGCCCACGTCCGCGTCGCCGACGTACGACAGATGCGGGACTTTCGCCCCCTCCCCGATCTCCGCGTTCTTGATCTCGACGAAGGTCCCCGCCTTGGCGCCGGGATGCAGCCTGGCGCCGGGGCGCAGGTAGGCAAAGGGCCCCACCTGGCAGCCGTCGGCGACATCGCAGTCGACCAGGTAGGAATGGGGGGCGACGACTTCGGACCCCAGGACCGAGTCGATCAGGGTCGAGTGGGGCCCGACCACGCTGCGGCTTCCCACGCGCGTGCGCCCGCGCAGGCTGGTGCCGGGCTCGATCAGGGCGTCGGGCTCGATCTCCACGTCCGCGTCGATCCAGGTGCTCTGCGGGTCGGCGATCGTAACCCCAGCGAGCATGTGGTCCTCGAGGATCCGCCGCCGGGCCTCGGCCGCGACCACGGCGAGCTCCACGCGGGTGTTGATGCCGATGTTGGCGCTCACCTCGTCCACCTTGTGGATGAGGACGCGCCGGCCCTGCTCGCGAAGGAAGGTGAGGACGTCGCCGATGTAGTACTCGCCGGCGGCGTTGTCGTCCGTGATCTGCCCCAGCGCCTCGGCCAGCGCCGCGCCGTCGAAGGCGAACATGTTCGTGTTGACCTCGCGGATCGCCAGCACCTGAGCGGGGATGCCGTCCGGGTGCTTGGTCTCGACGATGCGCTCGAAGTCGCCGTCCGAGCCCCGCACCACGCGCCCCAGGCCCTCGGGGTCGTCGCGCTCGAGCGATACCAGGGTGGCAGCGGCGTCGCCGCTTCGGTGGTAGTCCACCAGGCTCTCGATCAACCCCGCGGGCACGAGCGGATGATCCGCGTTCATGACCACGACCGTCTCCGAGTCGCGCACGAGGTCGAGCGCCGCCCGGATCGCGCCCCCGGTCCCGTCGGGCCGGGGCTGAACGACGGTCTCGGTGCCGTCTGGAAGGGCCGCCGAGAGGTCGCGATCGGGCGAGACGATCACGCACACGCGGTCGGCGCCGGCGTCGCGCGCGGCGAGCGCGGCCCAGGCGACCATCGGCCGGCCGCAGATCGGATGCATGACCTTGGGCAGCGCGGATCGCATCCGCGTCCCCTCCCCGGCGGCCATGATCAGGACCGTGGGCCCGTCTTTCACCTGCGGAATCGTAGAGCCGCGCGGGGCAACCCGCGAGCGTGCCGAGCAGGCGACATCGGATATCTGACGACTCAGGCCGCCTCCCGCTCATCAGACTGCTCCGCCTCGCGCTCCAAACATTCCCGCTCTCGCTCATAGAACAGGATCCACTTGCGGATGGCGTTGTCCGAGACGCCGTACTTGCGGCCCACGGCTAGATAGTTGGTTTCCTCGAGCTCTTGGACGAGCTGCTCGTACGGCGGGCGCTCGACCTTGCGTCGGCTTGGCTGCGGGATCCCGAAGGTGGACGATGGCGACGGTTGGCCGGCGTCGCGTGTCCTGACCGCGCTGAAGCAAGCAAACGAGCAGTACCGCTGCTGAATCGTCCGCGGGGGGAAGGCCCGGCCACATCCCACGCACTCTCGCCGCTGCGGAAGATTCCTTCCGCAGTGCGTGTCAAACGTCGCCGCGCAGTTGGGGCAGACGATCCTCAGATTCTCAAGCCTGTTGTCATTCGGTACCCCGTTGACGTGGTCAAGGATGAGTGACATCGTGCGGCCTCGCCAGCGCTCTCCCTGGCCGCAGAGCTCGCATCTCCTTTGCTTCAGACCGGACTGAAACATTCGCTCCTTTAGACGACCTCGAGAGTAGGTCGAGTTCCTCACGAGTAACTGGTCAAGGGGCAATCCGTTGCGGTTCCGGCGACCACGTTCCAGGGCCTCCAATATCGCGGCTCTCGAATCGAAGTGATCGGTGGGGATGTCCCAGCGGGCCGCGTACTTCTTGACCGTTGCCGCATTTCCGCCCGCGTTGCGATAACCGAGGAATGCCAGCGCCTCGGTCCAGCAGCGTGCCCGACCAATCGCGTCTCGGGCCTGAGCTTCGTTGAATGGCAATGGCCTCGGCACTCGAACGTATGTTCCCATAATGGATGGACGGATCGGGGCGGAATCGCCCCTAGACTGCTTGTGCCATCCGGGGTGGTGTAGTGGCAGCACGTCAGGTTTTGGTCCTGAAGGCGAGTTTGGGTTCGATTCCCTCCCCCGGAGCTCCACGGCAGCCCCGCGCCATGACCCGGACGGGTTCTTCCCGCCGTAGAGGAGGCAGCTTTGGCCGACGAGTACGTATTCATCGACGAATGGGACGTCGAGGCTCCGCAGGAGGCGGTGTTCGACGCGCTCGCTGACGCCCGCACCTATCCGCAGTGGTGGCGTCCGGTCTACCTCGACGTGAAGGCCGACTGTTCGCCGCGGGTGGGCTGCGTCTCCCAGCAGGAGTTCAAGGGCCGCCTTCCCTATCACCTGAAGACGCGCTCGGAGATCGTGAGATTGGAGCGCCCTCACGAGCTCGAGGTAAGCGTCGTGGGAGATCTCACCGGCAAGGGGACCTGGACCCTCACCCCCGCCGGCGAGCGGGTTCACATCCGCTTCGACTGGCGGGTGATCGCCGACCGCCCCCTGCTGCGCGCGCTCACCCCGGTGCTGCGCCCGGTGTTCCGGTGGAACCACAACTGGTCGATCAAGCGCGCGATGGAGGGGCTCGAGCCCTACGCGCGCTCGCGCGGCGGAGCCGGCCGCTCGTAGCCGGCCGGCATCGTTACGAGCGTAACGCCGAGGAAGCCCGCCAGCCCTCCTATTTTGCACAGATGATCGGATTTATATATGCTCTCGCGTGCAAATGTCCTATCTCGAGGCAATCGCGGACCCCATTCGCCTGGGGCTCGCCCGTCATCTGGCCGAGCAGGAGCAGGGTTCGCTTCGCGAGCTCGCTGAGGCCGCCGGAGTCCACCCGAACACCGCGCGAGTGCACCTGGCCGCGCTGGAGGAGGCCGGCCTGGTCTCGACCAGCACCGAGCGGCAGCCGGGGCGAGGCCGGCCGCGGACGAGCTACCGCCTGCGGCCGGGATGGACGCCGGCCGGCGACGGCTTCCGCGGCCTGGCCGAGCTGATGTCGGCGGCGGTGGTCAGAAGCGACATCGGCCCCGACGAGCTGCGTCAGCTCGGGGTCGAGTGGGGCCGTTACCTCCTCGGCCGTCCGGACGCGCGGGACCCCCGCACGGAGCTCCCGCGGGCGCTCGAGGCCCTGGGCTTCCAGGCGCGGGTGGACCGCGACGAGCTCCAGCTCTCGGGCTGCCCGTGCCCGATCGTCGCCCCCGGGCATCCGGAGCTGGTCTGCGGCCTCGCCGACGCCGTGGCCGAAGGCGTGCTCGCCGCATCGGGCTCGCGGCTCGAGCTCGTGCGAGTCCACCACGACCCCGATCGGCGAGTCTGCGGCGGCTCGATCCGGCAGGCGGCATGAGGACTCCGGCCACCAGCCTCGGGAGCGCCGGGCGCCTTCACGCGCTGCCCGCCCACGACGGGATCGACCACGTCGCCGCCGAGCGCGCGGTTCGCGACCTGCTCGAGGCCCTGGGCGAGGACGTGACGACGGAGCAGCTGCGAGAGACCCCACGCCGCGTCGCCCAGGCATACGCGGAGCTCCTGACCCCGCGCCCCTTCAATCCGACCACCTTTCCCAACGACGACGGCTATGACGAGCTGGTGGTGGCCCGCGACATCCCCTTCCATTCCCTGTGCGAGCACCACATGCTGCCGTTCCAGGGCGTCGCCCACGTGGGCTACCTGCCGGGAGAGCGAATCGTAGGGCTGTCGAAGCTGGGCAGGGTGGTGGAGCTCCACGCGCGGCGCCTGCAGACCCAGGAGCGCATGACCACTCAGATCGCGGGCTGGATCCAGCGCGAGCTGGCGCCGAAGGGCGTGGGCGCCGTGGTCGAGGCCGAGCACCTGTGCATGTCCCTGCGGGGAGTCCAGAAACCGGGCTCCCGGACCGTGACGTCCGCCCTCCACGGCCTGGTCCGGGACGACGCTCGCACCCGCCAGGAGTTCCTGGCGCTCTCCGGCGTCAACGGCTGACGGCGTCCGCGGTCGCGCCGTACCAGGCCGCACGTGGCCGTCGCGGGACTCCGTTAGTCCTCGGTGGGGCGGCGAACCTGGCCGGCCTCGGTTCCGGGCTCGGTCGCCGGGCCCCGAGGAGCGGGAATGCCGAGGACTCGCATCGCCTTCAAGC
>JBIOZP010000025.1:0-33000 GCA_044871225.1 Solirubrobacterales bacterium
ACGAACTCCCCCTCGTGCTTGTGCCATTCGAGGACGGTGCCCTCGGTCACCGACTCCCCCATCTGGGGCATCTGGATCTCGACGATCCCGGAACTCGCCATCTCGGTTTCAGTGTATGACCTGATCCCGGGCTCCGACTCGGGTCGAGCTCCGGTGAAACGCGGGCCCCGCGCGTCGGCTCGCCGCGCGACGTCGGAGGGTGACCCGGCGACTTTTGGCATCCGGTGCGAGGGGCGAGAATGCCGGCATCGCCATCGCGAAGGGACGGAGACCGAGGTGACCGCCGGGAGGGGGACGTGAGGCGGACCGCGATCGTGCTGATCGTGGTCGCGACGGTGACGGGGTTCTTCGCCGTGTTCGCCGTCTGGGCGAAGCGCCAGCTCCTGGAGACCGACACCTGGACCCAGACCTCGAGCCAGCTTCTCGAGGACGAGGACATCAGGGTGGCGGTCGCCGACTTCCTCGTGTCGTCCCTGTATCGCAACGTCGACGTCGAGCGACAGCTTTCCGGCGTCCTGCCCCGCCAGGCCCGCCCCCTGGCGGGGCCGGCCGCGGGCGGGCTGCGGCAGCTCGCCGAGCGAGTGGCCCTCACCGCTCTGGAACGGCCACGGGTGCAGCTTGTCTGGGAGGAGGCCAACCGAAACGCCCACGCGACCCTCCTGCGGATCGTCGAGGGCGGGGGCGACACGGTCTCCACGCAGAACGGCGTCGTGTCGCTGAACCTGGGCACGCTGGTCCAGCGGGTGGGTGAGCAGGTCGGCGTGAACACGGCGGGAAAGATCCCGCCCCAGGCGTCGCGAATCGAGGTCCTGCGAGCCGACGAGCTCTCCTTCGCCCAGGACATGGTGAACCTGCTGCAGGAGCTCGCGATCATCCTGCCGGCCGCCGCCCTCGCCCTCTACGCGGTGGCGATCTACCTCGCTCGCGGCTGGCGGCGTCGTGCGGTGCGAGCCTGCGGCATCGGCTTCATCGTGATCGGCATCGCCGTGCTCGTGGCTCGCAACCTCGCCGGCACGGCGGTGGTCGACTCACTCGCGTCCACGGCGGCTGCGGAGCCGGCTGCCACCTCCACCTGGGAGATCGGCACGTCGCTCCTGCGCGACTCGGGGGTGGCGATGATCGGCTACGGGATCGTGATCGTGTTCGGCGCCTGGCTGGCCGGCCCAGGGTCGATCGGGGCCACGGCTCGCCGGGCGATCACGCCCCTGCTTCGCGAGCGTGGCGTGGCGTACGCGGTGCTGGCGGCGATCGTCGGCATCGTCTTCTGGTGGGGCCCCACCGAGGGCACCAGGCGGCTGATCCCGTCGTTGGTCCTGATCGCGCTGCTGGTCGCCGGCTTGGAGGCGCTTCGCTGGCAGGCGATCAGTGACTTCCCGGACGAGACCTGGGAGCGAAGGTCCGAGCGGTGGCGCGCGAGCCTGTCCCGGGTCGGACATCGCGAGCCGAGCCGAGCGAAGGTGGCGGCTGGCTCCGAGGTGCGCCTGCAGCAGCTCGAGCGGTTGGCGCGGCTTCGCGACGCAGGAGTCCTCAGCGTCGAGGAGCTTGAGCGCGAAAAGGCGCGCATCCTCGCCTGAGCGCGCCGGCGAGCGCTCAGCTCACGCGGGCAACCAGGTAGACCTCGTTCGCGACCGTGTCGTAGACGTCCTCACGCAGGAACCGCCGCGCCTTTCCCCGATGGCCGCAAAAGCCGCAGTCGAGGCGACCGCCGGCCGCCAGCGGGCCGTGGATCGCCATCGGCAGCGAACAGCGTGGGCAGACGAACGCCCCGTGCGCGAGAACCTGCATCCCGTCGCGCAGAAGCCGCCGCTCCGCCCCGGGCTGCGACCCGTCGACGCGGCCCTGCTTTGCCTTCGGCCGGCCCGGGTCGCCGGGATTCGCGGGCAGGTGAAGAGCCATCGCACAGAGTGTAGGGTCACGGTCAGCGCACGACGGTGCGCTTCGGACCACACGACTCGGAGGAAGTGGGATGGCCTATTTCGTCACCGGCGCGACGGGATTCATCGGCCGGAACCTGGTGGAGCTCCTGCTGGAGCGCGAGGGAGCCATCTTCGTGCTCGTCCGGGAGGGCTCGAAGGGCCGCTTGGAGGAGCTTCGCAGCCGGTGGGGGACCGACGAGCATCGGGTGGTCGGGATCGCCGGCGACCTGACCAAGCCCCGCCTGGGCATCTCGGACGCCGACGTCGAGCGTCTCCGAGGTGAGATCGACCACCTCTTCCACCTGGCCGCCGTCTACGACATGACCGCCGACGCCGAGACCCAGCGCGTGGCGAACGTCGAGGGCACCCGCAACATGGTCGAGCTCGCGGAATCGGTCGACGCCGGCCACGTGCACATGGTTAGCTCGATAGCGGCCGCCGGCCTGTACCGGGGGACCTGGCGCGAGGACATGTTCGACGAGGCCGAGGACCTGGACACCCACCCGTACTTCCGCACCAAGCACGACTCCGAGTCGATCGTGCGAAACGAATGCGCCCGTCCCTGGCGGGTGTACCGGCCGGGGATCGTCGTCGGCCATTCCGAGACGGGCGAGATGGACAAGATCGACGGTCCCTACTACTTCTTCAAGCTGATCCGCCGGCTTCGCAACGCGATCCCGCAGTGGATGCCGATGCTCGGCATCGAGGGCCGGGAGATCAACCTGGTCCCGGTGGACTACGTAGCCGAGGCGATGGACCACCTCGCCCACCTCGACGGGCTCGACGGCCGGGCCTTCCATCTGACGGACCCGAGCCCCAGGACAGCCGGCGAGGTGATCGATATCTTCGCCCGCGCAGCGCACGCCCCGCAGTCCTCCGCGCGGGTGCCGGCCGGCGCCCTTGAGCCGGTCGTGCCGCTGCTCAAGGGGCTCACGAAGCTGCCGCCCATGGGCCTGGCTCTGGACAGCGTCCTCTCGGACTTCGGGATCCCCCGCTCGGTCCTCACCTATGTCAACTACCCGACCAGGTTCGACAGCCGCCAGACGCAGGCGGCGCTCAGCGGGACCGGCATCAGGGTGCCGCCGCTGGAGGCCTACGCCGACAAGCTCTGGGACTACTGGGAGCGCCATCTCGACCCGGATCTATTTCGCGACCGCACCCTGGTGGGGGCCGTTCGTGGCCGGGCCGGGGCGGTCGGGGGAGCGACCCAGATCGTGGAGCAGCAGATCCCGGACGAGCTGCTGCGGCTGGGCCGGCGAGCGCTCGGCGCCGTCTCCCTGGAGCAGGCCGTCAGGGGACGCGTGGTCATGGTCACGGGCGCGTCGTCTGGGATCGGGCGCTCCGCGGCGCTGAAGATCGCCGACGCGGGGGGCGTGGTGCTGCTCGTCGCCCGCACGGCCGAGAAGCTCGCGCAGACCAGGGCGCAGATCGAGCAGGGGGGCGGAGTCGCTCACGTCCACGCGTGCGACCTCTCGGACATGGACGACATCGACCGGATGGCGGACGAGGTCCTGGCGCGCCACGGGCACGTGGACATCCTGATCAACAACGCGGGCCGCTCGATCCGTCGCTCGATCGCCCTCTCCTACGACCGCTTCCACGACTTCGAGCGGACCATGCAGCTCAACTACTTCGGGGCCGTGAAGCTGATCCTGAAGCTGCTGCCGGTGATGCGCGAGCGCCGCTCGGGCCAGATCATCAACATCAGCTCGATCGGTGTGCAGACGAACACGCCGCGGTTCTCCGCCTACGTGGCCTCCAAGGCCGCGCTGGACGCGTTCTCGCGCTGCGTCGCCTCGGAGGTGGTGGACGAGGGTGTCGCGATCACGACCATCCACATGCCGCTCGTGCGAACGCCAATGATCAAGCCGACGAAGATGTACAACCGCTTCCCGACGATCACGCCCGAACGGGCGGCCGAGATGATCTGCGAGGCGATCATCCACAGGCCGAAGCGGATCGCCACGCCGCTGGGGACGCTCGGCCAGATCCTGTACGCGATCAATCCCAAGTCGATGGACTACATCCTGAACAGCGCCTACAAGCTGTTTCCCGATTCACAGGCCGCGCGGGGCGAGAGGGGCGAGGTGGCCGGAACTCGCCCGGTCAACGAGGAGGCCTCGCGCGAGCAGGTGGCGTTCGCGTACCTGATGAGGGGCGTTCACTGGTAGGGACCGCGGCCCGCCGGCGAAAGCACTGGGGCTGGGGGTTCGAGGACCAGGCGCTCGACCGCGAGCGCCTGGAGGCGGCCGCCCCCGGTGTCCGCGAGCAACTGGGCTTCGGCGGCGATCAGGTCGAGGAGCCGGCGCCGCTGGAGGCGATCGAACTTCGCCCGCCTCGAATAGAGCCGCCGGCGTCGCTCTCGCACCTGTTCAGCGCCGATCGCCACGAGCGGGTCTCGCACGCGCTCGGGAAGGCCTACCGGGACGTCGTCCGGGGCTTTCGGGGCCAGGTCGAGAACCCCCCCGACCTGGTCGCCTTTCCCGGCACCGAGGGCGAGCTCGAGTCGCTGCTCGCCTGGTGCGCCGAGCGGAACGTGGCCGCGATCCCCTACGGCGGCGGAACCAGTGTCGTCGGCGGGGTCGAGCCGCGGATCGGCGACGGATTCGCGGGCGCGGCCACGATCGACTTGCGCCGCATGGATCAGGTCCTCGAGGTCGACGAGGTCTCCCAGGCGGCGAGGATCCAGGCCGGCGCGACCGGCCCGGGGCTGGAGGACCGGCTGCGAGACCACGGCCTGACCCTTCGTCACTTCCCGCAGTCGTTCGAGCTCTCGACCTTGGGCGGGTGGGTGGCGACCAGGGCCGGTGGCCACTTCGCGACCCTCCATACGCACATCGACGACCTGATCGAGTCGGTGCGCGCGATCACCCCGCAGGGCGCGTGGGAGAGCCGCCGCCTCCCGGGCTCGGGCGCCGGGCCCGGCCCAGACCGCCTGCTGTTGGGCTCCGAGGGGACCCTTGGGGTGATCACCGAGGCGTGGGTGCGAGTTCGCGAGCGGCCGCGGTGGAAGGCCTCGGTGGGCGTCGCCTTCGACTCCTTCTCCGCCGGCGCGGAGGCCGTCCGCGAGCTCTCGCAATCCGGCCTCAACCCGTCGAATTGCCGCCTGCTCGACGCGGCCGAGTCGTCCCTGTCTCACGCCGGCCCACCCGGAAAGGCGGTGCTCGTGCTGGGGTTCGAGTCCGCCCACCATCCGGTCGACGCGTGGATGGACGCCGGGCTGGCCGTGGTTCGCGACCACGACGGGCATCCGGGCGAGGTCACCGGGCGCCCCGAGCCCGAGCCCCGGCGAGGAGCGGTGCGAGAGAGCCCGCCGGCGCAGGGAGAGCCGGGGAGCGATCCCGTCGGCTCGTGGCGCCATGCCTTCCTCGCCGCTCCCTACCTGCGGGACACGCTGGTCGCCTGCGGCGTCCTCACGGACACGTTCGAGACCGCGATCACGTGGGAGCGGTTTCCCGGCTTTCACCAGCGGCTGATGGAAACCGCCCGGCGGGCGATCGCCGAAGCGTGCGGCTCTCCTCCCGACGGCCCGGGCTCGCCCCGCCTGTCCTGCCGATTCACCCACGTGTATCCGGACGGTCCCGCGCCCTACTACACCGTGCTCTGCCCCGCGCGGCGAGGCGGGGAGGTCGAGCAGTGGGACGAGATCAAGGCCGCGGTGTCGGAGGCGGTGATCGACTCGGGGGGCACGATCACCCATCACCATGCGGTCGGCCGCGACCACCGGCCGTGGTACGACCGCCAGCGACCAGAGCCGTTCGCCGCCGCGCTCAGGGCCGCGAAGCGGGCGGTCGACCCCGCGGGGGTGCTGAACCCCGGGGTCCTGATCGGCCCGTAACCTTTCCTGGCATGGAGACGCTCACCGAGGAGCGGGCGGTCGCTCCGCGGGACGCCGAGCCGGCGCCGGCTCGCACCTACGGGTCCACCGCCGAGGCGCTGCTGGTCGCGATCCGGCCATCGGACTGGATCAAGAACCTGCTCGTGTTCGCGGGCGTGCTCTTCTCCGGCAAGCTCGACCAGGGCGGGCAGCTGGTGGATGCGACGCTCACCTTCGCCTGCTTTTGCGCGATCTCGAGCGCCGGCTACCTGTTCAACGATCTCCACGACGTGGCGCTCGATCGCCGCCATCCCGAGAAGGCTCGCCGCCCGATCGCCAGCGGAGCCCTCCGGACATCGGTGGCGTGGGCGTCCGCGGGGGTCTTCGCGGCGCTGGGGGTCGCCGTTTCGGCGTTTCTCGTCTCGCCCGAGGTGGCGGGGTTGGTGGCGAGCTACGGGGCGATCACTGTCGTCTACACCGTGATCGTCAAGCGGCTCGTGATCCTGGACGTGATGGCAATCGCTTCGCTGTTCATCCTCCGGGTGGTGGCCGGGGCCGTGGCGGTCGACGCGAAGGCGTCCGAGTTCCTGTTGATCTGCACCGGCATGCTGGCCCTGTTCCTGGGGTTCACCAAGCGCCGCCAGGAGGCGATCCTCGAGCGGGACGCTCCGGGAAGCTCCGCTCCGGCGGCCGATCCGGAGCTCTCCGGCGAGACGGCCTCGAGGTCGCGCCCGGTGCTGGAGCACTACTCGCTGCCGTTCCTCGACCAGATGGTCGCCATGGTCACGGCCTCCGCGATCCTGAGCTACGTCATCTACGCGGCCAACAGCCCCAGGATCGGGTCCAAGATGCTCGCCACCGCCCCCTCGGTCCTCTACGGGATCTTCCGGTACCTGTACCTGATCTACGATCGCAAGGACACCCGGTCGACCGCCGCCATCCTCACCGAGGACCCGGGCATGCTGTTCGCGGCGATCACCTGGATCGGCGCCGCGCTGGCGATGCTCTACGTGTTCAACTGAATAGAGTCCCGGCCGATGGATCTGACCCTCAACGCGGAGGAGCAGGCGTTCCGCGATGAGGTCCGCGCCTGGCTGGCGGACAACCACCCCGGCCCGGAGCCCGAGGGCGAGGACGCCAAGTTCGAGTTTCGCCGGGCTTGGCAGCACGAGTTGCACGAGGCCGGTTGGGCCGGGATCTCATGGCCGAAGGAGTACGGAGGCCGAGGGGCCACGCTGATCGAGCAGGCGATCTTCTCCGAGGAGATGGCCCGCGCCAAGGCGCCGTCGCCGGCCAACGTGCTGGGCCTCGTGATGGGGGGCCCGGTGGTCATCGCCCACGGCTCCGAGCAGCAGAAGGAGCGCTTCCTGGAGCCGATCCTCTCGGCCGAAGAGATCTGGTGCCAGGGCTTCTCCGAGCCCGAGTCCGGCTCCGACCTGGCGTCGCTGAAGACGCGGGCGGTCCGCGAGAACGGGGGCTGGAAGGTCACGGGGCAGAAGGTCTGGACCACGTACGCGCACGAGGCGAAGTGGTGCATGTTGCTCGCCCGCTCCGACTTGGAGGCTCCCAAGCACAAGGGACTCACCTACTTCATCTGCGACATGGAGCAGGACGAGGTCGAGGTGCGCCCGCTGCGCCAGATCACGGGCGAGGCCGAGTTCAACGAGATCTTCCTCGAGGACGCCTACGTCCCGGACGAGAACCTGGTCGGCGGCGAGGGCAACGGCTGGAGCGTCGCGATCACGACGCTGATGCACGAGCGCGCCGGGCTCGGGGCGGCCTCGGCGATCGCGGTGCGGCGCGACCTCGACGAGCTGATCGCCGTCGTCAACGAGCGGGGCCTGGGGGACGACCCCGTGATCCGTCAGCGCATCGCCGAGCTGAAGATGGGCGTCGAGGCCCTGCGGCTCGGCGCGCTGCGGGCGCTGACCCAGCAGATGAAGGTCGGCATCCCGGGCCCCGAGGGGTCGCTGTCGAAGTGGGAATGGGCGACGGTCAACCAGGGGCTCACGGAGCTCGCGGTGGACGTCCTGGGGCCCGAGGCGATGCGCCCGGACTCCGAGTGGGCCTACCGCTTCCTGCGCTCCCGGGCCAACTCCATCGAGGGCGGGACCACCGAGGTGATGAAGAACATCATCGCCGAGCGGGTCCTGGGCCTTCCGAGGCTGCGGTAACGACCGCGCTGACGCGACGTGGACTTCGGCTTCAACGACGAGCAGCGGGCGATCAAGGAGACCGCCCGCGAGATGCTCGCCAACCGCTCCCCGCTGGCGAAGGTCCGTGAGGCGGCGGAGGCGCGCCGCTACGACGACGCCCTTTGGCGGGACATCTGCGAGCTCGGCTGGCCGGGCATCGCGATCGGTGAGGAGCACGGGGGGCAGGGCCTCGGCATCGTCGAGCTGGCCATCCTCTGCGAGGAGCTGGGATATGCCTGCGCGCCCTCGCCATTTCTCTCCAACGCCGGCGCGGGGCTGTTCGTCGACCGCGCCGGATCCGACGAGCAGAAGGAGCGCTGGCTCGGAGGGATCGCCTCGGGCGCCGAGCGCGGGGCGGCGGCGTTCCAGCCGCGCTCCAACGACTACGTGCCCGACGCGGAGGGCGCGAGCGTCCTGGTCCTCAACGAGGGGGACGGCGGGATGGTGGTCGCCGGCAGCGAGGCGACGGTGGAGCCCGTGGAGCTGATCGACGCGACGCGCTCCTACGCGCGCGTCTCGGCCCCCGGCGGCGACCCGCTCCCCGGCGACGTCGAGGCGGCCGCGGACCTGGCGCTTGTGGCTGTGGCGGCGGAGCTCACCGGGCTGGCGCAGAGGGCGATGGAGATGGCGGTGGACTACGCCAAGGAGCGCCAGCAGTTCGAGCGTCCGATCGGCGCCTACCAGGCGGTCTCCCACCGCTGCGCCGAGATGCTCTACGACACCGAGGAGGCCCGCTCGCTCACTTACTACGCGGCCTGGACGGCCGACGCCGAGCCCGAGTCGCTGCCGATGGCCGCCTCGATGGCCAAGGCGCGCGCCTCCGACGCTGCGTGGCGGGTGAGCGCCTCCGCGCTACAGGTCCACGGGGGGATCGGCTTCACCTGGGAGCACGACCTGCACTTCCTGTTCAAGCGGGCCAAGGTGGACGCCGAGCTCCTCGGCGATTCCCGGATGCATCGCGACCGCGTCGCGACGTTGGCCGGGCTGGGAACCTGAGCGAAAGCGAGGACGGCCGCCGGGCGGCGGCCGTCCCTCAGCGCCATGGTGGCGCGCTCAGAGGTCCCAGTTGACGATCCGCGCCTTGGTCCGGCGTCCGAGGCCGCCGAGCAGCTTGCGGTTCAGGTGGCGCTTGTTGAACTTCCCGGCCTTTTGGGTAGCGGCACCGATGGCGTCGTTCATCTCGGAGAAGAACATCAACGCCTTCGTCCTGTGCGGCTTGACGCGCAGGTTGAACGAGGTCGCGAAGCAGTCGGGGCTGGGAGGAGTGCCCGTACGTTCGATGTCCACAGGACGCTTCGCCGCGTGCTTGCCGAACCAGACCTGGGTCACCACCGGGTCGGACGTGGCGCCGAACGGATCCTGGTGAGAGACGAGCCACCTGTCGCGGAGGTTCCAGCTCGCGTTGCCGTTGCTGGACGCGTCCACGGTGGTGTCCGAGTCGGATCCGAGGTTCGACTCGACGGTGACCTCGCGCCTGACCGCGTGGCCGCTCGTGTTCTTGAACTGGAACACCATACGGAGCGTCGGGCTGGTCTGGATCGCCTTCTCGGTTGCCGAGACCTTGTAGCCCCGAGTGCCCGTGGGGCCGACGCTGAGCGTCTGGCCCTGCCGGTTACCGTTGCCGTCCGCGTCGCCGAAGATCTTGCCGTCGAGGCCGCCAACCCAAACTGCAAACCCGCCGTCGAAGGCATCGGTTCGCGTCGCGGTCGTTCCTTGGTCCACGGGAACGAACTCGGGGGCTCCGGTGGGAGGCTGGGTGCATGCGTAGTCATCCGACGCTGGGTCCCAGGTGGTGGCCCCGCCTCCGGTCAGGTCGACGTCGTTGATGACCGCGGCGACCGCCGACGCGGAGATCACGATGGTCACTAGGAGTCCGAGCCCTGTGGCACCGGTCAGGCGTTGGCGCCAACGACGAACACTATGCATGAGTTGCCCCCTTCGTTCCCCTGATCGCGGAGCAGCCTAACAGTGCGGGGGAGACTATGCCGCGTCCTATCCCGGCAGGATCTCGACGTCGGAGGCCAGCTTCGTCTCACCCATGAGGCGGTACTCGAGGTCGACCGTCTCGTGCTTTCGATAGGTGCCGACGAGGCCGATCAGCATCGACAGCCAGCGCACCGCCCCAAGTTTCTCCTCCTTGAGGATCGGGCGTGTGAACACCACCTCGTCCCCCCTGACCGAGTAGTCGCGGCCCTCCGCCTGCCGGACGCCGTTCACGTAGACGGCCAGCGGCGGCTCGGCTCCGCGAGGCAGCCTGACGCGCCGTCCCACAGCGACGCTCCCCTCCGGGACCTCGAACTCGTTCGGCTCGCTCACCGAAGAGCCTCGCGCACCGCGTCGAAGGCGCTCTCCCCGTCCCGCGGCTCGAGCTGTCGCTTGCGCACCGCGCCGGCGTACGGCACCAGCGCCCCGTCGCCCATCACGTCGACGCCGGCCTCGCGGCCGCGCAGGAGCCGCCCGGCGGACAGCTCGAGGCGCGCGTGGACTCGCTGGCCGGGCTCGAAGTCGCGCAATGCGTTGACCTCGGGCAGCGGCGCCTCCCCCCGGATCTCGCGGCCGTGGCGCTCCAGGGCCTCGACGGCTTGGTCGAGCGACTCGAAGCTCTCCTTCCGGACCCGCGAGCCGTGCCGGATCGTCAGGCGGTACCTGGCCATGGTCGGAGGCTAAGCGCCTGGGCTAGCGACGAAGTCGCGGTGGATGCGGAGGTGCCTGCCGGGCCAGGCCGGTGCCCTCGCCCGCCGAAAACGTAGCCGCAGGCGAGGCTTTCGGCGGAGTCATTCCTAGGCGCCGCGGCGCTGGCGCTTCGGTCGGCGGGCGGGCGGGCCGACGATCTTCTCCGGCCCGTCGCGCTTGGCGATCGGCACGTAGTCGCGGTCCCTGGCGCCCATGTAGATCTGGCGCGGCCTGGCGATCTTCTGCTCGGGGTCGTCGTTCAGCTCCATCCACTGCGAGATCCAGCCTGAGGTTCGCGGGATCGCGAAGATCACCGTGAACATCTCGGTGGGGATCTGCAGGGCCTCGTAGAGGATCCCGGAGTAGAAGTCGACGTTCGGGTAGAGCTTTCGCGACGTGAAGTACTCGTCGTCGAGCGCGCGCTTCTCGAGCTCGCGGGCGATCTCGACCAGCGGGTTGTACTCGGTGGCCTCGAAGACCTCCTCCATGTGCTGCTGGATGATCCGGGCGCGCGGGTCGTAGTTCTTGTAGACCCGGTGGCCGAAGCCCATCAAGCGCTCCTCGCGCTTCTTGACTCCCTCCAGGAAGTCGGGCACGTTCTCCACCGTCTCGATGCGGCGCAGCATGCGCAGCACCGCCTCGTTGGCGCCGCCGTGCAGGGGCCCGTAGAGGGCCGCCACCCCGGCGGCGACCGCCGAGTAGGGGTCCACCTGAGAGGAGCCGACTCCTCGCACGGCGTTGGTCGAGCAGTTCTGCTCGTGGTCCGCGTGGAGGATGAACAGCACGTCCAGGGCGCGCTCCAGACGAGGATCGGGCTTGTAGACCGCCTCGGTCTTCCTGAACATCATCGAGAGGAAGTTGCCCGGGTAGGCGAGGTCGTTGTCGGGATAGACGTAGGGGAGCCCCAGGTTGTGGCGGTACGCGAACGCGGCCAGAGTCGGCACCTTGGCGATCAACCGGATGGCGGCCATGTAGCGCTCCTCGGGATCGTCGATGTGCTTCGCGTCCGGATAGAAGGTGGACAACGCCCCGACCCCCGCCAGGAGCATCCCCATCGGGTGGGCGTCGTACCGGAACCCCTGCAGGAACTGCTTGATGTCCTCGTGGACGAAGGTGTGATGGGTGACGTCGTAGACCCAGCGCTCGAGCTGCGCCTCGGTGGGGAGCTCCCCGAACACCAGCAGGTAGGCGACCTCGAGATAGGTGGAGTGCTCGCAGAGCTGCTCGATCGGGATGCCGCGGTGCTGGAGGATGCCGCGCTCACCGTCGATGTAGGTGATCGCCGACCGGCAGGAGGCGGTGTTCGTGAACGCCGGGTCGTAGGACATCAGCCCGAAATCGTCGTCGGAGACCTTGATCTGGCGAAGGTCCATCGCCTTGATCGCCCCGTCGTTGACCTCGACCTCGTAGGTCTGGCCGGTGCGGTTGTCGGTGATCGTCAGCGTGTCCTGGCCGGCGGTTGCCACGGCGGCGTCGTCCCGTTCGGTCTGCTGCTCGGTGGCCATCGCATCTCCTCGCTGCCACGTGCTCGTTTGCGTGTCGCCGCTCATTCTGTCAGTTGAAGGCATCCAATCAGGGGTGTCCGCGGCCGGTGACTCGGCGGTTGCCGATCTGGGAGGCTTGTCCCACCTTGGCCACGGACCAGGCCGTCAGCTCCGAGCGCAAGCGAGGCGCGCTGGCGCTCTTCGCTGGGCTACCACGCCGCTACGACGTCCTCTCCGCCGGGCTCAGCTTCGGACAGGATCCCCGGTGGCGCCGGGCGATGGTGGCCCGCGTCGCGGCCGGCCCGAGCGACCGCGTGCTCGACGTCGCCAGCGGCACCGGGCTCGTGGCCCGTGAGCTGGTGCGGCGCTACGGCTGCTCCGTGGTGGCCTTGGACCAGAGTCCGCAGATGCTCGCCGGGGCGCGGGAGCGGCTGGCGCGCGAGCCCCGGCTCGCGACGCGGATCGAGTTGGTCCAGGGGGAGGCCGAGCGGCTGCCTTTCGAGGACGCGGAGTTCCACCACCTGACGTTCACGTATCTCCTGCGCTACGTGGACGATCCGGGGGCTACCCTCGCGGAGCTGGCTCGCGTGGTCCGCCCCGGTGGTCGGATCGCCGCGCTCGAGTTCGGCGTTCCAGATCCGCCGTGGCGAGCGGCGTGGCGCCTCTACACCCGCATCGGCCTCCCCGCTCTGGGCCGCGCCTTCGGCCGCGATTGGTTCCGGGTCGGGCGGTTCCTCGGGCCCAGCATCGAGGAGCTTTACTCGAGATGGCCCCTGGAGCGCCAGCGCGAGCTCTGGGAGGGGGCGGGGATCGCGGGCGTGCGCCAGCGGAGGATGAGCCTGGGTGGCGGCGTCGTCACCTGGGGCGCTCGCGATGGGTGAGGTCGCCGACCGCCCGGCGTTCTACGCCCTGTCCCCCGGAGGGTGGCGGGACTTCCTCACCCTCCTGCACCCTCCCTACACCGCCTGGCACCTCAGCTACGTCGCCCTGGGCGCGGCGGCCGCGCCGGAGCTCCACCCGGACCGCCTGTGGGCGGCCCTCGGCGCCTTCTTCCTGGCGGTGGGCGTCGGCGCCCACGCGCTCGACGAGCTCCAGGGGCATCCGCTGAAGACGCGTCTTTCAGACCGCACGCTGGCGACGCTCGCCGCCGTCTCCCTGACCGGGGCGGTGGCGATCGGGATCGCCGGGATCTTCGTCGTCTCCGCCACTCTGTTGCCCTTCGTGGTCTTCGGGCCCCTGGTCGCGCTCGCCTACAACCTCGAGCTCGCGGGCGGACGCTTCCACACCGATTTCTGGTTCGCGGCCGCATGGGGCGCATTCCCGGCGCTGACCGGATACTGGGCCAACGCCCTTGGCATCCACTCGCTCGGCGAGGCGGTCGCGGTCGCGGCTGTCACCACGGCCTGCTTCGCGTTGAGCATGGCCCAGCGCCGCCTCTCCACCCCCGCCCGGGAGCTGCGGCGAAGGACGGTGGCGGTGACGGGCGAGCAGCGGCTCGCGGACGGGACCGCCCGCGAGCTGACCGCCGCCCGCCTGGTCGCCCCGTTGGACGGCGCCCTCAAGGCGATGTCCGCCGGAGTCGTGCTGCTCGCGGTGGCCGCGGTGGCGCTCCGGCTGTAGGGCTCGGATGCGGGAGACGGGCAAGTAGGGAGAAAGGGCGGCCGGGACGGGCGCCACATCGGATCCGTATGACTTTGAGCCCCCATAGGACGTCGAAAGTCATAAGCATCCGGTCGGGGTAGCCGAAGCGGTCTGCGTAACCCGAGACCCTCCCCTCGTTGCCCTCGCTCGACCAGTCGCGCGCGCCGCGGCTGCCCTACCCCGGCAGCTCGAAATGGGTCATCGAACGGAGCTCGTGGTAGCGGTCAGTGACCTCCTCCTCCTGCAGGCGGGCAACCCGGTCGGTGCCGAACTCCTCGACGTTGAAGGAGGCGAGGACGGTGCCATAGGCCACCGCGCGGCGCAGGGCGGCGTCGCTGGGCCGCTCGGTTCGCTGCATGTCGAGGTAGCCCAGGAAGCCGCCGGCGAAGCTGTCGCCTGCGCCGGTGGGGTCGCGGACCTCCTCGAGCAGGAAGCCGGGCACGGCGAAGAAGCGCTCGGGCGTGAACAGCACCGCTCCGTACTCGCCCCGCTTGGCGATCACGATCCGCGGGCCGAGCTCCATCAGCGCCCGCGCGGCGCGCGCCAGGTTCGGCTCCTCGGTCAGCATGCGGATCTCGGCGTCGTTCAGGAGCACGCAATCGACCTCGCGGATCGCGAGCAGAAGCGAGTCGCGGGTCGTCTCGATCCACAGGTTCATCGAGTCGAGGGCGGCGAAGCGCGGGGCGCACTGGGAGCGCACGCGCCGCTGCAGATCGGGCTGGATGTTCCCCAGGAAGAGGGCATCGGCTCGCAGGGCGTCCTCGGACAGCTTCGGCTCGAAGTCCGCGAACACGCCGAGCTGCGTGTCGTCGGTGTGGGCGACGTTGAGGTCGGCTTCGTAGTGGCCGCGCCAAAAGAAGGTCTGGCCGCCGGACACGCGCTCGATCGCGTCCACGTGCACGCCGCGGGAGCGGAGCACCTCGAGCTGCGCCTCGCCGAAGTCCTCGCCGACCGAACCGACGACGTGGACTTCGGTGAAGAAGCTGGCCGCCAGCGCGAAGTGGACGGCCGAGCCGCCCAGCATCCGCTCGCGCTCCCCGAACGGGGTTCGCACCGAGTCGAACGCGATCGAGCCGACGACGGTCAGCGACATGAGGTCGTGCATCCTAAGTGCGTGATCGCCTGCGGCTGACCGTCCCTACACTCCGGCGCTCATGCGCGCGATCCAGATCGAGGAGTTCGGCGGACCGGAGGTGATGCGGCTGACCGACCTCCCCGACCCACAGGCGGGGGACGGGGAAGTCGTGTTGGAGGTGTCTCGCGCCGGGATCAACTTCGCCGACACCCACGTCACCCGGGACGACTATCTCGCCAAGCAGGAGCTGCCGCTCGTCCCCGGAGGGGAGGTCGCGGGACGCACGCCCGACGGGCGCCGCGTGGCCGCGCTTCTTGCAAACGGCGGCTACGCGGAGAAGGTCGCCGTGGACGAGAGATTCCTGGTTCCGATTCCCGACGAGGTTTCCGACGACGCGGCCGCGGGCCTGCTGCTGCAAGGCCTCACCGCCCACAGCGTGCTCGGCATGTGCGCGCGCTTGGAGCCCGGGGAGTCGGTCGTCATCCAGGCGGCGGCGGGTGGCACGGGATCGCTCGCGGTGCAGCTGGCGAAGCGGATGGGCGCCGGGCGCGTGATCGCGCTTGCCTCGTCGGAGCCTAAGCGCGAGCTGGCGCGGCGTCTGGGCGCCGACGCGGTGGTCGATTCCCGGGACGACGACCTCGAGGCGGCGATGCTCGAGGCGAACGAGGGCGCGCCGGTGGACGTGGTGCTGGAGATGACCGGCGGGGAGTCGTTTGAGGCCGGCTTGCGAGCTCTCGCGCCGTTCGGCCGTCTGGTCGCCTACGGCAACGCCTCCCGAACGCCGGTGGCGGTGCGGAACGTAGACTTGATGCGGACCTCCCGGTCGATCCTCGGCTTTTGGCTCGTCCACCTGTTTCGCCGCCCGCAGCGGCTTCGTGAGGCGATCGTCGAGCTGCTGGGAGCGGTTGCCGCGGGCGACCTCGAGGTGGTGATCGGCGACGTGTATCCGATGTCGGAAGCAGGTCGCGCCCACGAGGACATCGCCGCGCGGCGAACACACGGCAAGCTGCTGCTCGACCCGAGCCGTTGAGCCAGTGACGACCTTTCGCGACCTGGGCCTCTCGGACCCGATCCTGGCCGCCCTGGACGAGCTCGGGTACTCCGAGCCGACCCCCATCCAGCTCCAGGCGATCCCCGAGCTCCTGGCCGGGCACGACGTGATCGGCCAGGCTCAGACCGGTACCGGGAAGACCGCCGCCTTCGGCCTGCCGCTGCTCCAGTTCCTCGATCCCGACTCGCAGGAGACGCAGGCGCTGGTCCTGACACCCACCCGCGAGCTCTGCATCCAGGTGACCCAGGCACTTCGGGCATACGCCGAGCACCTGGCGGTCGAGGTGGTGGCGGTGTTCGGGGGCCAGGCGGTGAAGACGCAGCAGTCGCGCCTGCGCGGGGACGCCCACGTGGTCGTCGCCACCGTCGGCCGCACCCTCGATCTCGTCTCCCGGGGGTCCCTCGACCTGGCGGGAACCCGCTACGTGGTTCTGGACGAGGCGGACGAGATGCTGGATCTCGGGTTCATCGACGACGTCGAGCGCATCCTCAGGATGTCGCCCGCCGGCCGGCAGACCTCGCTGTTCTCGGCCACGATCCCGCCTCCGATCGAGCGGCTCGCCGACCGCTACATGTACGACCCGGTGACGATCCGGGTGACCCCCCAGCAGCTCACGGTGGACGCGATCGAGCAGGCGTTCGTGGAAGTTCCCGCCAACCGCAAGGTCGAGCGCCTGGTTGAGGTGCTGCGGGCCGAGGAGCCGGAGCAGGCGATCATCTTCTGCCGCACGAAGATCGGCACCGCCCGCCTCGACGAGACCTTGCGCGCGCGTGGGTTGCAGGTCAAGGCGCTTCACGGAGACTTGACTCAGGGCCAGCGCGACGGAGTCATGCTGGCGTTCAAGGAGCATCGCCTGCGCCTGCTGGCCGCGACCGACGTCGCGGCGCGCGGGCTCGACATCGAGCACGTCACGCACGTGATCAACTACGACGTCCCCGACACCTCCGAGGGCTACGTGCACCGGGTCGGGCGCACGGGGCGGGTGGGACGCACGGGACGGGCGATCACCTTCGTGACCCCGAAGCAGCGCCAGGAGATCGCCCGCATCGAGCGCGAGGCGAAGACGCGCATCGGCGAGTGGGAGCCGCCCGAGGAGCGGCTCGAGCACGCGCCCCGTCCGAGGCCGCGCGAGCACGGCACCGAGCACGGGTCGGTGAAGCTGTTCGTTAACCGGGGGCGTCGCAGCGGGATCGGCGACGACGACGTGCGCTGGGCGCTCAGGGAAGGGGCGGTGATCCCAGAGGACGCGATCGGGTCGATCAGGGTCATGGACCGCTTCTCGTTCGTCGAGCTCGACGCCGAGCACGCCGAGCTGGCGCTCGAGCGCCTGGAGGGGACGAAGCTGAAGGGAAAGCAGATCCGGGTCGAGTACGCCCGCGGTTAGCGGCGGGCGAGGCGGCACGCCGAAGCTCGGCGGCCGACCCCTCGAGCTGCCTACTCGACCCCGGCCTCCGCCCGGGCGACCTCGCTCTCGCGGATCAGGTCCCTCCAGCGGCTGATGCGGAAGGCGAACACCATCGCTCCGAAAGCCAGCAGCACCGACCAGGCGGTCACGGCGAGCTGCTGGCCCACCGAGTAGGAGAGGATCACCGGGCGCGATGCCCCGCTGAGGGTGGCCACCAAGAGCGCCTGCTGGGCCCCGGCCCCTCCTGGGGTGAATGGCAGCGCCCCGCTGATCGACTGGACGCTCATCACCAGCAGCACGTTCTGGAACGAGCCGCCGACGTGGAAGGCCTCGAGGAAGAGCCAAAACGAGGCGAACCGGCACAGCCACCCCACGAGCTGCCACCCTGCCACGAGCCGCAGGTAGCGCCCGGGCGTGCGGAAGATCGCCACCCCCTGCTTAACCCGCTGCCAGAAGGACTCGACGTGTCGCGACAGCACCGCGACCAAGACCACGGCCGCGATCCCCAGCACGGTCAGGGCCAGCATCAGAACCTCCGGGTGCGCCGCCCAGAAGGTGATCTCGAACGCCGGCAGGTGAGGAAGTCGCGGCGGGCGCGGGAGGAGCCCCTGCGTGATCGCGTAGAGCAGCACCAGCAGGCCCATCGCCGTGTCGAACGGCGCCAGGGTCACGAACGACGACGCGATCGTCGGATAGGACGAGCGCTCGACGCTTCGCTTGGCCAGCACGATCTTCAGCGCATCCCCGCCCCGCGCCGGGAGGATGCCGTTCATCCCGACCCCGATCAGGAACGCAGCCTGGATGCCGGTCTCCGACACGCGGGAGCGCGGGTAGGCGGCGCGCAGGGCGTTTGCCCAGCCGTGCGCGCGGGCGAGCTGCAGGGCCAGAGACAGGAGCAGCGCCGCGGCCAGGTAGCCCCAGGCGATCTCTGCCAGGTTGGCGAAGAACGTCTGCGCCGCGCGGAGGAACCGGTCGAGGCTCGCGCCGAGGTCCGGTGTGTCGATCGCTGCGGTCACCGCCATAAGCTAGCCCCCCGCATGCTCCTGGCCGCCCCCCTGGCGATCGCCTATCTGATCCTGGAACCCGAGAGCGCCGACCTGGCGGCGCAGAGCTTTCGGGCCGATCTTTTCTCCTCGCACGGCTTCCTGATCTGGAACAACGGGTGGTACTCGGGGCACTACCTGCCCGGCTACAGCGTCCTGTTTCCCCCGCTGGGGGCGGCGCTCGGCCCGCGCCTGGTCGGCGCGGTCGCTGTGGTGGCGGCAGCGGGGCTTTTCGGACTCCTCGCCCGCCGCGATCACGGCGATCGCGCCCGCCTGGCGATCTTGTGGTTCGGCGCCGGGGCGGCGTCGATCCTGTTCTCGGGCCGGATCACGTTCGCGCTGGGAGTCGCTGTCGGGCTCGGCGCGTTGCTCGCCCTGCAGCGCCGCAAGCTGGCGCTCGCTGCGCCGCTGGCCGCGCTCACGGCCCTGGCCAGCCCGGTGGCGGGCCTGTTCTTGGCCCTCGCGGGTGTCGCGGTCGCCCTCGCCGGGGACCGGGCCGAGGGAACCGCTGTGGCGATCGCCTCGGCGGTCACGATCGCGGTGCTGTCCTTCGCCTTTCCGAGCACGGGCGAGGAGCCCTTCGTGTTCACGGCGTTCATCGGCATCCCGCTCTTCTGCCTCGCGGCGCTCGTCCTGTTGCCGGCGGAGGAGCGAGTGCTTCGGTACGGAGTCGCCGTCTACGCGGTGGCGTCGCTTGCGGCGTTCGTGATCGCGAACCCCATCGGGGGGAACATGGCCCGGCTCGGCGCTCTCGCCGGGGGTCCGGTTCTCGCCCTGGGCCTCGCGGGGCGCCGTCCGCTGGCTCTGGCGCTCGTGGCGGCGCCGCTTCTCTACTGGCAATGGGTGGCGCCGGTGCGAGACGTCTCCGAGGCGGCCGGCGACCCCTCCGTCAAGGCCTCCTACTACGAGCCGCTCATCGCCCAGCTCCAGGAGCGAACGCGGGGCCTGCCGGCGCGCGTGGAGATCCCCCCGAGCCGAAATCGCGGCGAGGCGGACTACGTGGCGCAGCGGTTTCCGCTCGCCCGCGGCTGGCTTCGCCAGCTCGAGTCGGGCGACTTCGACCTGTTCACCGACGGCAACCTGACCGCGCCCGCCTACCGGTCCTGGCTCGATCGGCGAGGGGTCTCCTTCGTGGCCGTGTCGGACGCGACGCCCGACTACCTCGCCACCGACGAGGAGGATCTGATCGCCTCCGGGCTGCCCTACCTGAAGCTGATCTGGAGCGACGACCACTGGCGCCTGTACCGGGTGAACCGCTCCACCGGCCTCGTCTCCATGGCCGCCGATCCGGGACTCCGGCAACGCCGCGGCCGCCTCACCCTGCTCGATCCGGCCAGCTTCACGCTGTCGGCCCGCGACCCGGGCCGCTTCCTGGTGCGCCTTCGCTACACGCGCTACTGGGCGGTCGCCGCCGGCGACGCCTGCGTCGAGCGCGACGGTGACTGGACCGCGGTCGCGGTCCGCCAACCGGGAACCGTCCGGGTGGACGCCGGGTTCAGCCTCGATGCCCTGCTCGGTCGCGACCGTCAATGCTCGGCATAGCGCTGGGGCTCGCGTCGAGCGTCGCCTGGGGGATATCGGACTTCCTCGGCGGGCTGCAGACCCGACGGATCTCGGCCCTCAGCGTCTTGCTCGTCAGCCAGCCGGTGGGCTTGGTCCTGGCCCTCGCGGTGGCGCTCACCGCCGGCGGCGACGCCCTCGGCGCCCGCGAAGCGGCGATCGCCGCCGGGGCGGGAGCGGCCGTGGTGATCGCGCTCGGGGCTTTCTACCGCGCGATGGCCCTGGGCTCGATCAGCGTCGTCGCGACGATCGGTGCCCTGGGCGTCCTGGTGCCGGTGCTCGCCGGAATCGCGCGGGGCGATCGGCCCGCCGCCATCCAGGCGCTGGGGGCGGTCGCTGGACTCACCGGAGCGGTCCTGGTCGCCCGCGAGCCCGACCCCGAGTGGCGAGCTGCGGGGCGGGCGTCGGTCGGCCTGGCCGCCGTGGCCGCCCTCGGATTCGGGACCTTCCTCCTCGGGCTCGATGCGGCCTCGGGGGAGCAGCCCGCCTGGACGATCGCCGCCGCCCGCTCCGGCAGCGTCGCGATGCTGCTGGTCACGGCCGCCCTGTTACGGCCGTCCATGCGGATCGATCGCGGCCTCCTGCCTGTGTTGGTGACGATCGGCTGCTTCGACGTGCTCGCCAACTCCCTGTTCGCGCTCGCCACCAACCACGGGCTCCTGTCGCTGGTGGCGGTCGCCGGGTCGATGTACTCGGCGGTCACGGTGCTCCTCGCGCGGGTGGTCCTGGGCGAGCGGCTGGCCCCGAGCCAGCGCTCCGGAGTCGTGGTCGCCCTGGTGGGGGTGGCCCTGATCGCCGCGGGCTCCTAGCCGGGACGAAGGGCGGAGGCATCCCCCGTCAATGCGTGCGATCAGCGGGCGGCTGGAACCCCCGCTACCGGGCCGCCACGCTGAACCCCAGGAGCTCTTGAAGCTGGTCCACGGTCGCATCGACCTCGCGGTGGAGCACCGCCGTCATGCCGACCGCCTCGGCCCCGTCGCAGTTCTCGCGCAGGTCGTCCACGAACACGCATCGGGAGGGATCGAGCTCGAGCTGCCCCGCGGCCAGCAGGTAGATCTCGGGCTGGGGCTTGTGCAGGCCGACCTCGCCCGAGATCACGATGGCATCGAAGAGCTCTGCCAGCGACTCGCGGTCGTAGTGCGAGGTGCTCCACGAGTTGGAGACGAGGCCGGTGCGAACGCCGCTCGCGCGCGCCGACCGAACGGCGTCCACCATCAGCTCTGACGGCCGCATGCCGCGAAACATCGCCTCGATCAGTCCGCCTGCCCCCTCGAGCCCGAGGCGCTCGGCGAAGCGGCGCTCGAACTCCTCCTCCGGCATGCGGCCCGTCTCGAGCTCCCGAAGCTCGGAGAGCGCGGTCGGATCGCTTCGAAACATTCCCCGGACTGCGTCAGTGGCCAAACCCCTGCTGCGGCAGAAGTCCGCGAAGCTGTCCCAGACCGAGGTCGTCAGGACGCCGCCGAAGTCGACCAGGAGGCCGCGCCGGTCGCGCTCGCCGCGCATAGGATTCCCTGCCATGGCCGACGAGGCTATCGACCAGCCGCGCGTCGAAGCCTGGTTCGAGGAGCACGTTCCGGGAGTCACCCCGCCGCTCTCGTTCCAGCGCATCTCCGGCGGACGTTCCAACCTCACCTATTCGGTTGCCGACTCCGCCGGGCGGCGCTGGGCGCTGCGACGGCCGCCGCTGGGCAAGCGCCTGGCATCGGCGCACGACATGGGGCGGGAGCACAGGATCATCTCCGCCCTTCGGCCGACCGACGTTCCGGTGGCCCCCGTGGTCGGGTTCTGCGGGGACGAGTCGGTGAACGGGGCCCCCTTCTTCGTCATGGACTTCGTCGAGGGTCCGATCCTTCGTTCCCGCAGGGAGGCCGAGGAGAGCTTCGACGAGGCGGAGCGGCGCCCGATCGGCGAGCGTGTCGTGGACACGCTGGTCGCCATCCACGCCGTCGATCCCGAGCAGGTCGGGCTGGGGGACCTCGGCAAGAAGCAGGACTACGTCGCCAGGCAGCTTCACCGTTGGCATGGCCAGTGGGAGAAGTCGAAGACCCACGAGCTCCCGCTGATCGACGAGGTCCACCAGCGGTTGTCGGCGCGGATTCCCGAACAGGGACCGGCGACCATCGTGCACGGGGACTACCGTCTCGACAACCTGATCCTCAGCGACGCCGGCGAGATCGCGGCCGTGGTGGACTGGGAGCTCTGCACCCTTGGTGACCCGCTCGCGGACGTCGGGATGCTGATCGTCTACTGGTCGGAGGAGGGCGACGAGCTGATGCCGCTGTTCGAGGCTCCGACAACGGCCCCCGGCTTTCCAACCCGCGCGGAGGTCCGGCAGCGCTACGCGGACCTGTCCGGGCGCGACCTGTCGCGGATCGACTTCTACGTCGCGCTCGGTTGGTGGAAGCTCGCGATCATCCTCCAGGGGGTGTACGCCCGCTCGGTGGCCGGCCAGTACGGAAAGCCGGACGAGGGCATCGACCAGTTCGCGGTCATCGTCGAGCAGCTCGCGAAGGCCGCCGACGCGGCCGAGCGCCGTCTCGCCTAGGCCTTCGCGGGTTCTGGCGCGGGGGAGGGGGCGCCGTCGGGGGCCGACCTCGCCTCGGTCTCCTTGGCCCAGCGATGGAGCTCGCGGCGGGCGATCACCATCTTGTGGACCTCGTCCGGCCCGTCGGCGACTCGCAGCATGCGGCTGAAGCGCCACATCCAGGCCAGCGGGGTGTCGTCGGACATGCCCAGCGCTCCGTGAACCTGGATCGCCCGGTCGAGGACGTCCATGACCACGTTCGCCGCCACGACCTTGATCATCGAGATCGACTGGCGGGCGGCGCGCTTGCCCTTCGTGTCCATCTGCCAGGCGGCGCTCAGGGTCAGCAGGCGGGCCTGGTCCACCTCCATGCGCGAGCGGGCCACGAAGTCCTGGACGAATTGCTTCTCGGCCAGCTTGCCGCCGAAGGCCTCGCGCTCGTTGGCGCGCCGGCACATCAGCTCGATAGCGCGTTCGGCGGTGCCGATCGCGCGCATGCAGTGGTGGATGCGGCCGGGGCCCAGCCGGTCCTGGGCGATCACGAAGCCGGCGCCCCGCTCGCCGAGCAGGTTCGACGCCGGGACGCGGCAGTCGCGGTAGCGAACCTCGCAGTGGCCGGGCCCGCCCGAGTGGCCCATCACAGACACGGAACGGACCAGGTCGAACCCGGGGTTGTCGGTGGGGACCAGGATCATGCTGGCCCTGGCATACGGGTGGGCGTCGGGGTCGGTGACGCACATCACTATGGCCACGTTGGCCCCGACCGCGCCGGAGGTGAACCACTTGTGGCCGTCGATCACCCACTCGTCGCCGTCCAGCTCGGCGCGGGTCTGGAGAGTGGTGGGGTCCGAGCCCGACACCTCTGGCTCGGTCATCGAGAAGCAGCTTCGGACCTGACCGTCCAGCAGCGGCTGCAGCCAGCGCTCGCGCTGCTCGTCGGTGCCGTGGTCGGCGAGGATCTCCATGTTGCCGGTGTCGGGAGCCGCGCAGTTGAAAGCCATGGGGGCGACCGCCGGGCTGCGCCCCATCTCCTCGCACAGCAACCCGTACTCCCAGTTGCCGAGCCCGGCGCCGTAGCGCTCGTCGGGCATGAACAGGTTCCACAGCCCCTCGTCGCGGGCCTTGGCCCGGATCTCGACCAGCACCTGCGGATACGGGGTTCCCTCGCCCACCTCATCGTCGAGCGCCTGCATCGCCTCGAGCTCGACCGGATAGACGTGCTCCTCCATGAACGCCCGGATGCGATCGCGGAGCTCCTCGACCCGGCCGCCGACCTCGAAGTCCATGAGGGGGAGCCTATCCCCGACGGGGGCTAGCCGGCGGCCGCCGGCGCTTGACGGCCGGCGCGGCCCGCCTGCCGCGCGCGCCGGTGCAGCCCGACCTGCATCGCGAACAGGGCGCCGATCGCCAAAGTCGCCACGGCGAGCGACGGAACCAGGACCGACAGCGGCGGCTGCTCCTTGGCGATCAACGTGATCGCGGCCGCGATCATCACGGTTCCCAGCGCCCCCCGCAGCAGGCCCTGCGGGACGCGGACCGCGAAGTGCGTGCCCAGCAGCACGCCCGGGAGCGAGCCCAGCAGGATGTTCGCCGCGAGGCCGAAGTCCACGTTGCCGCCGACCCAGTGGGCGAACCCTGCCGCCCACAGCAGGATGGCGGCATGGAACACGTCGGTTCCCACGACGCGCTGCGGGGTGAGCCGGAACAGGGCGATCAGGACGATCGCGATCACGGTTCCGCTGCCGGCGGACGTGAGGCCGATGACGAAGCCAGTGGTCGCCCCGGTGACGATCGCGGCGATGATGTGGCGGCGGTACAGGTGCATCGAGGAGCGCTCCGGGATCGCGTCGCGAAGCAGGGTGCCGCGAACCAGCGTCGCGATGCCCACGACCAGCAGGGCCGCGCCCAGCATGCCGAGCACGAGGCTGTTCACCTCGTCCTCGCCGTACGCGTTTTGGAGCACCTCGATCATCCACACCCCGGCCAGCGCCGAGGGAACGCTTCCCACCGCAAGCCAGAACGCGATCCCGCGGTGAACGGTCTTGTGCTTCAGGTGCCGCCAGCCGCCCGCGGTCTTGGTGACGGCGCCGTAGAAGATGTCGGTGCCGACAGCGGTGACCGGCTGGACGCCGAAGATCAGGATCAGGAGCGGGGTCATCAGCGAGCCGCCGCCCATGCCGGTCATTCCGATCAGCAGGCCGACGCCAAAGCCGAAGACGACGATGATTGGGTCCATGTCCTGAGGGTGGGAAATTCGGGCTTCTTGACCGGTTTAGTCAAAAGCCCTGACCCCAGGATGGTAGCCGAGTTCGTCCCGGTGGCGCAAGGGCCCGCGAGCGGGATCGTCGGGACGGATGCGGCGTCTTGGCGAGCGAAGTTTGAGCTGCGCGCGTGGCTACCTGACGTGCCAGGCGTCGGGATCGGCGATTAGCTCGCCGACGGGCTCGGGGAGCTTCCCGTTGACGACGTCGGCCAGCGTGACCCGCTCCAGCACCTGTCGCAGGTTGGCCCGCACGGCCACCCACACGTCGCGCATCGGCTCGGCAGGGCCGGGGTAGTCGGTCGCCTCCGGCGCCGAGTCCTGGATGTTCGCGAGCGGGCCCTCCACCGCCCGGATCACGTCTGCGATCGTGATCTCCTCCGGCGCTCGCGCCAGCCAGTAACCCCCCCGCGCCCCGCGCCGGGCGCGAACCAGCCGCGCGTGCTTCAGCTCCAAGAGGATGTGCTCCAGGAACTGCAGGGGGATCTCCTGCGCCTCGGAGAGCCGTTCGCCCTTCACGGGCTCCTCGTCGGGCGCCGCGGCGAGCTCCAAGGTCGCCCTGACTGCGTAGTCGGCTTTGGCCGAGATCCTCATATCGTCACAATGGCCCGATTCGTCGCCCGGTAGGAAGCTGATTTCATGATCGATCTACAGGCGCACTCGACCGTATCGGACGGGCAACTCGAACCGTCCGCGGTCGCCCTTGCGGCGGCCGAGGCGGGGGTCACGGTGATGTCGCTCACCGACCACGACGCGGTCGCCGGGGTCGAGGACGCGGTCGCGGCGGCGGGCGAAGCGGGGATTCAGTGCGTGCCGGCGGTGGAGATGTCGTGCGTTCACCGGTACTCCGACGACCTGCACATGCTCGGCTACTGGGTGGACACGGGGGCGATCGCCCCCGCTTGCGAGCGCGCGCAGCAGGAGCGGATCAACCGGGCCCGGGAGATCATCGAGCGGCTGAACGAACACGGCGTCGAGGTGACCTTCGAGGCGGCCGTTGCGCAGGCCGGCGCCGCCGACTCGATCGGGCGCCCCCACATCGCCCGAGCCGCGGGCGCGGGGCCCGACCTGGGGCCCTTCTTCGAGGAGTACCTGGTGCCCGGCGCCAAGGCGTTCGTCGCGCGCCGCTGGCCGAACGCCGAGGAGGCCGTGGAGCTGATCCACAGTGCGGGCGGCGTGGCCGTGGTCGCTCACCCCTACTGGGACGTCTCCGCCCCGGACCAGGTCCGCGACCTGGTCGAGAGCCTGAAGCGCGACGTGGGCCTCGACGGGATCGAGACCTTCTACCCGCCGCACACCAAGGAGCAGACGGCGCACTGCCTGGAGCTCTGCCGCGAGTTCGACCTCGTCCCCACCGGCTCGTCCGACTTCCACGGGCCCACGCACAAGACCTTCTCCCGGTTCGGCACCTACGACACCTACGGGCTGGGAGAGCCGCAGGTGCCCGCCAAGCCCTGAGCGCGAGATCAGGAGCTGGCGGGCGGGATGAGCTGGCGCTCTTCCAGGTACGCGAGGATCTGCTGCGCCGACTGCTCGGGAGACTGGGCCTCCGTGTCGATCTCGAGCTCGGGGTTCTGGGGGGGCTCGTAGGGATCGGAGACCCCGGTGAACTCCTTGATCTCGCCGCTGCGCGCCTTCGCGTACAGGCCCTTGACGTCGCGCTTCTCGCACTCCTCCACGGAGGCCTTGACGTACGCCTCGATGAACCGGCCGTCCATCTTCGCCCGGGCTTCGTCGCGGATCTGCCGGTAGGGCGAGATCGCCGCCGTGATCACGGGGACCTCGTTTCGCGACAGGAGGTCGGCCACGAAGGCGACCCGCCGGATGTTGGTGTCCCGGTCCTCCTTCGAGAAGCCGAGCCCCTTGGACAGGTTCTGGCGGACGATGTCCCCGTCCAGGACCTCCAGCTTCGACCCACGCTTGCGCAGCTCCTTGACCAGGATGTTGGTGATCGTCGTCTTGCCGGACCCGGAGAGCCCGGTGAACCAAAGGCAAAAGCCCTGCTCAGCGGCCATCGGTCGCTGACTCCTTTCTGTAGGCCTCGATCAGGATCTCGGCCACCTCTTCCCTAGTGAACTCGTGCGGCGGGCTCTCACCACGGGAGAGCATCTCGCGCACCTTCGTGCCGGACAGGAACAAGTGTGACTCGTCCGGGTGAGGACAGGTCTTGTTCGACGCCATTCCCTCGCAGTCGTTGCACCAGAAGGTGTGCTCGAAGAACAGCGGCTCGATCCCGAGCTCGTCGAGATCGATGTCGTCGAAGATGCGCTGGGCGTCGTAGGTGCCGTAGTAGTCGCCCACCCCGGCGTGGTCGCGCCCGACGATGAAGTGGGTGCAGCCGTAGTTGCGGCGGATGATCGCGTGCAGCACGGCCTCCCGCGGCCCCGCGTAGTGCATCTTCGCCGGGTTGACCCCCAGGATCACCCGCTCCGGGTGGTAGTAGCGCTCCATCAGGATCTCGTAGCAGCGCATCCGCACGTCTGCAGGGATGTCGCCCGGCTTCGTCTCGCCGATCAGCGGATGCAGGTAGAGCCCGTCGGAAACCTCCAGCGCCGCCTTGGTCAGGTACTCGTGGGCGCGGTGGATCGGGTTCCGGGTCTGGAAGGCGACGATGCGCTTCCAGCCTCGCTCGGCGAACGCGCGCTTCGACTCCTCCGGAGTCAGGTAGCGGCGCATGAACGCGTCCTCGTGGTCGGGAAGCGCGTCGGCCTCGACGGGGCCGGCCAGGCAGCGGGCGCCCTCGCGGCGGATCGCCGCCACGCCGGGGTGCTCGTCGTCCGTGGTCAGGTAGACGAGCTCGGCCTCCTTGTCGACGTCGCGCTCGAACACCTCCTCCACCCGAAGGCGGCCGAGCTGCTTGCCGTTTGGGGCGCTGAGCTCGATCACGTCGCCCTCCGACGCGTCGAGGTCGGTGGGCAGGGTGATCGGGATCGGCCAGATGTCCCCGCTCACCAGGCGCATGTTCTCGCACACCGAGGCCCAGTCCTCGGACCCCAGGAAGCGCTGGAGCGGGGCGAAGCCTCCGTTCGCCAGCAGCTCGAAGTCGGATGCCTGGCGCGGGGTCAGCTGCAACGAAGCCGTCGTTGAAGCGCCCGCGGCCCCGGGGCCGCTAGCCATTGATTCCGCACTCCGTCTTGTCGGTGCCGGCCCAGCGGCCGGAGCGCGGGTCGATGTCGCCGGGCGCGCGGGTGCAGTGGGTGCATCCAATCGACGGATATCCCTGGTCGTGAAGTGGGTTGTAGGGCACTGAGTTCTCCCGGATGTGGTTCCAGACTTCTTCGTCCGACCAGTCCGCCAGCGGATTGAGCTTCCAGAGCCCGAACCGCTTGTCCCAACCGAACTTGGCGGCGCCCGCCCGAGTTCGCGAGTCCACGCGGCGGATTCCGGAGACCCAGCACTGGATCTCCCGAAGGGCCTCGCGCATCGGCTCGACCTTCCGGATCCCGCAGCAGGCGTCTGGTCGACGCGCCCAGAGGGTAGCGCCGTGGTCCCGTTCCTGCTCTGCCAGCGAGATCCCCGCGAACGGCTCGAACGCGATCCCGTAGCGCGCGGCGAGGGCGTCGCGGGTGGCGTAGGTCTCGTCGAACAGCAGGTCCGTGTCGAGGTAGAAGAACCGAGCCCCCGGCTCGATGCG
The DNA here is from genome assembly GCA_044871225.1 of Solirubrobacterales bacterium. Taxonomy (GTDB): domain Bacteria; phylum Actinomycetota; class Thermoleophilia; order Solirubrobacterales; family 70-9; genus AC-56. The sequence goes on from JBIOZP010000025.1 coordinate 28,279, forward strand.
GTGGGCGATGTCCACGATCACGGACGTGGTCTTCTGGAACGAGGACGCGAACCGCAGGGCGGGGTGGAAGGTCTCGATCGCCCAGCCGATGGCCTCGGCGGCGCTCATGGACTCGACCTCGGCCGAGACCTGGGCCGGGTCCACGACCCTGCCGTTGATCGTCGGCAGCCTCGCGGCCGCACCGTTCCCGTTGGCCCCGTTGTGCTCGACCTCCAGCGCGTCGTGGAAGGGGCGTGGCCTGACCTCTCTGGCGCGGTCGGCGACCGCCGCGGAGCGCCGGGTCATACGGCGCACTCTCCCTCGCCGCGCTCGACCTTGTAGGGCTCGGATCGGCTCCAGTCGATGAAGTGGTCGAGCGTCTCCAGGCCGAACTCAACCGGCATCGCCAGGTCCTTCACCTGCTGCTCGAACTGGTCCGTGCCGACGCGCTCGACGAAGGCGTTGAACTCCTCGTCCCCCTGGCGCTCGGACTCGTAGTAGCGGACCCATCGCTCGACCGCTTCGGGTACGCGCTTGGCCGGGAGCCGCGACTTCAGCCGGTGGCCATAGGCGATTTCCCCGCCCTCGTAGCTTCCGCCCAGGTGGGCGATGTAGGCGGGGACCTGCCGGCCGCCGACCTTGAGCGACGCTCCGTAGAACCCGATGTTCGCGATGTGGTGCTGCCCGCAGCCGTTCGGGCAGCCGCTCATCTTCACGTGGATGCGCTTCGTCAGCGGGTCCTGGACGTCCATCGCCTCCAGCCGCTCCTGAACGGCCTGGTTCAGGCCCATCGAGCTGGTGATCCCGAGCTTGCAGCTGTCGGTCCCGGGGCAGCTCACCACGTCGGTGATCTGGCGCGGGCCGGCTCCGGCCAGGCCGAGCCCTCGGAGCCGCTCCCAGACGTCGTAGACGGACTCGTCTCGCACCCAGCGCAGCACGAAGTTCTGCTGCACCGAGGTGCGGGCATGGCCCCCGGTGTACTCACGCATGATCGCCGCCAGGCCGCGAAGCTGCTCGGGGGTCAGGTCGCCGCGGGTCACCTTCACCTCGACCGAGCTGAACCCCTGCTGGCGCTGGGGCCTCACGTTGGCCTGGCGGAAGCGGTCGAACTCCGAGCGGTCGCCGTTCGGGCTGCCGTAGGCGACCGGGGGCGCGGGGGCGTTGACTTCCTCGTCGTCCATCAGCTTCAGGCGCTCGACGTCGAAGTCGCGGTCATCCACCCAGTCGCCCTCGAGCTCCTCGTCCACCATCTCGCGGAACGCGTCGATGCCGATTTTGTCGATCAGCACCTTGATCCGGGCGCGGGCGCGGTTCTCGCGCAGCCACTCCTGGCGGTCGAAGATGCGCCAGCAGGCCTCGGCGACCTTCAGGTAGTCGCCGTTGTCGAGCTCGACGAACTCGTACAGGGTGGGGGCGATGCGGGGCATGATCGACGTCCCGCCGCCGACCCGCACCTCGACCCCGCGGACGCCGTCGCGCACGCGAGGGATGAAGCCGATGTCGTGAATGCCGGTTATCGCCACGTCGTCGTCGGTGGCGGTGAACGCCGTCTTCACCTTTCGGGGCATGAGCTGGGTCACCGGGTGGCGCACGAAGTAGCGGACGTAGGCCATCGCGTAGGGGGTGATGTCGAACAGCTCGCCCTCCGAGATCCCGGCCCACGGGTCTCCGGTGACGTTTCGGATCGTGTTGCCGCATCCCTCCCGCGACGACAGGCCGGCGTCGCTGATCAGGCGGATGAACTTGGCCGCGTCGGGCAGCGGAACGTGGTGGATCTGGATGTTCTCGCGCGTCGTGATGTGGCCCTTGCGCAGCGGCGCCCACCTCTCGATCGCCTCGGCGAACGCGTCGAGCTGCTCAGGGGTGATGCCGCCGAGCGGCAGCTTGACCCGGATCATCTGCGCGTCGGGCTGGCGCTGGCCGTAGACGCCCTGCTTTAGTCGAAAGCCGATGAACTTGTCCTCGGCCACCTCGCCGCGCATGAACCGGCCCGCCTCGGTGTCGAAGTCGTCGAACTCGCGCTCGAGGATCGGGATCACGTGCCCGGGCACGTTCTCGTACGACTCGGGGTTCTCGAGCGAGCCAACCGGGCCCTTGCCGCCCTGGTCCTTGTGGCTGACCTTGAGCTCGTGCTCGGCGGCGATCCGATCGGCCGCGGAGCGGTTCTCGACCGCCGTCGGCTCCATGCGGCGGCATATTACACAAATCCTGACCGGGTTTATGGCATTTTGACCCGGAGGGCATCGAGCCCCGGGGCCCGGTGGCGCTGATTGTGCTAGTCGACCTCGGTGCCCTCGATCAGGAACGCGACCCGCACGTGGGCGCGGTACTCGTCGAGGTTCTCCCCCCGGATGCCGGTGCTGACGATGTCGACCGCGCGGATGTTGCGCAACGAGGTCTGCGCCTGCTTCAGGGCCTGCGTCGCGGCGTCGTCGGTGGACGTCTTCGAGCTTCCGACTAGCTCGATGATCTTGACTACGGCCACTGGCTCCTCCTGTTCGTCGGTGTCTGGGGTCCGTACGCCGGGACGGGCGTGCCGAGGTGCGCGCGGGCGGAGACCCCCTCGTGAAGGGCCGCTCGCTGCCAGGCGCTCTGCGGTCGCTTGGCGGCGGGGCCCGCTGGGGCGGTCTCGGCCAGGAACCGCTCCAGGGCGGCGACGATCGCCGCCGCCTCGCTGCGCGATGCCGCTTCTGTGACCAACTCGATCCGCGGCCTGGGCGGCCTGCGGGTGCCGTTCCTCGACGTAGTCATCACTCCTTCGGTGCGGAACCTCGGGCGCTCGGCGCGCTTTCGGGCGCCGCGCAGGGCACTCTAACCTCAGCCCGTGGCGCAGGTCCCCGTCCTCGACGCCGACGCCGTGCTGGGTGCGGTCAGCCCGGCGGATGCGATCGCTCGAACCCGCTTGGCGTTCGAGCGGCACGCGAGCGGCGCTTGGGAGATGCCGCCGAAGCTCTACCTCGACTCGCCGCCCAACGGGGACTTTCGGGCGATGCCCGCCCGGGGGGAGGGCTTCGCGCTGCTGAAGTGGGTGACCTCTTTCCCCCACAACTCCGAGCGGGGGCTGCCGGTGGTCACCGGGGCGCTGCTTCTCTCCGACGCCGGCACGGGGGAGCTGCGGGCGATCATGGACTGCGGATCGGTCACCGCCCTGCGCACCGGCGCCGCCGCCGCCCTCTCGGCCCAGGTCCTGGGCGCGAAGGCCGCGGCGGGAGTCGGGGTCATCGGCTGCGGGGCCAACGGCGCCTGGGCGGCGCGCTGCCTGGCCGCGGCGGGCTTCGGGACCGGGGTCTGCGCAGACCTTCGCCCCGAGGCGGCGGAGGCGCTCGCCGCCGAGCTGGGCTGGCGTGTGGGGGGGCGGGGTGAGGCCGCGGCTCAGGACATCGTGGTCAGCGTCACCCCGGGGGACCAGCCGGTCATCGTCGCCTCGGACCTTCGCCCGGGGCAGCACTTTGCCGTCCTCGGCGCCGACGGGGCGGGCAAGGCGGAGGTCGAGCTCGGTGCGCTCGAGCGCTGTCGGCTGTTCTGCGACGAGTGGCGCCAGGCCGCCGCAGGCGGTGAGCTCGCCCACGCGGTGGCGGCCGGCGCCGTGAGCCGTGACCGTGTCACCGAGCTCGGCGAGGTGGTCGTCGGCCGCGCGCAGGGCAGGCGCTCGGCAGAGGAGATCACACTGTTCGACTCGACCGGGCTCGCGATCCAGGACCTGGGCATCGCGACGGCGGTCTACGAGGCCTGGAGCGACGGTCGGGTCGACGCCGTCACCGTCGCTCTTTGAGCGGCTGCCATCGCGGAGGAAGTCCATGCTCGGGCGGGCTGCCCGTGTGCATGTGAAGGGCGCGTGAAAGGCGGGGGGCCAACCGTCATCTGGGTTTCACCGTGCCCTCCTACGGTCGCCGCGACGATCAACCCGAAGGAGGGAAAGATGCAGGCGACAAACCAGTCATTTCGAACCAGGGCGATCCTCGCGCTCGCGGTGGCCTCGGCCCTGGTGGCGAGCGGCTCGCTGAGCGGTTCCGGCGCGATCGCGTCCCCCACGGCGGGCGGCGCTCCGATCAAGTCGGGTGCCGGGCCCGGGTGGCCGGCGACGCTGAAGCCGAGCGATTTCGTGAACCGAGTCGACAACCCGTGGTTCCCGCTCCAGCCAGGCAGCCGGTACCGGTACAGGGGCCGGAAGGAGGGAACGCGGATGGTCGACCGGGTGCACGTCACCCACAGGACGAAGCGGATCCTCGGGGTCAAAGCCACGGTCGTCCACGACGTGGTCTCCATCCACGGCCGCCCTCGCGAGGTGACCGATGACTGGTACGCCCAGGACCGCGACGGCAACGTGTGGTACTTCGGCGAAGCCACGAAGGAGCTCGACCGGCGCGGAAACGTGACCAGCACCGAGGGCTCTTTCAAGGCAGGCGTCGATGGGGCCCGACCCGGCGTCTACATCCCCAGGCATCCGAGGGTCGGGCAGTCCGGGCGCCAGGAGTTCTACGAGGGCCACGCGGAGGACCACTTCAGGGTCCTCGACCGCAGCGCCCGCGTCTCGGTGCCCTACGTCAGCTCCCGCCACGCCCTGCGGACCAAGGAGTGGACGCCCTTGGAGCCCGACGTGGTGGACAACAAGTACTACGTGCGCGGGATCGGGATCGTCCGCGAGATCGCGGTGAAGGGCCCGGTCGAGCGGCTGAGGCTGGTCGCCTTCCACCGCGGCTGAACGCGAGGCCGGGCCGCTCCCATGGGGTGCCGCTCCGGCCC
>JBIOZP010000026.1:0-32147 GCA_044871225.1 Solirubrobacterales bacterium
TGACGGAGGCCGGATACGTCGGCGAGGACGTGGAGAACATCCTGCTGAAGCTGATCCAGGCGGCGGACTTCGACGTCAAGAAGGCCGAGACGGGGATCATCTACATCGACGAGGTCGACAAGATCGCGCGCAAGGCGGACAACCCGTCGATCACCCGCGACGTCTCTGGGGAGGGCGTGCAGCAGGCCCTGCTGAAGATCCTCGAGGGGACCACCGCGTCCGTCCCGCCCCAGGGAGGCCGCAAGCACCCCCACCAGGAGTTCCTCACGATCGACACCACCAACATCCTGTTCATCTGCGGCGGGTCGTTCGCCAACCTCGACCAGGTGATCGAGCGCCGCATCGGGCACAAGGGCGTCGGGTTCGGCGCCTCCATCCGCTCGCGCGAGCAGAAGGACACCGGCGAGCTCTTCGAGCAGGTCCTTCCCGAGGACCTGATGGAGTACGGGTTGATCCCCGAGTTCATCGGCCGCCTGCCGGTGGTCGCGGCTATCCACCAGCTCACCCGTGACGATCTGATCCAGATCCTGACCGAGCCGCGGAACGCTTTGACGAAGCAGTTCGTGCGGTTCTTCGACTTCGACGACATCGAGCTGGTGTTCGCGGCCGATTCGCTCAGCGCGATCGCGGATCGCGCCCTAGAGCGCGAGGTGGGCGCGCGCGGGCTTCGCTCCATCCTCGAGGAGACGCTGCTCGACGTCCAGTTCGAGCTCCCCTCGCGCCGCGACGTGCGCAAGTGCGTGGTCACGAAGGACACGATCCAGCGGGGCCTGAAGCCGACCCTGGTCACGGAGGCGGCCCCCGAGTCGCCCGAGCTCGGCGAGCTCGAGGAGGAGTCGGCCTAGGAGCTCGGGCCCCAGGGGTCGCTATCTAAACTCGCCGCCCATGGAGGCCGAGCGGCGACAGCGCCTCGAGCAGACGACTCGCTACGAGCCCTCGGAGGTCGAGGGGCGGATCCTCGAGCGGTGGCTCCAGGGGGGCTACTTCCATCCGCCCGCCGAGGGGACGCCGGCCGAGAACTTCTCGATCGCGATTCCGCCGCCGAACGTGACGGGGGCCCTGCACATGGGCCACGCCCTGAACGGGACGATCCAGGACGTCCTCACGCGCATCAATCGGATGCGGGGCCGCAACACGCTGTGGGCGCTGGGGACCGATCACGCGGGCATCGCCACGCAGGCCGTCGTCGAGCGCGAGCTGCGAGAGGAGGGCACGTCCCGTCACGAGATCGGTCGCGAGGCGTTCGTCGAGCGAGTCTGGCGATGGCGGGTGGAGTACGGCTCCACGATCGTCGAGCAGTTCAAGCGTCTCGGCGCCTCCTGCGACTACGAGCGGGAGCGGTTCACCCTCGACGAAGGCTACGTGCGCGCGGTCTACCGGGTGTTCGCCCGCCTGTACGAGAAGGGCTACATCTACCGCGACCACTACATGGTGAACTGGGACGTCGGCTCTCGGTCGGCGATCTCGGACCTCGAGGTCGAGAACCGCGAGGTCGAGGACACCCTCTACTCGATCGACTACCCCGTCGAGGGGTCTGATCGGGCGCTGACGGTGGCGACGGTGCGGCCCGAGACCATGCTCGCCGACACGGCCGTGGCCGTCCATCCCTCCGATCGCCGCTACGCCGATGTCGTCGGCGGCCATTGCGTGCTGCCCCTGGTCGGCCGCCGGCTGCCGGTGATCGCCGACGATCGGGTGGATCCCGAGTTCGGCACCGGGGTGCTGAAGGTGACCCCCGGCCACGACGCGACCGACTTCGAGATCGGCCGCGCGCACGGCCTCGAGGAGGTGAGCGTGATCGGCGAGGACGGGCGGATGACCGGGGCCGCTGGAGAGCGCCTCGCCGGGCTCACCGCCGAGGAGGCGAAAGAGGCCGTGGTAGCCGAGCTGCGCGAGCAGGGGCTGATCAGGGACGAGGAACCGTACGCGCACTCGGTGCCGTTCTCCCATCGCAGCGGAGAGAGGATCGAGCCATTGATCTCGCTGCAGTGGTTCTGTCGCATGGACGAGCTCGCGCAGCCGGCGATCGAAGTCGTCGAGCGCGACCGGGTGCGCATCCTGCCGGCGCAGCACAAGCGGGTCTACCTGGACTGGATGCAGAACATCCGGCCGTGGTGCATCTCGCGCCAGCTCTGGTGGGGGCACCGGCTGCCGGTCTGGTACTGCGACGCGTGCGGGGAGACCTACGTCGCCGAGTCGCCGCCAGAGCGATGCGGGGCCTGTGAGGGCGAGCTTCGCCAGGACGAGGACGTGCTCGACACCTGGTTCAGCTCGGCCCTGTGGCCGTTCGGGGTACTCGGCTGGCCGGACCAGACCCCGGAGCTCCGTGCCTTCTATCCCACCGACGTGCTGGTCACGGCCCGGGACATCATCTTCCTGTGGGTGGCCCGGATGGTGATGATGGGACTGGAGTTCGCAGGGGAGGTGCCGTTCGACGACGTCTACATCACCCCCGTGATCCAGGCCCCCGACGGACGCCGCATGTCGAAGAGCCTGGGCACTGGAATCGACCCCCTCGACGAGATCGCGGCCCACGGGGCGGACGCGGTGAGGTTCGGGCTGCTGGCGATGTCGTCCGGTCAGGACGTCCGGTACTCCGCCGATCGGATCCAGCAGGGCCAGGACCTGGCGAACAAGCTCTGGAACGCCTCGCGGCTGATCCTGCTGAACATTAAGGCTCCGCAGGAGCGAGCTCCTGCGGAGGTGGGCGACAGGACAGCTCCTGCGCGAGTAGGTGACGGGAGACGGTCGGTGCTCACCTCGGCCTCGCGGGTGGAGGACCGCTGGATCGCGTCCCGGTTCCAGCGAGCGGCACGGGCCGTCACCGAGGACATCCGGTCCTACGACTTCTCCCACGCGGCGCTCGAGCTCTATCGCTTCTTTTGGTCGGAGCTCTGCGACTGGTATCTGGAGATCGTCAAGCCGCGCCTCTACGAGGGGGAGCGCGCCGCGGCCTCCGTGCTCCTGTGGATCCTCGAACAGACGCTCGCCCTGGCGCATCCGATGACCCCGTTCGTGACCGAGGAGATCTACGACTACCTGCGGGCAGCGGCCGGCGGCGAGGGCCCGCCGATGCTGGTCGTGCATCCGTTCCCGGAGGTGGATCCCTCGGCCTTGGACGAGGAGGCCGAGCGCGAGGTCGGGGACTCGATCGAGCTCACGCGCCGCGTGCGGCGCTGGCGCGACCTCGCGGGGGTGCCCGCGGGCAGCGTGCTGCCCGCGCGCGTCACCGGGGGCGACGGCGAGCACCCGCACGAGCTCGTCGCTCGGCTCGCCCGGCTGTCGCTCGACGGAGCCGGCGGCGAGCCCCTGGCCAGCATCGGCCGGCTCGAGATCCTCTCGTCGCAGGAGATCGACGCCGAGCGGGTGCGGCGCCGTGTGGCGGAGCGCCGCCAAGCGCTGGAATCGGAGATCCAGCGCGCCCAGGCCAAGCTCGGCAACGAGGCCTTCGTCCGCAACGCTCCCCCGGACGTGGTCGAGGGCGAGCGCCGCAAGCTCAGCGGCTATCGCGCCGAGCTCCAGGAGCTCGAAGGCTGAGCTTCGACGCCGAGGCCTACCTCGGCTCCCTGGAGCCGCTGGGCTGGCGGTTCGGCTTGGACCGGATCAGGCGCCTCGTCTCGGTGCTCGGGATGCCGCAGCACCGGTTCGCCTCGATCCACGTCGTCGGCACCAACGGAAAGTCGTCGGTAGCCGAGATGACGGGGGCGCTCCTCGAAGCTCACGGCAAGCGCACCGGTGTCTATCTGTCCCCGCACACGACCCGGTGGTCGGAGCGGGTCCGGATCGCGGGCGCCGAGGTGGACCCGGACGTGTTCGCGTCGGCGGCCGAGCGAGTCGCCCAATCGGTCGAGGTCGTCAACCGCACGCTGGACGAGGGGGAGTCGGTGACGCAGTTCGAGGCGGCGACGGCGATCGCCTTCGTGGCCATGGCCGCCGCCCACGTGGAGTTCGGGGTGATCGAGGCCGGGCTGGGCGGCAGGCTCGACGCCACCAACGTGCTGCCGTCCCGGGTCACGGCGCTGACCTCGGTTGGCCTGGAGCACACCCAGTGGCTCGGCGAGACCGAGGAGGAGATCGCCGCCGAGAAGCTGGCGGTGCTTCGGGACCACTCCACCCTCGTCCTGGGACAGGTCCCGGACGAAGTGCGGGCGCTGGCCGAGCGCACCGCAGCCGAGCGCAACGCGCGACTGGTGATTGCGACTGAGCCGCAGGCGTCCTCGCGGCTCGCCGCCCCGGGTGCCTACCACCGTAGGAACTTCGCGGTGTCGGTGGCTGCCGCGCATGAGGCGATCGGTTCGCTCGATTCCGGCGACGTCGTGGCAGTCGGCGAGGCGCTGCAGCTCCCGGGCCGCATGCAGATGTTAGGAGGCGATCCCCCGCTGATCCTCGACGCCGCTCACAACCCGCACGGTGCCGGGGCACTCGCGGAGGCGCTGCCCGAGGTGGCGGGCGGGGGCCCGGTGGTGGCCTGCCTCGCGGTCCTCGCGGACAAGGACGCCGCCGGAATCCTGAGCGCGCTGGCGCCCCGGGTGGAGCTGGCGATTTGCACGCAGGTGCCGGCCAAGCGCCTGGTGGGAGCGGGCCGTCCCGGGACCGAGTCCATCGAAGCGCCCCGGCTCGCGGACCTGGCACGGGCCGCGGGCATCTCGCGCGCGGAAGCAATCGCGAAGCCCGAGGAGGCCGTCCGCAGGACCGTCATGGCTGCCAGGGAGCGGGGCGGGGTGGCGCTGGTCACCGGCTCCCACTACCTTCTGGGCTACGCTGCCGGCCCGAGGGTCCGGCAAGGTGACGGCGTCGCGTGAGGTGAACCGAGATGGACCGGGAAGCCCGTTCAGAGCTGTTCCAGATGATGGGCCTGGTGGCCGCGGTGGTGGCCGTCGTGATCCTGGTCTTCTTCGCTCTGGGCTACCTGTTCGGCAGGCTCTTCCTCTAGCCGAGGTAGAGCCCTGAGGCTGAACCAGGTTTCGCTTCACCGGCGACGAAGTACACTCATCACCTGCCGCCCATGGGCCCGATTCCATGCTCGTAGCGCTATTCGGCATCACGAACGAAGGCGTCAACCTGTTCGTGAATCTCCTGCTGCTGTTCCTCGTGGTCGTTTGGATCGCGCTGATCGCCTGGACGTACCTCGATGCCCGCCGGCGCATCAAGGACCCGGTCCTGGTCGCCTGCGCCACGGGCGCCTCGCTGTTTCCGTACGTGGGCACGGTCGTCTACACGATCCTGCGACCGCCGGAGTACCTGGAGGACGCACGCGAACGCGAGCTTGAGATCCGGGCCGCCCAGCTCAGAGTCCGCCAGCTCGAGGAGCAGTCCTGCCCGAACTGCGGCCACCCGATCGAACGAACCTACCTTCGGTGCCCGAGCTGCCGGGCACGGGTAAAGGACCCGTGCGAGTCGTGCGACAAGCCAATCGACCCGCGCTGGACGATCTGTCCCTACTGCGAGACGCCCCAGCGCCGAGCGGCGCCGCAGCCCCGTCGAGCAACCGAACCCGCGCGGCGGGCGAGCGGCAGGGAGGGCTCGGAACAGCGGGGGAGGGCCAAGCGCACGGCGCGAGCCGACGGCAACCGCCAGCCGGCACCCGCCACCCGCGCGGGGCAGCCCCGCCCGTCGCGTGCCAAGACGCCCCGCCAGAGCACCGCCACCACCAAGCGGAAGGGGGCGCCGGGACGCGCTTCGACGAGCCCCCGGACCACCCCCGAGACGCCCGGGGACGACAGCCCGAGACCGGCGACGGCGTCCTAAGCCCCGCGACGGCGTCCTAGTCCCCGCGCCTACGCGATCGAGTGTGGGTTTGACCACGCTATCGGTGGCGAATCGCTCAGTCGATTGCCGCCACTCGGTCAGCTTCCCCACTCGACGCTGCCGGGGGAATCCTGGGGGCCCAGCCGGCAGCCGGTACCCTGTTGCGCCTCGTGGCCGGGGTGTCGAGAACGCTCGTCTTGATCAAGCCGGATGCCTTCGAGCGGGGGCTCACCGGCGAGGTGCTGGCGCGCTTCGAGCGCAAGGGGCTGCGCATCGTCGCGCTGAGGCAGCTGCATATCGACGAGGAGTTCGCCGGGCGACACTACGAGGAGCACACCCAGAAGCCGTTCTTCGGCGAGCTGGTCGAGTTCATCACCCGAGGCCCGCTGGTCGCGGCGGTGCTCGAGGGCAACGAGGCGGTCACCGCGGCGCGCCAGCTGATCGGGGCGACGAACCCGCTGGAGGCGGCGCCCGGGTCGATCCGGGGCGACTACGCGCTGGAAGTGACCTTCAACCTCGTCCACGGTTCCGACTCCGGCGAGTCCGCACAGCGCGAGATCGCACTCTGGTTTCCCGACCTGGGGTGAGCGCGCCCGCGGCCCGGGAGCCGAACCGCCGGTCGGGCCCGCCTCGCCCGTCGACCTGGCCGGCCGCGACGCGGTGAGCCGCTCCCTCGCCGGCGACACCCCGCTGATCCTGGCCTCGGCGTCCCCCCGGCGGCGGGAGATCCTGACCAGCCTCGGGATCACGTTCGAGGTGGTGGTGCCCGATGTGGACGAGGTCGCGGAGGGGGACCCCGAGACGGTGGTCCTGGAGAACGCGCGGCGCAAGGCCCGGGCCGGCCTCGAGGCGACCGGGAAGAGGGCGGCGACGCTGGGCGTGGACACCGAGGTCGTCCTGGAGGGCCGCATCCTCGGGAAAGCCGCCGACCCGCAGGCGGCACGCGCGCACCTGGAGGCGCTGTCGGGACGAACGCACGTCGTCCTCAGCGGGATGGTGCTCATGGAGCCCCGTGACGAAGCCGGGGGAGGGCGCTCGGCGGTGGCTCGAACGGAGGTCACCTTCCGGGAGCTCGACCCGGTGACGCTCGACCTGTATCTGGCCTCGGGGGAGTGGCGCGACCGGGCCGGCGCCTACGCGATCCAGGGGCTGGGCTCGGTCTTGGTCGTCCGGATCGCGGGCGACTTCTCCAACGTGGTCGGCCTTCCGATCCGGGCCCTGCTCGATCTGGCGCCGGCCTTGTTTCGCCGGCCGCGACTCGGCACCGGCGAGACGCCCCCAAAACCCTAACCCTTAGGTCTAAGTCGAGATGCGGATCCGAACCTCATCCTGGAATTGAGCCCGGTCCCAGGTCCGCTACACTCGGCGCGCGGCGCGGCCGTCGCCGCTTGCCGGCTCCTCGCCAACCGAGCCGCAGTCGGCGTGGCCCCACCGCACGCGGCGTGCCGCGGGCTCCCCGGACCTGGTCCGCAGACAAATTCGGCGTACGACGACTTTCCCCACGACTCCCGACCGATGGGCCTGTTCAGCAACCTGACCGGATTCGGCGGCCGCGACATGGCCGTGGACTTGGGGACCGCGAACACGCTGGTCTACGTGCGTGGTCGGGGGATCGTCCTGTCGGAGCCGTCCGTGGTGGCGGTCGACGCCCGTACGGGTGAGGTTCACGCGGTTGGCGTCGAGGCGAAGCGGATGCTCGGCCGCACCCCGGGGACCATTCGAGCCATCCGCCCGCTGAAGGATGGTGTGATCGCCGACTTCGACGTCACCGAGGAGATGCTGCGCCACTTCATCCAGCGCGTGCACCAGAACCGGTTCGCGCATCCGCGCGTCGTCGTGTGCGTCCCGTCGGGGGTGACCGGGGTGGAGAAGCGGGCCGTCGAGGAAGCCTGCCTGTCGGCAGGGGCGCGCCAGGCGTATCTGATCGAGGAGCCCATGGCCGCGGCGATCGGAGCGGGGCTGCCCGTGGGAGAGCCGACGGGCAGCATGGTCCTCGACGTGGGTGGCGGGACCAGCGAGGTCGCCGTCATCTCGCTGGGCGGCATCGTGGTCTCGGAGTCGATCCGAATCGGCGGCGACGAGCAGGACGAGGCGATCGTCAACTACTGCAAGCACGAGCACAAGCTGCTGATCGGCCAGCAGACGGCCGAAGAGGTGAAGCTCGAGATCGGCTCCGCGTCGCCGCTGCCCGAGGAGGTCACGACCGAGATCCGCGGCCGGGACATGGTCACGGGGTTGCCGAAGACGATCATGCTGAGCTCCTCGGAGGTGCGCTCGGCCCTGGAGGAGCCGATCAACCAGATCGTGGCGGCGGTGAAGGACACTCTCGACCGCACGCCCCCTGAGCTCGCCGGGGACATCATGGATCGCGGCATCACCCTGGCCGGGGGTGGCGCCCTGCTCCAGGGCATGGAGCATCGCCTCCGTGAGGAGTGCCAGATGCCCGCGCAGCTCACCGAGTCCCCCCTCACCTGCGTCGCGGTGGGCTCCGGACGCTCGCTGGAGGAGTTCGAGGCCATCCACCGCATGAGCCGGAACTCGCACCGTCGCGGCCTGATCCACTCGGGGTAGGCGAGGCGTGTACCGCAAGCAGGTCAGAAGGCGCCGCGCGGTCCTGGTGCTCCTGGTCGTGGCGGCGCTGGTCCTGCTGTCCACCCAGTTCTCCGAGAGCGACAACGGCCCCCTGCACTCGATGCAGCGCGCGGTCGCCTCCGTGCTTGGCCCGCTGGAGGAGGGCGCGACCCGGGCCTTGAAGCCCGCGCGTGACCTCGTCAATTGGTTCGACGAGACGTTCCAGGCCAGGGGCCAGAACGAGGATCTGCAGGCAGAGGTCCAGGACCTACGCGCGAAGCTCGCCGAGGCGCAGTCGGCCGAGGGGGAGAACCAACAGCTTCGCGACCTGCTCGCGCTCGACCACCGCGGCACCCTGGGCGGCTACACGCCGGTCACCGCGCGGGTGATCGCGCGATCTCCCACCGTCTGGTACTCGACCGTGACCGTCGACAAGGGCTCCGGCGACGGCTTGAAGGTCAACGATCCCGTGGTCACCGGCGACGGGCTCGTCGGTCGCGTCACCGAGGTCACCGGAAACGCCGCAGAAGTGACCTTGATCACCGACAACCGAAGCGCGGTCTCCGCCCGGGTGCTCCCGGACGGCCCCGACGGGGTGGCTGAGCCCGAGGTGGGGAACCCCAGCGAGCTGCTCCTGGACTTCGTCGACAAGGACCAGGCCATCCATCAGGGCGAGATGGTCGTCACGGCCGGATGGAGCAACGGCACGATCTCGTCGGCGTATCCGCCCGGGATCCCGATCGGCGAGATCAGCGACACCACGGCCGGCGACGAGCAGACCTATCAGCGCGTCCACCTGACGCCGTTCGCCGACATCCGGGGTCTCGATTTCGTGCAGGTGGCAACCGGGGGGCCGAAGCGGCCGGGGGTTCCGCGATGATCGTCACCTGGCGGAGCGGGATTCGGCTGGCCGCGATCGTCGTGCTGACGATCGTCCTGCAGGTCTCCTTCTTCTCGTATCTGACCCTGTTCGGGACAACGCCGAACGTGATCCCGCTGGTCATCGTCTGCCTGGGCCTGTTGGGCGGCGCGATGGTGGGCGCGGTGACCGGGTTCGCCGCTGGCCTGTTGCTCGATTGCACGCTGCTGCAGACGCTCGGCGTCTCATCCCTGGTCCTGCTGGGCACCGGCTACCTGGCCGGCCGCTACCGCGAGCGGGCCGAGATTTCGAACTCCCTCATCCCCCCGCTGCTCGCCGGGGGGCTCACCGCCGCTGCCGCAGCCAGCTTCGCCGCGATCCAGCTGATGCTGGGCGTGGACACGCCGGTCAGCCTGCTGGTGCTCCGTGAGGTGGTCGTCCAGGGACTGCTCGCGGTGGCGCTGACGATCCCGATCTATTCGCTGATCCGCTGGGTGCTTCGCCGGGCGATCGTGGACGAGGTCGCAGTGCCGGGCCCGCGGAGCGCGATCACGCCCGGGGCCGCCCGTATGCGGCGGGCCCGGCCGCGCCGCGCGCGCCGGATGGGGGCGGTCCACTGATGTTCGGCGAGCGCGAGCGACCCCTGATGCCGGCCCAGTTCGCCCTGCGCGTCGCGATCCTGAGCGGGGCCGCGCTGGTGATGTTCTCGATCATCTTCTTCCGGCTCTGGTACCTGCAGGTGCTCTCGGGGGACAAGTACCTGAAGGAGGCTCAGAACAACCAGGTCCGGGAGATCAACGTCCAGGCACCGCGGGGCCAGGTCCTGGATCGCAGCGGCCACGTCCTGGTCGACAACCGCACCGCCCTGGCGCTCCAGCTACAGCCCACCGAGCTGCCCCGGTCGAACCGCAAGCGCCGCCGGGAGTTCGAGCGCCTCGGCCAGGTCGTAGGCATGTCGGCCGACGAGATCTCCCAGCAGCTTCGCCGGCAGACCAGGGAGCTTCCGGCCAACCCCGTGACCCTGAAGCGGGACGTCGACTACGACCTGATCTATTACCTGCGCGAGAACCAGGACGAGTTCCCAGGAGCAACGGTCGAGCGCGTGTTCGTCCGCAGCTACCCGAAGGGCACCCTCGCCGCCCACATCTTCGGATATGTCCGCGAGGTTACCGAGGATCAGCTCAAGGAGCCCCGCTATCAGGGGCTGGAGCCGGGGGACCAGGTCGGCCAGTCGGGGGTGGAGAACACCTACGACAACGTGCTGCGAGGAGTCAACGGCCTCACCCGCGTCCAGGTCGACGCCTCGGGCCGGCCCACCGGCGGAGTCCTGAGCCAGGCCGAGCCGAAGGCCGGCGACAGCCTCTTGCTGACCGTGGACGAGCGGGTCCAGGAGGCCGGCGAGGCTGCCCTGCACTCGTTCAGCACCCCGGGGGCGTTCGTGGCGATGAACGTCAAGAACGGCGAGATCCTCGGCCTGGGGTCCTCGCCGACCTTCGACCCCTCGGTGTTCACCAAGCCGGTGATCCCGCAGTCGACCTACGACCAGCTTCAGTCCGACACCACGGGCGCGCCACTGGCGGACCGGGCCACCCAGGGCCTGTATCCGACCGGGTCGACGTTCAAGCCGATCACGGCGGTGGCGGCGCTGCAGAGCGGCGTCCTGTCCCCGACCACCACGATCGTCGACGGCGGCGCGTTCACGGTCGGTGGGATCTCCTTCCGCAACGCCGGTGGAGGCTCTTACGGGGCGTTGCAGCTCCCGGAGGCGCTCCAGGTCTCCTCCGACGTGTTCTTCTACAACGTCGGCGCCGACCTCTACTACCACGACCAGGAGACCGGCAGCGACGACACCCAGCAGCACTGGGCGTCCGAGCTCGGCATCGGGCGCCCGACCGGAATCGACCTGCCCGGTGAGGTCCAGGGGCTGCTCCCGACGCCCGAGTGGCGAAACCAGCTCTACAAGGAGCACCAGACCGACCGTCCCTGGACGGTGGGCGACAACGTCAACTTGGCCGTCGGACAGGGAGACCTCCAGGCCAATCCGCTTCAGATGGCGGTCGCCTACGCGGCGATCGCGAACGGCGGCGACGTGGTCAGGCCCCATGTCGGCATGGAGGTCCGGGACGCGAACGGGCGGGTGGTCCAAGAGATCGACCCGGCGCCCCAGCGCCACGTTGAGATCAATCCGTCATACCGCCAGGCGATCCTGGAGGGAATCCACATGGCGGCCCAGGCGCCGGGCGGAACCTCCTATCCGGTGTTCGGCAACTTCCCGATCCCGATGGCCGGCAAGACGGGTACGGCCGAACGGGCGCCGTCGGCGGATCAATCCTGGTACGTGGCGCTCGCCCCCTATCCCAACCCGCAGATCGTGGTCGCCACGACGATCGAGGAGGGCGGTTTTGGCGTCGATTCGGCTGCTCCGGTCGCGGCCCAGATCCTGGCCGCCTACTTCAACGTTCACCGGGACCAGGCCAAGGCGGCCGGAGGCAAGGTCCCGAAGAAGGGGCCGATCCAGGCGCCCGCCGCCAGCGCGGCCGCCCCGGGGAACCCCTACTAGCCCGACCATGGTCTCCCAGGCCTATCCCCGTCCCTTCGAAACGGCCGATCGCCCCGCCGAGGCCGACCGCGCCGGGTTCCTGCGACTGGATCCGCTGCTCCTCTTCGCGACGCTCGGGCTGATCGGCTTCGGGCTCTTCTCGCTGGGCAAGGTGACCGGCGGGGACGTCCCCCACGATCCCTATTACTACGTCCTTCGCCAGGCCATCTACGCGGTCATCGGGCTCGCATTGATGCTTGCGCTGGCGAGAGTCGACTACTCTCGTTTCAGGGAGTTGCGCGTCGGCCTGTACACGGCCATGTTGGGCGGCATCGTCTTGGTGCTGCTCCTGGGCCAGGCGACGCGCGGCTCGAGACGATGGATAGAGCTTCCCTTCTTCACATTCCAGCCTTCGGAGCTCGGCAAGGTGCTGCTGATCGCGGCCCTGGCCGGGTTCGCGATCGACCGGGCACGCCGCGTCTCGGAGGAGCAGCGAACCGCCCGGCTGATGTTGATGGGGTTCGTGCCGGCCATGATCGTGGCCGTGCAGCCGGACCTCGGGACCGCGGTCACCTACGCGGTGATCACGCTCGCGATCCTGTTCGTGGCAGGCGTTCGCTGGACGCACTTCGCGCTGCTGGGGGCGCTCCTGGCCACGGCCGTCACGGTGGTGCTGGTGATCTCGCCGGCGATCGGCCACCCGATCCTGAAGGACTACCAGCAGGAGAGGCTCACGACGTTCTTGAATCCCAGTTCCGACCCGCGAGACGCGACCTACCAGATAGACCAGTCGCTGATCGCGATCGGATCCGGCGCCAAGACGGGCCGGGGAGCCGATTCCACCCAAACGGAGAACGGCTTCGTGCCCGACCGCACCACGGACTTCATCTTCTCCGTGGTCGGCGAGCGGTTCGGGTTCGTCGGCGCCGCCTTCGTCCTATCCCTCTACGCCCTGCTCATCTGGCGGGCGCTGCGCATCATGACGCTTTCGAAGAACTTGTACGGGAGCCTGATCGCCGGTGCGATCGCCTCGATGTTCATGTGCCAGGTGTTCGTGAACGTCGGCGTCGCGATCGGCATCATGCCGGTCACCGGCATCACGCTTCCGTTGCTGAGTTTCGGGGGGTCGTCGGTCGTCGTCACCTTGATGGCGATCGGCCTCCTGCAAAGCATCTACGTCCAAGCGCGGCTCACCGCCAAGAGCAGGGCGGATCTGCTCCGCTGAGCGGATTTCGACCCAACTCTTGAGGTGAGGTGAGCTAACTGAGAAAACGAATACTGGTTTCAGTCGACGCCGGCGAGACCCGCGTCGCGGTGCTGGAGAGCAAGGGCTCGGCGCAGCCGGGCGGAGGTGGTGGCAACCGCCGCCGGTCCGGCAAGCGTCCCGCCCCCGACCGGGCAGCGCCCGCACGCGAAGCGGAGGACGGTGCCCGCGCTCGCTCAGGCGGTTGGAAGGTCGCCGAGCTCTACGTGGAGCGCCGTGGACAGCGATCGATCGTCGCCAACATCTACAAGGGGGTCGTCGACAACGTCCTCCCGGGCATGGAGGCCGCGTTCGTCGACATCGGCCTGGAGCGAAACGGCTTCCTGCACGTCGACGAGATCGTGCTCCCGGACGGCAAGCAGGCGCCGCGCCGCGGGCGTGGCCACGGCCGGCGCATCGACGAGCTGATCAAGCCGCGGCAGGAAGTGCTGGTGCAGGTGGTCAAGGACCCGCTGAAGACGAAGGGAGCGCGACTGTCGATGCAGCTCTCGATCGCGGGGCGCTACCTGGTCTACATGCCGCAGGGCGCCGGGGTGGGGGCGAGCCGACGGCTGTCCGACTCCGAGCGAGAGCGCCAGCGCAAGCTGCTTCAGAACCTCGAGATCGGGCAAGGGGGCGTGATCGTGCGCACCGCGGCCCAGGGGGCCCGCAAGGCGGACTTCGAGCGCGACATCGACTACCTGCGAAAGCTCTACGAGGTGGTCCAGCGCCGCGCGGCCGAGGTCAAGGCGCCCGCGATGGTCTTCCAGGAGGCCGACCTGTCCATCCGGGTGCTTCGAGACGTCCTGGCGAAGGAGTTCGACGGGGCGATCATCGACGACCCCAAGCAGCACCACCGGGCCACGAGCTTCTTCCAGCGGACCGCTCCTGAACTGGTTTCCGCGGTGGAGCTCTACACCGACCCGGAGCCGCTGTTCGAGCGCATGGGGGTCGAGGACTCCTACCGCTCGGTTCTCTCGCGCCGCGTCGAGCTGAGCTCGGGCGGCTACCTGATGATCGACTACGCGGAGGCGCTGACCGTGATCGACGTCAACACGGGCAGCTTCACCGGCCGCGGCAAGGGCCGCCTGGAGGACACGATCACCCGCGTCAACGTCGAGGCCGCCGAGGAGGTGGTCCGCCAGCTCCGGCTGCGTGACATCGGCGGAATCATCGTCATCGACTTCATCGACATGGCGCGGGCGCGGAACCGCGACCAGGTCCTGAAGACCCTGCGAAAGGCGCTGGACGCGGACAAGACCAAGAGTTACGTGGTGGACGTGTCTCCGCTCGGCCTGGTCGAGATGACCCGCCAGAACGTCACCGACGGCGTGCGAGAGATCCTCACCAAGCGGTGCCCCACCTGCGAGGGAGAGGGGGTCGTGGAGTCCGAGGAGACGGTGGCGATCGACGTCGTGCGCCGGCTGCGCGACCTGGTCGAGGCGAGCCCGGACGGCCCGGAGGCATATCTGGTCAGGGTGAACCCGAAGGTGGCCGCGGAGCTCCTTCACGAGGACAGCGCCCTGCACCAGCTCGAGGAGTCCTCCGGCAAGCACTTCCACTTCGAGGGCGGCGACGCTCTGCCACTCGACACCTTCGAGGTGGTGGACCGCGGGACCCGCGCCGAGATCGCCAAGCGCGCCCTGCCGTTTCAGGTGGGGGAGGAGGTCCTGGTGCGGATCGAGGAGCCGCACATGTACAACGTCGACGATGCGGTCGCCCGCGTGGATTCCTACATCGTCAGCATCACCGGCGGGGGGCCGTTCGTGGGCGATCGGCGCCTGGTGCGGATCGAGAGCGTCGACCGCTCGGCGGCGATCGCGTCGCTGGTCGAGGCGGCCGGCGGTGGGGCGAACGGCAGCGAGGGCGACGGGGGTGAGCAGGTAGAATCGCCGGCCGGCAAGCGGCGCCGCGGCCGCCGAGGCGGCAGGCGCCGTTCGCGCGCCAGGGCGTCGAATTCCCCGGAGTCAAATGGCGACTAGTGCTACCTACGCGATAGTCGAGTCAGGCGGCAAGCAGTACCGCGCCGAGAAGGGCACGACGCTGCTGGTCGAGCACCTGTCGGCCGAAGAGGGGGCGAAGGTCAACCTCCGAGCGGTGATGTACCGAGGGGACGGGGACGTCGTCCTCGACGGCAAGGAGCTCGACAAGGTCAAGGTCGAAGCCGTGGTCGCCGAGCACCTGCGCGGTCCGAAGCTGCGGATCTTCAAGTACAAGCCCAAGAAGGGCTACCGCCGCCGAGCCGGCCACCGGCAGGAGCTCACCCGCCTCGAGGTGACCGAGGTTCGCCTGCTGAGCCGTAGGCCCGCGGCCAGGGCGGAGGGCAAGCAGGAGCCGAAGAAGGAGTCGAAGCCTGCCGCGAAGGAGACCGCGGCGAAGGCCAAGCCCGCCGCGAAGGAGACCGCGGCGAAGGCCAAGCCCTCCTCCAGGGAGGCGGCCTCGAAGGGCAAGGCGCAGGCCACGCGCAAGCCCTCCTCGGGTGCGCGCCGAGCCTCATCTGCTAAGAAGGATTAGCTATGGCGCACAAGAAGGGACTCGGCTCGAGCCGCAACGGACGCGACTCCAACCCCAAGTACCTGGGGGTGAAGGTCTTCGCCGGCCAGCAGGTCAGCGGGGGCGAGATCATCGTGCGCCAGCGCGGCACCCGCTTTCGCCCCGGCGACGGCACGGGCCTGGGGCGCGACCACACGATCTTCGCCACCCGCCCCGGCGTGGTCGAGTTCAAGACCGGTCACAAGGGACGGATCGTCTCCATAACCGACGCCTGAGCCCGTCGGTTGGCGAGTTAGTGGCGCATACCGCCACTAAGTCGCCAGGCTGCGGACGAAGCGCGACGGTCCATCACGCGGTCCGGTAGGCGACCGAGCCCCGCTGCGGCCGAGGGATGGGTCTCGGGGTCGAGATAGCGCTCGATCGTCCGCTCGAGCCCGCGCCTGCGGGCGAGCGCGGCGAGGGGCGGGAGCAGGAGCCTCTGCACGGCGTCAGGCGGCTGCCGGTAGCGAAGCTCGCGGCGATAGCGGGTGGCCAGCAGCGCGCCGAGCAGGGGCGAGGGGCGTCCGGCCGCATTCGTGTGGCCATCGGCGCACAAACCCCAGATCACCAGAATCGCCTCCTCGAAGCGCAGCGCGGGCTCGACGCGGGTGCGAATCCGGACCTCGCCTTCGCCGGCATTCCACCACCGGTGCCAGGTCCCGGGCGCCACGGTGAACTCGTCTCCGGGGCCCAGCCGGCGCTCCTCCTTATCGACCATGAAGGTGATCTCCCCGGCCCTCACCTCGAAGTGCTCGGCGCAATGGTCGTGCACGTGCTCGCCGCCGGGGACGAAGCCGCCCGCCTCGACGGCGAAGTCCGAGACGATGCGCGCTCCGCCGCTCTCCTCCCCGGACTCCACCAGCATGGCCTTCTCGCCCGTCAGCGGGTTCCAGACGGCGTCGCCTGCGCGCACCGAGCGAAGACTACGGCCCCCGGTCATGGGAGGGCGCTCGGTCAAGAGACGCCTGCGATAGTCAACGCGTGCTCTACGACAAGGCGAAGATCTACGTCGAGGGGGGCCGCGGAGGGAACGGCTGCGTCAGCTTCCGGCGCGAGGCCCACGTTCCGCGCGGGGGCCCGGACGGAGGGGACGGCGGGCGCGGAGGCGACGTGGTGCTGGTGTGCGACGCGTCGCGGCGCGACCTCGCGTCCCTGCACCGGGCGCGTCATCACCGAGCCGGACGCGGCGGGCACGGCAGGGGCAAGCAACAGCACGGGCGCCGCGGCGAGGACAAGGAGGTGCCGGTGCCGCCGGGCACCCAGGTCGAGGGCCTCGACGGGCGCCGCTACGACCTGACCCGGCCCGGGCAGCGGGCGGTGGCGGCGTCCGGAGGGGCGGGGGGGCACGGAAACAAGCGGTTCGCCGCTCCCACGCGCCAGGCCCCCAGGTTCGCCGAGCAGGGACTCCAGGGCGAATCGGGCTGGATCGAGCTGCGGCTGAAGCTCCTTGCCGACGCGGGGTTCGTGGGCCTGCCCAACGCCGGCAAGTCCTCGCTCTTGCGACGGCTGACGCGCGCGGCCCCGAAGGTGGCCGACTACCCGTTCACCACGGTCGAGCCGGTGCTCGGCACCCTCGAGGCCGAGGATCGTCAGCTGGTGCTTGCGGACATCCCCGGCCTGATCGAGGGAGCGGCGCAGGGGGCCGGGTTGGGGCACGAGTTCTTGGCGCACGTGGAGCGCTGCCGAGTGCTCCTCCACGTGGTCGAGATCGCCGGGGAGGACCCCTACGCGGCCTATCAGACCGTTCGAGGCGAGCTGCGCGAGCACGGCGCCGGCCTGGAGCGGCTGCCCGAGCTCGTCGTCCTCTCGAAGCGCGACCTGGTGCCGGGCGAGCTGGCCGACCGCGAGGTGTCGCGGTGGCGCGCGCGACTCGGCGAGGAGGCGCTTGGGGTCGTGGCCGTCTCGTCAGCGAGCGGTGACGGAATCGGGGGCCTTCGGCGCTTGGTCCTCGACGCGGTCCCCGAGGAGCCGGTGGCGGCAACGCCTTCGGCGGAGCCCGAGTTCGAGGCCGAGCACATCACCTACCGCCCCGGCGGCGAGCAGGGTTTTGACGTGCAGCGCATCGCCGAAGGCGTGTTCGAGGTTCGGGGCCGTGGGATCGAGCTGCTTGTTCGCCGGCACGACCTCGACAACCAGGAAGCGCTGGCCTACCTCGAGCACCGTCTGGGGGAGATCGGGGTGATCGCCGCCCTGCGCTCGGCGGGCTTCGAGCCGGGGGACGAGGTGCGGATCGGCGAGGCCGCGTTCGATCTCGATCCGGCTGCCTAGGCGAGGGCGCCGGCGAGCTCGAGCAGAACGTCCACCAGGGCGTCGACGTCATCGGTGGTGGTCCGCCAGTTGACGATCGCGGGGCGAAACGCGACCTTGCCCTCGTACACGGTCGTCCCCGCGAAGACCCTGCCGTCCTCCAGCAAGAGCGCGCCCAAGCGCCGGTTGAGCTCGTCGAGCTGATCCTCCGGCGCGTGCTTCGGGCGCCACCGAAAGCAGACGATGTTGAGGGGCGCCTCGGCGAGACGCTCCAGCTCAGGCTCCGCGTCCACCCTGGCGGCGAGGTGGTCCGCGAGCTCGAGGTGGCGCTCGACCAGCTCTCGGTAGCCGCTTCGCCCGTAAGCCCGGAGGGTGGCCCAGATCGTGAACGCGCGAGCCCGCCGCGAGCCCTCGGGGCCGAGGAAGCCCCAGCTCGGATGCGCATCGTCGCTCGATCCCAGGTAGGCGGCCTTCTCCGCGAAGGTCCCCGCCAGCCGCCGCGGCTCGCGCAGGAAGGCAAAGCCGCAGTCGTGGGGGACGTTCAGCCACTTGTGGCCGTCGGACGAGGCGGAGCTCGCCCGCTCGGCGCCCGCCGCCAGGTGAGCCGACTTCGGCGAGAGCCGGGCGAACAGCCCGAAGGCTCCGTCCACGTGCAGCCAGGCTCCGTGACGCTCGGCCAGGTCCGCCATGCGGTCGATGGGGTCGAAGTCGCCGGCGTTGACCTCGCCGGCGTTCGCCACCACGATCGCGGGGCCGCCATCCAGGGCGGCGAGGCCGTCGCCGAGCGCCTCGAGGTCGATCCGCCCGGCGGCGTCGCGGGTCAGCCTGCGGACCTTGCCCGCGCCGATGCCCAGCATCGCCAGGGACTTGACGGCGGAGGCGTGGATGTAGCCGCTGGAGAACACGGGGATCTGCGGGACGTCCGCGAGCCCTTCCACCGCGGTGTGCCTGCCGAGCTGCTCGCCGCACCAGTCGCGAGCCACGGCAAGGCAGACGAAGTTCGCCATCGTCCCGCCCGTGGTCAGGACCCCGCCGAACTCCGGCGGCAGCTCGAACAGCTCACGCAGCCACTCCAGGCAGACTGCCTCGAGGCGAGCGGCGAGTGGAGAGGCGGGCCAGGCGCCGGCGTTCTGGTCGAACGCCGAGGTCAGCCAGTCGGCGGCCAGGGCGCCCGGACTCGTGCCGCCGATGACGAAGTGGAAGAAGCGCGGCCCCGCTGAGCGGGTGGCGTACTCATGGCCCAGCCGTGCGAGCTCCCCGACCGCGGTGCGCGCGCCGGCGCCCTCCTCCGGGAGCGAGCCCCCGAGCTCCATCACCGCACGCTCGCTGCCGGGCGGTTGAACGGGGTCGCGCTCGATCTCGGCGAGGAAGGCCCGCGCCTCGGAGGCGGCCAGCTCGAGCGCCTCCTCCAGCTCGGCTCGCCTCTGCGATGGATCGCGCATCGCCTCGCATGCTAAGAAAGCCGGGATGACCGTGGTCGCGAAGCTGGGCTCGTCGATCGTCGCTGACGACGGCGGCGCGCTGCGTGCGGTGGTTCTGGACAGCGTCTGCGAGCAGGTGGCCGGCCTGCACGAAGGGGGCGAGAACGTCGTCCTGGTCACCTCCGGGGCGATCGCCCGCGGCATGCGGCTCATGGAGCTCGAGCGGCGCCCGCAGTCGGTCGACGAGATGCAGGCGGCCTCGGCGGTGGGCCAGGGATCGCTGTTTCGGGCCTACGAGGAGCGGCTCGGATCTAGGGGCGTCCACGCGGCGCAGGTCCTGCTGACGTCGTTCGACATGTCCGCGCGCATGCACTACCTGAACGCGCGCCAGACGCTGCGCCGCTTGCTCGATTGGCGCGTGGTCCCGGTCGTGAACGAGAACGACACCACGGCGACCGACGAGATCACGTTCGGGGACAACGACTTCCTCTCAGCCCAGGTGGCGATTCTGCTGGAGGCGCGGCTCCTGGTGCTGCTCACCGATACGCCGGGCCTGCACACGGCCGACCCCCGCGCCCGCCCCGACGCCCGGCTCGTCGAGGAGGTGGCGTCGTTCGGGGACCTTCAGCGCTACGAGATCGGCGAGGGGACGTCGGCGTTCGGGTCGGGCGGGATGCGGAGCAAGGTGGCGGCGGCCGAGATGGCCAGCGCCGCGGGGATCCCCGTGGTGATGTGCGACGGAACGGATGACGGGGCCCTGACCGCGGCGGCGGGCGGTGAGCCGGTGGGGACGCGCTTCGTGCCGCACCCCGAGCGAACTCCGAGCTTCAAGCTGTGGCTGCGCTACGCCAAGCCGAGCCGGGGCAAGGTGGTGGTCGACGAGGGAGCGGCACGGGTCCTCCGCGAGCGCGGCTCCAGCCTGCTGCCGGTCGGGATCACCGGCATCGAAGGCGAGTTCTCCGCCGGCGATGCCGTGGAGGTCGTCTGCGACGGCGAGGTCGTCGGCAAGGGCATCGTCAACTACTCGGCCGCCGAGCTGGGTCGGATCAAGGGCCTCAAGTCGTCGGAGGTCGTAGAGCGGATGCCGAACGCCTCCGAGGAGGCCGTCCACCGCGACTACTTCGTGCTGACGTAGCGTCCGGGAGAGCTGCGCTGACGAGCAGGCCGGGTGGGGCATGTGGCCAGCGCACACGGCGCAGTTCGCGCCGAGTCCGACGCTCATGACTTTCGGCCCGTATAGCAAGCAAAAAGTCATCAGCGTGGACGATGCCTCGTCTCGCGCGGTTGCTCTACCCAGCCATGGGCGGCCGGGAGCCCACCCACACCGCCCCGATTCTGCTCGGGGGGCAAGCTACCCTGTCTCGCATGGCCATCGCCACCAGAACGGTCGCTGAGGTTTGTGGCTCCGCGAAGCGCGCTTCGCGCGGAATGGCGCTCGCCAGCACTGAGGCGAAGAACGCCGCGCTGGAGCGGCTCGCCGAGCTGCTGGGGGAGCGCGTCGACGAGGTGCTGGAGGCGAACGCCGCAGACCTGGCGGACGAGCGTGCCGCGGGGCTGACGGAGGCGCTTCGCGACCGGCTGTCGCTCGATCGCGACCGCGTCGCGTCGATGGCGGCCGGAGTGCGTGCGATCGCCGCCCTGCCGGACCCGGTCGGAGAGGTGATCGAGGAGCGGGTCCTCGAAAGCGGGCTGCGGCTTCGGAAGGTGCGGGTGCCGCTCGGCGTGATCGCGGTGGTGTACGAGGCGCGCCCGAACGTGACCGTGGACTGCGCCGCCCTGACCCTGAAGAGCGGGAACGCGATCGTGCTGCGCGGATCGAGTTACGCCGCGCGCTCGAACGGAGCGCTCGCCGCGGTGGTGCGCGAGGCTGTTGCGGACGCCGGGCTTCCCGAAGGGGCGGTCGAACTGCTCGAGGACGGCGATCGAGAGGCGCTCAGCGAGCTGGCGCGAGCCGAGGACTCCGTGGACCTGGTGATTCCGCGCGGGGGGGAGGGCCTCAAGAAGGCCCTGAAGGGCTCGGCGACGGTCCCGGTGATGTACGCGGCGGCCGGCAACTGCCACGTCTACGTGCACGACGACGCCGATCTCGAGATGTCGCGCGCGGTCGCCTACAACGCGAAGGTCCAGCGCCCTGGGGTCTGCAACGCGGCGGAGACGCTGCTCGTCAACGCCGCCGTGGCCGAGGACTTCCTCCCCGGCGTGATCGCCGACCTTCGCGATGCAGGGGTCGAGGTGGTGGGCGACGAGCGGGCGCGCGCGGCGGCCGGCTCCGTGGCGCCGGCCGCCGCCGCTGACTGGGACGCCGAGTTCCTCGATTTGAAGATGGCCGTGGGGGTCGTGGACTCGCTGGAGGACGCGATCGAGCACGTGAACCACCACGGCACGGGCCATTCGGAGGCGATCCTGACCTCATCCACCGAGGCTGCGCTGGCGTTCACCGAGGGGGTGGATGCCGCGGTCGTGTACGTGAACGCGTCGACGCGGTTCACGGACGGGTTCGAGTTCGGGATGGGCGCCGAGATCGGCAACTCCACCCAGAAGCTTCACGCCCGCGGGCCGATCGGGCTGAGGGAGCTGACCACCTTCAAGTACGTCGTGCACGGCGACGGCCAGGTTCGGGCTTGAGCCGGACCGCCGAAGGGAGCTAGGGGAGCGGTCGCCGCGATTGGCGTTCTGGGGGGCGCGTTCAACCCGCCGCACATCGGGCACCTCGTCCTGGCCCAGGAGGCGGCCTTTCAGCTCGGGTTGGCCGAGGTCCTGTTGGTGCCGGCGGGAGAGGCCCCCCACAAGCGGATCGATCCCGACCCGGGCCGGGAGGTGCGCCTGCAGATGGCGCGCCTGGCGGCGGCGAGCGACCCGCTGCTCGAGGCGTCGGAGGTCGAGACCGAGCGGGACGGCCCGTCGTTCACCTTCCACACCTTGGAGCTCCTGAGCGAGGCGCGCCGGGACGATGACTTCGTGTTCCTGATGGGAGCCGACATCGCCTCGGGTCTCGAGGCCTGGCGGGCCCCCGAGCGCGTGCTGGAGCTCGCCCGGCTGGGGATCGCGGCTCGCCCCGGTTCCCCGCTGGAGGAGGCCGAGGGTGCGCTGGCGAGGCTCGGGGCGCGTGAGCGAGCCCAGGTGGTTCGGATGCCCGAGATCGGCATCTCATCCACGGACGTCCGCCGCCGGGTTGCATCCGGGCGGCCGATCCGGCACCTGGTCCCCAACGCCGTGATGAAGCTGATCGGCGAGCGCGGGCTGTACAGGGGATGAGCGCCACGGCTGACAGCGGCACCGAGCGGGCCTCCTCCGAGGCGCTGGCTCGGCGGATCGCCGAGGTGGCCGACGCGAAGGGCGCCAGCGACCTGGTGGCGCTCGACGTGCGCAAGCTGGTCGGCTACACGGACTTCCTGGTCATCGGCACGGCCCGCAACGAGCGCCAGGCGAAGGCAATCCACGACGAGGTCCACCGTCGCCTGAAGAAAGAGGACGGCTTGCTGCCCGCCACCGTCGAGGGAGAGCAGGCGGCGGGCTGGATCCTGATGGACTACCTCGACTGCGTCTTGCACGTCTTCGTTCCGGACCTGCGGGAGCGCTACCGGCTCGAGACCCTGTGGGGCGAGGCTCCGCGCTTGGACCTCGGCTCGCACGCCGCCGCCGCCGGCCGTGCCGCGGCCGGCGGCTGACAGCTTCGTTGCCGTCCGGGGCGGCGCCTAGTTTTGGCGTATCCGTTGGCGTATCGTGAGCGCTCATGAAGGCTAGGGGCCGGTTCGCCAGATCCCTGTTCGGGTATCGCCGCCGGGAGGTCGACGAGGCGATCGCCCAGCGCGACTCGGCGCTCCACGCATCCCAGGAGGACCTCTCGGACGTCCGGAAGCTGGTCCAGCAGCGCGAGACCGAGCTCGAATCGAGCCACGCGGAGCTCGGCCGGCGCGCGCAGCGGATCAGGGAGCTGGACCTGGTGGCGGCAAAGCTCGCGGAACGCGTGGTCGAGCGCGAGCGTGAGCTGCGCAGGCTCCGGGAGGAGTTGGAGGCGGCCCGGGCTCGCAGCGACAAGCGCCCCCGCATGCCGGCCGGGTCGGGCGCGGAGGCGGTCCCTACGGGGGCCGGCGAAGGGGAAGACGACGACGCCCGCTCGTCCGCGGCCGCAGGCGACAACGGGCAACGCGAGCGCGAGATGAGCGAGGTGTTCCAGGGGATGGTCGAGGTTGACGTCGGCCCGCTGGGCGACTTCTCGCAGCTCCTTGGCTTCGAGGACGCCGCCGAGACGATCGGGGCCATGTCGGAGATCTCCGTGAAGCGATTCGCTCGTGGCCGCGCGACCCTGGCCATGCGACTGAAGCGTCCGGTCGAGCTGCTGCGCGAGCTCGAGGAACGCGCCCCGTTCGACTTCCAGGTCCGCGACGTGCGCTCGGACCGGCTCATCCTGGATCTCCCGCGCTCCTGAGCCCCGGCTCAGCTCGGGAACCGGCGACTACAATTCGCCGCACCCGGGGCTATAGCTCAGTTGGGAGAGCGTTCGGCTGGCAGCCGAAAGGTCGGGGGTTCGAGTCCCCCTAGCTCCATCCGCTGGTGCGGGAAGGCGAGCGCGTGTGTCGGCGGCCCCGCTGCAAGGTTCCGCTCACCAGTCGCCGAATCGGTGCGTACGATCGCCCGGCGATGGAAGCCAGTCCCGTGCCAGCCAAGAGGATCGAGGTGCGCGAGGTCGTCGGCGAGGCGTTCTCGATCTACCGCGACAACGTCGGGCCCCTCTTGGGCAGCGCGATCGTCGTCTTCGCCGTGGTCGGCATCGCCGCGGGGCTCCTCGTGAACACGGGCGGGGTGATCCTCGGGCTGCTCGCCGCGATCGTCCGGGTCGCGGGCCAGGCCCTCTACACAGGCTTCGTGGTGAGGCTCGTCGAGGACGTTCGCGACGGGCGGCGCGACCACTCCGTGGGCGATCTCTTCTCGGCCGCGGCGCCCGCGATCGGGCCGCTGATCGTGTTCGGGATCCTGTCGGCCATCGGCGTCGGCATCGGCCTCATCCTTCTGATCATCCCCGGGTTGATCCTGGCGACGTTCTGGTCGCTGGGGCCTCCGGCCATCGTGGTCGAGAGGGCGGGGCCGATCGAGGCGTTCGGGCGAAGCTGGCACCTGGTTCGCGGCAATGCCTGGTCCGTCTTCTGGACCCTCTTGGTCGTCCTGCTGATCCTGATCGCGATCGGGATCGCCCTCGGCGCGATCGGGGCCGCGCTCGGCGACGTGGCGTCGTTGGTCGCCAACGTCCTCTCGGGCGCCATCACGGCCCCGATCTTCGCCCTAGCGGTCAGCGTGATCTTCTTCGACCTCGGCGGCGGTCGCGAAGCGGCTGCGCCGGCGAGCTCGCCCCAGGCACCCCCGCCGCCGGCCCCGCTCGCCTGAGCTCCGGCTGGCGCTTGCTGCGACCCGCGCAGGGCGGGCCTGATCGGGTCGAGGGCGCTCGGATACGCTCGCGATCGTGAAGCAGCTCGCCGACGGCGTCTGGCACCTCAACACGATGCCGCTCCCGAACACGGTCAACGCCTACCTGCTGGAGGACGTGCTGGTCGACGCCGGGGCTCGCCAGTCGCGCCGGACGATCCTGCGCCAGCTCAAAGGCCACCGAGTCAGCGCCCACGCGCTGACCCACGCCCATCCCGACCATCAGGGCTCCAGCCACGCCGTCTGCGAGGAGCTCGGCATCCCGTTCTGGGTTCCGCAGCGAGACGCCGACGCGGCCGAGGACCCCGACCTCATCCGCGAGCGCCAGCCCAACCATCCCGTCGCTCGCTTCTACCTTCGCGTCTTCATCGGTCCCGGCCATCCCGTCGACCGCCTGCTCAAGGAGGGCGACGAGGTCGCCGGCTTCGAGCTCATCGACGTGCCGGGCCATTCGGCGGGACACGTGGCGCTATGGCGCTCGTCCGACCGCGTTCTCGTGCTCGGCGACGTCCTCTCGAACATGGACCAGGTGACGCTGATCCCGGGCCTGCACGAGCCGAAGCCCTATCTGACTCCCGACCCCGCCGAGAACCGGCGCTCGGCGAGGAAGCTCGCCCAGCTGGAGCCCGAGCTCGTCCTCTTCGGCCACGGCGCTCCCCTTCGCGACACGGGGAAGTTCGTCGACTTCGTCGAGGCGCTCCCCGGCGCGTAGGGATTCACCGGCGAGGGGCCCGCGCCAGCGCCCGAGCCTCGTCCAAGGCCGGCTTCGAGCGCTCCGGCAACCGGCGCCGCACCCGCCAGGCCGCCCCCGAGAACCCGAGGTTCGCCACCTTGGCGAATCCCGTTTCGTCTTCCCGCAGGGCCAGCAGGAGGTGGGAAACGCGGTCGGGGCCCGGGAGGCCCTCCTGCTCTGCGACCCGCACGCACCAGCAGTCCACTCGGCGGCCGCTGGACCGCACCAGGAAAGCGCCTCGCTCGCCGACCAGCCACGTCCCCAGCCGCCCCGGCTCCACGACCAGGCCGGTGCGGCCGAGCAGGTCTCGCTGATCGTGGCCCACGAGGTCGCCGAGCAGCCCCAGCGCGATCCGGTCGGCGGCTGGCTGCTCCAGCAACGTCTGGCTCCCCAACGGCGCCACCGACTCCGCCCCGCGCCGGGCCTGAAGCCACGGAATCAGCCACGCGTGGGCGAAGCAGATGGCGGCGACCGGCGCGGTCGCCGGCTCCAGATACAGGAGCAGCAGGCCCGGCGCTGTGAAGGCGCAGACGATCCACCCGGTCCACAGCGTCCACTGCGACCCGTGGCGACGCAGGGTGCGCTCGCTGACGTCCTGGCGCCACCACAGCGCGGCCGCCTCCTCGATTCCGCTCCGCTCGGCGGCGCCCATGGGCGGCGGGCGCCTCGCGGCGCTCTGGCGGGCCGTGGCTACCCTCCGGCGATGGGGCGGCGCAGCACGACCAGCTCGGCGTCGAGCGGCAGGTCGCGAACCACCTCCGCGCTTCCGTCGGGGCGAGGGACGCTGGCCAGCATCCCGCCCTCCACCTCCCGGCGGAAGGCCGTCATCGCCTCCTCGCGAGCCGCCTGGTCGGCGGCCGTCCACTCCGCGATCGTCGTGTGTCCGGTGCGATCGAGCCTGATCAAGCGCGCCATCGTTCCTCCTGGGATCGACTCCGTCGCCTGACTATACGCCCGCCGAATCGCCGTTCGCCGGCGAGGTGGGGCGTGCCTGCGGCTGCGTAATATCGCCTTCATGGAGCGCTACGACCCGCACGAGATCGAAACCCGCTGGCAGGCGGTGTGGGAGGAGGAGCGCACCTGGGAGGTGCCAAACCCCGGCGACCCCGGATTCGACGAGACGAAGCCGAAGAGCTACGTGCTGGTGATGTTGCCCTACCCGTCGGGCGAGCCGCACGTCGGGCACCTCAAGGTGTACTCGATCGGGGACGCGATCGCCCACTACCAGCGACGAAACGGCTATCGCGTCATGCAGCCGATGGGCTACGACGCCTTCGGCCTGCCGGCTGAGAACAACGCGATCAAGACGGGAGTTCACCCGCGCGACGCCACCCAGCGCTCGATCAACTCCTACCGCCACTGGTTTCACCGCTGGGGGATCTCGATCGATTGGACGCGCGAGCTCGCGACCAGCGACCCGTCGTACTACCGATGGACTCAGTGGATCTTCTTGAAGCTCTTGAAGCGCGGGCTCGCCTACCGCAAGGAGGCGGCGGTCAAGTGGTGTCCGCAGGACGCGACGGTGCTCGCGAACGAGCAGGTGGTCGACGGCCGGTGCGAGCGCTGCGGCACTCCGGTCGAGGTGCGCCAGCTCGAGCAGTGGTTCTTCCGGATCACCGACTACGCCGACCGCCTGCTCGACGACCTCGACGCCATCGACTGGCCCGAGCACGTGAAGACCATGCAGCGCAATTGGATCGGCCGCTCCGAGGGGGCCGAGGTGATCTTCCGTTGCGAGGAGCTGGGGATCGACTACCCCGTGTTCACCACCCGGCCGGACACGCTGTACGGGGCCACCTTCTTCGTACTCGCCCCCGAGCACCCAGACGTGTTCCGCCTTGCCGCCGGGACGCCGGACGAGCAGCGGGTGCACGAGTACGTCAACCGCGCGATCGCCGAATCGGCGGAGGAGCGGGGCGCCGAGGAGCGCGAGAAGACCGGCGTCCCGCTGGGGCGGACAGTGACCAACCCCGTCAACGGCGAGGAGCTGCCGATGTTCGTGGCCGACTACGTGCTGATGGAATACGGCACAGGGGCGATCATGGCCGTCCCCGCGCACGACCAGCGCGACCACGACTTCGCTCGCACCTTCGGCCTCGAGGTCCGGCAGGTCGTCGCTTCGGCGGACGGCGAGGAGGAGTCGCGGGAGGGTGGGGGGGGCGAGGCCTACCTCGGGCACACCGAGCGCGAGCGGCTGGTCAACTCCGGCGACTTCACCGGGATGAGCTCCCCCGAGGCGGCGCGGGAGATCACCGAATGGCTGGCGAAGGACGGCAGGGGCCGCTTCGCGGTCAACTACCGGCTGCGCGACTGGTTGATCTCGCGGCAGCGCTACTGGGGCTGCCCGATCCCGGTCGTCTACTGCGAGCGCGACGGCATGGTGCCCGTCCCCGAGGACCAGCTCCCCGTGTTGCTCCCCGACGTCGAGGACTACGCACCAAAGGGCAAGAGCCCGCTCGCCACGGCGACGGATTGGGTCAGCACCGAGTGCCCGAAGTGCGGCGGCCCCGCCCGGCGCGAGACCGACACCATGGACACCTTCGTCGATAGCTCCTGGTACTTCCTGCGCTACTGCGACGCCCGCAACGACGCGGCGCCGTGGGAGCGCGACGTGGTGGGGGCGTGGATGCCGGTGGACCAGTACATCGGCGGGATCGAGCACGCGATTCTCCACCTGATGTACGCCCGCTTCTTCACCAAGGCGCTTACCGACATGGAGCTGCTGGACGTCCAAGAGCCTTTTCAGGCCCTGTTCACGATTGGGATGATCACCCGCGACGGCGCCAAGATGTCGAGCTCGAAGGGCAACGTGGTCGACAACGCCGAGTACGTCGATCGCTACGGCGCCGACACGACCCGCAGCTACGTGCTGTTCATGGGCCCCTCCGACCAGGACGCGGACTGGACCGACCAGGGCGTTGAGGGCGTGCATCGGTTCCTGACCAGGTTGTGGCGGCTGAGCGACGAGGTCGTCGAGCGAACGGGCGGCCCGAAGCCCGGGCGGGGTGAGATCGACGGCGACGAGGCCAGGGGCGACGCCCGGGCCCTGCTGGCGAAGGCCCACTGGGCGATCGACAAGGTGACGCGCGACATCGAGCGCGACTTCCAGTTCAACACGGCGATCGCCGCCGTGATGGAGCTGGTCAACGATGCCTACCGCCTCAAGGACGGCCTCTGGGGCGATGCTGTCGGCGAGCGCGCGCTGCGCTTTGCGACCGCCACCGCCGCCTCGCTGCTGTTCCCCTTCTCACCGCATCTGGCGACGGAGGTCTTCGAGGCGATCGAGGGACGCCGGGTGTGGGAGGAGCCGTGGCCCAAGCCGGATCGCTCGCTGCTGGAGCGCGACACGTTCACGCTCGTGGTCCAGGTCAACGGCCGGCTGCGCGCCCGGGTCGAGGCGGCCGTGGACGCGCCCGAAGACGAGCTCGTGCGACTGGCCCGCAGCACGGACGCGGTCAGGCGCCACCTCGACGGCAAGGAGGTCGTCAAGGAAGTCGTCGTCCCCGGCAAGCTCGTCAACCTGGTCGTGCGCTGAGCGATAACACACGCTCGCAGCGGGTCTGCTAGAAAGGCCGAGCATGCTTGTCAGGCGGTTCTCGGACGCTGCCGTCACCGAGTGGCACCGGCTTCGGCCCCACATCCTGATGGACGCGGGTGAGCTCGGATCCCGGCATGTCTCGGTCAATTGGCTGGAGGTCCCGAGCGGCGCGTCGGAGGAGCTCCGCTCCCACGAGGAGGCCGAGCAGGTCTACGTCGTCGTCCACGGAAGCGGATCGATGTCGGCCACGGGCGATACACAGACGCTCGGGGTCGGTGATCTGGTCCTGATCCCGCCGGCCACCGACCACGCGGTCGCCAACGATGGCGACGAGACCCTGGCGCTGGTCTCCGTTCAATCGCCCGCGGTCTCCGCCGACGAGCTCTACAGCCGCCGGCTCGCCGCGCAGGCCGCCAACTACGACGACTACGAAGACGAGTAGCGGCTCCCAATTCGCCTGAGCGCGCAGTGATCAGGCGAAGGGTGATCGTCCACGGGCGGGTTCAGGGGGTGTTCTTCCGGGACACCACTCGGCGGATGGCGCGGTCCCGCGGGCTCGCCGGCTGGGTCCGCAACCTGCCCGATGGCACGGTCGAGGCGGTGTTCGAGGGCGAGCCCGACGCGGTCGAATCAATGGCGAACTGGTGCGGCCAGGGACCGCGCGGGGCGAGTGTCGAGCGGGTGGAGCTCGCCGACGAGGAGCCCGAGGGGCTGACGGGGTTCGAGGTGCGCTAGGGAGGCGGCTCGCGGCTGGCCGCGGCGGCCGGCGCCAAATCGGCCGGATCACGTCGCCGTGCCGGAACGGTTCGTGAGCCACACGTGATGTGGCCGCATCCAGGATGGGCGCGATGCGCTCGCTCACCAGATCGCAGCTAGTCGTCTACGGGGCGGTCGCTGTTGCCCTGCTGCTGGTCGGCGCGAGGTGGATCCGGTCCGCCGATGAACGGGAGGCCGGCGCCGGCGGGGTTAGCTTCTCGCCGACCTCCGAAGGGTCGGCGGAGGGGGGTGGATCCCTCGCGGTGGACGCGCAAGGCGGGGTCGACGTGGTCGTGGACGTCACGGGCGCCGTGAGCCGGCCCGGCGTCTACCGGCTGCCCTCCGGCTCTCGGGTGACGGACGCGGTCGAGCGCGCCGGCGGGCCCGGGCCGCGCGCGGAGCTGCAGGGGATCAACCTCGCGGCACGGCTCACCGACGGCCAGCAGGTCGTGGTCCCCGAGAAGGCACGCGGCGCCATGTCGGCCTCCGCGCCCGGCGCGTCGCCGGAGAGCGGGCCCATCAGCGTCGGCACCGCGACCGTGGAGCAGCTCGACACGATCGAGGGAATCGGGCCCGTGACCGCGCAGAAGATCCTCGACTTCCGTACTCAGCACGGCGGCGTCTCCTCCGTCGATCAGCTCGATCAGATCTCCGGCATCGGTCCCGCGACCATGGAGTCACTGCGCGCGCGTCTCCAGCCGTAGCGGCCCGGGCGTTGTCCGAGTCGATCGCGTGGCGCTTCGCAGTGCTCGGCGGGGTGGGGGCGGGCTTGGCGCTCTCGGCCGTGAGCGCGGCAGGATCCGCGCCCGCCGCGCCGGCGGCGGCGATCGCGATCGCGGCCGCCCTTGCCCTGGCGGCCGTGCGGCCGCGGACCCACGGTCCCGGCCAGGTGTGCTGGCTGGCCCTGGTTGCCCTGGTCGCCGCGGCCGGGGGTCTGGCCCTGGGAGCGCTGAGGCTGGCGGCGATCGACGCCGCGGCTTTTCGAGGCCCCACCGGCCGGCCGGCCACCGCCACCGGGTACGTGTCCGCGGTTCCGCGTCGCTCACGCGGCGAGGTGCGGGCGCGAATCCAGACGGCCGAGGGCCGCCTGGCGGTCCAGGCCCGAGAGCCGGTGCCCGACTTCCCGGTCGGCCGCCAGATCGTGGCGAGCGGGACGCTTCGCGATCCCGAGCCGTGGGAGCGCGACTACCTGGCCCGCTACGGGATCCGTCAGGTCCTCGTCGCCGACGAGGTCCGCCTGACCGGAATCAGCCGCGGAGGCCTCGCGGCACTGGTCGACCGCATCCGCGACCGCTCCCAGGACGCGCTCGGGACCGGGACGCCCGAGGCGGAGGCAGAGCTCCTGCGCGGGTTCGTGCTGGGCGAGGACGACCGGATCGACGCCGCCACGGTGGATGACTTCAAGGCCTCGGGCCTGGCCCACCTGCTGGCGGTCTCGGGCGAGAACGTGATGCTCCTCGCACTCCTGGCGGCGCCGCTGCTCGCGCTGGCGGGCATTCCGCTGCGCGCTCGGCTGCTCTGCATCCTGGCGTTGATCGCCCTGTACGTCCCGGTCACCGGAGCAGGGCCCTCGATCCAGCGCGCGGGAGTCATGGGCGCGGCCGGGGTCCTGGCCGCGCTCGCGGGCCGGCCGCGATCGGGGTGGTACGCGGTCCTGCTCGCCGCATGCGTGACGCTGGCGATCAACCCACGCTCGGGCGGCGATCCCGGCTGGCAGCTCAGCTTCGCGGCGGTCGTCGGGATCCTGCTCTGCGCGAGGCCGATCCGCGATCTGCTGCTCGCAGGCCGCGCGGGACGCGACGGGCCCACCACGGGTTTACGCCGCGCGCTTGCGGAGGGCGCGGGGGTGACGATCGCGGCGACCCTCTCGACCGCGCCGCTGATGGCGCATCACTTCGACGCGGTGTCGGTGGCCGCCGTGCCTGCCAACCTGCTCGTCCTGCCCGCGGTGGCGCCGCTCATGTGGCTGGGGATGCTGGCCGCCATGGCCGGCCAGTTGCCCTGGCTCCCGGTCCACCCGTTGACCGGCCTCGCCGGCCTGCTGGCCGCCTACGTGGCGCAGGTCGCGCACTGGCTCGGGTCTCCCGGCTGGGCCCGGGCGAACGTCTCGCTCCCCGGCCCGTGGGAGGTCCTCGGGGCGTACACGGTGCTCGGCCTCGCCGTATGGGTCGCGTCGGCGTTCGGGCGTCGACGCCTGGGCTTGCGGCTCGCGCCGACGCTCTCCACATCCGCCGTCGCCGCGCTCGCGCTCGCTGTGGGCGCGGTGGCGCTCGCAGGCCCACGATCGTCGACGGGGGCCCACCCGGAGACGTCGCTGCGAATCACAGCGCTCGACGTCGGCCAGGGGGACGCCATCCTCCTGGAGCCCCCCGGCGCCGCTCCGGTCCTGGTGGACGGCGGTCCCCCCGGAGACGATCTGCGGCGCGAGCTGGAGGATCGCGGGATCTCGAGGCTCGCAGCGGCCCTCGTTACGCATGACCAGTCCGACCATACGGGCGGGATCATGGGTCTGCTGGGCACGTTCCCCGTCCGTC
The DNA here is from genome assembly GCA_044871225.1 of Solirubrobacterales bacterium. Lineage (GTDB taxonomy): Bacteria > Actinomycetota > Thermoleophilia > Solirubrobacterales > 70-9 > AC-56. The sequence continues at coordinate 32,143 of JBIOZP010000026.1, forward strand.
GGCTG
>JBIOZP010000027.1:0-61244 GCA_044871225.1 Solirubrobacterales bacterium
CGACCAGCCCCTGCACGGCCCAGGCCGTCGACTGCGAGTTCGTGGGCCCTCCGGCCGCCAGCGCGAAGCCGCCGTTCGCGCGCTGGGCGCGCCGCAGGCACGCAACGCCGTGGCGCAGGACACGGGCGCCGCCGCCCGCCGCCGCCAGGCCCTGGAGAGCCGCTCCGGTGCTGTCCGGCTCGCTCGACGCATCGGGCTGGAAGCCCCAGCCTCCGTCGCCGTTCTGGGCTTGCCGAAGCCATGCGGCCGAGCGGCGGACCGCGGCGCCGCGCGCTCCGGCGGCCCGCAGGGCCAGGATCCCGAAGGCCGTCAGGTTGACCTGCCCCTCGAACGAGCCTCCAGGGGAGCGCCGCCCGCGTAGGTCGGCGACCAGGTCGCGGCCCCCGAACCGCCGCGGGCTCACCCCCGCTCCGCGAAGCGCGAGGATCGTCCGCTCGAGGTCCCCCGTGGAGCGCAGGCTCGCGACCTGCGAGCGCAGATAGCCGATCGGCGAGTGCCCGCCCCTGCGCAGGTCGAGAGGATTGCGGCCGCTGCTCTCCAGCCCGAGCACGGCCCAGCCTGTGATCGCGGCGCTGGAGCCGGCGCCCTCGGCGGGGCCGAAGCCGCCGTCGCCGTTCTGTGCGTGCTCCAGCCAGGCCGTGGCCGAGCCGCCGGCCCGCGCCTCGGCATGGGCGGGCGCCAGGGCCAGGGCGACGGCCAGCAGCAGCGGGACCGATGCCGCGCCGGCCTTGTGCCAGGCGAACTCGAACCGGCTGCGGTAGCGCGAGATCATCCCCACCAGGGCCGGGCCCGCGGCGAGCGCCAGCACGACGTTCCCGACCGCGTGGGCGACGTTGAAGGGGATCCCGCGCGCGGAGATCGCGAGGTAGCGGTCGAGCGACTGCTCGCCCCCGTAGGTGACCATCACCGAGAAGTCCAACAGCGCGCCGTAGGCAAGCCCCGCAACGCCGCAGGCGACGGCCAGCCCCACCCGTCCCAGGCGACCCCCCGTGAGCAGCGCGAGCCCGGCCCCACCCGCTCCGACCATGCCCCAGCCGGCCATCTGCCACGGCGTCCACGGCCCCTGCCCCAGCCACAGGTTCGACACCGCTGCCGCCAGCGCGCCGACTGCGAAGCCGGGCCCGGCACCCACGGCGTAGCCGCCGATCAGGACGATGTCGGTAGTGGCGACCACGTTCGGGATGGGGGCGAGCACCAGGCGGCCCGCCACGGCGAGCGCCGCCAGCCCCGCAACCAGGGCCACGGTCCGGGCGGGCGGATGAGAGCGCTCGTACCAGGCGATGCCTCCGGCCAGGACGACGGCCAGGAGCGCCCACGCGGCGAGCTGCCACGTCATCGGACGGGCTCCGTCGCTCGCAGGCGCTCGCGCAGGATCGCGGCGCCGTCCCGAGGCGAGATCGCGCCCTCGACCCCCAGGATTCGGGCGACCTCGGTCGCGAAGTACCAGCCTCCCGACAGCACCTCGCCGGCGGGGCCGTCGGCGATCAGCTCACCGTCCCCGAGCAGGAGCACTCGGTGCGCGAACGAGGCCGCAAACTCGACGTCATGCGTAGCGATCACGACCGCCGCCCCAAACTCTGCGAGCCGCCCCGCCCAGCCCGCCAGCTCCGCTTTGCGGCCCCGGTCCATCCCCCGAGTGGGCTCGTCCAGGGCCGCCAGTCCCGGCACGGCCCCGTCGCCCGCTCGGCCGGCCATCACCAGGGCAAGCGCAAGTCGCTGGCGCTCGCCGCCGGAGAGGTCGCGCGGGTCGGCGTCGGCCGCCCACTCCAGGCCCATCGACGCCAGGGCCTGGAGCCCGGACAGGCCGGGCAGCTCGTCGCCCACCCGCTCGCGCACCAGCAGGTCCCCGGGGCTCTGGGCGCAGAGGGCGCACCCGCCCGGGACCGAGATCCGCCCCGCGGCCGGCTTCACGAGTCCCGCGGCCACCCGAAGCAGGGTGGTCTTGCCGGCGCCGTTTCTGCCCATCAGGGCGACTCGCTCTCCGCGCTCGACCGTCAGGTCGACGCCGCGCAGCACCTCGCGGGCCCCTCGGCCGTCATCGAGCTCGACCCACAGGCCGGACGCCTCGAGCGCCGCGGCGCTCGACCGCGCACGGCGCCTGCTCCGCCCCAGCCCATCCGCCGCATCCCGGAATGAGCGGGGCACCACGCGAGGTCCCTCGGCTTTGCCGCCGGCCTCCGCGAGTGCCCCGAACCCGCCGCCGGCAAGCCGCCGGCGCGCCGCCTTCACCGAGGTCGGGGGCGGGGCGAGTCCGGCGAGGTCGAACAGCCGCGCTCCGGGGGTGGCGAGGGCAGCGTCGCGCGCCAGCGCCCAGCCAAGGAACCCCTCCGGGTGACCATCGAAGGCGACCTGGCCTTCGGCCACCGCCACGACGCGGTCGGCCGCCGCCAGGCAGCGCTCCAGGCGGTGCTCGGCCAACACCACGGCCAGGCCCCACTCCTCGTTCAGCCGCCGCAGCAACCCGATCAGCTCGTCGCCCGCGACCGGATCGAGCTGCGAGGTCGGCTCGTCCAGCAGCACCAGGCGCGGGCGCCCCACGAGCGCTGCGCCCAGCGCGACCCGTTGCAGCTCCCCGCCGGAGAGCGTGTCCACCGGACGATCCAGCAGGGGCGCGATCCCGAGCGCCAGCGCGGCCTCCTCCACCGCCCGCGCCCGGGAAGCCGGCGGTTCGCCCCGGATCTCGAGCGGCAAGGCGAGCTCGCCCCGCGGCGTGGTCGAGACCACCTGGGTCTCGGGATCCTGGGCGACGAAGCCGACCGTGGTCCCCAGCTCGGCCGGCCCGTGGTCTCGCACCTCGAGGCCCGCGATCTGCACCCCTCCGCTGACTTCGCCGCCGTAGTAGTGAGGGACGAGCCCGCAGCACGCGCGCAGCAGGGTCGTCTTTCCCGATCCCGAGCGCCCGGCGAGCACGATCAGCTCGCCGGCGGCGAGCTCCAGGTCGAGTCCCCGCAGGCACGCGTCGCGGGCCTGCGGGTAGCGATAGGAAAGCGACTCGATCCGGACCAGCGGCTCATCCATGGCCCCGCCTCCGCCGCGCGAGGGCGAATGGAAGGGCCGCGGCCAACGGGACAGAAGCGGCGAGCGCCAGCGTCTGCCATCCGGCCTCGATGCTCAGCGTCGGGTAGGGGTCGAAGCCTCCGATCCCGACCGCCCGGCCGACGACCCCGCTCAGCGTGATCCACAGGCCGGCGGCGAGGAAGCGCCCGTCGTGGCGCGACCGCGGTCCTCGCGGCCCCGGCATCCGGGGTGCCCCGCGCGCGTAACCGCGCAGCTCCAGGGTCGCGGCGACGTCCACCGCGCGGTCGAGGGTGCCGGCCACGAGCCGCCGCGCCATCGCCGCGCGGCCCACCGGGGCGGCGCCGGGCCCGCGCAGGGTCGCGGCCTCCCCGATCCGCAACTGGTCGGCGGCGGCCAGCGGGACCAGGCGCACGATCAGGGTCGCGGTCAGCGCCGAGCGGCGCGCGAGCGGCCGCAACAGGCGCATCATCCGGTCGGGGTCGACGCAGGCCGAGTACACGGCGAAGGCCATCAGGACGACGACGATGCGAAGCGCCAGCACCCCGCCCTCGGCCAGGGCCTCGGCGCTGACGTCGGTCTCGCCCAGCAGGGGCAGCCACAGGCCGTGAACGAGCACCGTGTCTCCTCGCTGGGCGACGAGCCCGTTGACCGCGACGATGAAGATCCCGAGCGCGAGCCCCCAGCGAGCCGAGGCCCGCAGCGTGCGTCCGGCGCCGGCGTAAAGGCCGGCCACCACCACCCCGGCGCCCACCCCCGCCAGCACGATCGGGCTCGAGTACAAGAACCCCAACACGGCAAAAGAGGCCAGGTATGCGGTGGCCGCCAGCGCGCCCGCGGCGTGAAGCGGAGTGCGGCGCGGAGCGTAGGCGAGCGGCGATCTCATCCCGTCCGCCCCCCGGCCAGCGGCAGCGCCACCGAGGCGCCACCGGGAGGAGTGGCGACCGCGTACCGGCCACGCAGCGCCTCGGCGTCCAGCGAGTCCGCCGCTCGGCGGACCGCCGCCGTGCCTGGTCCGGTGACGATCCAGGTCGGGTGGTTGCCGGTGCCCTCCAGGGCGGCGACCAGGCCCGAGCCGGTGCCCAGGTCCCTCGCCGGCGACGCGGCTGGGTCCAGCCCAACCAGATGCTCGTGCCCGGCCCCGGCCCGCTCGAAGGAGGCGAAGACGCCAGTCGCGGATGGCCCACCCCGCAGGCCGTCGACCTCCGGGTCGCGCGCCACCTCGCTCCACCGGCCGACCACGAGCCGCAGGACATTGCCGGAGCCGTGGGACCCGTTCCGCAGCCCGGCGTTCACGCCCGCGGCCGCCAGGCGCCCGGAGGCGAGGCGGCAGGCCGCGCGAGCGTCCAGGCACTCGACCCGTACTGGCAGGCGGCGGTCGTCGCTCGAGGCCTGCGCGAAGGGCTCGGGCCAGGAGCCCACCACGGCCGGCACGCGCATCGCATCGGTCCAGTCGCGGTAGTCCCACCAGATCCGATCGCCGCCGCGAACCTTGACCTGCGCAGCCCCCACGGCGGACTCGACCCCGTTCACGTAGAAGAACCAGTCGAACCGCCGTCCCCCCGTCTCGGCGCCGGCCACGCCGTCGATCGACTGGACGAAGCCGCCGCCGTAACGAGTCGTGACGTCAGCTTCGCGATCCAGGAAGCGCAGCACGGTCTCCGAGGACGACGGGTCCTGCTCGGCCTCGTCCACGAGCGTCCGCGACCCGTAGTCGCGGGTGACCGTCAAGGTCGCGGTGCCCTCCGACGCGGGCCCGGCGCCGAAGCCGCACCCGGCGCCCCCCGCGGCGACGGCCAGCGCCGCCGTCCCGAGCGCCCGGAACGCCCGCGCCGTCCTCATCGGCTCACCGCTTGACCACCCGCTCGCAACTGTCCCCGATCCGGTCGTCTCGATCGCCTCGGTGAAGCACCACCTTGTCGTGGCCGCCTCCACAGCGCACCCGGTCGCGACCGCGGTCCAGCAGGATCACCCGGTCGGCTCCCCCACCGGCGCTGATCTCGTCCCAGCCGCCGGTCCCTCGGATGTCATCATCCCGCCGGCTTCCGTAGATCAGCCGGCCGCGCTCGTCGGGGCACTTGGAGAGCGACGACCTGACGCAGACCTCGGCTCGGTTCGACGGGATGTTCGCGCCGCGGGTGGCCTTGAGGACCCGCGATCCCACCTTGACCGTCACGGTCGTTCGGCCCGTGGGCCCGGTGGGCTGGGCGGCGCCCGTCACGGAGGCGCCGGCGGCCGGGGTGCGGGTTCCGTCGTCCGCGTACGCGTAGACGGTCACCTGGAAGGGGACGTTCGGGCGGGCCCGGACCGGGGCACGCAACCGCAGTTCGGGCGGCGGCGGAAAGCTCGGCGTCAGGTACCACAACACGTCCTCACCGCGGCTCACCTTCAACTGGCTGCCCGAGACCTGGGAGCCCACGTGGTCGGCCTTCAGGTACCAGAAGCTCGAGCCCTGGGCCCGAAAGCCGCCGATCCCGCAAACGCCGAGGCCGAACCCGTCGTCCAGGAATGCGTCGGTGATCGACAGCGGTCGAAGGTCCCGGTCCTTGGCGAGCGCGTCTCGCACGGCCCCGAGGGCGGTGGCGCCGCGCACCTTCACGCGGTCGCCGCTGCCACCCGTTCCCTGCCCGAAGCAGCGCGCCCGCGGGTTGGTCTCGATCCCAACCGAGCCCGTGTACTGGCGCTGCTCCACCAGGGTCCTCCCGTCCGGGGCGACGACCCGCAGGTCGACGGGCTTGGAGGCCGAAGCCGCGGCCGGCAAGAGCGACGTGACGACGAGCCCGGCGGTGATCCCGGCGAGCCCAAACAGAGGTTTGACCATCTCAGCCATCCCTTCCTCGAGGGTTGATACGGCTGGCCGGAGGACAGGTCTCCTGGCTTCCGGGATTCGCGCCGCGCCTTCCCAGGGACGCTTTGGCGTCCCCAGTGGCTGACCGCCTGACGGCTTGGTCGTGCGGCGACGTGCCACCCGGTCACAGTGGCGGGACCGCGCCGGACTCGCACCGGGCTTCCCTTGACCACCGGCCTTATGTTGCGGGCAGTCTATCCCGGCCGAGGCGAGCGGCTACGGCTGGCGCTCGGAGACCTTGCGCTGGAGCTCCTCGACCACCTGCGGCATCGACTTGCGCATCCGAGACAGCTCCCAGTGCTCGATCTTGATCACCCGCAACGGCGAGGTGGCGACGGCGCTCGCGGAGCGCTCCTGCTTCTCCAGGAGGCCCTGCTCGCCGAACACGTCGCCCGGCCCGAGGTCGGCGACGTGCTCTCCGCCGCGCTCGATCTTGACCGTGCCCTCCTGGATCGCGTAGAAGTGGTTGGAGTAGCCGCCTTCCTTGACCACCGTCTCGCCCTCGGTGAACTCCTCCGTGGTGGCGAAGGTCGCCACCTTCTGCAGATCGTCCTCGGGGACGTCCGCGAAGAGCGGGATCTTCTTCAGCAGGCTTGCGTCCAATGTCGCCTCCGGTCCGGTTGCGGCAGGGAACCTAACCGATGCGGACGCCGCCCGTCACCCGTGCCCGGCAGCTCCGGGATCCCGCCCCGGGATCCCGCGGCGCTAACTCCCTCCCCCGCGCGGCCGGCGCGACTCGGCCTGGACGTCCAGGCTGAAGCGGAACTCACCGTCCTCCATGTCCGCGTCCAGCAGCCTGTCGCTCAGGAGCTCGGCGGTCTTCGGCTCCAGGAAGATGTGGGTGTCCTCGAGGATCTGGTCACCGTCCTCGGCGGCCTCGACCACCGACAGGCGCAGGTCCGTCCGAGCCTCGCCTTCTGCCTGCGTGTTCAGCTCGTGCGTGATGCGCAGGCCAGCCCCCTCCGGCAGGCCGGATCGCGCGACGATGCTGTTGATCGCCGCCGCGGCGTCCTCGGTGATGGCCAGCACGTACGGGCTCCCGGCGCGGAGCTCAGTACCACCTGCCGCGGGCGAACCCGCCGAAGAAGAGCAGCCCGACGAGGGCGATGATGAGCCCCCCCAAGAAGCTCCAGACGAACATCAACACGATCCCGACGATGACGATGATCCCGCCGAGCGTCAGCCCGCCCGCCGGTCCATAACGTCGCTCCGGTGCGGCCATTCCGGCCTCCTTCCCCATCGATTCCCTCCCCGGTTACCCCGCCCCGCAGCGGTCAATCCAACCGCGCCTCGCGCGGTCAGGCCTGCGAGCGCACCGGACGGGCCGGGAATGCGTGCTTCGCCAGGCCCGGCCAGCTCTCGATCGGGTCGGTCGAGCGAACCACGTGCATGCCCGCGGCGGCGTAGCGCTCGAACGCCGCCGCCGCCTGGTCCGAGTAGTCGACGGCGCCGGGGACGACCACCGGAGAGGTGCAGTCCTCGAGCAGGTAGATGCGCTCGGCCAGGCGCTCGCGCACCGCATCTTCGCCGAGCAGGTCGTCGATGGTCCAGGCCAGACAGTGGCTCTTGGCCTGGCCGGCCACGACGGCGGCGTCGAAGGTGAGGAGCTTCTCGACCAGCTCGGTGCTCCGGGTTGCGACCGGCTCGCCGTCCGGGCCCTCGGTCACCTCCGGGCCGAGCATCGAGTAGTGCTCGCTGAGCGGATTTTCGCCCTTGACCTCGAATCCCGGCTGGCTCAAGCGGGCGACGGTGTGGAAGAAGATCGCCTCCTCGACCGCCGACACGAGCGCGTGGCCGATGCCGCCGAGCATGGCGTGGTACGGCCACACGGTGAGGTCGTACTTGCCCCCTTCGGTCAGCGCCCTCGTGTAGTGAGCCAGGTGGCGCTGGGCGTAGTCGGCGTCGTGTCCCAAGGCCCGAGCGACCTCGGGATTCATCCTCCAGCGGCCGCGCTCGACGTCGTCGGCCGAGACGAGGGTGTACGGCGCGGGATGGTTGCCCTGCTCGTCGACGAGCCAGATCGCGTGGAAGACCTGCATCGCGCGGTGGGTGTCGAGGCTCGGCAGGATCCGGGTGATCGAGGCGAGGTTGCGATAGATGAACTCGCACAGGCGGCGGCTGTCGTCGACGGCCCCCCTGCCCGAGCGCCCGGCGACGAAGAGCTCGAAGCCCGGCACGCAGAACGTGTTCTGGACGTCGACGGCGAGCAGGCAGAGTCGAAACGAGTCGTCGGCTGCCGGGGCGACGCGGTGCTCCGCGGCCCACGTCGCGGCCTCGCGCGCGCGATCCTCGTAGGGCACCCGCCACACCTCGCCGACGCGGCGCGGGTCGAAGTGCGCCGGGACCGGGAGCTCGCGCATTGCCGTCCCAGTCTAGAGCCCGCCCCTGGAGCCCTGGCGCCGCTCACCCGTGCTTGGTTGGCGCCTCCCAACGGCCCGGGCTGACGGCCGCTGATCGCCGCACTTCGGGAGACTGGGGACCCGTGGCGATCGGCAAGGAGTCCTTGAACAGCGGCGGGCGGGCGAGCGGCCGGCGGCGCTTGCTGGTCGTCGGGGCGGCCGTCTGCGCCGGCGCCCTGGGGGTCGGCGCGTCCGCGCAGCCGCCCCCGGACGCGGCGTCGGCCGCGCGGGCCCGGCCGAACGTCGTCGTGGTGATGACCGACGATCAGGCGCGAAGCTCGATGCGGGTGATGCGAAACACGAAGGCGCTGATCGGCGCTCGGGGGGTCACCTTCCAGCGGAGCTTCGTCAACTACTCGCTGTGCTGCCCTTCCCGAGCGACATTCCTCACCGGCCAGTACATGCACAACCACCGCGTCGCCGGGAACACCCCGCCCAGCGGTGGGTTCAGCCGTTTCGAGACCCTGCACGCGAACAACAACCTCGCCGTCTGGCTGCGCCGCGCCGGCTACTACACCGCGCTGGTCGGCAAGTACCTGAACGGCTACGTGAATCAGCCACGCGTGCCCCCGGGATGGTCGGAGTGGCACGCGGCGGCCCCCGACGACCAGGCGGTCTACGGATACATCCTCAACGAGAACGGCACCAAGACGTTCCACGGACAGGACCCCTCCGACTTCAAGCAGGACGTGCTGACCCGGAAGGCCGTGGCGCTGATCAATCGCCGCGCGCCGCAGCCCCGGCCCTTCTTCCTGTGGCTCACCTACACGGCGCCCCACTGGGGGGGCCTGCCGGACCCCAACCCTCCGCGCGACTGCAGGGGAACGGCGACGCCGGCGCCCCGCCACGCCCACGCCTTCGATTCCGAGCCGCTGCCGAAGCCCCCGAACTTCAACGAGGCCGACCTCTCCGACAAGCCGGCGCGGCTGAGGGGCCGCCCCCTGCTGACGGCGACCGAGGTCGCAGACATCCAGCGCATGTACCGGTGCCAGCTCGAGTCGCTGCTGTCCGTGGACGAGGGGGTGAAGAAGGTGGTCGCGGCGCTTCGCGAGAACCGCGAGCTGGCCAACACCCTGGTCGTCTACACCTCCGACAACGGGTTCTTCCACGGCGAGCACCGAATACCGAAGGGCAAGGAACGGGTCTACGAGGAGTCGATCCGGGTGCCGCTGATGATGCGAGGCCCGGGGATTCCGGCGGGAGAGAAGGTCATCCGCGTGACCGTGAACGCCGACCTGGCGCCGACCATCGTCGACCTCGCCAACGCGACCCCGGGGCTACAGATGGACGGGCGCTCACTGATCCCGCTGGCGCGAAACCCCGAGCTCGAGCGCCGCCGCGGGGCCTTGATCGAGGAGCCGACCTTCAAGGCGATCCGCACCGAGCGCTACCTCTACGCGGAGTATTCCAGCGGCGAGCGAGAGCTCTACGACCTGAAGAACGACCCCTACGAGCTGCAAAGCCGCGACCGGGCTCCCGCCTACGCGCGAGTGAGGTCACGGCTCGCGGCCCGGCTGCAGAAGCTCGAGAGCTGCGCGGGCGCGAGCTGCAGGGCGCATCCGCGGTGATCTCCGCCCCGCGGGAGTGGGTGCCGTGGGTCAGAGGACGATGAACGCGCTCAGAGCCGGCGACGCATCGGTGTTCTGGGCCTGGTCGGTGGCCCGGACCTCGAACGTGTGGGCGCCGCTGGGAAGGGAGCTGGACGGGGTGTGGCTGTCCCCCGGCCCCGAGCAGGGCCCGAACGGGTCGGAGTCGAAGCGGCACTCGAAGGTCGAGCCCGGCTCGGTGGCGGAGAAGGTGAAGGTCGGGGTGTCGTCGGCAGTGACCCCGGTCGGCCCCGAGTCGATCTGCGTGTCGGGCGGCGTGGAGTCCTCGCGGTAGTTGAAGGTGCTGGAGCAGGACGAGGTGTTGCCCACCGCGTCCGTGGCCGTGGCGGTGAACGTGGCGACCGCGTCGTCGGGGACGCTCGCCGCCAACCCCGCGCCCCCGAAGGCCCCCGCCGACCCCTGCGCCTCGACCGCGCCGGTGCAGTCGGCGGACTGGTACAGGGTCACGGTCGAGCCGGCCTCGGCCGTCCCCTTCACCATCGGGCTGTTGTCGTTGGCTGGCGAATTGGGGTCGGTGTCGGTGATCTGCGGAGCCGCCGGAGCCTGCGTGTCGACGGTGAACGTCACCGATGCCGGGCTCGCGTCGGCGTTCTGCGCCTGGTCGATCGCGCGGACCTCGAACGTGTGCATGCCGTCGGCCATCGTGCTCTGGGCGGTGTGGCTCGCACCGGGGCCGGAGCAGGCCGCGAACGGGTCGGAGTCGAACCGGCAGCGGAAGGTCGATCCGGCCTCGTTGGACGAGAACGTGAAGGTGGGCGTGGAGTCCGCGGTGAGGCCGGTGGGCCCGGAGTCGATCTGCGTGGCGGGGGGCGTGGAGTCCTCGCGGTAGTTGAACGGGCTCGAGCAGGGGGACGTGTTGCCGGCGGCGTCGGTCGCCGTGGCGGTGAAGGTCGTGGCCAGGTCGTCCGCGACCGCGGCCTGGAGGCCGGGGGATGCGAACGCCCCCGCGAGCCCCTGCGCCTCGATCGCGCCCGTGCAGTCGGAGGACTCATAGAGGTGGACGTGCGAGCCCGCCTCCGCCGAGCCCTTGAGGCGGGGGGCGTTGTCGTTCGCCGGCGAGTCGGGGTCGCTGTCGGTGATCTGGGGAGCGGCCGGCGGTGCGGAGTCCTCGACGTAGGTGATCGCGGGCGAGCACGGCGAGATGTTGCCGGCGAGGTCGGTGGACGTCGCCCGGAAGGCCGTCGTCGTGTTGTCGGCGACCGTCACCGTGTAGCCGGGATTGGCGAGCTGGGAGGTCGGCCCCTGGGCGATCGGGGCGCCGGTGCACCCCGCGGCGGCGTAGATCCTCAGGGTGGCGCCGCCGGAGGTCCCCGTGAGCGTGACCGTGTTGTCGTTGGCCGGCGACACCGGCGAGGTGGTCGTGAGCTGCGGGGTGGGAGGAGGCGTTGAGTCCTCGATGTAGGCCTTGACGGCCGAGCAGCCGGATACGTTCCCCGCCGCATCGGTGGCCGTCGCCCGGAAGTTGGTCTTCGAGTCGTCGGGGACGGCCGCCAGGAAGCCCGGCGACGCGAACTGCGTCGACGTTCCCTGGGCGATCGGGGTGCCCGTGCAGTTGGTCTTGTAGAGCTTCACCGTCTTGCCTCCCGCGGTCCCCTTCACCTGGAGGCTGTTGTCGTTCGCGGGAGAGTTCGGGACGGTGGACGTGATCTGGGGCGTCGGAGGAGGCAGGGAGTCCTCGATGTACGTTCTCCCCGCCGAGCAGTTGGAGACGTTGCCCGCGAGGTCGGTCACGGTGGCCCTGAACGTGGTCACGGTGTTGTCGGCGACCGTGAACGTGAACCCGGGCGACGCGAGCTCTGCCGTCGTTCCCTGAGCGATCGGCGCGCCGGTGCAGCTCGAGCCCTTGTACAGGTTGACGACGTCGCCGCGGGCGGTGCCCTTCACCACGACGCTGTTGTCGTTGGCGGGCGACGGGGGGTCGGTGACGCCGAGCTGGGGAGCGGCGGGCGGCGTGGAGTCCTCGATGTAGTTGAGGGGTGCCGAGCACTGCGAGACGTTGCCCGCGCCGTCCGTCGTGATCGCCCGGAACGCTGTGGTCGAGTTGTCGGGTACCGAGGTGAGGAAGCCGGGAGAGGCGAACTGCGTGCTCGTGCCCTGGGCGATCGGGGTGCCGGTGCAGGCGCCCTTGTAGAGCTTCACGATCGTCCCGGTCGCGGTTCCCCTGATTCGGGGGCTGTTGTGGTTGGCGGGCGAGTCCGGATTGCTGTCCGTGACCTCCGGCGGGGGAGGAGGCCTGGAGTCGTTGATGTAGACCTTCGCGACCGAGCATCCGGACGAGTTGCCGGCCTTGTCGGTGGCGGTCGCACGGAAGGCGGTCGTGCTGTTGTCCGGGACCGTGACCGTGAATCCGGGGGAGGCGAACTTGGTCGCGGTCCCGATGGCGGCCGGGGCGCCGATGCAGCCGGCGGTCTTGTACAGCCGCACGATGGTTCCGGCCTCCGCCGTGCCCTTGATCGTCGGAGTGCTGTCCTTCGCGGGCGACGGGGGATCGGTCTCGGTGATGCGCGGCGCGGCCGGCGCGATCGAGTCCTCGACGTACACCTTGCCCGCCGAGCACGCCGAGACGTTCCCGGCCGCGTCGACCGCGCTGGCCCTGAAGGTCGTGGTCGAGTTGTCGGGCACCGTGGTGAAGAAGCCGGGATCGTCGAACCGGCTCGCGGGGCCGGTGGCGATCGGGGTGCCGGTGCAGGCGCCCTTGTAGAGCCGGACCGTGGTCCCGAGAGACGTGCCCCTCACCTGAGGCGTGCTGTCGTTCGCAGGCGAGGCGGGGATCGTGGCGGTGATCACGGGGGCGGCCGGAGCCGTCGTGTCCACGGTGAAGGTCCGAGATGCCGGGGTCTGGTCGGCGTTCTGGGCCTGATCGGTGGCCCTCACCTGGAAGGTGTGGGTGCCTTCGGGGAGCGCGCTGGAGGGCGTGTGGGTCGTGCCGGGGCCCGAACAGGGCGCGAAGGAGTTGGAGTCGAAGCGGCACTCGAAGCTCGACCCGGCTTCGCTGCTCGAGAAGCCGAAGGTCGGAGTGGTGTCCTTCGTCGCGCCGGCCGGCCCCGAGGTGATCTGAGTGTCCGGCGAGGTCGAGTCCTCCCGGTAGGTGAAGGGGCTGGAGCAGGGCGAGGTGCCGTTCCCGTCCGTGGCGGTGGCGGTGAAGGTGGCAATCGAGTCGTCGGCGACCGTCGCCTGCAGGCCGGGCGAGGCGAAGGTCGCGGCGGAGCCCTGGTCCTCCACCGGCCCGGTGCAATCGGAGGACTGGTACAGGGTCACGGTCGAGCCCGGATCGGCGTTTCCCTTCACACGCGGCGTGTCCGCGTTGGCGGGTGAGTCGGGATCGGTATCGGTGATCTGGGGCGTCGAGGCCGGGAACGCGATTCCCGTCCAGGCGCCGAGCGCCGCCACCGCGAGCAGGCAGACGAGGGGAACGCTGACGAGCACGCGCTTCATGAGTTCCGTCTCCGAGGCCCCTCCCAGGTCCCTGGGCCGTTACCTGCCACGAAACTACATTATTGACAGGAGCGCCGTAGTCAAGCAACCCACTACTCGGTTTCGGGGGTGGCGGCCCTGCTCAGGCACGCGGACGCCTCCCTCCCGCACCAGCTCGCTGAGCCACCCCCCGGGGCGGGGCCATCCGCCTCAGCCGGCGCCTGCCCGCTCGCTATCCTAGTTCTGGACTAACTACAAAAAGTAGAGCTACTCGATGACCTATCGCCTGATCCCCATCGACGATGCAATCGTCTTCCCCGCCATCACCGCGACGCTGTCCATCGACGTCGGCGAGGAGGACCGCGTCTTCCTCCTGCCGCAACGCGACGGTCAGTTCGGCCGCATCGGCGTCGTCGCCGAGGTGATCGAGCGCGCGCAGCTTCCGAACGGCATGCCGGTGGCCACCGTGGTCGGCCTGCACCGCGGTCTCGCGGGCACCGCCCGGCCCGGCGACGGCGAGGAGCTGCGGATCGAGGTACAGGAGGTCCACGACGGGAATCCCGACGACGAGCGTGCCCACGAGCTGATGCGGGAGTACCGCGCCGTGGTCGAGGAGATCCTCGAGCTGCGGGGCGCCGATCAGCGCATCGCCGCCTTCCTTCGCTCCATCGAGGAGCCCGGGGCGCTGGCCGACACCGCGGGATACAGCCCCGATCTGTCCACGGACCAGAAGCTCCGGCTGCTGGAGACGGTGGACGTGAGCGCGCGGCTCGAGCTCGCCGTTCAGATGCAGCGCGAGCGGCTCGCCGAGCTGCAGGTGCGCCGCAAGATCCGCGACGACGTGGAGTCGGGCGCCCAGCAGCAGCAGCGCGAGTACTTCCTGCGCAAGCAGATGGAGTCGATCCGCAAGGAGCTGAGCGAGGACGAGGGCGACCTGATCGCCGAGTACGAGAGGAAGATCGCGGAGGCCGGCATGCCCGAAGCCGTCGCCGAGCAGGCGTCGGGCGAGCTGCGGCGCCTCGAGCGGCAGGGCGAGCAGTCGCCGGAGTCCTCGATGATTCGCAGCTACCTGGATTGGCTGATCGCTGTTCCGTGGTCGAAGCGCTCCGACGAGCGGCTCGACCCCGACCACACCCGCCGGGTGCTCGACTCCGACCACGCGGGCCTCGAGGACGTGAAGCGGCGCATCACCGAGTTCATCGCGGTGCGCAGGCTGCGCCAGGAGCGCGGGGCCACGGACGAGAGCCGGGCCAACGGCGCCATCCTCACCCTGGTCGGGCCACCGGGGACCGGCAAGACCTCGATCGGCGAGTCCGTGGCCCGCTCCCTGGGCCGCGAGTTCGTCCGCATCTCCCTGGGGGGAATCCACGACGAGGCCGAGATCCGCGGCCACCGCCGCACCTACATCGGGGCCCTGCCGGGCCGCATCGTGCGCGCCCTGCGGGACGCCGGCACGATGAACCCCGTGATCCTCCTGGACGAGGTCGACAAGGTGGGCGCCGACTGGCGAGGCGATCCGTCGTCAGCGCTCTTGGAGGTGCTCGACCCGGCCCAGAACCATTCCTTCCGAGACCACTACCTCGACGTCGAGCTCGACCTCTCCGAGGTGGTGTTCCTGGCCACCGCGAACCTCACCGACACGATCCCCGGGCCTTTGTTGGACCGCATGGAGGTGATCGGGTTCGACGGCTACACCACCGAGGAGAAGCTCGCGATCGCGCGCGGCTACCTGTGGCCCCGCCAGCTGGAGCGAAACGGCCTGCGCTCCGACGAGGTCGAGGCCTCCGACGCGATCCTGCGGAACGTGGTCACCGAGTACACGCGGGAGGCCGGCGTGCGCCAGCTCGAGCGTGAGCTCGGAAAGCTGCTGCGCCGCGTCGCGACGCGGATCGCCTCGGACGAGGCGCAGGCCCCGATCGTCATCGACCACGAGGCGGTCACCGATGCGCTCGGGCGCCAGCGGTTCTTCCAGGAGTCCGTGGAGCGCACCGCGATCCCCGGCGTGGCCACGGGACTCGCCGTGACCGGCACCGGTGGCGACGTGCTGTTCATCGAGGCGACGGCGATGGACGGCGGCGAGGGCCTGGTGCTGACCGGCCAGCTCGGCGACGTGATGAAGGAGTCGGCGCGGATCGCGCTCTCCTACGTGCGATCGCACGCGGAGAAGCTCGGCGTCGACCCCGCCGCCTTCCAGCGCGAGTTCCACCTGCACGTCCCCGCTGGCGCGATCCCCAAGGACGGCCCGAGCGCGGGCACCGCGATGACGACCGCGATCGCGTCGCTGATGACCGGCCGCCCGGTCAAGCACACGGTCGGCATGACCGGCGAGGTCACGCTGCAGGGCCGCGTGTTGCCGATCGGCGGCGTCAAGCAGAAGGTGCTGGCGGCCCACGCCGCGGGGCTGACCGAGGTGATCCTGCCCGAGCGAAACCGCGGCGACCTCGACGAGGTGCCCGATGAGATCCGAGAGCAGATGACCTTCCACCCGGTGATGAGCATCGACGAGGTGCTCGAGGAGGCGCTCGAGCCCGCCGGCCACAAGCCCGATGTCGCCGCGGTGCCGTAGCTGCGACCCGGTCCCCCCGCAGCTTCGCGCGGTGGCGGACCTCCTCGAGCGCCGCTGGACGCTGGCCACGATCTACGCCTGCTCCAGCGGCGCCGCGCGCTTCAACGAGTTTCGCCAGTCGCTTCCCGGCGTGTCGCCGACGACGCTGTCCGAGCGCCTCGAGCAGCTCGAGGCCGCCGGGATCGTGAGGCGCCAGCTCGTACCCGGCCGCCCTCCCCACGCCGAGTACCGCTTGACGGCGAAGGGCAAGCGGCTCGCTGGCGCGGTGACCGAGCTCCTGCAGCGAGCGTGAGCGTCAACCCGGCGCGGCTTCGAAGCGCGTTCTCGGGCCGCACCGCCTGGGCCCGCAGCCTGGAGTCCCCGTTACGGGAGTTCCTGAGCACCGAGACCGGCAGCGCGGCGGTGCTGTTCGCGGGCGCCGTGGCCGCCTTGGTGTGGGCCAACGTGGCCCTGGGCTCCTACAACGACGTCTGGCACACGGAGTTGTCGATCCAGATCGGCTCGGACGGGATCTCCCAAAGCCTGCGCGACTGGGTGAACGGCGGCCTGATGACCTTTTTCTTCTTCGTCGTCGGACTGGAGGTCCGCCGCGAGTTCGACCTCGGCGAGCTGCGCGAGCGCCGGCGGGTGGCGCTGCCTCTGGCCGCCGCACTGGGCGGAATGCTCGTCCCGGTCGCGATCTACTCGGCGATCAACGCGGGTGAGGATTCCGCAAGCGGCTGGGGAGTGGCGATGTCGACCGACACCGCCTTCGCGCTGGGCGTGCTGGCGCTGCTCGGCTCGAGCTTTCCCGAGCGGCTGCGCGGATTCGTCCTCACCTTGGTGGTGATCGACGACATGATCGCCCTGGGCGTCATCGCGCTCGTCTACAGCTCGGACGTCGACGCCGGGCCGCTCCTGATCGCAGCCGGGTTCTTCGGCGCGATCCTGGCGGCGCGTGCAGCGGGGATCCGGCGCGGGGTCGTCTACTTCCTGCTCGCCGCCGCCGCCTGGGTCGCCCTGTTCGAGTCGGGAGTCGACCCCGTCGTGCTCGGCCTGGCCGTCGGGCTGGTCACCTGGGCCTATCCGGCCGGCCGCGGAGAGCTCGAGCGGGCCACCGACCTGTTCCGCAGCTTTCGCGAGCAACCGACCCCGGAGCTGGAGCGCTCGGCGCGGGCCGGCCTGAGGGCGGCCGTGTCGCCGAACGCTCGCCTCCAGCGGCTCTACCACCCCTGGACCAGCTACGTGATCGTGCCCCTGTTCGCCCTCGCCAACGTCGGGATCCCCCTCCACGCCGACTTCCTCGCCGACGCCTACACCTCACCGGTGACCCTGGGGATCCTGCTCGGCTACGTCCTCGGCAAGCCCGTCGGCATCGCGGGCACTGCGTGGCTCGTCACCCGCCTCAGCCGCGAGCGCCTGCAGCCCCCCGTCGGCTGGGCGTCGGTGATCGGGGGCGGCGCGATCGCCGGGATCGGCTTCACCGTCTCCCTCCTGATCGCGGATCTGGCCTTCGAGGGGATCGAGCTGCGCGAGGCGAAGCTGGGGGTGCTCACCGCCGCCGTGGCGGCCCCGCTGCTGACCGCCGCGGTGGCGAGGGGCACCGCGATGCTGCCCCGCAGGACGCGGATCCGTGCCCTGCTGGGCGGGTCACAGGCGCTGGTTGACCTCGCCGTGCCCGTCGATGCAGAGCGCGACCACGTGCGCGGGCCCGCGGAGGCGCCCGTGACCGTGGTCGAGTACGGCGACTTCGAGTGCCCCTTCTGCGGCCGAGCCGAGCCGGTGGTCCGCGAGCTCCTCTCCGACTTCGCCGACGTCCGCTACGTCTGGCGTCACCTTCCCCTCTCCGACGTCCATCCGAACGCGCAGCTCGCCGCCGAGGCCTCGGAGGCGGCGACGGCGCAGGGGGCCTTCTGGGACATGCATGCGCTGCTGCTCGACCACCAGGGAGATCTGCGGCCACGCGACCTGCTCGCCTACGCCGAGCAGCTGGGCCTGGACGTCGAGCGCTTCCGCGAGGACCTTCGCGAAGGCGCCGGCGCGGCAAAGATCGAGGAGGACGTCGACTCGGCCGACCAAAGCGGCGTCACGGGAACCCCCACCTTCTTCGTCAACGGGCGCCGCCACGACGGCGCCTACGACATCGAGACGCTGTCGGCGGCGGTGAGCGCCGCCGGCGCGCATTCGCTGATCGCGTGATCAGCACTAGCGGCGACTCAGCCAGCGCAGCGCCGACTGCGCCGCGTTGAAGCCGTTCATTCCGTGCGCCCCCGGGCCCGGCGGCGTGGCCGCCGAGCAGATGAAGACCCCGGGAATGCCGGTGCTGTAGGGCTCGAGAGCCAGGCGGGGACGGATCAGGACCTGGACGGGGGTGTTGGCCCCGGTGATGATGTCGCCGCCGACGTAGTTTGGGTTGCCGGCCTCTAGCTCCGCCGGCGAGCGCACCGTCTTCGCCACGATCCGCTCGCGAAACCCCGGCGCGAAGCGCTCGATCTGGTCGACGAGGGCAGCCTCGGCGTCGCCACGGTAGCCGCTCGGGACGTGCGCGTAGGACCAGACCGGGTGGACGTCCCCGCGGGAGCGGCCCGGGTCCGCGAGGTACTGCTGGGCGACGAGCACGAACGGGCGCTCCGGCATCTGGCCCCGGCTCACCATCCGCTCCGCGGCGGCGATCTCCTCGAACGACCCGCCGCAGTGGACCGTCCCGGATCGGCGGCAGGTGTCGTTCGCCCACGGCACCCCGCCCTGCACAGCGAAATCCACCTTGAAGGCCCCTGGGCCGTGGCGGTAGCGGCGGTACGCCCGGGCCACCCGGGCCGGCAGCCGATCGCCGGCGACCTCCAGCACGCCGGCCGGCGCCAGGTCCAGAACCACCACGTCGGTGGCGGGGAGCTCGCGGACGCGGACCCCGGTCTCGATCCTGCCCCCGCGCTCGCGGAGCTCCCCGGCCAGCGCGTCCGCGATCGCCTGCGAGCCACCCCGCGCCACCGCCCATCCGAAGCGATGACAGCCGCCGATCAGCGCCATGCCCACCGCCGAGCTCATGGGAGGGCCGAACGGGGCGATCGCGTGAGCGGCGACGCCGCCGAAGAGCGCCCGCGCCTGCGGCGACCGAAAGGCTTGGGCCAGCACCACCGCGGGGGCGGCCGCCCGCAAGCCGAAGCTCGCTAGTCGCAGCGGGTGTCGCGGGACGTGCAGGAAGGGGCGGAAGACGTCCTCCATCAGGACGTCGAAGGAGCGGGCCGGGCGCCCGAAGGCGCGGCGCCATGCGGTTCCGTCGGGGCCGAGCCCGCGCGCGGTCTCCTCGATCGATCGGCACATGGCGCCCGCGCTGCCGTCGTCGAGGGGATGCGCGCAGTCGACCTCTGGCCAGCGCCACTCCAGCCCGTGACGCTCGAGCCCCAGGGAGCTCAGGAACGGCGAGCCCACCGCCATGGGGTGGATCGCTGAGCAGACGTCATGCACGAGTCCCGGTTCCGTCAGCTCGGCGCTGCGCGTGCCACCGCCGATCTCGTCCTCGGCCTCGAGCAGCGTCACCTCCAGCCCTTCACCCGCCAGGGCAACGGCACAGGCGAGCCCGTTGGGGCCCGCCCCGACGACCACCGCTTGGCTCATCTGACCTCGACGGGAAACTCGAACGACTCCTCGAGCCAGGGGCCGCGCTCGACGACGTCGGCGACGTTCACCCACCCCTCCTCGATCAAGCCGGCGGCGGCGTCGTAGAGCCAGTAGTGCTGGCGCTGCACGTGCAGGGGCTGACCCTCGAGGGCGACCACGCGCAGGTCCCCCTCCCCAAATTCGCACTGCTCCTGCACTGCGTTCAGGAGCTGGTGGTGGTGGAAGTGTCCGTCGCCGAAGTTCCAGCCGGCGACGACGCCGGAGACGATCTCGCCGTCGCGGACGTCGTAGTCGTCCACGTTCCCGACGGCGCGCGCGGCGAGCGCGTTCAGCGCCCGGCCGTGACTGTGGAGCGCCCTGAAGGCCAGCGCCTTCTCCAGGAAGTACTCGGCAGTCTCGCGGCCGTAGAGCTTGGTGAGCTGCTCGACGGTGATCGGCGCGACCTTGTCGACGCACTCGTCAAGCCGCTTCTCCGCGCGGGTGGACTTGCGAAACAGCCACAGGCTCGTCGCCCAGTTGCCGGCGTAGTAGCGCATGCCGGGGAGGAACGAGATCTTCTCGGGGAACAGGTTGCCGAGCACGGGGATCACCACCCCCACGAGCGCCAGCACCGCGATCAGCAGCGGGTTGTCCAGGTTCGAGAGCGGGACGTCTCCGTAGTGCCCGAACAGGAACAGGAGCCCGAAGATCATGAACAGGTTCCATTCCATCGGCACGCCGAGGGCGAACGTGGACGTGATGTGGAGGTGGAAGATGATCATCCCGATCACCGCCAGGGTGGTGATCGTCCCGCCCCTCGACAGGAGCAGGATCAGCGGCAGGCCGTACTCGATCGCCGTCCCCAGGTGCGCGCCCAGGGCCGCGGGGGGGCCGGGGCGAAGGTCCTCGGGATAGTCCTCGTAGAGCTTCGCCTTGGCCTTTCGCGATCGGTTCCACGGCGTGTTGCTGACCATCACCGAGATGACGTAGGGGAAGTGGCGGTTGAGCTTCGAGGTGGCGGCTCCCCACCAGATGAAGAAGAAGACGAACTGCCATCCCACGATCAGGGTGTGGGCCGGAAACAGCGAGACGAGCATCATGAACCCGTAGATCTCGGGGCGCGCGGCGAGGAACGAGACCTTGTCGCGCAGGCCCAGGAGCGCCCAGAAGCCAAGCAGCGGAAGGATCGCCGCCGGATCGAGCCTGGCGCCACCGTTGTCGCCGTTCGAGAGCAGGAGATAGATGCCGGAGGCGATCACGGCGGCATAGAGCGCCACGTCCAGGGGGGTGCGCCGGGTCCCGCGGGTCAGGGGGACCTTGTCGGGCCACGGCGGCAGCCGCACCGTCCCGGGCCGCAGCCAGTAGAGCGCGCCGCCGATCACCGGGCCGTAGCGGGCGGCGAGCTGCATCGATCCCGAGCCGATCCCGAGGATCTCCCAGACCAGCGTCCAGACCGCGAACTTCTGGAACACGATCGGCGTCGTCCACCAGTCGCCGACGTCGCCGAGCGTTCCGATCCCAGGGGTGGAGATCGAGATCACGAAGAACGCGCCGAGGACGTAGACGACCAGCTTCACCACGTACAGCAGGAAGACGATGCCGGGGGTGCCGAAGCCGTTGATGGCCCAGTCCTGGGCGTTCGCCTTCAGCCGTCTGAGGTACGGCTGCGCTCTCCACTCGTCGAGGTCGAAGGGCGGCGGGGCCGGCTGCAGGAAGCTCACGGGCCGGAAGTCTCACATCCGGCGCCGACAGCCGTGGGCAAGGCGGCGGGCCGGGCCGACTCGGCGCTGTTCGGGGAAAAGGACCCCGGCTAAGATCGATGTGGGCGGATGTCGGGCGCTCGGTGAGAAGGGCGCCCTCGGAAAGGATGGATTTGGCACGGGTCTGGGTGCTCGACACGGAGACGAAGGGGACCGGCGCCGAAATGGTGCCGCTCGAAAAGCTCCAGCAGCGGTCGGCGACCAAGGGCCGCCGGCCCTCGAAGTCGGGCAAGCCGACGCCGCCGCCTGCTGCTCCGCCGCCGCCACGCGGGCCGCGCCGGTTCAAGGTCATGGACGTGATGAGCCGCCGGGTGATTGTCGAGGACTCGGACGCGCGCGGGGCGCTCCAAGCGCTGCGGGGGATTCGGAGCGTCGTGGACGTCTCGATCTACGTCTGGGACCAGGACGAGGACGATTGGCGGCCGCTGACCTTCGCCGAGAAGAAGCTCATGTGGAGCTTTCGGCCGGTCGGCGACGTGCGACGATCACGCCGTGACGTCGGCGCCCGGCTCCGCTCCGGATCGAACTGACGCAGAGCTCGCCGAGCTGGACGCGATCGGATCCGCGGATCTGGTTCGCGCGGGTACCTGCGCCCCGCGGGAGCTGGTCGCCGCCGCGATCGCGCGAATCGAGGCTGCCAATCCCCGGCTGAACGCCGTCGTCCACGAGCGCTTCGAGCGGGCGCTGGCCGAGGCCGACGCGGTCGATCCGGCCGCCCCCTTCGCCGGTGTCCCTTTCCTCTACAAGGACATCGGCGCCTTCGAGGCCGGCGAGCGCGTCACCCTGGGCATGCGGCTGCTGCGCGACCGCGCGATGGTGGCGCCGTTCGGCAGCGTGTTCGCCGACCGGGTGAGGGCGGCTGGGTTCATCCCGCTCGGGCGCACCAACATCCCCGAGCTCGGCCTGTGCGCCACGACCGAGCCGCAGGCCTACGGCCCGACGCGAAATCCCTGGGACCCGGGCCGGACCGCGGGCGGCTCGAGCGGCGGGGCCGCGGCTGCGGTCGCCGGGGGCCTGGTCCCGGTCGCCCACGGCAACGACGGCGGCGGGTCGATCCGCATCCCGGCGGCAGCCTGCGGGCTGGTCGGCCTGAAGCCTTCGCGGGGACGCATCTCCTGGGGCCCCGTCCTGTGGGAGGCCGATGCCGGGCTGGCTGTGGAGGGGGTGCTGACGCGCACGGTGCGTGACGCGGCGGCGCTGCTCGACGTGCTGGCCGGAGGGGCTCCGGGCGATCCCTATGCGGCGGCCCCTCCGCCGGGACCGTGGCTCGGAGAGGTGGGCGCCGATCCCGGACGGCTTCGAATCGGGATTCTGGACGAAGGCCCGGCCGGCAGCTGGCCCACCGATCCGGCGTGCGCGCAGGCCGTCAGGAGCTGCGCCGCCACCCTGGAGGACCTGGGACACGCGGTCGAGGACTCCGCTCCGCAGCCGATTCGCGATGGGCTGTTCGCCGCCGGCTGGCACGACTGGTGGGCCGTGACGGCAGCGGCCGCCACCGTGGCTGCGATCGAGGCCGTGGCCGGCGTCGCGATCGGAGAGGGTGACGTCGAGCCCATGACGTGGGCGCTCGCCGAGCGCGGGCGAGCCATCTCGGCGGTCGAGTTCGTTCAGCGGCGAGACGAGTTGGGCGCGCTGGCCCGGATCGCGGGCGCTTGGTGGGGCGAGGGATTCGACCTGCTGCTGACCCCGACCGTCCAGGCCCCGGCGCCGATTCTCGGCGAGCTCATGGAGGGCGATCCCGCGACCCTCCTAGAGCGGCAGCTCGGCTGGTTTCCGCTCACCCCCTTCGCCAACGTCAGCGGCCAACCGGCGATCTCGCTGCCGGTCGACGCCGGCGGCGACGCGCTTCCCGTCGGTATCCAGCTGATCGCGGGGTTGGGCCGCGAGGATGTCCTGATCCGCGTCGCCGCACAGCTCGAGCGGGCGATGCCGTGGCGAGGCGTGGCACCCGGCTTCGCTCTCGGCGAGGGCCCGTGAGCGCGGCGGGATTCTCTTAAGGCGATCCCCGGTAGCGGCGAACGTCCTATGCCACAGCCCGAGCGCGTGGAATGCGCAGACGCTCTCTCGACCTTCTCCTGTGACCTCGGCTACTCCGAAAGGCCGGCGGCCTCGAGGGCCTTGGAGCGATCCGAGAAATCCTCCTGCCGGACCACCAGACCGTCCCTGAACGTGAAGACCTGAAACACCGCCTGGCTCACGGCCACCCCGCTACCCGATCCGTGGCCGCTTTGGCGGGTCGTGACCAAAGCCTTGGCTCCAAAGTCGATGACCTCCTCCGGATCCCAGCGAATGTCCTCGAACGCGTCGAGCCACTGTCGCCAGAACCGCCGATAGCCGTCGTGGCCGTAGTAGGTGGTGTCCATGTCGGGAGGCAGGTACTCGGCACTCGGGCGGTACTCGTAGCTGCGGGGATCGTTGCCGGTGAGGACGAGTTCGAAGTCCCGGCGATTTGCGGCCGCGTAGGCGCGCGTTATGGTCCGCGCGAGGATCGCTTGACGAACCCGAGATCGTGACGGAAGGCGAAACAAGGCCTTGGCCGTCCATCGGAAAAGACCGGGAAGACGCACCCTCAAGCGCTCGTCCAGCGTCCGGCGCTGACTCGTGCTGCCGAGGTGCGGAAGCGCGATTCGCGTCCCCCGCGACGCCTCCACATGCTCCCGCGTCATTCCCGCCAGTATCTCGCGGATGCCGCGCTCATCGCCGGAACGGCACGTTGCCGCCGGAGTTGGCAGACTCGGTCGCCGGGCCACGGAGGGAGGAATTCGATGAGCGTCAGCAGTGGACAGCAGACCACGGCCGAGAGCGAGGCGCTGAGGGAACTCGCTGCCTTCCCGCTACTGGAGGCGCTTTTCGGGCGCCGCTCTCGCCGCTTCGCGGTCGGTGACGAGATCCCCGACGGTCCGCTCGCGTACCGCTCCCGGCACGAGCCGCTGCCGCTCACCGAGCTGGAGCGGATGCTCGTGCTGAGCGCGATTGGTGGAACGACCGGCTGGCATTACGCGATCACCCGGCACGCGCGCTACGCGCCTCACATGTCCAACTACTCCGCTGGCGCCGCCGGGCGCACCTTCCCCTCGGCTGCCGGCTTTCACACGTCGGAGCTGTTCTTCACTGACGATTCGGGGGTCTACTTCTTCCCCACCCGCGACGCCGGCGCGCTCGTGGACCCGGCAGCCGACGAGCTGACGCCCGAACTTATGGTCGAGCGCCACCGGGAGCGAGTGCGCAAGCTCTCCGACGGGCGGCTTTACCTACCGGCCGAGGAGCCCTACCTCGAGGGGCACAACACCTGGTGCGTCAACGTCCCGGGCTCGCTCCTCGTCATCCCGGTGGCCGACATCGCTCAGCACCTGATCGCGATCCTCTGCTTCTTCACCCAGAACGGATACGCGATCTTCGACGATGTCAACGATCGCAAGATCCCCGGGCTGGACGAGTTCGACGGGCTGGTCGACGTCGAGGAGCCCTTCCCGCTCACCTTCACCGAGCAGTACGCGCTTACCGAGGCCACTGCCGAGCTCGCCAGCGCCTGCTACGCCGGCGTGCTGATGCTCCAGGCGATGGGGCTCGGCGGTTGGATGTTCGACGGGATCGATCGCTTCTCGATGCTGGGCGCCTCCGGTAATCCCGACGTCCCGGGTCTCGGGTTCCGGTATGACGCGGACGACCGCTGGGCGACCCCGAACCCCACCGGGCGCGAGGGGGTCTTCGAGGCATTCTGCCCGCCGCACTACGCGGACATGGCGGCAGCCGTCGAGGCCTTCGCAGAGCGCAAGTTCGGTCCGGGTGGTCCGTTCAACCGTGAGACGGCCGGTGCCTGGAGCGACAGTCCCGGCGTGCGCGGAAGCGCCCAGGTCCACGATGACGAGTTCAAGGCCTGCGTGACGCTGCAGGCGCAGTACATCCTGGACACCTTCGGCAAGTTCCCGGGCACGGTGCCGACGGTCTTCATCCTGAATTATGTCCAGGCGCACCATCTCGATCTCGACTTCTATGACC
Organism: Solirubrobacterales bacterium; assembly: GCA_044871225.1. Classification (GTDB taxonomy): domain Bacteria; phylum Actinomycetota; class Thermoleophilia; order Solirubrobacterales; family 70-9; genus AC-56. Next base: position 25,185 of record JBIOZP010000027.1, read on the forward strand.
GCTTTTTCAAGCCTGGCGCCTACCTTCGGACCCACGCCGAGCACATGGAGCGCTGGCACGGCCGGCCGCGGGACTAGCGATGGGCGATCACGTCCGCGCTGGCGACCTCGAAATCTGGACCGAGCAGGTCGGCGCGGGTCCCGACGTACTGCTGATCGGGGGACTGGGCGATGCCGTCGAGTCGTGGCAATTCCAGCTCGTGGGCCTGGCGGACCGCTACCGACTTACCGCCTTCGACAACCGTGGGGCGGGGCGAACAGCGATGCCCGAGGGCCCGGTCTCGGCGCAGGTGATGGCGGACGACGCTGCCGCGCTCATGCGCGCGCTAGGCCTCCCAGCGACCCATGTCGCTGGGTTCTCGATGGGAAGCGCCATCGCTCAGGAGCTGGCGCTTCGCCACCCCGAGCTTGTGCGCAGCCTCGTCCTGCAGAGCACGTACGGTCGCCCGGATGCTCTCTGGCGGTCCCAGCTCACCTTCTGGCGCTGGCTGCCGGAGGTGGCGCCGAGCGAGCGCGCATTTTTCGACGCTTTCTTCACGTGGGTCTATACGCCGCGCGCGCATGACGCTGGCATGGTCGACCAGATCGTCGAGGAGGCGCTGGTGTTCCCCCACCAGCAGTCGGTCGAGGCCTTTCAGGCGCAAGTCGACGTCTGCCTTGATCACGACGCGGCTGACCGCCTGTCTGAGATAGCCGCTCCGACGCTCGTCCTGGCCGGCGGACTCGACGTCATCTTGCCGCCACGCTTCGGCGAATCCGTCGCCGGTGAGATCCCGGGCGCCCGCTTCGAGGTCATGCCCGACGAGGCTCACCAGCCGTTCCAGGAGTCCCCGGACGAGTGGAACGCTCGCGTCGATGCTTTCTGGAGCGAGGTCGACTCGCGGAGTTGAGTTTGCGATGTCTTTTGGCAGCCCTCGATTTGCAGGGCTTAAGGCACCGCGACCGGGGTTCGGACCGCGATTCGGACTGAGATTCCGCTCAGAGGCAGTTTCGGGCGGATTTCGCCCGGGTTGAAGGCGCGAGCGCTCATGTTTGCCGGAACCGCTGGTATCGCAAGTAGACGACCCCGGAGTTGAATGAGCGCGTTTCGACGAGTTCGAGCTCGACCCTCGCTTGCAGGGGTGGAAAGAACGGCTTGCCGCCCCCCGCGATCACCGGGTGGGCGAAGAGGCGGTACTCGTCGACAAGATCGAGCTCGATGCAGTCAGCCGCGAGCGTGGCGCCGCCGACCTCCAGGTCGCCGTCCACCTCCTCCCTGAGACGGCGGACCTCCTCGGGGACGCTGTCGCTGGCAAGCCTGGCGTTCCCCTCGACGCTCTCGAGCGTCGTCGAAAAGACCACCTTCGGGAGCCCCTGCCAGATCTCAGCGAACTCGCGCTCATCGGCCCCGAGCGCGGGGTCTTGGTCGGCGGTCTCCCAGTAGAGCATCGTCTCGTACAGGCGGCGGCCGCAGAGATGCGCGCCGAGCTGCCGCACCCGATCGGTATGGAGGCGGAAAAGCTCCTCGTCCGGCTCAGTCCAGCTGAAATCTCCGTCCGGGCCCTCGATGAACCCGTCCGCAGAAACACCCATGGAGTAGATCAGCTTGCCCACGAGTCAAAGGGCCTCGGCGGCCGCCCACGCCGATGTCGCGACACATTTTGGCCCGCCTTCGACATGCAAAGCAGGCAAACCGTAAGGCACCGCTACCGGGATTCGAACCCGGGTTTCCGGACTGAGAATCCGGCGTCCTAGTCCCCTAGACGATAGCGGCGCGCCGGCGGGCCAGGATAGCAACGGGCCTGCGATTCACCGCCTGGAATGGGGCCCGTGAGGTGCGGCTGAGAGGATTCGAACCTCCACGTCCTTTCGGACAATACGCCCTGAACGTATCGCGTCTGCCAGTTCCGCCACAGCCGCCTGCGGTACTCAAAATCTAGCGCTTAGCTATCGCTTGCGGCCAACGTGCTCGAGCATCAGCGCGACGCTGGCGCGACGATTTATCCGCACGTCCCAGCGGCCGGTTGCCTGGCCGCAGACGCGGTAGTCGTGGATCCCGGCGAGGTCGCAGGCGGTCGTGAAGAGGTCGATGATGTCCTTGGAGCGGTTGCTGAAGTCGTAGCTCAGGTACTCGTACGGCTGGGCCCGGTGAATGTCGGTGCGATTCATGAACGCGCAACCGTCGGACCGGATACACCCGCGCAGCAATCGCCATGGCGAGGCCTCGAGCAGCTTCATTTGCCAATCCTCCAAGGCGATCCTGCGCTCGTGCTTGCGACCCGGCCCGTGCTGAGGAAACAGGCATCCGAGATGCCGGGAGTACACGGACAAGATCACGAGCGTGTCCGACCGTCCGGACCATGCGCTCGTCGGCGCCTTGGGCTGTCCCACGGGGTTCTCCGGAAAGCAGCGGTGGAGGAGCTGCTTGATCTCGTGATTCATCACCGGGTACTTAGCGTCCAGATGCAGCCGGAGACGTTGCGACCTGGCCCCTTCCGACACACATCCATCGCCCAGATAGAGGCCGAGCAGTTCCATGTAGTCGTCCGGCGTGAACTCCATCCGCTTTACGGGATGCCAGCATCGCGGGCAGGTCTCCAGCGGGGTCTCGCGCCTTGAGACGTAGGTCGGGTGGCGCCAGTCGCGGACGGTGCTCCTCGGGATGCCGAGGCGGCGGGAGATCTCGCAGTCGTTGACGCCGGACTCGACCAGGGCGAGTGCTTGGGCGCGGAGCTCCGGGGGATGCATTTCCCGCAATTTGCAGGGAAATATGTGACTCGTGACTGGGGAATTGGGTCAAGTTCGTGACCCGGGCGTGGCGATCCGCGAACGTGATTCGGCGCTCCCCGCCGCCCCGTCCGCAACAATCCGGCGGCCATGAAGGTGGGGTTGGTCCTCGGCGCCGGCGGGATCCAGGGCGGCGCGTGGCTCACCGGCGGGCTCGCGGCGCTGGCGGAGGAGACCGGCTGGGACCCCGCCGACGCCGACTACGTCGTCGGTACCTCCGCGGGCTCGATGATCGGCGCCCTGTGCGCCTCCGGCGTGCCCACCTGGTTCATGGTCGCCCACTCCCGCGGCGAGGTGTTCGAGGGCCTCGTGGACGCCGACGGGCGCCCCGCTGCCGACGCCGATCGCGCGGCCGGCGCGCGCTTCGAGCTCGCGCGCGCCCTGCCCCCGATCGGCCCCGGGTCCTGGAGCCTGGCGGTCCGCACGCTCGCCAACCCGCGCCGCTTCACCCCTGCCACCGTGTTCAGCGGCTGGATCCCCCGCGGGGTCTTCTCCACCGAGCCCCTCAAGGAGACCATCCGCCGCGTCGTCCCGAGCGGCTGGCCCCCCCACCCCAACCTCTGGGTCGTCGCCTGCGACTACGCGACCGGCCGCCGAGTCGCCTTCGGCCGCCCCGGCGCTCCCTCGGCCGACCTCGCCGACGCCGTCGCCGCCTCCTGCGCGATCCCCGGCATCTACCACCCCGTCACGATCGGCGGGCGCCGCTACGTGGACGGCGGCATCCGCTCGACCTCCAACCTCGACCTCCTCCGCGACGAGGGCCTCGACCTCGTCGTCTGCCTGAACCCGACCTCCACCCTGCACCCCATCCGCGCCATCAACCCCCGCGACGCCTTCAACATCGCCTTCCAGCGCGCCTCCGGCCGCCGACTCGGAAGCGAGGCGAAGACGCTGCGCGCCTCCGGCACCGAGGTGGTCCTGATCCAGCCGCTTCCCGACGACCTCGAGGCCATGGGCCCCAACCTGATGAGCCGCAGGCGACGAAATCGCGTGATCGACGTCGCCCGGCGCACGGTCGCCAAGCAGCTCGACGAGCCGCGAAACCGCGAGCTCATCTCCGTCCTTCCCCCCGGCGACCCGATCAGGGTCCGCCGCCCCGAGGGCCCGCCCTCGCAGTGGCCCGACCTACAGGGCATGCGCCCCGCTCAGCCCCGCTGAGCACCCCGATCAGGCACCCTTTCCGGGGTGACCCGCTGGCTCCTGATCATCGCGCTGGCCCTCGCGGCCCTGCTCGTCGCCAGCCAGCTCGCGATCCCGCCCATCGCCGAGCACCGCATCGAGGACCGGCTCACGGAGGGCGGCGGCAGCGCCGACGCCTCGCTGTCCGCCTTCCCCGCCGCCCGCCTGCTGTTCGGCGACGGCAAGGAGCTCTCCGTCACGGGCAGCAGGCTCGACCTCGGGCTGGAGCAGCGAACCGACGTCTTCGACGAGCTCGACGGCTTCGACCGCGTGGACGTCAGCCTTACCCGCTTCCACGCCGGCCCGTTCGACGTCGCCCGCTTCGAACTCGACCGCCCCGCCCCCGAAGCCCCCTACCACCTGGTCTCCACGAGCCGGACCACCGCCGGGGCCCTGGCCGAGTACGGCGCCTCCCGCCTCGGGGTGCCCGGCGGCCCGCTGCTTCGCTTCTTCACCGATCAGGCCCTGGGACGCGACCGGCCGATTCCCGTAGACCTCGACATGGAGCTGCGCAGCCAGGGCAGCCGCGTGATCGTCGTCTCGGGCGGCGGCTCGGTCGCCGGCTACCCCACCGGGCCACTCGCGGAGCTGATCACCGCGACGATCGCCGTCCGCCTCTAGGCGCGCGGCGGCGTCGAGCCGCCGGCGGCCACTGCGGCATCGCGAGCCTTGAAGAAATCCTCGCCCTCGATCCCCACCCGCGGCAGCGCGCGTGACGCCCACCCGGGCAGCCACCAGTTCGCTCGCCCGAGCAGCACCATCACCGCGGGCACCAGCAGGCAGCGCACGACTGTCGCGTCCACCGCGATCGCCGCCGCGAGCCCCAACCCGAACTGCTTCACGATCGGGAACCCGTTGAGGACGAAGCTCGTGTAGACGCTGACCATGATCAGGGCGGCGGCGGTGATCACGCGCGCGCTGCTCGCCAGCCCGTCCACCACCGCCTCGTGGTTGTCCTTCGTCTGGCGGTAGTGCTCCTGGACTCGGGTCAACAGGAACACCTGGTAGTCCATCGAGAGCCCGAACAGGATCGCGAACATGAGAAGCGGCACGTAGCTGACGATCGGGGTGGGCCCGTCGAGGCCGATCAGCTTCGCCCCGTGTCCCTCCTGGAAGACGAAGGTGAGGATCCCGTACGCGGCCCCCACCGAGAGCAGGTTCATCAGCCCCGCCGTCAGCGGGACGACGATCGACCGGAAGGCGACCAGCAAAAGCAGGAAGCTGAGCACGATCACGGTGGCGATCACGAGCGGCAAGCGCTCGCTGATCCGGTCGGCGAGATCGATGTAACCGGCGGTCTGCCCGCCGACGGACGCCGTGAGCGTGGTTCCGTCGACCGCCTCGGGGATGACCGGCGAACGCAGCGTGCTGACCAGATCCTCGGTCGCGTTTGCGGACGGCGCGGTGGTCGAGATCACCGTGAACACCGCGGCGTTGCCCTGCTTGTCGACCGTCGCGGGCGAGACGTCCTTGACGCCCTTCGTCTTGGAGATCTTGTTCTCGAGCTTGACCAACCGAGGATCGCTGGCCGCGGTCTTCAGGAACGCCTCCTGCTGCGCCGCCTGCTGCTCCTGCTTCGTCGGCGGCTGCGACTTCACCTGCTGCTCCGCCTCCGATTGCGCCTCTTCCGGCGGGACCCCCTCCGCCTCGAGCTCCTGCGCCGCCTGGTCCACCGCCTGCTGCTCGCCCTGCGCCTGCTGCTGCTGCACCTGCTTGAGCTGCTTGTTGTCGGGATGAGCCGGGCTGCCGTCGAAATCGACCGCGATCAGAAGCGGGCCGTTGATCCCCGGTCCGAACCCCTCCGTCAGCAGGTCGTATGCCTGCCGTTGGGTGGTCGACTTCGGCAGCTGGCCGTTGTTCTGCTGACCGAGCTGAAGGTCCAGCACGGGTATCGCGAGCACGAGCAGGATCGCGATTCCCAGCAGCATCGCCGGAAGCGGGCGCTTGCCCACCCCACGCGCCCAGCGAGCCCAACCGTGAGGTCGGTGGTCGTGCGGAGGCGGCTTCAGGAACGGGACCCGCAGGGCGTTGATCCGGTCGCCGAGCATCGAGAGCAGGACCGGAAGCAGGGTGGTGGCGGTGATCACGGCGATCAGGACCACGACCGCCGCCGAGTAGCCGAGGGCGCTGACGATCGGGATCCGTGCCACCGCTAGCGAGCAGAGCGCGATCACCACGGTTCCGCCGGCGAACACGACAGCCCCGCCGGCGGTGGCCACGGCGCGCGCCGCGGCCTCGTCTGGTCGATGGCCCTGCTCGATGAAGCCGCGGTGGCGGGTGACGATGAACAGCGCGTAGTCGATCCCCACGCCGAGCCCCAGCATCGTCCCCAACGTCGGGCCCACGGTGGGCACCTCGATCCCGTGTCCGAGCATCCCGATGGCGCTCAGCCCGATGGCCAGCCCGACGATCGCGGTGGCGATCGGCAGCGCCATCGCGGTCGCGGTGCCGAACGTGTACAGGAGGATGATCACGGCTGCCGCGAGGCCCACCAGCTCGCTCTGCTCGACCTCCGGCTTCGACACCTCCTGTCCGACATAGCCCCCTGTGGCGACTTTCAGCCCCGCCGCTTCCGCCGGCTCCTCGGCGTCGATGATCGCGTTCGCCTCGTCCTCCGTGAGGTCGGCGGAGCTCTCGTCGACCGTCACCGAGATGTAGCCGATCGACTTGTCCTTGCTGAGCTGCGGCGCCCCCTGGCTGCTCAGCGGGCTCACCGCGCCGATCACGTGCGGCGTCTGCTTCAGGGACTTGACGGTTGCCTTGACGGCCTTCGCGTTTGCGCCGGCGTCGAGGGTGCCGTGACGCGCCTTCATGACGACCGGGTTGGTCCCGTTCGCCTCGTCTGGCAGGTGGTCGTTGAGCAGGTTCTGGGCGTCGGTCGATCCGGTTCCGGGGAGGGTGAGGTTGTTGCTCGTCTGCTTTCCCACCGCATTCGCAATCGCGATGAAGCCGACCAGCAGCACCAGCCACGCGACGGCGACGAGCAGGCGGTGTCGGATGCAGAACCGTCCGAGCCCGTAGAGGACGGCGCTCACCGCTGCTCGCCCAGCCAATCGGTGACCAGGCCCCCGATCTCCTCACCCGCGTCCTCCTGCAGGAAGTGAGAGGCGTTCTCGATCCGCACCGGAGGATCGGCCCCGATCAGCCCCGCGAACGCCTCGCCGACCTCGAACGGGAGCACCGGGTCGGAGTCCGCCCACAGCACGAGCGCCGGGCGAGAGTCACCCCGCAGCGCCTCGAGCGCCCGCTTGCCGGCGGCGGCGCCCGGCATCTCGGGCGAGGTCGGAAGGATCAGCGGAAAGGCTCGGGCGCCTGCCTTCGACTCTGGGCTTGGAAACGGCGCGTCGTAGGCCGCCGCCACCTCGTCGTCCATCCCCCGCGCGACCGCGTTTCTCACCAGGAGCGAGACCGGCAAATCCTCGGTTCGCTCGACGAAGTCCCGGAACCGGTGCCAGGCATCCGCCATCGGCTGCTCCCCCGTGAACATCCCGGTGTCCATCAGCACCAGCCTCGAGACGCGATCGGGATGCTCGACCGCATACCTCAACCCGATCGGCCCTCCCCAGTCGTGCACGACCGCCGTGGCGTCCCGCAGGTCGAGCCGCTCGAGCAGCGCGGCCGCGACCTCCGTGTGGCGATCGTAGGAGTACCACCCGAGGTCGGTGGGCTTGTCGGAGCGGCCGAAGCCCGCGAAGTCCATCGCCACGCAGCGGTAGCCGGCATCGCGAACCGGCGGAATCACCTTGCGCCACAGATACGACCAGGTCGGCTCGCCGTGGAAGAAGACCACCGGCGGCCCCTCGCCCTCGTCGAGGCGGGCCAGCCGCAGCCCGTCCACCTCCTGGTAATGGGGCTCGAAGGGGAACTCCGGAAGCCCTTGGAAGCGCTCCTCCGGCGTTCTGAAGACCTCGGTCACGCCGGGCGATCCTAAGCGACGGGGCGAATTCCAGTCGGTTGGCGACTTAGTGGCGGTATGCGCCACTTTCTCGCCAAGCGCGAGGGACCGGACCTCGTGGTGGCGGGGGTCGCCGGCCGGCAACACGGAATCGTCTCGGTCGAGCAGCTCTACGCGGCCGGGCTGAGCAGGTCCGCGGTGAAGCGGAGGGTCTCCGCTGGACGCTTGCACCGAGTCCACCGCGGTGTGTACGCGGTGGGCCACGTCGCGATCGGCAACGAGGGACGCTGGATGGCCACCGTGCTCGCGTGCGGGGCACGCTCTGCCCTGAGCCACCGTAGCGCCGCGGAGCTATGGGGGCTGCTCGGCCCTGGACCGGGACCGATACACGTCATCAGCTCCTCCTCCGCGGGGCGCCGGCCGGGACGGGGCATCTGTCTCCACCGATCATCGTCACTGTCCGATGCGGAGACGACCCTCCGCGACGGCATCGCGGTGACCACGCCTGCCCGCACGATCGAAGACCTTCGCCGTACGGCCTCGGTCGACGAAGTTCGCCGAGCCGTTCGCGAGGCCGAGTTCAGGCGCCTCGAGCTGGGCGGCGTCGCGAACGAGGTGGGCGAGCTCACGCGTAGCGCCCTCGAGCGACGCTTCCTCCGGCTCTGTCGGCGTCATCGCCTTCCCGACCCCGAGGTCAACGCCCACGTCGGTCCCTTCGAGGTGGACTTCACATGGCGAGATCAACGGCTGGTGGTCGAGACCGACGGCTGGCGGTCGCACGGGACGCGGACGTCCTTCGAGAGCGACCGGGCCAGGGACATCGAGCTGAGGCTCCTCGGGTTCGACGTCGTGCGACTCACGTACCGCCAGGTGACCGACCAGCCCGCCGCCACGGCGGCCAAGCTTCGGAAGCTCCTGAGTCGTTCGCTTCGCCCCGTGGCGACTTAGTGGCGGTATGCGCCACTAAGTCGCCAACAAGCCTTCGCTCACGCGGCGGCGATGCGTTCGGCGGTGCGGCGCGCCAGCGCCATGATCGTCAGCATCGGGTTGGTCCCCGACGCCGTCGGGAAGGCGCTCGCGTCCCCGATCCAAACGCCCCGCGTGTCGTGGAGCTCGCCCCACGGGTTCGCCACCGAGGTCGCCGGGTCGGGCCCCATCCGGCAGCTCCCCATCTGGTGGGCGGAGAACACCGCGTGCTCGTACGGCGCCAGCGAGCACTCGCGAAGCCGCGCCAGGAAGGCGTCGAAGTCCTCGCCCCGGTCCCAGGTCAACCGCCGGCGGCTCAGGGCGCCGATCCGCTGCGCGCCGGCGGCCTCGTGGACCCGCGCCACCGCCTCCATGCCGGAGCGGAAGTTCGAGACGTCCAGCTCGTCCTCCAGGCGGTAGGCCGGGACCGGGTTCCCGTTCGCGTCCACGTCGACACGCCCGTGTGCGCGGTCGCGGATCAGCCAGATCAGGCTGGACGTGTTGCGGAACTGGGCCATGTCCTCCTTGTGCTGGCGTCCCGACTCCCAGGGCGTCGCCGCGGCGCTGATGCCGACTGCGTGGTGCGCCCCCTCGAGCAGGAAGCCGTAGCCGTCCGTCCCCTGGGCGAACTCGTGGCACAGCGCCGACTGCGGCGGGCCCCACCACGGGTCCTGGGGCTCGGCGTAGGTCGCGAACAGGGCTCCCGCCGGGTGAAGTCGCAGGTGGTCCCCCACCGCAGGGCCGCCGATCCCCGAGCGCCGCAGGAGCGCGGGCGACTCGATCGACCCGCAGGCCACTACGACCTGCGGCGCCCTGACCACGACTCGACTCGTGGCGCCGTCCGGGGCCGCGTAGGTGCCCTCGACCCCCGCTGCCCGCCCGTTCTCCACCAGCACTCGCTCGGCCCGGCAGTTGACCACCAGGTCGGCCCCCCGCTCGTTGGCGGCGGCCAGGTAGGTCGCCTGGGTGGAGAGCTTGGAGCCCGTGACGTCGCCGAAGCCGACGTAACCGGCCAGGTCCGGATCGTGCTTCGCGGGATCGACGTTACGGGTGATCAGCCTGAAGTCCCAGCCCAGGGCACGGCACCCATGCTGGAGGCGCTGGTGAGGACCGTTCAGCTCCGAGCACGAGTTGGTGACGTTGATCCGCCCGGCCACCTCGTCCAGGCAGCGGTCGTAGTCGGGCCCGTCGAGGCCCTCGAGTCCGTGCTCTCGCGCCCATTGCTCACGCACCCACGGGAAGGTCCGCAGGCAGTTCTGCCAGTTGATCACCGTCCCGCCGCCGAGCGAGGAGCCGGCCTGGATCGAGACCTGCCCCTCGACCGTGGGGATCGGTCCCCCGCGCAGGTAAAGGTTCTGGTAGCCCCAGGACTCGAGCTGGTTGAAGTCGGCCTCGTTGAAGTAACCGCCGGCCTCGAGCACGCACACCTGCTTGCCCGACTCGGCCAGGGTGCCCGCGATCACGCCACCCCCCGCCCCCGATCCCACGATGCAAACGTCGGCCTCGATCGTCATCTCCTCGCCCGCCGCCGCCGGCCGGCGCACCATGAGCGGCTTCGGAGCCTGCGGCGGCCGGCGCTGGGGGCCCGGGTAGCCGATCGCGTCCCAGTTGGGGTTCCGGCCCGTGCCCAGATCGGGCAGGACGTAGAACAGCGACAGCGTCAGGCCGCGCAGCGCGTGGATCCCGGCGAGCGCCTCCGGGCCGGAGCGGGCGACTGAATGGACGAGCTGCTCGCGTGCCTCCTGCGGGGCCTCGGGCGCCATCCCGTGCTCGGCCAGCGAGTCCAGCAGGGCCGCCAGGCCGGCGAGCCGCTCCCGAGGGGCGCCCGAGCGAAGCAGGGCGATCTCCACCGCCTCCGGGATCGCGAGGTGCGAAGCCGCGCGAGCCCAGAACCCGTACCGGTCCCCCGCCCCGTCGCTCCCCTCCGCCGGAGCAAGGGCCGGCACCAGGGTGTCGCAGAAGGCCAGCAGGGTCCGGCGCTGGGCGTCCGTGAACAGCTCGCTGCCCGCCAGGGCGCTGAGCGCAGCGCCCATCTGCTCCGTGACCTCGGCCGAGTACGGGTACATGTGGGCTTCCCGGGATGGCGCGTAGCCCGGGGTGATCATCAGCGACTGGCGCTTCGCGTACTTGCGGATCCCGTCCGGTCCGTGCCGGGAGCCGAGCCCCGAGGCCTTCCAGCCCCCCATCGGCAACTCCAGGGCCCCGTAGTTGACCTGGGCGTCGTTGACACAGCAGACCCCCGCCTCGATCCGGCGCGCCACCACCTCCCCCCTCCGGGTGTCGCGCGTCCACACCGACGCCTGAAGCCCGTAGGGGCCGTCGTTCGCGAGCCGCACCGCCTCGTCTACGTTGGGCACCCGCATCACCGGCAGCGTCGGCCCGAACGTCTCCTCCCTCATGCAGCGCATCGAGTGGTCCACGTCGGCCAGCACGGTGGGCTCGAAGAACAAGCCGGCGCCGTTCCCGCCGCGCCGGCCTCCAGTCACCACCCGGGCGCCCTTGGCGACGGCGTCCTGGACGTGTGACTCGATCAGCTCCAGTTGAGGCGGGAAGATGATCGCCCCGACGTCAACGGAGCCCGGCGCTCCCGGCGCTCCCTGGCGAAGCGCCTCCACCTTGCCCTTCAGCCGCTCGACGAACTCGTCGTGCACGGGCTCCTCCACGTAGACGCGTTCGACCGAGATGCAAACCTGTCCCGAGTTGTTCATCCCGTAGCTCACCGCGGCGTTCGCCGCTCGTTCGAGATCGGCGTCGGCGAGCACGATCATCGGGTCGTTGCCGCCGAGCTCGAGGCTCACCGGCGTCAGCGTCTCAGCGGCGCGCGCCATCACCTTCTTCCCCGTCTCCACCGAGCCGGTGAACATCACCATGTCCACCTCGTCGACCAAAGCCGCCCCGGCCGCGCCTCCCCCCGTGGCCACCTGGAAGGCGCCCTCGGGAAGCTGGCACTCCGCCAGCATCTCCGCCATCAGCAGCGAGGTGAGCGGAGTCACCTCGGACGGCTTCAGCACCACCGCGTTGCCCGCCGCCAGGGCCGGGATGCAGTCGCCGAACGAGTTGATGAGCGGGTAGTTCCAGGGCCCGATCACGCCGACGACGCCGATCGGCGCGTACCGCACCAGGAGCCGGCGGCCACGGACGAACGGCGACGCGGTCTCGACCTCCTCGTCGGCCAGGTAGCGGGGCGCCGACTTCGCCCAGAACTCCAGCGCCGAGAGTCCGTAGGCCAGCTCGGCGGCCTGCGTCTCGTCCACCGGGCGGCCCGTCTCGGCGACGATCGTCCCCACCACGCGCTCGGCGTTGTCCAGCATCCACCGGCGCGCCGCGAGCAGCACCTCGGCCCGGCCGTCGAACCCGACCGCCGCCCAGATCGGCTGGGCCTCGCGCGCCCGCTGCGCCATCGCAGCCACGTCGTGAGGCCCCAGGTCAGGAACGGTCGCGACCGTCTCCCCGGTCGCCGGGTTCGCGACCGCGATCCCGGTCTTCGTGGCGGCCTCGGTAACGGGCCCCGACATCGCGACGAGCTTAGTCCAATCCGCGCCCGCCGGGATGGACGCGACCATGTGGGGGATGCGGACCATCGTCCTCTCCGACCTCCACCTGGGCTCCGGCGGCGACCTCGACGTGCTGCGCCGGCCCGAGATACGCCGCGCTCTGTGGGCCGAGGTCGAGGGCGCCGACCAGGTGGTGCTGCTCGGCGACGCGGTCGAGCTTCGCGACCGCCCGCTGGCGGAGGCGCTGGAGCTGGCGCGCCCCTTCTTCGACGAGCTCGACGCCGTGATCGGCGCCGGCAGGGTGGTGGTGGTCCCCGGCAACCACGACCACCACCTGCTCGCCGGCTGGCTCGAGCGTCGCCGCCTCGAGGGGGCGGGGCCCCTGGGCTTGGAGCAGCGCGTCGAGGATCGCTCGGGGGCGCTCGCCACGCTGCTCGCCGGGATGAGACGGGCGTCGATCGAGCTCTCCTATCCCGGCCTTTGGCTTCGTCCCGGCGTCTACGCCACCCACGGCCACTACCTGGACCGCCATCTCACGGTCCCGACCTTCGAGCGCCTGGCGGTCGCGGCGGTCGAGCGGATCCTCGGCGGGATGCCGGAGGTCTCCGAGGAGCCCGGCTCGGCGCGGGACTTCGGCTCCGCGAGCGTCGAAGACTACGAGCGGATCCAGGCGCCCGTCTACGCCTTCCTGTTCGCCCTCGCGCAGGCCGGGGGCGCCGGTGGGCGACTGGCCGGCGCCAGCCCGTCGGCCCGCGTCTGGCAGGCGCTGGGGGGCGGCTACGGCCGCGCCGCCAAGGTCCGCGGGTGGCTGCTGGGCACAGTGGCGGTGCCGGGCGCGGTGGGGGTCGCCAACCGGCTCGGGCTGGGCCCCGTCAAGCCCGACCTCTCGCCCGGCGCGATCACGCGCGGCGGGCTGTCGGCGATCGGAGAGGTGGTGCGACGACTGGGGATCGACGCGGATCACCTGGTCTTCGGCCACACCCACCGCCGCGGGCCGATGAAGGGCGAGACCGGCTGGCGCCTGCCAGAGGGGACTCGCCTGTGGAACACCGGAAGCTGGGTCTACGCTCCGGGCATCGTCGGCGCAAGCTCCGCTGACAGCCCCTACTGGCCGGGGACGATCGCCGTGGTCGAGGACGACGGCTCACCGGAGCTGCGGCACGTGCTCGACGCGCACAGCCGAGAGGAGCTGCGCGGCTAGGTCCGGATTGGGTGCGGTGCCGGCTGGCGACCGAGTCGCCAGCCGGGAACCGCGTCGAAGCTAGACGACCTTGACGTTGACGGCCTTGGGGCCCTTGGGGCCCTGCTCGGAATCGAACGAGACCTTCGCTCCGTCCGACAGCGAGCGAGCGCCGTCGGCGAGCCCCGTCTGGTGGACGAACAGGTCCTGCCCGCCCTCGTCGGGGGTGATGAAGCCGAAACGCTTCTCCTCGTTGAACCACTTCACGGTTCCGGTTGCCATGCTGTGCAGCCTCCGCTGTTGTGTTGGTGAAATGCCGCGGACGCTGCCTCGGGTACGAACACCTGAATCAGCACCGCTTCATCGAGTCCCACCTTGGGACTACCGGGAAACCGTAACAGCCAGGCGGGTCGCCGCGGTGCGCGGGGTCCGCCCGGCGAACGGCCCGGTCCAGGGACCTCAGCGAACCTCGTCGCTCGAGCCGGTGATCGCCCGCAGGAGGAGCAGGAGGAGGACCGAGCCGCCGATCGCGATGAGCCAGGTCCCGAGGTCGAAGAAGTCGTCGATCTCGCCGATGTCCAGGGCACTGGCGATGAACCCGCCGATCAGCGCGCCCAGGATCCCGACGGCCGTCGTCCCGATGCAGCCGCCGGGCTCGGTGCGCCCCGGGATCAGGGCGCGGGAGATCGCCCCCGCGAACAGTCCCAGCAGGATCCACCCGATGATTCCCACGCTGCCACCCTAGAGGACGGCTCGGAGCCTGCGGCTGCAGGGCGGCCGGCTCACTCGTAGGCGAGGGCCTCGAGCACATCGAGCCTCGCGGCCCGGCGAGCCGGGCCGACCGCCGCCAGCACGCCGGCCAGCGCCGCCAGCACCAAGAGCAGGACCAACTGCCCCGCCGGGTAGGAAAGGCCGAACCCCTCGTCCTGGAGGGGGACGGACATCAGGGCCGCGAAGATCATCCCGAGCACCAGCCCCAGCACCGCCCCGATCAGGGCCGTGATCACCGACTCGTAGCGGATCATCCTCCTCACCTGGCGGCGCGACATGCCCACCGCCCGCAGCATGCCGAGCTCGCGGGTGCGCTCGTGAATGGAAAGCGCCAACGTGTTGGCGATCCCGAACAGCGAGATGATCACCGCCAGAGACAGGAGCGCGTAGATCAGCCCCAGGAGCTGGTTGATCTGCTTCTCCTGGCTTTCCTTCAGCTCCTGCTGGTTGAGCACGTCCGTGGTCGGGAAGTCCTTCTCCATCACCGTCTTGAGGCGATCCTGGACCTGTGCGGCGTCGGCGCCGGGGTCGAGCTTGATCAGGTCCATGGTGTCCTCCCTGACGCCCATCTGCCGCGCCATCGTGCGCTGCGTGACCACGGTGGCCCCGAGCAGGTCCGCGTTGTCCTTGACCTCGCCCACGATCTCGAGGCTGGGCCGCTTGCCGGTCTGGGTCAGCATCGAGATCCGGTCGCCGACCTCGAACCCGTTCGAGTCCGCGAACGACTGGTCGACGATCGTCTGGTCATCGCGCATGTCGATCAGGGTCTGGTCGGAGGTGTCGCCCTGCCAGTCGAGGGTCAAGACCTTGGTCGCCGCCGCCGGATCCAGGGCCGAGACCCGTGGCTTGCCGCCCACCCCCTTGACCTCGACCTGGCTGTAGCGCAGGGTGGACACCGTCCGCACGCCGAAGACCTTGCGGGCAGCGTCCGCTGCCCCGGTGGGGATCGGAGAGAACCCGTCGGTGTTCTGGACCACGAGCTCGCCCTGGAAGTTCCGGTCGATCGCCCCGGCGATCGAGCTCTTGATCCCGGCGGCGAAGATGGTCACGAAGCTGACCAGGGCGAGGCCGATCATCAGCGCCGCCGCGGTCGCGGCGGTACGAGCGGGGTTTCGCTGAGAGTTCTCGCGCGCCAGCCTGCCCACCAGGCCGCGCAGGCGCTCGATCGGCTTCCCGGCGACGGCGGCCAGCGGCTTCACCAGCCGCGGGCTCCACAGCGAGACCCCGAAGAGCACGGCTGCGGAACCCAGGCCCAGGAGCTCCGCGGCCCTCCCCGAGTCCTCGATGTTCGCGAACAGCCCGATCAGCACCAGCGCCAGCCCCACCAGGCACAGGGCCACCGCGATCACCCCGTAGACGATCGAGCGCCGGCGCGTTTGCGGCAGCTCCAGGTCCCGCAGCGCCGCGATCGGCGGCACTCTGGTCGAGCGGATCGCCGGGCTCAGCGACGAGAGCACGGTGACCACGATCCCGATCGCGAGCGAGACCACCACCGTCCTCGTCTCCAGGACCAGCGCGGTGGTGGGAAGGTCCGCGCCGATCGCCTGAAACAGTGCGTGGATCCCCGCGGCGATCGCAAGGCCGGCGAACAGGCCGAGCACCGCGCCCACGATCCCGATCAGAAGCGACTCGGCCACCACGGAGGTCAGGATCTGGCGCCGGGAGGCGCCGACCGTGCGCAGCATCCCGAACTCCCGCACCCGCTGGGCGACCGTGATCGAGAAGGTGTTGAAGATCACGAAGGCGCCGACGATCAGGGCCACTCCGGCGAACACGAACAGCGCCGTGGTCAAGAACCCCAGGTCGTCCTCGACCTCGCTGGTCTGCCGGTCGGCGTTCTGCTGGGCGGTCTCGACCCGCAGGGTCGACGGCACGACCCTCTGGACTCGCGCCCGCAGCTCGGTGGGGGTCACGTCCTTGGCGGCCGCCACCGAGATCTGGTCGAACTGGCCGGTCTTGTCGGTGACGAACTGCGCCTCCGGCAGGATGAGCTGGGCGATGCTCGCGCCGCCGAAGGACGCGTTGCCCAATTCGGTCAGGCCGACCAGCCGGTAGCTCTTGGCCCGTGTTTGCCCGGCGACCCGGATCCGGTCGCCGATCTCGAGCCCCGCGTCCTCGGCAGCCGCCTTGTCAAGCGACACCTGCCCGGCAGTGTCGGGTGGGCGGCCGTCCACGTAGGTCAGGGACTCCAGCCGATCGGGCAAGCGCGAGGAGATGAACTTCGGGGAGAACTGGGCGCCGATCGTGTCCCCGCTCTCCGTGAACAGCCCGCCCGGGGAGAAGATCGACCCCGAGGCGAGGCTCACGCCGGGGACCTTCCGCACCTTCGGCAGCACCGCGGCGGAGAAGGAGTTGACCTCGCCGCTCTCCTGGCGCACCGGCTGCTCGGCCGAGATCACCACCGAGGTGCCCTTGAGGGACTCGTGGAAGATCTCGTCGAACGCCCGGTTGATGGTGTCCGTGAGAACGTAGGTGCCGGAGACCAGGGAGACCCCGATCAGCACCGCCAGGATCGTCGTCGCGGCCCGGCGCTTTCTGCCCCACAGGCTCTTGGCGGCGAGGCTAACCAAGCTGCTTCATCAGCTCGATCACCTCGTCGGCCGTCCCCGGGGCTGCGTCGGAGACGATGCGGCCGTCGCGCAGCGTCAGGAGCCGGTCGGCGTAGGAGGCCGCCTCGGGGTCGTGGGTGACCATGATCACCGTTTGGTCGAACTCGTCCACCGCCTGGCGGAGCAGCTTCAAGACGTCCTCCGAGGCCTTCGAGTCGAGGTTTCCCGTGGGCTCGTCGGCGAACACCACCGCCGGCTTCGTGACCATCGCCCTGGCGACCGCCACCCGCTGCTGCTGGCCGCCGGAGAGCTCGGACGGCCGGTGGGTGCGGCGGTCCTCGAGACCCACCGTGCGCATCAGCTGGTCGAGCCAGCCGCGGTCCACCTTCCCCCCGGCGATCGAAACAGGCAGCACGACGTTCTCCTCGGCCGTCAGCACGGGCAGGAGGTTGAAGAACTGGAAGATGAAGCCGAGCTTCTCGCGGCGCAGATTCGTCAGGTCGCCGTCGTCCAGGCCGGTGATCTCGGTGCCGTCCACGAGGACGGTTCCCGCCGTCGGACGGTCCAGGCCCGCGAGGATGTGCATCAGGGTGGACTTTCCCGACCCCGAGGGGCCCATGATCGCGGTGAAGCGGTCGCGGGCGAAGTCGACGCTGACCTCGGTGAGCGCGTCCACGGCGGCGTCGCCTTCGCCGTAGCGCCGGCTGACTTCGCTCGCCTGCACGATGTAGCCGTCCGCGTCCGCCATCGCCCCAACCTAGCGAGTGGAATCGCCGCGCGGCTGCCGGCTCGGGCTACGCTCGGCAGGTGAGAGCGCTGGCGATCGTCCATCAGCCCGACGCCGGGCCGGGGAGCTTCGCCGAGGCTTTCGCCAGGCACGGCGAGCGCCTCGACGCCTGGGAGATCGCCGGGGGCGCCGATCCCCCGGGAGACCCGCGCGCCTACGACGCGGTGCTGAGCTTCGGTGGAGCGATGCACGCCGACCAGGAGGCCCGGCATCCGTGGCTGCGAGCCGAGAAGGCGCTGCTGGCGGAGCTGCTCGAGCTCGGCGTCCCGCTGCTGGGCGTCTGCCTGGGCGCGCAGCTTCTGGCCGAGGCGGCGGGCGCTCCGGCGCGGCGGGCGCCCGAGCCCGAGATCGGGTGGTACGAGGTGGAGGTGACACCCCAGGGAGCCGACGACCCTCTGCTGGGTCCGCTGGCGCCCGGCTTCGAGGCCTTCGAGTGGCACAGCTACGAGTTCCCGCTGCCGCCGGCGGCCGTCCCGTTGGCCACGAGCGACCGCTGCCTTCAGGCCTACCGCCTTGGCGAGCTCGCCTGGGGGATCCAGTTCCACGCCGAGGTCACCGCGGCCCAGGTCGCGGACTGGATCGCCGACTATCGCTCCGACGAGGACGCGGTTCGGATGGCCCTCGACCCGGAGCGGCTCGGGTGGCAGACCGACGGCGCCGTTGCCGCCTGGAGCCGGCTGGGCCGTCGCCTTTGCGAGCGCTTCCTGTCCGCGGTCGCCGGCCGTCCCGCGGCTGGGTAAGAAAGGCCCACTGACGCCAGGCGACGAGTGAGCCTTGGTCCGGCCCCCGGCCCCTACCTCACTCACCGGAGAGGGTTGGGGAGGGTGGCTAGCCCTCGGGCGTGAGGTAGGCGGCCGACAGGCCGCCGTCCACCATGAACGCCGAGGCGGTGACGTAGGAGGACTCGTCGCTGGCCAGGAACACCGCGGCCTGGGCGATCTCCCGCGTCTCGGCGAACCGCCCCATCGGCAGGTGGACGAGCCGTCTGCGGGCCTCGTCGGGCTCGCTCGCGAACAGCTCCTGCAGCAGCGGCGTGTTGACGGGGCCCGGGCAAAGCGCGTTGACGCGCACCCCGCGGCGCGCGAGCTCGACCCCCAGCTCCCGCGACAGCGACAGAACGCCGCCCTTCGACGCCGTATAGGAGGCCTGCGACACCGCCGCCCCCATCACGGCGACGAAGGAGGCGGTGTTGATCACCGAGCCGCCGGGCGGCTCGTTTGCAAGCAGATGCGGGATCCCGTGCTTGCAGCACAGGAACACCGACTTCAGGTTCACGTCCTGAACGCGCTGCCACGCCTCCACCGTCGTCTCGAGCGCGGAGGAGTCCTCGGGGGGGCTGATGCCCGCGTTGTTGAACAGGACGTCGATCCGCCCGAGCTCGTCGCGCACCCGCCTGTAGAGCCCCCGCACCTGCTCCTCGTCGCTGACGTCGGCCTGGAGCGCGAGCTCGCCCTCGGCGACCGGGTCGAGGTCGACGCCGGCGACGCGGGCGCCCTCCTGGGCGAACAGGCGCGCCGTCTCCCTGCCGATGCCGCTGGCCGCTCCCGTGATCACGCACACCTTGCCGTCGAGCCTCCCCGCCATCACTCCTCCTCGGTGGAGTAGAAGACGTTCTTCAGCTCCGTGTAGTGCTCGAGGGCGTCGGGGCCGAGCTCGCGGCCCATCCCGGACTGCTTGAAGCCGCCGAAAGGCGTGGACACGCGAACCGAGGTGTTCGAGTTGATGGACAGGACTCCCGTCTCGACGGCGCGCGCCACCCGCAGCGCCTTGGCGCCGTCGCGGGTCCAGATCGAGCCCGAGAGCCCGTAGATCGTGTCGTTGGCAAGGGCGATCGCCTCGCCCTCCCCGGCGAACGGGATCACGCAGGCGACCGGGCCGAAGACCTCCTCGGTGGCGACCCGCTCGGAGTTCGAGACCGGCGCCAGTACGGTCGGCGGGAACCAGTACCCCGGCCCCTCCGGCACTCGGCCGCGGATCGCGACGGGTGCTCCGTCGGGCACGAACGAGGCCACCTTGTCGCGCTGGTCGGCGGAGATCAGCGGCCCCATCTGCGTGGATTCCTCCAGCGGGTCGCCGACGCGCAGCGACCCGACCGCTTCCTCGAGGGCGGCCAGGAAACGGTCGACCACGGTGCTCTCCACCAGGATCCGCGAGCGAGCGCAGCAGTCCTGCCCGGCGTTGGCGAAGACGGCCGGTGGCGCCGCCGCGGCGGCTCGCTCGAGGTCGGCGTCCGCGAACACGATGTTCGCGGACTTGCCGCCCAGCTCGAGCGTCAGCCGCTTGATCGTTCCCGCGGCCCGCTCGGCGATCCCGCGGCCCACCTCCGTGGACCCCGTGAACGCGATCTTGGCCACCCCCGGATGCTCGACCAGGCGCTTCCCCACGACGCTGCCGGGCCCCGTCACCACGTTGAGGACACCCTCCGGGACCCCCGCATCGAGGGTGATCCTCTCCAGCTCCAGCGCCGTCAGGGGAGTCAGCCCGGCCGGCTTCAGCACCACGCAGTTCCCGGCCGCCAGGGCGGGCGCCGCCTTCCAGGAGGCGATCGTCAACGGGAAGTTCCAGGGGACGATCAGCCCGACCACCCCAAGGGGCTCGTGGAAGGTCATGTCCACGCCGCCGGCCACCGGGATCGTCTTTCCGGTAAGGCGCTCGGGAGCGGCTGCGTAGTAGCGAAAGGTGTCGACGACCATGCCCATCTCGCCCCGGGCGTCGGCGATCGGCTTGCCCGCGTTTCTGGCCTCCAGGCGCGCCAGCTCGCCGGCTCGCTCCGCCAGGGCATCCGCCAGACCATGGAGCACGCCGGCGCGCTCCCCGGGGCTCACCGCGCGCCAGGTGCGAAAGGCCTTCGCCGCGCGCGCCACGGCGGCGTCGACGTCTTCGGCTCCGGCGCTCGGAACCTCGGCGATCACCCGCTCCGTGGCGGGCTCGACGACCTCGATCACCTCGCGCACACCCCCGCGAGCACGGCCTCGACCAGCGATTCGATCACGCGGCTGCGCCGATCCTCCTCGGGATGCCACAGGACCCCCAGGGCAAACGGCTGCTCCGGGGCCTCGAGCGCCTCGATCAGCTCCCCGTCTCCGGACCATCCGCTTGCCGCCAGGCCCCGGCCGAGCTCGCCGATCCCCTGGTGGTGATGGGACTTGACGAGCACTCGCTCGCCGCCCGCGGCGCGGGCCGCGACCGACCCCGGCTCGAGGCGAACCTCGTGGTCCCCGAAGGATCCCGGCGTGTGGCGGTGCTCATCGTGGCCGACGACGTCCGGGAGGTGCTGGATCAGGGTGCCGCCGCGGGCAACGTTGATGACCTGCATTCCCCGGCAGACCCCCAGCACGGGCATCCCGCGCTCGAGCGCCCGCGAGGCGAGCGAGATCTCGAACTCGTCGCGCTCGCGCCAGGTGGGGCCGAGCTCCGGGTGTGGCCTGGCGCCGTAGCAGGACGGATCGACGTCGGCCCCGCCGGCCAGCATCAGCCCGTCCACTCGGTCGAGCAGGAGGTCCGGTGTCGCGGCGGCGCTTTCGTCCGGCGGCAGAAGCAGCGCCAGGGCCCCGGCCCGCTGCACCGCCGCCGAATAGGAGCGCGGCAGGATCGTGGCCTCGTCCTCCCAGGGTCCCCACCGCGCCCGCTCGAGCGCCGCGCAGATCCCGATCGCGCAGCTCACCCCCGTTCGAACATGCGCCGGCGCTCGTAGTCCGTCACCACCTGGTCGAACAGCCGCTGCTCGGTGCGGCCGTAGTTCAGGTAGTGCTTCCAGACATCCTCGCCGAACACTTGTCGGGCAAACGCGCTGCCCTCCCACAAGTCGACCGCCTCGCGCAGCGTGGCCGGGAACGGCTCCGCCTCCGCCTCCGCGTAGGCGTTGCCGACCAGCTCCGGCCCCGGGTCGGTCCCGTTCTCGATCCCGTCGAGGCCCGCGGCGAGCAGGGCCGCGTAGCCCAGGTAGGGATTGACGTCGGCACCCGGGATGCGGCACTCGGCCCGCTTGGACGCCCCGTGGCCCACGACCCGGAAGCCGCAGGTGCGGTTGTCGCGGCCCCACGAGATCGAGGTCGGGGCCCAGCTCTCGGTCGCGTAGCGCTTGTAGGAGTTCACCGCCGGGGCCACGAACAGGGCCAGCTCCCGGATCCGGGCCCGCTGGCCCCCCAGGTAGTGACGGAACGCGTCGGTCTCCTGGTCGCCGTCTACGAAGACGCTCTCACCGGCCTCGTCGGCGAGGCTGGAATGGATGTGGCACGAGCTGCCGATGTCCTTCTCGGAGGTCTTGGCCATGAAGGTCGCCGAGATCCCGCTCAGGAAGGCGATCTCCTTGACCCCGTTCTTGAAGATCGTGTGCCGGTCCGCGGAGGTGACCGCGTCGGCATAGCGGGTGTTCACCTCGTGCTGCCCCGCCCACGCCTCCCCCTTCGAGAACTCAACCGGGATCCCCGCCGCGTGCATCCCCCGGCGGATCGCCCCGAGGTACTGCTCGTCCATGGTCGTGGCGAGGATGTGGTAGTCGAGGATGTACGGGATCGTCGGCGTCAGGTCGCGGTAGTCCCGTTCGTGCGCCTCGGCGTAGCTCTCCTTGTAGAGGTAGAACTCGAGCTCGGACGCGAAGCGCGGCACGTAGCCCATCTCCCGCGCCCGCTCGTACTGGGCGATCAGAACCTGACGGGGGGAGGCGACGACCGGGGAGCCGTCGTGCTCGACCACGTCGCAGAGCACCAGCGCCGAGCGGTCGAGCCAGGGGATTCGCCGCAGGGTCCCCAGGTCCGGGGCGATCCCGAAGTCGCCGTACCCCTTCTCCCAGTTGGCCATCTCGTAGCCGGGGACGGGATCCATCTCCATGTCGAGCGCCAGCAGGTAGTTGCAGCCCTCGATCCCGTGGTCCACCACCTCTTCGAGGAAGTACTCGACCTGGATGCGCTTGCCGAACAGCCGGCCCTGCATGTCCGTGAACGCGGTGACGACCGTGTCGATCCCGCCGGTCCCGGCCTCCTCGCGCAGGTCATCGATCGAGAGCATCCCGGCATCGCCGCCGGGGCCCCCTGGCCAGCGCCCGCTCATTGCCTAGCCGCTACGTTCGCTAGTCGCGTGTGACCTCATCCTCCTCGAGCGTTCGCACCGGGCCCGTGTACCTGTTCCTCGCGGAGACCAGCCACCAGATGCCGACGACCACGAACAGGACCGCCACCAGCGGCGTGTAGTTGAAGGCGGGGAGGTCGAACTCGTCGAACCACGGCACGCTCGCCGGCCCGAAGGGAAGGAAGAAGATCACCACGGTGATTGCCACCCAGATGATCGCGATGGTGTTGATCCAGCGGTACTTGCGGCCCAGGGTCCACGGACCTGCCTCGAAGCTGTCGCCGGCGCGGAGCCGCAGATAGATCGGGATCGTGTAGGCGATGTAGAGGCCGACTGTGCAGATCCCGACCACGGCGAAGAACGCCCAAGGGAAGGTCGGCGCCGCATCGGTGCTCCAGAGCGCCGGGATCGTGATGATGAGTGAGGCCACAGAGACCGCGATGACGGCGTACAGCGGCACCCTGTCCCGGTTGACGCGGCTGAACAGCCACCAGCCCGGCATCGCCCGATCGCGGGAGAACGCGTACCAGGTGCGCGAGGCGCTGGTGAGGCCCGCAGCGCCGCAGAAAAGCTGCCCGATCGTGACGATGATCAGGATCGCCTTCGCTGCCCACAAGTGATCCGCCAGCGCCGTCTTCACGATGGAGTCCGAGGTCCCGCCGGCATCGTTGATCGCGGTGAGGTCGGCGGGCACAGCGAATAGAAGGGCAAGAAGAACGAACCAGCCGATTACCGCTGACCAGAAGACCGCCCGCCAGACGCCCTGCGCCGCGGCCTTGGCGGCTCCGCGCGTCTCTTCCGCGGTATGTGCTGAGGCGTCGTAGCCGGTCTGCGTGTACATGGTCAACAGGAAGCCGAGTGGCAGGACGAGGAACCAGAACGCGGCGCCGCTTGTCGCGCCATCACCGAAGCCCACCAGGTTGAGACGCTCGGTGAACACAAAGTCAAGGTCCTGGTGGTGGTCGGGGACGAAGGCCAGCAGGGCGATGATGACGGCCACTCCGAGAACGTGCCAGCCAACCGAGATGTTGTTGGCGACCGCGAGGATGCGGTCACCGAAGACGTTGACCAGTGTGTAAAGGAGAAGGACCAACACGAACAGGACGAACTGCTCTGTGAGGTAGTGAGCCGTATCGGCGAAGTTGATGCCGAAGACATCGACGCCGTAGACCCCAAGGGTGATGTTGAGGAACGTTGCCGCGCCGTAGCCGACCGAGGCGACGATGCCCACGAGCCCGACGATGTTGAACCAGCCTGTGAACCAGCTCCAGCCGGGACCACCGAGCCTCGCCGCCCACCAGTAGGGCCCGCCGGCGGTGGGAAACGCGGACGTAAGCTCGGACATGGATACCGCCACGGTGAGGACGAGAGCGCAGATCACCGGCCAGCCGATCGAGATCCCGACCGGGCCGCCGTTGTTCCACGCCGTTCCGAATGTGGTCCAGGTTCCGGCGAGGACGGAGATGATCGTGAACGAGATCGCGAAGTTCGTGAATCCCGACCAGGCACGGGACAGCTCCTGCCGGTAGCCGAGCTCATGGAGCCGTCGCTCGTCCTCGCCGGCGACGTCCTGTTCGCGTGGGGCCACCTGAGGCGATCGGTCGCGGGGCACGCCTGTCACGTCGTCGGCCACGAGCTACCTCCCACTTTTGTTCGCATTAGCGCTTCCTACGCGACAATGGTCCGATGGTCCGACCTATTCGTGGAGCGACCATACTGCGCCCGGCGGACCCCTGTCAACCGATTCGGCCCCTGGGAGGCGCTGGGCGTGGACGTTGAGATCGCCGTCGTCGGGGCCGGCGTTGTCGGCTGCGCCACGGCGCTGGCGCTGGCGCGAAGGGGAGCCTCGGTGGCGCTCTTGGAGGCAGAGCCGGCGCCGGGCCTGGCGGCGAGCGGGACCAACTCGGCGATCCTGCACACCGGCTTCGACTCGCCTCCTGGCGAGCTCGAGACCGAGCTCATCCTGCGCTCGGCGAAGCTTCGCGATCCGCTGCTTGCCGCCTTGAGCGTTCCGGTCGAGCGATGCGGCGCCGTCATGCGACCGGCCACGAAATCCGAGCGCCACGCGATCGCCCAGCTCACGGCGCGCGCCGGGCGAAACGGCGTTCAGGCGACCCTGGGCGACGACGGCTCGCTTCAGGTGCCGGGCGAGGCCATCACCGATCCGGTCGCCTACACGCTCGCCTTGGCCGCCGCTGCCGAGCGCCTCGGCGCCGAGCTGCGAACCTCCTTTCGGGTCGAGAAGATCGAGCGTCACCATGGCGAGCTCGGGCTCGAGGCGAACGGACAGTCGCTTCGCTGTCGCGTGGCCATCAACTGCGCCGGCCTGGGAGCCGGCGAGCTGGCGCGGGCGGCCGGCGACGATTCGTTCGACGTCTACCCGCGAAAGGGCGAGTTCCTGGTCTTCGACCCACCGGGGGACGAGCCGCTGCAGCAGATCCTCCTGCCCGTCCCGAGTTCCGGCACCAAGGGCGTCCTCGTGTTCCCCACCCTGGACGGCAAGGTCGTCGCCGGCCCGACCGCCGTCGACCAGGAGGACCCGGACGACTGGACGGTGAGACCCCGAGCCAGCGAGGAGATCATGCCCAAGGCGACCGCCATGCATCCGCCGCTGGAGGGCGCCCAGCCGATCGCCACCTATGCGGGACTGCGCCCGGCCGGGCGCGGCGTCAACTACGTGATCGGCCCTTCGCGGGCCTGCCCGGGACTGGTTCACGCGGCCGCGATCCGCTCCACCGGTCTCACCGCGTCGCCGGGGATCGCCGAGCGGGTGTGCGGGATCGTCTCGGGCGTGACCCTCGGCCGCGAGCGTGAGCTCGCGCCGGCGCCGGTGCCGGCGTACGACGGGCCGTGGTGGCTGCGAACCGCGCGGCATCGCGGCGCATGACCTACCTGCTGGGAATCGACGAGGGGACATCGGCCGTGAAGGCGGTCCTGTTCGACGCCGACCTGCGGCCGGTCGCGGAGGCCCGGCGCGAAAAGGAGCTCATCCATCCGCGGCCGGGCTGGGTGGAGCAGGACCCAGAGGAGGTGCTGTCGGCGGTCACCGAGGCGATCGCGGAGGCGCTGGAGGCGGCGGACGGCGAGGTGGTCGGCGGCCTGGACCACCAGGGCGAGTCGGTGCTGGCGTGGGACGCCGAGAGCGGTCGCCCGCTGACCCCGATCGTGACCTGGCAGGACAAGCGCTCCCAGGAGGTGCTCGACCGATTGGAGTCCGACGGACGTGCCGACGAGGTGCGCGAGCGCAGCGGGATGCCGCTCGACCCCTACTTCTCGGCCGGAAAGCTCGCCTGGCTGCTGGAGAACGACGAGGCGGTCGCCGCGGCGAGCGACGGCACGCTGCGCCTGGGGACCGTCGACTCGTTCCTGTGCGATCGGCTCGGCGCGGGGTTTGCAACCGATCCCTCTACCGCCTCACGCACCCAGCTCGGCGCACCCGACTGGGACCCCGCGCTGCTCGAGGTGTTTGGAGTCCCGCAAGGGGCTCTCCCACCGATCGCCGACACGGCCGGCGAGCTCGGCACGCTGCGCCACTCCTCGTGGTCGCGAGAGGTTCCCCTGCGAGCCCGCTGCGTGGACCAGCAGGCGGCGCTGGCGGGCGCCGGCTGCGTGCGCCCGGGCAACGCGAAGGCCACCTACGGAACGGGTGTCTTCATCCTCGCCCACGCCGGCACCGATCGCCCCGCCCCCACCGGAGGGCTCGTGCCCACGATCGCCTGGCGGGTGGACGGCCGTCTCGAATGGGCGATCGACGGGGGCGTCTTCACGGCCGGGGCGCTGCTGGAATGGCTGAGCCGAGACCTCGGCCTGGCCGCGGATCCCGCCGCCCTGGCCGCGGCCGCCGAGTCGGTCGCGGACGCCGGCGGGGTGCGCGTCCTGCCCGCCCTCGCGGGCGTCGGGGCGCCGTGGTGGCGCCCGGACGCCCGGGCCGTGATCGCCGGCGCGACCTCCGGCACCCGTCCGGCCCACATCGCCCGGGCCTCGCTCGAGGCCATCGCCTGGCGGGTCGCCGACGTCCTCGCCGCGATGCGGGAGAGCGTGCCGGTCAGCGTGCTGCGTGTGGACGGCGGTCTGACCAGAAGCGACCTTCTGCTCTCGATGCAGGCCGACGCCGCCGGCGTCACCGTCCAGCGGGGAGCCGTCGATGCGACGGCGGCCGGCGCCGCCGCGCTGGCAGCGGTCGGCGCCGGGATCTGGGGCTCGACCCTCGAGATCGCCGAGCGGATCCCCGCCGGTCAGCGCACGGAGCCGGATCGCGACGCGGCTTGGCGGGAGCGTGCCCACGACGAATGGCGGCGGTTCGTCGAGCGCGCGGTCGCCCTGTAGCGCCCTCAGATCAGTCCGGCGAGGATGTGCTCGGTGCCCTCGATGTGCTCGCGGACCGCACGCACGGCGGCCGCGCCGTCGCCGCGCCGCAGCAGCGCCACCAGCCGGCGGTGCTGCGCGTTCGAGTGGGTGAGCACCTGCTCGGGATGGGGGATCTGGGCGATCAGATCGCTCATCTGCCCCTGAACCTCGGTCATCGCGCCCACCAGGCGCGGCGAGCGGGCGGCCTCGGCCAGTCCGATGTGGAACCGGATGTCGGCCCGCCTGTAGTCCTCGAACTCGTCCGCTGACGCCATCTTCTCGACCAGCTCGTGAAGTCGCTCCAGGTGCTCCGGCCCGGCGCGTTCGGCGGCCAGGATCGTGGCGCCGGTCTCGATCGCGACCCGGTAGTCCAGGACCGCCGCCGCCCGCTCGCCCAGCGGCCTGGAGCGTTTCTCCGCCAGCGGCGGTCGCTCGGCGACGAACGTCCCTCCCGTTCGGCCCCGCTGGGAGATCAGGTGGCCGCTTTGCACCAGGGCGGTGAGCGCCTGGCGGAGCGTCGAGCGCGAGATCCGCAACTCGTCGGCGAGGCTTCGCTCCGCTGGCAACCGGCTGCCGGCGGGCAACAGGCCGAGGCGGATCGCGGTGCCGAGTCTCTCGACGGTCTCTTCGAAGGTGGTCGGCGGCCGGACCGGCTTGAACACCGCCTCTTGGGCGACGTCGCGCTGCATCGCCGTGAAGGTACAACGCGGCCGACCCCGCCGCGCAGGGTGCGCCCTCCGGGGCTCGTGTCCTACCGGGAGAGGGGGTCAGTCACACAGCCCGTTGGGCTGCGAGCGCCGGCAATGGTTGTTGACGAACGAGTTCCCGTCTCCGTTGCCGTCCCAGAAGATGTCGTTGGGCCGGTTGCGGAAGGCTCGGTTTCGCACGATGCGGTTGTCGGCCGAATCGGTCCCGCCGAACGGCGCCGACGAGAACAGCACGATCCCACCCGGGAAGAACGCCGCCCCGGTGGGGCGGTTGCCCTTCACCGAGTTGCGCCGCACCACGTTCGCCTGAGCGCCGACGAGAGCGATCCCGATGCCGGAGGTCGGCGGGTTTCCGGGGCAGCGCCGGTTGTTCCGGAGGATGCGATTGCCGCTGACCCGCCAGTGGCGAACGCCACCCGGCGCGCCCGTGTTGAACAGGATCATCCCGATGCAGTTCTGGACCGCCAGGTTGTGGCGGGCGAGGCCGTGCGAGGAATCGCGGAAGAAGAACCCGAACTGGTGGTTGCGCCGGGCCTTGTTGCCCCGCAGGACGGCGCCCGAGTGGGCCGAATCGCCGATGTAGAAGCCGGCCTCCTCGGCGCCCTTGGCCACGTTGTGGAACATGCTCGTCCGGCGGGAAGCGAACGCGGCGACCCCGTACTCGCGGTTGCGCACGAAGGTGTTGTTGCGAAACAGGGTGTCCCTGGCGCCGAATGCCGCCGCGCCGAAGTCCCTGAAGCCCTGGATGCGAAAGCCCGTGACGTGGACGTCCTTGGTCGGGACCCGGCCTCCGGAGCTGGTCCGGTGCGGGTTGATGCAGATGCCGCTCCTGCCGCCGCCGCACCGATCGTCGTTGCCCGGCTTGATCACCGTCCCGCCGCGGCGATCTCCGGCGCCCCTGACGTTGAGGTGGTTGGTCTTGATCGAGACGCTCTCGCGGTAGACGCCGGCGCGCACCACGACCTGGTCGCCGGGGTCCGCCGCCCTGACTGCGGCCTGGATGGACTGGCCGGGATGAACGTGGATGGTCGCCGCCCTCGCGGAGCCGGCGAGCAGGCCCATGAGGGCCACCGCAGCGACCAGCGCCCCTCCGCGCCTGGCCACGCGAGCCGGATGCCGTGGCTGCCGCACGCGCGGCAGCATATCCGACTGTCGCCGTCGCGGCAGGGTGCCGCGATCAGCCGGATTCCGAGCCGGTGACGACGTGCTCCGAGGGGCTCGAGGCCGGGCGGGCTGCCGGCGCGTTCGCGGCGCGGGGCCGGTAGCCGTTCCCGTTTCCGTTCCGGGAGCCGTTGTCGCGGGATCCGTTGCCGTTGGCGCCCGGGCCCGCGTTTGGCGCGACGGCCGGTCGGTGATAGCCGTTGCGTAGCGTCTTGCCGTTGGCAGCGGAAACCGGCCGGCGGCCATTTCGCACGACGGCGGCGGCGACCCGATCGACGGGCCAGGGCTGCTCCCCGAGCGCCAGCAGCGCCTCCAGCAGCTCCAACGCCGCTTCCTCGTCGTCCCGGGCGGCGGCGATGCGCGCCGCGTAGTCCCCGGCCCCCTCGTCGAAGCGGGCCACCGCCACCAGCCCGCAGGCGGCCGCGACCCGAAGGCGCGACCCGAGCCGCGCCATCGCCCCGCGGGCGCCCGTTCGCCGATAGGCGCCCGCCCACTCCAGGCAGAGGTCGCGGCGCTCGCGGGTGACTCGCGGAGTGGAGCGCGAGCCGACGATCCGGGCCGCATACGGTCCAAGCCGCTGGCGCTGCGCGTGCGGGGCGCGATCGTTCCAGCCGCGAAGAAACGCCCCGACCACCGGGCACACGCAGCGAGGATGGTCGCTGAAGTCCTCGTTCGCGATCAGGGAGGCGAGCTCGACCACGCACACCCCCTCGTCGGGAGAGGAATGAGCACCCGCGGCCAGGCGGACCGGCGTGCCGTCGGGCATCAGCGCGGTCCTGGGCCGGCGTCCCATGGCGTCTCAGAAGCCCCGGCGCTCGCGCTGCTTGTTGAGCGCCCTTCTCACGCGGGGATCCCCGCCACGGTCGGCGAGCTCGCTGGCGATCCACAGGCTGCGGATCGCGACCAGCGCGGCCAGGATCGCTGTGACCACGGTCACCGCGGCCACCTCCGACGGCGAGATCGTCGCCACGGTGACGAAGAAGAGGTAGAGGACGACCGCCCACACGGCAAGGACCCACAACGAGAGACGAAGCCGCCCGAGCAAGCCGAAACGCTCCTTTCGATCACCGCTTTCGCCGGACGCAGCGACGATAACGCAGCGGGCGCGACTCGTGCGCCACCGTGCTGGCCGATCGGCCCAGGCGCCCGCGGCCGGTCGCCGGCGGCCACATGCGCTGCCCAGCCGCGCTAGGAGGCGTTGGAGAGCCCTGCGGCGAGGGCGAAGCCCAGCGTCGTCGCCAAACCCGCCACCCGGCCGGACTTCTTGGCGGCGTCGGGGATCATGGAGTCGATCAGCATCACCAGCAGCGCGCCGGCCGCGAACCCGTCGACGGCCGCGCGCGTGCTTCCCGAAGCCGAGTCGGCGACCGCGAAACCGAACAGCGTCGCCAGCACGCAGACCGCAGCGACGGCCGCCCATAGGCGCAGGATCACGGCCCGGCTGGTTCCTGCGCCGTGCATGTCCGCGGCCGAGCCGATCGCCTCGGGCAGGTTGGAGACGAAGATCGCCATCAGCAGGCTGACGCTCACCCCTTGCCCCGAGGCGATCCCGATGCCGAGGACCATCTGCTCGGGAATGCCGTCCAGGAACGCGCCGAGGGCAAGGGCGGGGCCCGCGCTGTCCGCGACGGCGCGACCCGGCCGTCCCCGTCCGGCCTCGAAGCGCCGGGCGATCAGCCCGTCGAACACGAAGTAGGTGAGCGCTCCGGCGCCCAGGCCCAAAGCGGTCGAGCCGGGGTCTCCGACCTCGATCCCCTCCTGAGCGAGCTCGAAGCTCACGGCGCTGATCAGGGCCCCGGCGCCGAAGGCCAGGACGATGCCGATCTGGCGTTCAGGCCACTTGCGGGCGAAGGCCAGCAGCGCGCCGATCACCAGGGACAGCGCCGCCAGGGCCCCCCAACCGAGGGCGGCGGCCACCTCAGCGCCTGGTGACGGTGACCGTCACCCGCGCTGCCTCCGGGCCCGCGCGGACGATGAGGTGCCTGCCATCGGCGGCGCGAGAGAACGAGCCACCCTGGACGCTCGCCGCATACCCGCGGGGGTACTGGATCGCCGGCAGGAAGATGTCGGTCAACCGGTTGGCCACAGGCTGCGAGCCGCCGGGAAGGGTGGTCCTGTAGGTCAGCTCGAAGCGGCCGGAACCGGGCTGGAACGAGAAACGCAGCGGAGTCCCGGCGATCGCCTGCGGATAGGGCCGCGCGAGCGCCCGCAGCTTGCTCCAGAAGACGTTGGCGTTTCGCGGCGGCAGTGCCGGGTCCTTGACCAGGGCCTGGATGTCGCCGGGGCCCGAGGTGGTCGGGTCGGCGCAGCCGCAGTAGTGCCATTCCTGCCACGACACCCGGTGGCGGTCGGCGAGGTCGGCGATCCGGGTCAGCTCGGCGACGTCGTCCGTGGCCCCGAACTCACTGAGCAGGAGAGCGGCGTTGGCGCGCACGGCATGGGCGTCGGCGTTGTCGAAGACGCGCTCGTCCAGCTCGTCGCAGGATCGGGGCGCCCCCTGGACGAGGCCGACGAGGCAGTAGTCGTGGAAGCTGAAGCCCAGTCCCCGGAACTGCAGCTGGGGAAGGTTCGTGTCGGCGCCGAAGTTGAACAGGACGTGCGGCTCGTAGAAGACGAGGTGGCCCTTGTCCTCTCCGCGAATGCGGGCGATCACCCGGCGATAGAAAGAAGCCAGCTCATTCGTGTCGAACGCGGGGCAGCCCGCGGTGTTGGCGCAGGTCGCGAACGCGGTGCCGGGCCAGGGCTCGTTCATGATGTCGTAGCCGAGAACGTTGGGGTCTTCGCCGAAGGCACGGGCCACGCGGGCCCAGGTGGTGGCATAGCGGCTCTGGATCGGAACCCGGCCCGGCCCGGCCTCGTTGGCCCAGAAGTTGTCGAACGCACGATTGAGGCCCGGGCTGGTCAGGTAGGTCGCCGGAAAGCCGGGCATGGGATCCGGCGGAAGCCCGTCGTCGAGAACCGCCCAGTCGGGCCACCCCTCCCCACCGAACTTCTCGTTGTAGAGGTCCTGGTGGAAGTCGATCAGCGAGAAGACGCCATGCCGGGCGAGGACCCGCTCGGTCGCGCGAAGCCGCTCGACGTAGACCTCGTTGTAGCGGCCGGGCTGGGGCTCGACGGCCTTCTCGATCGCGCCGAGGCGGACCGTGTTGAAGCCGTTGCGCCGCAGGAAGGCCGCATCGTCGGCCCCGAACCCCACCGCCGAGGGCTGGTACGGCGGGCGCTTGTAGACCATGTTGATCCCGTGCAGGATCACGACCCGCCCGGTGCGGTCCACGATCCAGCGACTGATCTTGTCGAGGGACCCCTTCGGGGCCGCCGCGCGCGCCAGCGAGTCTCCCGGGGACCCGTGATGCGCGACTGCCGTCGAGGCGGCCGAGGCCGAAACCAGGGCCGCGGCGAGCGCGGCGGCGCAGGCGATCCCTCCGAGCCGGCGGGTGGCGCTCGGGCCGGAAGCCCGAGCGCGACCGCCCACGAGGGGACCGCTCAGCGTCAGCCTGGGCGTGGAGTCGCCTCCGCCCGGATCACCGGTGGCCGCTGAACGAGATCACCTGCTGGATCCCGCTCGGGCGGTTGGTGTAGCGCATCGTCGTCTTCAGCAGGCCGGGCGCGAAGCCGATCCGCTCCTTGGTGGCGTCCGCCCGCCAGGTCGGCGGGTTCGGGCCCTGCTGGGAGGCCAGCTGCCTGCCCGCGGCCGCGATCGCGTCCCAGATCGACTGACGGCACTGCGCGAGATTCCCGCGGCCGCAGTACTGGTTTGCGAGCGGCTGGGCGACGGGCATCCCGAGCAGGCGCCGGATGTCGCGGTCGAAGTACTGGTACCAGCCGTCGTACTGACCGCCCGGGGGCTGGTCGAAGCGCGAGAACAGCGAGTCGAGCTCGTTGAGCTGCGGCCCGATGACCGGCCCCATGAAGGCGTCGGCGATCTTCGGCCACGCGGCGTCCATGATCGCGGCCCCCGGATCGTCGATCTTGCCGTCGAGGTTGCGGTCCAGGCGGCTGCCGCCATGCTGGCGCCAGGCGCCGAGGATGTTCAGCATCTGCTGCGCGCGCGCCGACGGAGCGGTCGAGTTTCGCAGCAGGCGCTGCAACAGCGGCACCGTGTCGATCGCCCGGACGTCCTGCGTGGCCGCCGCGTTCATCGCCGCGGTCACCGAGGCCAGCGACCACTTGCCGTCCTGCTTCAGGCGCCCCAGGTTGTAGTCCAGGAGGTCGACGCGTGCCGCCGACCCGTTGCCGCCCCAGTTGTCGTCCGCGGCGCCGAAGCCGTGGGCTGCGATGTTGTTCCAGTTCGTCATCGTCCCGTCGGCAGGGTCGACGCCGTGGATGTGCTGGTCGTCCCCCAGGAATCCCTTCCACTCGTACTGCCCGGTGCCGTTGGTCACCAGGCCCGGATCAACGTCGTCCGGCCGCAGCGGCAGCCTCCCGCTCGTGTACTCGGCGACGTGCTGGTTGTCGATGTAGAACGAGTTGAAGGTCTGCGGCGTCTTCGCGGCCGCGTCGAAGAACGAGGCGGGATCGTCCACGGCGCCCGTGGAGAGGCGGCGGAAGAAGAGCTGGTCGAGCACGTCTCGGCCGTAGCTGGAGCGCTTCGACGAGATCGCTCGCTTGTTGCCCGCGATCGTCGCGTAGCCGACCACCGGCCCGTGCACCGTGCGCCAGAACTTCACGGGGTCTCCGTTCAGGGTCCCGGCGTTGAACAGGGTCATGTTGCGGCACTGCCCCTTGTAGATGTACTTGTGGTCGCTGCCGCCGCACAGGAACTCGGCGTACTGGTCGATGATGTCCCCGCTGGACGAGGTGAGCGTGGTGGCGAAGTCCTGGCCGCGCCCGATCAGCATGTACCCCGGGAACGGCGCCGAGGTCGCACCGCGCCACTGCAGGCCCGGAGCGTGCATGTCGATCTCATAGGTGAAGCCCGGGTAGAAGTAGCCGATCTGCGGCCCGCCGACCATCAGCGGATGCCCGGTGGCAGAGTGATTCCCGGTGATCATCAGCGTATTGCTGGCGCGGGCCTGCTTCGTCGTGGTGGCGGCCTTGGGAAGACTCTGCGTCTGCACGGCCGGTGATGGCTGGAAGCTGCCCGGGTCGAGGATGAAGCTGCCCGGCGGATCGGGGTCCGCGGGAATCTGCCCGTAGTTGAAATTCCCGTCCACAGTGGTCGGGCTCTCGGAGTTCTTGAACTGCCGGAGATCGTTGAAGATGCTCTTGCCCTTCACGCGCCCGTATTGATGGGTGAGCCCACCGAGGAACTGCGAGCGGCGCGCCTCGTCGCCACCGCCCTGGCCCACGAACTGGCCCTTCAGCGCATTGACGGCATAGACGTCGTTGCGGGTCCAGGGCGCGGCCGAGGACCCGTGCGAGGACAGGTAGGCGTTGATCCCGGAGATGAACGTGTCGATGTCGTGCAGGACCGCCTGGCCCTCGGGACCCGCGTTTTGGAGCACCTGGGTCTGCCTTGCGACCACGGCCTCGGTCGCTGCGCTGGGCTGG
Organism: Solirubrobacterales bacterium; assembly: GCA_044871225.1. GTDB lineage: Bacteria > Actinomycetota > Thermoleophilia > Solirubrobacterales > 70-9 > AC-56. The sequence goes on from JBIOZP010000027.1 coordinate 59,543, forward strand.
AAGTTCTGCAGGCTCGAGATCAGCCCCAGGGCGCTGAGCCCGGGGGCGTCGATCGCGGCGACGCGTGCGTTGTAGCGCGCCTGCTGCAGCAGGAGGCCGCGGTCCTCGGCGGCGATCCAACCGGCGGCCCAGATGCCGCCGTCGTAGGTGGTCGCGTTGACGTGCGGGACGTTGTACTTGTCCCGGACGATCTTGACGCCGGCGCGCGGGACGGTCTCGACCGTCCCGGGCCCCTCGGATCCGATCCCGAACCGCTCCGACTTGAAGTACGTCTGCAGATGGGCGTCGGTCACCTGGTCGAACAGGGGCGTCAACCCGTCGTACATCTTCGCCTGGGTGTCCGCGCCCGGTGGCGGGGGCACCGCGCCGTACTGGCCGGAGGGAATAATGTTGCGCGCGGTCTGGGCGTAGTCGGCCGCCCCTGCGCTCGTCGGGACCGCAGCCAGTGCCGCCACAGCGGCGATGGCGCCGATCGCTCGGACCCGTAGTGACCTCCCAGACCTCATCTCATCCCTCCCGCGTTGCAACAGCGAAGCTGCGTAAAACATATAGCGCCCGGCGCGGGTGCGCTTTGCGGCCCCGCCGGGTCAGCGGCGGTTGTGGCGCCGGACGATCTTGAACAACCACTTGGCCGGGGTCGGGTCGGGCCTTCCGTTCAGGACCGCGCGGACCTTGAACCGGTAGCGACCGGGCTTCAGGTGCCGGAATACCTCCGGTGAGTCGCAGCGTGTCCAGCCGCCCGTGTAGAAGCACTGGAACGCCGAGCCCGGAACGTCGGAACGGAACCGGAACCTGACCTTGCGCCGGTGGGTCCGGTGCCCCGGATGGTGGGTCAGCAGCGTGTCCGGGACCGTCCCGGGCGGTGGCTCGGCAACGGTGAAGGACCGGACCTGGCTCGTCACCACCCCGTCGGGCTCGGCGAGCCCGTCGACGCGCTCGACGATCCAGTAGTAGGTCCCAGGGTCGTTGGCGATCAGCCCACCGAGCGTGTACCTGAAGCGGTTCTCCCCCACCGAGCTGGGGCGCGCAATCAAGATCGGCCGTGCGAAGGTCCCGTCGGAGGCGAGCGAGGAATCTCTTGCGAACTCAACGTTCAAGCGAGTGGCGCCCTGCGAGTCCGAATCGGCGCCTCGCACGGTGAAGATTCGCCGGGCTCCGAAGGAAATCGTGGTGTCGTCGGCCGGCGAGAGCTGTGCCGGTGCAGGTTGGGACTGAACCTCGAGCGAGCGCACGGGGCTTTCGTTCATGCAGTCGGGCGGCAGGCTTTGGACGCAGTCCTTGTAGACGGCCTGCCAGTAGTAGGTCCCCGGGGTCCTGGTCCAGGCCCCGGTGGGGCTCACCGCGTAGTCGCCGGGCGCTGCGCTGTCCGCCGGGGCATGGGCGATGGTGATCGGGCTGGAGAGGACTCCCGTGTCGGACTCCGTGGCCTGCTCGTCGGAAACGTAGAAGTCCATGCGGCCCGGGAAGAGCAGCGTCGTGGGGTCGGCCGTCGCCTGGGCCTGGAAGGCGATCTGATCGACGCGGGCCGTGAACGATGCTCCGTCCGCCGGCGCGACCGGGGTCGGCGGGTTGTCGGCCAGCGCGCTCGAAGCGCCGGCCAGCGCCATGCCTGAGGCCGCCAGCAGCCCCGCGAGCCAAGCTTTGCGTCGCGAAATCACTCAGCCCCCTCAGCCGCTTCCCGGCGGCGGCAGTGAGTTGACCG
>JBIOZP010000028.1:0-41015 GCA_044871225.1 Solirubrobacterales bacterium
CCGACGACGACGGCGAAGACCACCAGGATGACCAGCGTCAGCGACGCCGAGACTGCCGCCAGCCTCCAGCGGACCGGCCAGCGCTTCGGCGTCAGCGCCGCGAGGATGTTCTCAAGCCTCTTCATCCCGAGCCGCCTTGATGACGTACCCGGCGCCCCTCTTCGTGTGCAGCAGGCGGGGCTCGTCCCCGGCCTCGAGCTTTCGGCGCAGGTTCGAGATGAAGACGTCGATTGTGTTCGTCATCGCCATCGGGTCGTAGCCCCAGACCTCCTCGAGCAATCGCTCGCGGGAGACCACCAGGCGCTGGTTTCGCATCAGGTACTCGAGCAGCTCGAACTCCCTGTTGGTGAGCTCGATTGGCCGGTCGCCCCGATGGACCTCGCGGGTGTCGGGATTGAGGCGCAAATCGGCGACGGCCAGGGACGCCGTGCCCCGAGGCGGGCGCCGGCGCAGCAGGGCGCGCATGCGGGCCAGAAGCTCCTGGCGCTCGAAGGGTTTCACCAGGTAGTCGTCGGCGCCCGAGTCGAGCCCCTCGACCCGGTCGTCGGTGTGGGCGCGGGCGGTCAGGATCAGGATCGGAGCGTCGCTCTCGGCGCGAAGCCGGCGACAGACCTCGACTCCGTCGAGCTTCGGGAGGCCGAGGTCGAGGATCACGAGGTCGGGAACGAAGTCCTCGGCGACGTGAAGCGCCTCGACCCCGTCGCCCGCCGAGCGGACCTCGTGGCCCTCTTGGCGCAGCGTGCGTCGCAGGACGTCCGCGATCTCCGCGTCGTCCTCGACCACGAGCACGCGCCCCGTGAAGGAGTCGGTGGCAAGCATCACCAGAGAGGTTAGCTCCGGTCTGCGGAAAGACCGGGGATATTTAGCGGTGGTTTACGCCCTGGATGCCGGGCGCAGGGGACGCCGCCGGACCGTCGAATGGTGAATCTCTTCGATGCTTCCATGGACGCGCAAGCGCCGCCGCACGGGGCGCCGACCTGCACGCTCGCAACCGCGAGGTTCCGGGACCCGCTCCGGCACGCCGCCGCGAGCGCGGCTCCGCGACGCCGGGCGTGACGCGCGCGCGCTGGCGGAGCGGCTCGAGCAGCGTCACCTCGACCTGATCGGCCTCGCGCTGGTGGCCGCGGCGGTCTACCTGGGCTGCGTGCTCTACGTCGGCTGGGACGGAGGGCCGGTGGGGGAATGGACCAAGCGCGCGCTCGAGAACGCGGGCGGGCGGATCGCCTACGTGGCGCCCCTGGCACTCGCGGCCTGGGGCGCGGCGCTGGTCGCCAGGCCGTTCATCACCGCCCCGGCCGCCCTGAACGCGGGCGGCATCCTGCTGCTCTGCTCGCTGCTGCTGGCCTTCGCCGCCGAGACGGCGGGCCTCGGAACCGACCACCCCGCTCGTCACGGATACTTCGATCCGCGCTTCTACACCGGCCACGGGGGCGTCTTCGGGGAAGCCCTGTACTGGGCGGCGACGACGCTGTTCCAGCGCCTAGGCGCCCAGATCCTGGCCGTGCTGATGTTCGCGAGCGGCCTTCTTCTCCTCACCGGGACGACGGTCGGATCGCTCCTGTCGCGAGCCGGCCGAATGGCGCGCACCGCCGGTAGCGGTACCCGCGAGCTGGCGAAGACGGTGCGGATGCCGGCAACCGGCTTCGAGGGCCCGGAGCCGGACGCCGACGAGATCTCGATCGCGCGCACCGCCCACACAGAGCCGCTGGCCACGCAGGCGCTGAACGGCGACTCGCAGACGGGGGAGACGGAAGCCACCGCGGCGCACCCGGAGTGGGCGGACGAGGAGGAGCCCGACTTCGGGGACGACTCCGTTCGGGCCTTCGACGCGGACGAAGCCGTCCCGGAGCGAGAGCCGGAGGATCGCGAGCCGGGGGGCGACCTGGCGAAGAGCGACGACCGGACCCCGATGGGCAACCGGCGCAGCGCGGTCACCGAGTCGGAGGAGCGCGACTACGCGCTGCCCCCAGGCAAGCTCCTGCAGCGCGGGAAGGGCGACCAGAGCCCGGATGTGCGCGACCGCGAAGCGGTGGCGAAGGCGCTGCTCGAGGCGCTTCGCCACTTCGGCGTGGAGGCAAAGCTCCTGGGGGTGGTCAGCGGCCCGCACGTGAGCCGCTACGAGCTCCAGCTCGCCCCCGGGACCAAGGTCGGCAAGGTCGCGCAGCTTCGCGACGACCTGGCCTACGCGCTGGCCTCGACCGACATCCGCATCCTGGCTCCGATCCCCGGGAAGAAGGCGGTGGGGGTGGAGGTCCCCAACCAGCGCCGCCGGCTCGTGCGGCTGGGGGACATCTACGACGGCCGGCCGAAGGGCGCCTCGCCGCTGGCGGTGTGGCTCGGGAAGGACGTCTCCGGGCAGGCCGTGTGGACCGACCTGGCGCCGATGCCCCACGGGCTGGTCGCCGGGACCACGGGCTCGGGGAAGTCGGGCTGCATCAACGCGATGCTCTGCTCGGTCCTGCTGCACGCGTCCCCGAACGAGGCGCGCCTCGTGCTCGTGGACCCGAAGCGGGTCGAGCTCAACCACTACGAGCGGCTTCCGCACCTGCTCACCCCGGTGGTCACCAATCCGAGGCTGGCGGCCAACGTGCTGGCCAACCTGATCGGCGAGATGGAGAACCGCTACGCCGTCATGGGCGAGGCCAGGGCGCGAAACCTGCCCGAGCTGAACCGCGCCCGCCGCAAGTCCGGAGAAGCCCCGCTGCCGTACATCCTCTGCGTGATCGACGAGCTCGCGGACCTGATGATGATCGCTCCCGCCGAGGTGGAGGACTCGATCATCCGCCTGGCTCAGAAGTCGCGGGCGGTCGGCATCCACCTGGTGCTCGCGACGCAACGCCCGTCCACCGACGTGATCACGGGAACGATCAAGGTGAACATCCCCGCCCGGATCGCGTTCTCGGTCGCCTCGCAGGTGGACTCGCGGGTGATCCTCGACCAGGGAGGGGCCGAGACCCTGCTGGGGCAGGGGGACATGCTGTTTCGCCCCGTGGGCACGTCGAGGCTGCAACGCCTCCAAGGGGCGTTCGTGAGCGAGGACGAGATCGCCCGGATCGTCGCCCACTGGGCGCGCCAGGGCGAGCCCGACTTCGATCCGGCGCTCCTGGAGGTGCGCGAGGACTCCGCCGAGGAGCGCGAGGACGAGCTGTCCGCGGACCAGGACGACCTGCTGGCGGAGGCCGCGCGGGTCGTGGCACAGAGCCAGACCGCCTCGGTCTCCATGATCCAGCGCCGCCTTCGCGTCGGCTACACGCGCGCCGGCCGCCTGATCGACATGCTGGAGCGCAGAGGGATCATCTCCGGGTACGAGGGCTCAAAGCCCCGGCAGGTGCTGGTCTCCGAGGCGGAGCTCCCGCGGCTACTCGACCAGGGAACGGCCTCCGGCGGCGGCGGCGCTTCGATCCCCGCTGAGGCCCAGACGGACGATCGGCTCGAGGCGCTGAGCGCGACCTCGGAGCACGAGATCGCCTAGGACGGGGCTTCCGCCGGCGTCAATCCCCTCGTTCTCGCCACACGAGCGAACGCGGGGGGAGAGAATATGCCGCGCCATGGCGACCCGAGACGAACAAGCCGGGCTTCCGATCGGCGAGGTCCTGAAGCGGACCCGCGCTCGGCGCGAGATCGACATCCGCACGGTCGAGCAGGAGACCAAGATCCGGATCAAGTACCTGCGCGCGCTCGAGAACGAGGAATGGGAAGTGCTCCCGGGGCCGGCGTACGCGCGGGGGTTCCTGCGGACCTACGCGCAGTACCTGGGCCTCGATGGTGACGCGCTCATCGACGAGTACCGCCGCACCGTCGAAGCCGGGCAGGCGGCTGACCATCCGTACGCCTTCGGCGAGCCGCTGCTCGAGCGGCGCCTGCGGCCCGGCGCGGAGCCCCGCCGTCCCTGGAGGGGGAGGGTGATCGCGGTCGTGGCCCTGCTCGCCGTGGCCGCGGGGGTCCTGGTGGTGCTCGGCCTGGGGTCCGACGAGGACGGAAAGCGCGACCGTCAAGCCAAGGATGCGCGCCAGGGACAGGAGCATGGGGGGGCCGGCCCGGCCCCGGGCAACGGCTCCTCGGAGCCCGTGAAGATCGCCTTGGTCACCCGAGCGGACATGGAGGTGTGCCTCGTGACCGGCCAGGGGGAGGCGCTGATCGACGCGCAGACGCTGGTCTCGGGCACCTCGGCGGGCCCGTACGGCCCGGCGGACAACTACCGCCTCGACCTCCAGAACGGGGGGCCGATCAAGGTGGAGATCGACGGCACGCCGCATCCGTTGGACCCGGGTAGCCCGGCCACGTACCACATCGACTCGAACGGGATCGAGAAGGCCCCGGAGTACAGGGGCCCAGGCTGTCCGTGACCACCGCGCCGGTTCGGGCCGGGATCGTCGTCACCGGCACCGAGGTCGTCGCAGGCCGAGTCAGCGACCGCAACGGCCCCTGGCTCTCCGAGCGGCTCGGCGAGCTCGGCGTGGAGGTCGCCTTCATGCTCGCGGTCCCCGACCGGCCGGCGGATCTGGAGACGGCCTTGCGGTTCCTTGCCGGCGAGGGCTTGGACCTGATCGTGACCAGCGGCGGCCTGGGTCCCACGGCCGACGACCTGACAGCCGAGGTGGTGGCGAGGTTCGCGGGCCGCGAGCTGGTGCTCGATCCGGGGATGGAGGAGAAGATCGCCCGCATCCTGGCCGGGTTCGCGCGGCGCCTGCGCTTCGATCCCGAGGCCCTTCGCGAGGCCAACCGGAAGCAGGCGATGGTGCCGCGTGGCGCGACCGCGATCGACCCCGCCGGAACGGCGCCGGGGCTCGTGGTCCCCAGCGAGGGGCCCACCGTGATCGTGCTCCCCGGTCCCCCGCGTGAGCTGCAGGAGATGTGGCCACGCGCGCTTCAGGCCCAGCCGGCCCGTGCCGTCCTCGACCAGGCGATGCCGTTTCACGGTTACACCCTGCGCCTGCTCGGCATGCCGGAGTCCGAGATCGCCAAGACGCTGCGCGAGGTCGAGGGCGATCTCGACCTATCCGTCCTGGAGATCACGACCTGCCTGCGAGGCGGCGAGCTGGAGGTCGACGTTCGCCATCGCCACGAGGCCGCCCCGCAGGCCGAGGCCCTGCGCCGCGCGATCGCAGCTCGGCATTCGCGCTTTTTGTTCAGCGAGGACGGGAGCACGATCGACGAGCTGGTCGCGGGGCTGCTGCGCGGCCGCCGTGTCGGCCTGGCCGAATCGTGCAGCGGCGGCCTGCTGGCGGCGCGCCTCACCAGGGTTCCCGGCGCCTCGGATTACGTGGCCGGAAGCGTGGTCGCCTACTCGAACGAGGCGAAGTCGAGGCTCCTGGGGGTCGATCCCGCGTTGATCGAGGCCCACGGGGCCGTGGCGCCCGAGGTCGCCGAGGCGATGGCCGACGGCGCCCTGGAGCGCTTCGAGGCCGACGTGGCCGTCTCGATCACCGGGATCGCCGGCCCGACGGGCGGCACGGCGGAGAAGCCCGTCGGCTACGTTTGCTTCTGCGCCAAGCTCGCCGAGGGCGGCACGCTGGCGCGCGACCCGGTGATCCCGGGCGGCAGAGACGACGTGCGCGAGCGCTCGGCTCTGGTCGGCCTCCACATGCTGAGGGTCCTCCTGACGGGAGCGGAGGCGCCGCTGTAGTGGAGGTCGAGCCGTTCCGGATCGCCGTCCCCGACGCCGTCCTCGACGACCTCCGCCGCCGTCTTGCCCTCACCCGCTGGCCTTCGCAGCCGCCCGACGAAGCCTGGGAGCTGGGCGTGGACGTTGCCTACCTCCGGGAGCTCTGCGAGCACTGGGCGACGCGTTATGACTGGCGCCCGTGCGAGGCGGGTCTGAACGAGCTCTCGAACCGCCGCTGGAACGGCCTCCACCTGATCTGGGAGCGGGGGGAGGGAGGGGGCCTGCCGGTGGTCCTGATCCACGGGTGGCCCGGAGGCCCGATCGAGTTCCGTGGCCTGATCCCGAGGCTTCGCGACGCCGGACACGACGTCGTCGTGCCGTCGCTTCCCGGCTACGCGTGGTCGGACGACCCGGGGCGGCCCCTGAACGTGGCCGCGGTCGCGTCGCGGCTGCGGGCGTTGGTCGAGGATGGGCTGGGCTACCGGCGCTACGTCGTCCAGGGAGGCGACTGGGGAGCGGCGATCGCCGCCCGGATGGCGTTCGATTCCCCGACGACCGTGGCGGGGGTCCACGTCAACGCGGTCTCGGTGCTGCCGGTCCCGGGCGACCTCGCCGATCCGCCTCCGTCGCCGGCCGAGCAGGCCTACGTCGAGACCGGGTCGCGGTGGCGGCGGCGCGAGGGCCATCACCTCTACCTGCACTCCTCCGCCCCCGACGCCGTCGGCGTGGCCTTCAACGACTCCCCTGCCGGGCTCGCCGGCTGGCTGGTCGAGAAGTACAGGCGCTGGAGCGACTGCGGGGGCGACGTCGAACGGCGGTTCTCGAAGGACGATCTGTGCGACTTCCTGACCATGTACTGGGCCACCGAGACGATCGCCTCCTCGATGCGCCTCTACCTCGGCGAGCGCCGGGACCGGTGGCGGCTCCATCCCGGCGAGCAAATTGAGGTTCCCGCGGCCGTGGCCGACTTCCCGGAGGAGATCGTGCGGCCGCCCCGGGAATGGGCGGAGAGGATCTTCGCCGACCTGCGCGGCTGGACCGAGATGCCGCGAGGCGGCCACTTCGCGGCCTTCGAGGAGCCGCAGCTCCTGGCCGACGACTTGACCGCCTTCCTGGCCGAGCTCTAGCGCGGGGGCACGTTCCCTAGGAGAAGAACGCGCGGGCGCGCTCGGCTACCAGGGCCGGCTTCTCGTTGGCGATGAAGTGGCCGGAGTCCGAGACCAGCTCCACCTCCAGGTCGTCCGCGAAGGGCTCGTGGCCTGGCAGGAGCCTGGGCGAGACGTAGCGATCGCGCTCGCCGAAGACGATCCGGGCCGGCACCGTGAGCCGGCGCCCTCGCCACCGTCCGCCGACGAGCTCGCGAAAGGTCCGCTGGTAGTAGCGGTACAGGTGGCTGGCGGCGTCGGCGCGAGCCGGCTCCTGAAGCTTGTTCACGTAGAGCTCGAGCTCCCCGGGATCGAACGGGGAGGCGACGTTTCCGTGCCCGAGGACGTTGCGCGCGAGCCAGCCTTGCCGCATCGCCCACGGGCCGACCCCTGGCGACGCGAGCACCCACGAATACCAGCTTCGCCACCCTTCGGCCAGGAGGCGTGGACTCACCCGGGGCCAGGGATGCGGAGCGTTCAGGACCAACATCCGCTCGATCCGCTCGGGATGAAGCAGCCCGAGCAGGAACGCGGTCCAGCCGCCCCAGTCGTGGCCCACCACGTACGCCCGTTCGACCTCAAGCTCGTCCAGGAGGGCGACCTGGTCGGCGGCGAAGGTCTCCGCGTCATAGCCGTGCCCGGGCGCCTCGCTCCAGCCGAACCCCCGCAGATCCGGGACGAGCAGCCGGCCCTCGCCCCGGAGCCCGGCGATCACCCGCCGCCACATGTACCAATGCTGCGGCCAGCCGTGGAGGAGGAGGATCGGGGGGCCGGCCGCATCGGGCCCGATCTCGGCGAGATGGATCCGGACCCCGTTCACCCGCACGAAGCGATGCTCGACGCCCTCAACGGACGGCAACTCGCCACTCACGCGGCGCACTCTAGTTGCATCGCGCGAACCCGCCAGCCGTCCGCGCGGGTTAGCTTTGCTCGGTGGCCAAGGAGCGGCTCAAGAGCCCGCGGGCACGCCTGTTCGTGGCCCTCGACCTGCCCGAGCCGGTATGCGCAGGCTTGGTCGCCTGGCAGCGCGAAGCCCTCACGGACCCAGGCCTGCGTCCTGTCTCGCCACAGGCGCTTCACGTCACGCTTTGCTTCCTCTCCTACCAGCCCGAGAAGGAAATCGAGCGGATCGCGCAGATCGTGTGCGGAATCGAGCCGCATCGCGTGACGATGCGCTTCGAGGGGGAGCCGATCGCGGTCCCGCGGAGCCGCCCCCGCCTGTTCGCCGTCTCGGCTCCCAGCGACGAGGCGGTGGCGCTGCAGGCCGAGCTCTCGGGTCGGCTGCGGGCCGAGCGCCTCTACGAGCCCGAGCAGCGTCCGTTCTGGCCCCACGTGACCGTTTCCCGGGTCAAGGCCGGCAAGCGCACCCCCTCCGGGCGGCGTGGACGGGGCCGACCCGCGCTCGTCGAGCAGCCGCCCACGGCGCTCCCCAGCGGGCTCCTGGAGCCGTTCGGGGCTCCCCGGGTAGTCCTCTACCGATCCCTCCTGCGTCCGGCCGGCGCCGAGTACGTGCCCCTGGCCGGGCTCGATCTGTCCGGGCCAGGGGGTTGACTAAAGCGTTCGCCGAGCGGGCGGAGAAAGGTGTGAAGCAGATGGCAGCAGAGAAGAAGACCTCACCTCGGGCCTCGAGCCCGTCGCAGAACGGTGCCGACGCCAAGGAGGCGAAGGCCAAGGACGCGGCGCTGCAGGCCGCGGTGACCCAGATCGAGCGCCAATTCGGCCAGGGATCGCTGATGCGCCTCGGCGACGACAGCGCGATCCAGGTCGAGGCGATTCCCACCGGGGCGCTGTCGCTCGACCTGGCGCTGGGAGTGGGCGGGGTGCCGCGGGGGCGGATCGTCGAGATCTTCGGCCCCGAGTCCTCCGGAAAGACGACGCTCGTCTACCACATCATCGCCGAGGCTCAGGCGCTGGGCGGGATCTGCGCCTTCGTCGACACCGAGCACGCGATCGACCCGGTGTACGCCAAGCGGATCGGGGTGGACGTGGACGAGCTGCTGGTCTCCCAGCCCGACTACGGTGAGCAGGCGCTGGAGATCGTGGACGTCCTGGTGCGCTCCGGGGCGGTGGACCTGGTGGCCGTCGACTCGGTCGCGGCACTGACCCCGCGGGTGGAGCTCGAGGGCCAGATGGGGGAGACCCAGGTCGGCCTGCAGGCGCGGCTCATGTCGCAGGCGCTCCGCAAGCTGGCCGGCAACCTGAGTCGGGCCAACACGGTGTGCGTGTTCACGAACCAGATTCGCGAGAAGATCGGCGTCCAGTTCGGAAGCCCCGAGACTCAGCCCGGCGGGCGGGCGCTGAAGTTCTATTCCTCGCAGCGGCTCGACATCCGCCGCATCGAGACCCTCAAGGAGGGAACCGAGGCGATCGGCAACCGGGTCCGGGTGAAGGTGGTCAAGAACAAGGTCGCGGCGCCCTTCCGGCAGGCTGAGTTCGACATCGAGTACGGAACCGGGATCTCGCGCGAGGGCTGCCTGCTGGACCTAGCGCTCGACCACGACCTGGTGCAGAAGTCAGGCTCGTTCTTCTCCTACGGCGAGCTGCGGCTCGGCCAGGGCCGCAGCAACACCAAGCAGTACCTCGCCGAGAACCCGGAAGTGGCGCGCGAGATCCAGGAGAAGCTGGCCGGCGCCCTCGGCGCGGATCCCTCCGACGAGGCCGAGGCGACGCCGATCGTCGAGGCGGCCTCGACGCCGGCCGAGGGGGAACCCGAGCGAAAAGCGGCGTAGCCGGCGGGGCCTTGGGCGCCCGGCCGGAAGCCTTCGAGGCCGCCCTGGCGGCCCTCGGTCGCCGGGAGCGGACCAGCGCCGAGCTGGCCTCCTGGCTCGGCCGGCGAGGCTACGAGACCGCCGAGATCGAGGCCGCGATCGAGCGCCTGACAGGCCTGGGCCAGCTCGACGACGAGCGCTTCGCGCGGCGCTACGCCGAGGACAAGCGCGAGCTTCGCGGATGGGGGGCCGAGCGTATTCGCGATGCCCTGCTGGCGCGGGGGGTTCCCGGCACGATCGCAGATGGCGTCACCGAGGGTGATTCCCGCGAGGCACAGGTGGGGCGCGCTCGAGACCTGCTCGCCGGCAGGGGGCGCTCCCTGGCGGGTGACTCCGACAGGGCCAGGGCGCTCGGCTACCTGACCCGCCGCGGCTACGAGTACGAGATCGCCTACGAGGCGATCCGCCTCGCGGCCCGCGACGCCGCCTGAGCTCGCGACCGAGCGGGCGGTTGCGCTTGCCAGGAGGGGATTCCGGGTCTACGATCCAGGGAGCGACCGTCCGTCGCCAGACGACATCGACGATTTAGCTGTTTCTCAGACTTTGATACGCAGGATGCAGGCAATTCGACGATCTCTCCTTCACGGGAGGCTTCGCGCCTGACACAAGGCGCCCCCGCGGCGCGATTAGCGGCTACGCGTGTCTCCGGCACCGCCGGTCGCGGGCCCGTCGACTGACGACGCGCCCGATGACAACCGAAACGAAACCCCCCGGAAGGGAGAGGTGGCAATGGAGATACGCGCGCTGTTGCAATCGTGGCGGCGCCAGGAGGCCGCAGCCGAGGCCGGCGGAGCTGGACCCGACGCGTCCTTCGGCTCGCCGGCGGACGAGCTCCAGGCGCGGCGGGCGGAGATCGCCCGGATGGAGGAGCGCGCCCTGCGGCACGTCGAGTCGCTGGAGCTCCAGCGCAGCGACCTGGAGCGGAGGCTGCAGGCGCTCGAGGACCGCGAGCGCAACCTGGCCCAGCAGACCGAGGAGCTGAAGCGCGCCAAGCGGGTGCAACGGCGCGAGCTGGAGCGAATCTCCGGCCTGACCGCGACGCAGGCGAAGCAACTGCTCTTGGCGGACGTGGAGCAGGAGGCCCGCCACCAGGCTGGGGTCAGGCTCCAGGAGATCGAAGCCGAGACCAAGCGGGAGGCCGAGCGCCGCGCCCGCAACATCCTCTCGGTGGCGATGCAGCGCCTGGCCGCGCGCCACGCCAGTGACAGCACCACGCGGCTGATCGAGCTGCCCAGCGACGAGATGAAGGGCCGGATCATCGGCCGGGACGGCCGCAACATCAGGACGATCGAGAAGCTCACCGGGGTGGACGTGATCATCGACGAGACGCCCTCAGCCGTGGTCCTGTCGAGCTTCGACGGCGTACGGCGCGAGATCGCGCACCTGACGATGGAGAGGTTGATCGCCGACGGCCGGATCAACCCGGCGCTGATCGAGGAGACCTACGAGCACGCCCGGTCCGAGATCGAGGAGCGGATCGTGGAAGAAGGGGAGCGCGCGGCGCTGGAGGCCAGAGTCCACGGTCTCGATCCCGAGCTGATCCGGCTGCTCGGGCAGCTCAAGTTCAGGACGAGCTATGGCCAGAACGTGCTCGACCACCTGGTCGAGTGCTCGCACCTGGCCGGGCTGATCGCCGCCGAGCTGGGAGCGTCGGTCGAGACCGCGCGCCGAGCCGCCCTGCTTCATGACATCGGCAAGGCGGTGACACACGAGGTCGAGGGACCGCACGCGGCGGTGGGAGCCAACCTGGCGCGGCGCCACGGGGAGCCCGAGGCGGTGGTCCACGCCATGGAGGCGCACCACAACGAGACCGAGCAGCGCACGATCGAGGCGGTGATCGTCCAGACCGCGGATGCGCTCTCGGGCGCCCGCCCGGGGGCCAGAGGCGACTCGCTGGAGGAATACGTCGAGCGGCTCCGCGACCTGGAGTCGATCGCGTCTCGATACGACGGGGTCGAGCGCGTGTACGCGATGCGGGCGGGCCGCGAGATCAGGGTGATCGTCGATCCAGGCGAGGTCGACGACGAACGGTCCGTGCTGATCTCCCACGAGATCGCGAAGGCGATCGAGCGGGAGATCGAGTACCCGGGCCAGATCAAGATCACCGTGATCCGCGAGATCCGCTCGACCTCGGTCGCGAGCTAGCGCTCCCCGCCGCCGACTAGGATCCCGTCCCGATGGAGGAGACCCTCTTCTACGTCTTCGGCATCGCCCTGGTGCTCTCGGCGCTGGTACTGTCGGCGGTCGGCCTGCGGAGCGAGCGCTTCCCGCCCAGCCGTGCCGTGCTCGCTGGGGTGCTGGGCTACTTCGTCGTCCTGGTGGGGGCCACGGCCACCTTCGCTGTGTTGAACGCGCGCGAGGAGCAGCGCCACCGGGACGCCGAGCAGGCCGAGGCCGCTGCCACCCAGGGAGGACAGGGCGAGGCGACCGCCCCCGAGCCCACGACGACGACCACGACCGGGAGCGGCGGCGCCGCGCAGGGCAAGCCGACCACACTGAAGCTCGCGGCCGACCCCAACGCGATCGCGTACGACACGACCGAGCTCAGCGGCTCGACGGGCAAGGTGACGATCGACTTCGACAACCCCTCCGCCCTCCCGCACGACGTCTGCCTGGAGTCGGACGGCCAGGAGCTGGGCTGCAGCGCGACGATCGCCCAAGGGAAAGCCTCGCTCTCGCAGGACCTCCAGCCGGGCACGTACGCCTTCTTCTGCAGCGTGGACGGCCACCGCCAGTCCGGCATGGAAGGCACCCTGACGGTCAAATAGCCTCCCGCTGTCCGTCGCCCGTCGGTTTACCCATGACCAGTCGGGGTAGATCGACGGGACAGATAGGAGTTGCGATTGATCTCTTCAGATCGTGAGGGTGGACCCATCGAAGTTGCCTCTACGTTCCGCGGCGTGCTCGGGATTCGCGCGGAGCAACGGGGAACGGACCGGGTGTTCCACGTGTCCGGCGAGCTGGACCGCGCCTCTGCCAAGGCACTGGATGACGAGCTGCGGGGAGCGATCGCCGGACCCTCGCCGGTGGTGCTCGACCTGAGGGAAGTCACTTTCATCGACTCAACGGGCCTGCAGGTCTTGGTTCTGACCGCGAAGCAATCCGCCTTGAACGGCACCAGCCTGAAGATCGTCGGAGTCACCGAGCGGGCTCGGAAGTTGTTCGAGCTCACCGGCCTCGAGCGCGTCTTGCCTCTGGGCGACTGAGATTGCCATCGCGAGATAGCTGCGCGGGCGACGGTCGCAGGAAAAAGTGAAGGCGGCGCTGAGCAAGCACGTCGGCCGGGACTTGTGCCGCCGTGTCCGCTCGTCGAAGGGCTGCCCCTAGAATCGGTCGCTCCCAGGACGGAGACCGGGAGATGTTGCCGAAGACCTACCACGTCACCACGTTCGGGTGCCAGATGAACGAGCACGACTCCGAGCGCATGAAGGGGATGCTCGACTCACTCGGGTACCGGGAGGTGGCGGAGCGCTCGGCGGCCGATCTGATCCTCTTCAACACCTGCTCGATTCGCGAGTCCGCCGACAATCGCTTCATCGCCCACCTTGGCGAGGCGAAGCGGCTGAAGTCCCAGCACCCCGGCCGCGTCGTGGGTGTCGGAGGCTGCTGGGCCCAATCGGTCAAGGACGAGGTCTTCGAGCGGTTCCCGTTCGTCGACGTGGCCTTCGGGCCGGGGCAGATCCACGGGCTGGCTCAGTTCCTCACCCAGGACTCGCTCACCGCCCAGGGTTACTTCGAGTTCGACGGGTTCTCCGGGCACCTGCCCGCGAAGCGGGCCCGCGACTTCCAGGGGTGGGTCCAGATCTCGGTGGGCTGCAACTGCGTGTGCTCGTACTGCATCGTCCCCCAGACCCGGGGACGCGAGGTCAGCCGCCGCCCGAGCGAGCTCCTGGCCGAGATCGAGTCCCTGGCGGCGGACGGCGTGCGGGAGGTGACGTTGCTGGGCCAGAACGTGAACAGCTACGGGCGCGACCTGCCGAAGGACGAGCGGACCTCGTTCGCGGAGCTGCTTCGTCGCGTGGACGCTGTCGAGGGAATAGACCGCATTCGCTATACCAGCCCGCATCCCAAGGACATCCGCGAGGACGTGATCCGCGCGCATGCCGAGCTCCCGGCGCTCTGCGAGCACATCCACCTGCCGCTCCAGTCAGGCTCGAGCCGGGTCCTGAAGGCGATGCGACGCACCTACGATCGCCGGCGCTACCTGGACCGCGTGGCCCAGATCCGCGAGCACGTCCCGGACTGCGCACTGACTACCGACATCATCGTCGGGTTTCCGGGGGAGACCGATGGCGACTTCGCCGAGACCCTCGAGGTGGTGGACGAGGTCGGCTACGACGGCGCTTTCACGTTCATCTTCTCTCCCCGGCGGGGCACGCCGGCCGCGACGATGGACGGCCAGGTGCCTCACCCGGTCAAGCGCGCGCGCATGCAGGATCTGGTGGAGCTGGTCCAGCGCCGTGCAGCCGAGCGCGCCCAGCGGTTCGTCGGGCGCTCGATGGAGGTGCTGGTGGAGGGCCCCAGCCGCACCGACGTCTCGCGGCTTCGCGGCCGCACGACGCACAACAAGACGGTCAACTTCGAGGGCACCCGGGGACCGGGTGAGCTGGCGGAGGTCGAGGTCACCTCCGCGACCTCGACCACGCTGTCCGGTCACGAGCTGCTGAGCGCGAGCCGTCGCTGACGACCTCGCCCCCGAGCCCCCGGCGCCCCCTGAGGGTCCTGGCGATCTTCGGCCCCACGGGGGTCGGGAAGACCTCGGTCGCGATCGCCGTTGCCGAGCTGCTGCGAGAGGGCGGCGAGGACCCCGTCGCGGTCTCGTGCGACGCGATACAGGTCTACCGGGGCCTCGAGACCCTGAGCGGGGCGGCGACCCCCGACGAGCGCTCGCGCCTGGAGCACCGGCTGGTGGGGTTCGTCGACATCACCGGCGAGTTCAGCGCCGGCCGCTTCGCGACCCTCGCGCACGCCGAGATCGACCAGCTCGTGGCCGATGGGCGCCGGCCGATCGTGGTCGGGGGAACGGGGCTCTACCTGCGCGCGGCGCTCGCCGACCTCGAGTTGAGGCCGCCTGTCCCGGCGCGGCTTCGGGAGCAGGTGGAGTGTGAGCTCGCGGAGCGCGGCTCGGAGGACCTGCACCGCGAGCTCGACCCCGACCTGGCGGTGACCGTCCATCCGAACGACCGCAAGCGCATCGCCAGGCTGCTCGAGCTCCAGAGGGCCGGGCTGGATCCGCCCCGGGGAAGCGAGCAGCTTTGGACCGCGAAGCTTCGGCGACCGACCGTGCTCGCCGGGCTCACCGCCGACTCGGGCAAGCTGGCCCGCCGGATCGAGAAGCGGGTGGACGAGATGCTCGCCGCAGGTGCGCGGGACGAGATCAGCAGGGCGGCGGAGGCCGGCGCCTCACGCACGGCCCGCGCCGCGCTCGGCTTCCGCGAGCTCCTGGCGGGCGACGTCGAGGCCGTCAAGCGCGCCCACCGCGCGTACGCGAGGCGACAGCTCACCTGGATGCGAAGGATGCCGGGCGTTCGGCTGATCGACCGCGGCGGGCGCACCGATTCCGACGTCGCTCGCGAGATCGTCGGCATGCTCGACCCCTGAGATAGCGTCCCTCCCATCAGGTTCGAGAAGTGGCAGGCACTCGGCAACGACTACGTCATCGCGGAACGCGAGGGGCTTCCCTGGGAGCTGACCGCCGATCGGGTGCGGCGCCTGTGCGCGCCTCACTTCGGGATCGGCTCCGATGGGCTCCTGCTCCTCTGTCGCACGGAGGACGCCCGACACGTCGCGGAGCTGCGGATCTTCAACCCCGACGGATCCGAGGCCGAGCTGTCGGGCAACGGCGCCCGGCAGGCGGCGCTGTACCTGCGTCGCGCCGGGTGGACCGACGAGGACGAGTTCTCCATCCTGACCAAGGCGGGCGAGATCAGGCCCACGATCCTCTCGTCCACGGCCGCGACCCTGGCGATGGGCAGGGCGTCGCTCACCTCCGAGGGCTTTCCGTCGGGCGGCGCGGACGGCGCCGGGACGCTCACCGCCGGAGGCCGGGAGTGGCGGTTTCGCCACGTGTCGATCGGCAACCCCCAGTGCGTGATCGACGCCGGCGAGGAGGTCGAGGACCTGAACCTGGGAGCGGTCGGGGCCGAGATCGAGCGCCACGAGCTGTTTCCCTTCCGCACCAACGTGTCGTTCGTGCGGGTCGACGGCTCCGCCGTCAGGGCGAGGATCTTCGAGCGGGGGGTGGGGGAGACGCTCTCGTCCGGCACCGGAGCGAGCGGGGCGGCCGTCGCGGCGGTCCTCGACGGCGCCCGCAGCCCGATCGAGGTGAGGCTGGACGGCGGGAACCTGACGGTGGAGGTCGACGAGGACCTGGAGGTGCGGTTGACCGGGACCGCCGAGCCCCTGTTCGCCGGCGAGCTCTCGCCGGAGCTCGTGCGCGCGCTGCGGTGAGCGCACCCCCCCGAGCGCGGCCGGACGCCTAGGCTTTGGCGTTCCGTGCCGGCGTCGGAGACTCAGAAGCGCGGCCTCACCGAGCCCTCGCGGCGACTCGAGGCCGTTCCCGCGTACATGTTCGCCGAGCTCGAGCGCCGGGTCGCCGACAAGCGCGCGGCGGGCGTCGACGTGATCAGCCTCGGGATCGGCGATCCCGACCGGCCCACCTACCCGCAGATCGTCGAGGCGATGCAGGACGCGGTCGCAGACCCGGCCAACCACCGGTACCCGAGCAACCGAGGGCGCGACGAGTTCCGGCGGGCATTCGCGGCGTTCTACGACGAGCGTTTCGGTGTCCAGATCAACCCCCAGGACGAGGTGATGCCGGCGATCGGGGCCAAGGAGTGCATCTACAACCTCTGCTTCGCGTTCCTGGATCCCGGCGATGCCGCGCTCGCGGCCGACCCCGGCTACCCCGTGTACACGGGGGGTCCGGCGCTCGCGGGAGCGGAGGCCGTGCTGGCGCCCCTGCGCCCGGAACTGGGGTTCGCTCCCGACCTGGATGCGATCCCTGACGAGGCGCTCGACCGTGCCCGGCTCCTGTTCGTCAACTACCCGAACAACCCGACTGGGGCGGTGGTCCCGGAGGGGTTCTTCGAGCGCCTGGTCGAGTTGGCCGGACGCCACCGGATCCTGGTCGTGCACGACAACGCCTATTCAGAGAACACCTACGACGGATACCGCGCTCCGAGCTTCCTCGCCACCCCGGGGGCGAAGGAGGTCGGTGTGAGGTGTTCTCGCTGTCCAAGGGCTTCAACATGACCGGCTGGCGCTGCGCGGCGCTGCTCGGCAACGCGGACGCGGTCAGCTCGTACTGGCGCCTGAAGACCAACGTCGACTCGGGCCTGTTCGACGCCGTGCAGCTCGCCGGGGCGGCGGCGCTCGCCGGTTCCGGGGAGGCGCTGCAGGAGACCAACGCCGTGTACGCGCGGCGCCGTGACCTGGTGGTCGAGGCGCTGCGCGAGATCGGGATCGCCATCGAGCCCCCGAAGGGGACGATCTACGTCTGGGCGCCGGTGCCGGCCGATCACACCTCGGCCTCCTTCGCCGAGCTCGTGCTGGAGCAGGCCGCGGTGGTCGTCTCGCCGGGCTCGATGTACGGGCCCGGCGGCGAAGGGTACTTCCGGATCTCGCTCACGATTCCGGACGACCGTCTCGCGGAGGCGATGACGCGCCTGCGGGAACACCTCTCTTAACCCCTTCTCAACCCCGACGCTCGCGGCGTCCACTACGGTCGCGTTTCCTCAAGCCGGACGGGGACCGGCCCGATGCACACAGGGATGATCCAACTCGGGACACTGCTGGCGCTGGCCTGCGCCGTGGCCACCAACGTGGCGATGCTCTGCAAGCACCGTGGGGCCGTGGCGGCGCCGACCGTGCGGCTGGGCGCCCCGCTTCGAAGCGCCGGCGCCCTGTTTCGCTCGCGTTGGTGGGCGATCGGCTTCGGGGTGGCCGCGGGGGCCTGGATGCTGCACGTCGCGGCGCTGGCCGTCGCACCCATCTCGCTGGTAGAGACGACGATCTCAGGGGGGCTAGTCGTGCTCGCCTGGCTTGCGGAGCGCTGGTTCGGGGTGCGGGTCGGGCCGCGAGACTGGCTCGGCCTCGGGCTCTGCGCCGTGGGGCTGGCACTCCTGGCGGCGACCTCGGTGGGCACCGGCGGCGACAGCGCGACCTACTCGGCGACCGCGATGATCGCGTTCGAGCTGGGCGCGGTGGGGCTGGGCGTCCTGCTGCTGGTCCACGGGAGCGTCGGCGCCGCCGGACCCTCCAGCGGACCGCTGCTCGCGGTCGCGGCCGGGCTGCTGCTCGGAGTTGCGAACGTCTCGGTGAAGGCGCTCACGGGCACCGTCCCCGCCGATTTGTTGACGCTGGCGAGCCCCTGGACCCTGGCGGCAGTGGTCGCCGGCGTCGGCGCGTTCTTGGGGCTGGCTCGCGCGATGCAGATGGGGGACGCGATCCCGGTGATCGCGATCACCTCCGTGGCGGCGAACTGCGCCTCGGTTGCCGGCGGCATCCTGGTCTTCGGCGACCCGGTGGGCAGCGATCCGCTGGACGTGGCCGCCCGCTGCCTCGCCTTCGCGGCCGTGATCCTGGCCGTCGCCTTGATGCCCGCCCCGCGCCGGCCGGCCCAGGCCGCGGCCTGACGCCGGCAAATCGAATGTGGGTTTGGCCACCCATATGGGGGTCAATCGCGCACTCGATGCGGAGGGCGACGGCCTCGCCCCGCCTCAACCCTTGACGACGCCGATCGGGCGAAGCTGGGCGACGCGGGCGGCGAGGCCGGCTCGCTCGACCACGCCGACGACCGCCTCGACGTCCTTATAGGCGAAGGGCGCCTCCTCGCTAAGCCCGCGGTTGGATGGGCAGCGAACGGTGACTCCGTCCGCCTCGAGCTGGTGGCGAAGCTCCGCTCCCTTGACCCGCTTCCGCGCGCCCGTGCGGCTCATCCGCCTGCCGGCGCCATGGCAGGTGGTCCCGAACGAGCGCTCCATGGATCCCTGGCGCCCGGCGAGCACGAAGCTCGACGTCCCCATGGACCCCGGGATGAACACCGGCTGCCCGGCTTTCGCGTAGTCGGCGGGGATGTCCGGGTGGCCCGGCGGGAACGCTCGCGTGGCGCCCTTTCGGTGGACGCACAGCTCCCGCCCGCCGTGCGACTCGAGCTTGGCGACGTTGTGAGCGACGTCATAGACCTGGCGAGTTCCCGCGGCGGCAGCCTCGCCGAGGACCGTCCGAACCGCCTCGCGGACCGTGTGGGCGAGCGCGGCGCGGTTGGCCCAGGCGAAGTTCGCCGCCGCGGCCATCGCCGCCAGGTAGTCGCGAGCCTCGGGCGACGACAGCGGGGCGCAGGCGAGCTGGCGGTCCGGAAGGTCGATGCCATGCCGGGCCAGGGCGGCGTCCATGCGCTTGACGTAGTCGGTGCAGACCTGATGGCCGAGGCCCCGGGAGCCGGAGTGGATGAGCACGGTCACGATGCCGGGCTCGAGTCCGTACGCGCGAGCGGCGGCATGGTCGAAGACGCGCTCCACGCGCTGGACCTCGATGAAGTGGTTGCCGGACCCGAGCGTGCCGAGCTGGCCGGATCCACGCTGCCGGGCCCGCTCGGAGACGGCACCGGGATCGGCCCCGGCGAGCCGGCCGCGCGATTCGGTGCGCTCGACGTCGTGGCCGGTGCCGATGCCCCGCTGGCCGAGCAGGGCGGACGGCCCCTCGCTGAGCACGTGGTCCAGCTCGACGCCCCGCAGCTTCACCGCCGCCTCGCGGCCGGCCCCGGCTGGTGCCAGGCGGGAGATCTCGTGGACGAGGGACTCCTTGCGGCTCGCGAGCTCGCCGGCGGCAACCGGCGCGACCAGCAGCCGCACGCCGCAGTTGATGTCGTACCCGACGCCCCCGGGGGAGACCACGCCGTCCGGCGGCTGGGTGGCCGCCAGCCCGCCGACGGGAAAGCCGTACCCCTGGTGGATGTCGGGCATCGCGAGCGCCGCCTCGACGACGCCCGGAAGGGTGGCGACGTTCTGGAGCTGATCGAGGGAATGGTCGGCGCGGATGGCGCCCAGGAGCTCATCGTCAGCGAACACGCGCGCCGGCACCCGCATGCCTGGACGGGCCGAAGCCGGGATCTCCCAGAGGGTCTCGTCGAGCTGTCGCAGCACCGTCATCGTCGTGGAGAAGCGCGCGCGGCTTGTGGTTTTGAGGCGCCTTACGCGCTCGGGCGGGCCTAGACGTCGAGGACGGCCCGGGCGCGCCAAGTTCCGTCCTCTTCCCAGACCCCCAAGCGATGGTAGGTCACCGCCTTGACCAGATGGGGCGGGGATGCCTTGCGCCCCGTCACCGTGGCCGACGCCTCGCCGGGAGCCAGCTCGAGGTCCTCGGCTCCCTCGGGCATGAAGCCGTGCGCCTCCGCGAGGTAGGCGAGCTCGCCGAGCCACTCCACCAGCAGCGCCTCGCGGTCCCGCGCGCGAACTTCGACCCGGCGGCGATCCGTCGCCCCGCCGGCGTCTTGCGTGCGCTCCGACAGCAGGGCTCCGAAGGCGACGAGCGCTTGGCGGAACAGCCCCTCCTCGCTGTCGGCCTCGAGCTCCAACTCGAGCTCACCCGTGTGCTCGACCCATCGGTGCACCGGCACATCGTGACGAGCGCTGCAGCGCTCGACCGCGCAGATCGCGACGGCGCCTGCACCCGCGAGCCGGCGCTGATTTGATCCCGATCGAAGCCCGGCGGAATGGACCGGCCGAGCGATACCGGGAGGTGTGAAATGAGCGTCGCACGAGAGTACCTCCACACCGTTGGAGCCTGGCTCACCGAGGGAGCGCCCGACGAGGCGATCCCGGAGGACCCGATGACGCCGATCGCGGCGATGCGCCTCGTGGACCAGGAGCTGGCGGTGGAGGGCATCCCCGAGCGGAACCTGGCCACCTTCGTGACCACCTGGATGGAGCCCGAGGCCCGGCAGGTCATCGTCTCCAACCTGCATCGCAACTTCATCGACCATGCGGAGTACCCGCAGACCTTCGAGGTCCAGCAGCGATGCGTCCGGATGCTGGCGGAGCTCTTCCACGCCCCCGGCGAGACGACGGGCACCAGCACGCAGGGCTCCTCGGAGGCGATCATGCTCGGAGCCCTGTCGCTGAAGTGGAAGTGGCGCCAGCGGCGCGAGGCCGCCGGCAAGCCCACCGACCGGCCGAATCTCGTCTTCGGCGGAGACGTACACGTCGTCTGGGAGAAGTTTTGCCGCTACTTCGACGTCGAGCCGCGGATCGTCCCCATGCAGCCGGGGAAGTACACGATCGGTCCCGAGGACGTCGAGCCTCACGTCGACGAGCACACGATCGGCGTCGCGGCCGTCGTCGGGACGACGTTCACCGGCCACGCCGACGACGTGGTGGGCATCAACGAGCTGCTGGTCGAGCTGCGCGACGAGAAGGGACTCGACGTGCCGCTCCACATCGATGGCGCCTCAGGGGCCTTCGTGTGGCCCTTCCTGTACCCCGATTCGAAGTGGGACTTCCGCCTGGAGCAGGTGCGCTCGATCAACGCCTCCGGCCACAAGTTCGGCCTCGTCTATCCGGGGATCGGATGGCTCGTCTTCCGCGAGAAGTCCGATCTCGCCGAGGACCTCGTGTTCTACGAGAACTACCTCGGCAAGACCGACGCGACCTTCACGCTGAACTTCTCCACCGGCTCGGCCATGGTCCTGGCTCAGTACTACAACTTCGTTCGCTTCGGGAAGGCGGGGTATCGCAGGGTGATGGAGATCATGCAGGCCAACGCGGAGTCGCTGGCCGACGACATCGAGGGCCTCGGCAAGTTCCGGATCGTGGGCAGGGGCGAGGAGACGCTGCCGCTGGTCGCCTTCAACCTGGCCGAGGACCATCCCTACGACGAGTTCGACATCGCGTTCCAGCTGGCCGCGGAGCGGGGTTGGATGGTGCCTGCCTACACCATGCCCCCGAACGCCCAGGACGTGAAGGTGATGCGCGCGCTGGTGAAGCTGAACCTGAGTCGCTCGCTCGTGGACAAGCTCCGCGACGACCTCGCCGGGGCGATCGACACCCTGGAGGAGAAGGGCCCGGTGAGCGCATCGGAGCGCAGGCGCGTCAAGACCAGCGTCACGCACTAGGGGAGAGAGGCTAAGGAGGGGCTGGGCGCCGGCTCAGGCCGCAGCCTGGAGGCGGCCCTCGGCCTCGAGCAGGTCCCGGAGACCCTGCGCGAGGCCCCTGGGGGAGTAACCGAGCTCGTTCATGGCCTTGTCGTGCCTGGCCCAGAAGGTGACGTTGTCGGCCGAGGCGATCAGCTCCCGCAGGTTGGGCCCCTGGTTCATCGCCTTGCCGACCACCGGGCCAAGGGGGGTCATCGCCTTCATCAGTCCGGTGGGAAGCGCGCGCTTCGGGGGCTTCCTGCCGCTCACCTTGGCCAGGGTTTCGATCAGCTCGCGCATCGTCGTGAGCTGGCCTCCGAGCACGTACGACTCGCCGACCTCGCCCTTGTCCAGGGCCAGCAGGACGCCCGCGGCGACGTCGTCCACGTGCACCATGTTGAAGCCCAGCTCCGGAAACGCGATCAGCGGCATCCGCCCGGCCAGGAACTGGTGCATCTGGCGTCCCAGCGGGGAATGGTCGTTCGGTCCGTAGACCCCTCCGGGCTGGACGATCACGCACGGCAGGCCGGCCTCGGAGATCAGCCGCTTGGCGAGCCGGTGCGCCTCGAGCTTGGTCTCCTCGTAGTAGGAGGTGAAGGAGGTGCCGGGGTGCTCGTACGTCTCGTCGACCACCTGGCCCTTGGTGTTCCCGAAGGCGCCGACGGTGGAGACGTAGACGACTTTCTCGAGCTCGGCGTCGAGGGCCGAGCGGAGCACGTTCTCGGTGCCGATCACGTTGGCCTCGTACATGGCCCGGTGCTCGGAGGCTGGGATCCCCACCTCGTACATCGCCGCTCCGTGGATGGCCGCGTCGCAGCCCTCCATCCCGGAGCGGATCGCGTCCGTGCTCGAAAGGTCGCCGGGCACCAGCTCGCACCCGAGCTCGCGGAGCGTCCCCGCCTTACCCGGGCTTCGCACCAAGGCGCGCACGTCGTCGTCGCGCTCCCTGAGCTGGTGAGCCACATGACCACCGATGAATCCCGTCGCCCCGGTGACGAACACCCTCATCGCGCGCAAGCCTATCCGCGCGAGAAGCACGCCGTACGTCCCGGGCCCGCTGGGCCGCACCTACACTTGACTAAGTGCAGCGAACCCGCCAAGGACGCACAACGCAGACGCGCGACGGCGCGGTCGGGGCGGGCGTCGAGAACCCGCGGGCGCGCCAGCGCGCGCTGGCGATCGCGGCCCTTCCCGCTGCCCCCGACGGCGACGATCCGCTGGCCGAGCTCAAAGAGCTGCTGCGAACGGCGGGTGTGGCGACGGCGGGGGAGCTGGTGCAGGTCCGCTCGCGTCCGGACCCGGACCGCTACCTGGGGCGCGGCAAGCTCGCCGAGCTTAAGTCCGAGATCGCCCGCACGGACGCGAACCTCGTCGCCAGCGACGATGAGCTCGTGCCTCGCCAGGAGCGAAACCTCGAAGCGGCGCTCGGAGTGCCGGTCATCGACCGGACCGCGGTGATCCTCGACATCTTCGCCGACCACGCCCACAGCGCCGAGGGAAAGCTCCAGGTCGAGCTCGCCCAGCTCGAATACAACCTCGCCCGCATGCGGGGGCTGTGGACCCACCTGGAGCGGCTCGGCGGCGGGATCGGCACCCGGGGGCCCGGGGAGACCCAGATCGAGACCGATCGCCGGCTGGCGCGCGATCGCATCGCTCGCCTGCAGCGACGCCTGCGCCGCCTGGAGCGGAACCGCGACCTGCAGCGCGCCAGGCGCCACGCGTCGGCGCTGCCGACAATCGCCCTGGCCGGCTACACGAACGCCGGCAAGTCCACACTGCTGAACGCGCTCACCGGCGCCGGCGTCGGGGTGGGGGAGAGGCTCTTCCAGACCCTCGATCCGACCACGCGCGCATACCGCCACCACGGGCGCCGCTACCTGGTCACGGACACGGTCGGCTTCATCCGCAAGCTGCCCCACCAGCTCGTCGAGGCCTTCAAGGCGACGCTCGAGGAGACGGTCCTCGCAGACCTGATCGTGCACCTGGTTGACGCCTCGGAGCCCGAGCACCAGCGGCGGAAATCCATCGCCGCCGTGGACTCCGTGCTCGAGGAAATCGGCGCGGATGCCGCGCCCCGGGTCCTGGTCTTCAACAAGGTCGACCTCCTCGACGCCGACGAGGCGCGCGAGCTCACGATTCAGGAGCCGGACGCTGTGGTGATCTCCGCCCTGGAGCAGGACGGCCTCGACCGGCTGCGCGATCGGATCGAAGCCGCGTTCGACCGGGCCTCGCGCTCGCTGGACCTGCTGGTCCCGTACTCCGAGGGAGCCATCCTGGCGCAGCTCCACGAGATCGCGGGCGACCTCGAACGCGAGGACCGCGCAGAGGGGGTCGTGGTCAGGGCGCGGGTCCCCGCCGACCTGGCGCACCGGTTCGCCTCGTTCGCGCGAAACGGCCGCCCGCCGGGCTCGGATCGGCAGCCGGGCGACTAGGCCTAGCCAGGCCTTAGGCTGCCTCACCGTGGAGCTCCGGGTCAGGTTGCTTCGGGAGGCGGCGCGCCTGCCCAGCCGCGCCCACGACGGCGACGCCGGCCTGGACCTGTACGCGGCCGCGCCGGAGACGATCGAGCCGGGGGAGAGGGCGGAGGTGGCGACGGGGATAGCGATCGAGGTCCCCGAGGGCCACGCGGGCCTGGTGCTTCCGCGCTCCGGGCTCGCGGCCCGCCACGGAATCGCGCTCGTGAACTCACCCGGCCTGATCGACTCGGGGTACCGCGGCGAGGTCCGGGTGCTGCTCCTGAACACCGACCGCCGGCGCGCCTTCCACGTTCGCCCGGGTGATCGGATCGCGCAGCTGGTGGTGACGCCGTTCGCTCCCGCCGACCCTGTCCAGACGATCGAGCTCGCCGAGAGCACCCGAGCCGCCGGCGGGTTCGGCTCCAGCGGACGCTAGTCCAGCCCGCGAGCGCGAGCTGTTACGCGCGCAGCGCGGCCCGGCGGGCGCTTTCGTGCGCGGCGTCCTCCAGCGAGTCGTCCAATGGCGCCAGCTCCGGCTCGGCGCCCTGGCGGCGCGCCAGGGCGAGCTGGATCAGGCGGTCCGCGAACCAGGCGTTCTTCGGTAGCAGGGGGCCGTGGAGGTAGGTGCCGATCAGGTTGAGGCGACGCACGCCTTCGAGGCCGTCGCGGCCGTTGTTGCCGTGCCCGTGGACGACCCGCCCCAGGGGCTCGGCGCCGTCGCCCAGGTAGGTTCGCCCGCCGTGGTTCTCGAACCCCGCGAGCTCCCCGGGCCCCGTCCCGAGGTCGGCCCGGATCTCGATGTTGCCGATCAGGCGGGGGCCGGGCTCGCGGACGGTCTCCAGGTCCGCCAGGCCGAGGCCGGGAATGCGCTCGTCGCCGAGCTGATAGCTATGGCCCAGGAGCTGGTAGCCGCCGCAGACGCCAAGCACCACGGCTCCGTCCTCGACCGCCTGCGCGAGCGCACGCTGCTTGGTGGCAACCAGGTCCCTGGCGACGATCCGCTGGTCCCGGTCCTGCCCGCCGCCCAGGTAGACGAGGTCGTGGGCGCCGGGGTCGAGCGAGTCGCCCGGCCCGGCCGCGGAGTAGGAGAACCGGATCCCGCGCCACTCGCAGCGCCGCTGCAAGAAGAGGATGTTTCCCCGGTCGGCGTAGATGTTCATCTGCTCGGGGTAGAGCGCGAGCAGGCGAAGCTCGGTCACGACTCGAGGATGACGACGGTGGAGCCGACGTGGCCGTCGCCGGGCGGGATCACCAGCCGCCCCGCCGGCTCGAGGCCCGCTTCCGCCGCCTCTCGCTCGAGCGCCTCGGCGTCGAGGGCGTCGAGGCGGTCGGCGTGCTCCTCCTCGCTCACCCGGCCCTCCGGCGAAACCGATTGGCGCAGGCGGCGGATCTCGACTCCGCCGCCGGTGATGAGCGCCGCCACCGGAAGGCTCGAATAGATCCAGCCGTCCTCCTCCCGGACGTCGGGGAGGGCTGCCGGGGGTCCCTCCGGGGAAGCCGCCGACGGCTCCACGATTGCCGAGGCAAGGCGCCCTCCCGTGGACAGATGGGCCGCGGCCCGGGCCAGCGCCGAGCGGCGGCCGGACGCTCCGCCGAGCACCTGGAAGAGCTGCATGGGGGCGAGGATGAGCTCGAAGCGCCGCTCGAGCTCGAACGAGCGCGCGTCGGCGCACGAGGTTCGCACCTGCACCCCCGCAGCCGCCGCGCGGGCAGCGAGCGTCTGAAGCAGCGAGGGATCGGCGTCCACGCCCCATACCTCGCATCCACGCCGCGCCAACTCGAGGGCGACGCGCCCGCTTCCGCATCCGAGCTCGAGCACCGGGCCCTCCACGGGGCGGGCGAGCCGCGCCCAGACCTCCAGGTCGGCGGCGTAGCCGCCGCACTCCACCTCGTGCCAGAGCGCCGCGGAGCTCATGCCCAATAGCTTTTCGCAAGGCCCCGCCTCGCGAGCAGCGTGCGCAGCTCCAGCAGGGCGGTGTAGGTGGGGAGCGCGAACAGGCGGCCGTCGGCTTGGGCGAGCGCCGCGTCCAGCGAGCGCTCGATCGACGCCTCCACCTCGATCGCGCGCGGGTCCACGCCGGCGTACTTCAGCCGAACGGCCATGTCGGCGGCGCGCGTGCCTGCGCAGACGACCCGCCGGAGCTGGCCCGCCAAGAGCTCGAAGTCGGCGTCCCAGATCCACGAGACGTCTCGGCCGTCTGCGATCCGGTCGTTGAGCGCGATCCAGAGCCCGAGGCCCTCCCCGTCCGATTTCGCCTCGAGGAGCAGGGTCCGCAGCACCTCGTTGGCGCCGGCGGGGTTCTTGATCAGCAGGATCGAGAGAGCCTTGTCGGCGACGGAGATCGTCTCCACGCGGCCGAAGACGGCCTCCATCCCCTCCATCGCGCGGGCCGCGGTCTGGAGCCCGACCCCGGCGCGCAGCGCGCCGGCCAAGGCCGCAAGCGCGTTGTAGACGTTGTAGAGGCCGGGGAGCGGGAGACGGAGCTCGACCGTGCCATCCGGGGCCCGCACGGACACCCGCGACCCGCGCATACCCTCCAGTCGGATCTCGGTGGCGGAGACGTCCGGGGCCGGCCGATCGGCCCCGCAGCTCGGGCACCGGTAGTGCCCGAGGTGCCCCACGAAGGCCCGTTCGTAGGCGTACGGGGCCCCGCAGCGCCGGCAGTGCTTGGCGTCGAACGCATGCTGCAGCTCGGGCAGCGCCTGCGCGGGGTCCTCGATGCCGAAGTATGTGATCCCGGGCCGGCGAGCGAGATCGCGGTCGCGCCCGAGGTCGGCGACCAGGGGGTCGTCGGCGTTCAGGACGAACTCGGTCCGGCCGGCTCGTGCGTCGATCAGCTCGGCCCACTCGTCGGCCAGGTGCTCGAGCTCGCCGTAGCGGTCGAGCTGGTCGCGGAACAGGTTTCCGAGCACGATCAGCCGGGAGTCCAACTGCAGGGCTACCTTCGGCAGCCATGCCTCGTCGACCTCGAACAGCCCCTCGTCGCCCCGCTGCTCCAGGAGAGCCGTGGCGACGCCCCAGCTCATGTTCGACCCGGCCCGGTTGTGGACGGGCTTGCGGCCCGCGGCGCGAAGCGCCGCGGCCAGCATGCCCGCGGTGGTCGTCTTGCCGTTGGTGGCGCTGACGATCACCGACCCGCCCGGAAGCCGCGCCGCCAACCGCGAGATCGCGTCCGGCGCCAGTCGCAGCAGCAGGCGCCCGGGGAGGGTCGTCCCCCCGCCACGCCCGCTGCGGCGGCTCAGCGCCCCCGCCGCCCGCGCCAGGGCGAGCTTGGGGCCGAACAGCGCGCTCATCAGGGGGCGGGCGCGATCAAGCTCAGGGCCCGGGGCAGGACCCGCACCGTGGCGGGGAGGTCGGCCAGGTGATCCCCGTCGGCATAGACCGCGAACGGGCGGTCGGCGCTGATCCTGACCTCGGCCGCCCGCAGCACGTGCACGTAGTCGTCCTCGACGTGCCTTCCCTTGAACACCTTCGGCAGGTTAGCCAGGGCGCGCAGCTTGCCGACGTGGGTCACGTAGACGACGTCGAGCTCTCCGTCGTCGAGCTCGGCGTCCGGGGCCAGGAACATGCCTCCGCCATAAGCCTTGTTGTTCGCCGCGGCGACCGAGAACCCGGCGAAGCGCAGCGGGTCCCCGCCCAGCGTCAGCTCGAACCGCGCCGGTTTCCAGGCCGCAAGGGCGCGCAGAGCCGCGTACAGGTAGACCAGCCTCCCCTTCACGAACCGGGCCTCGTTGGCGATCCGGTTGGCCTCGGAGTCGAAGCCGCAGCTCGCGATGCCCAGGAACCGGCGCCCGTTGACCTCTCCGACGTCGATCGACCGTGTGGAGCCGGCGGCCAGCACCTCGACGGCCTCCCGCACCTCGGTGGGAATGCCAAGCACCCGGGCCAGATCGTTGCCCCGGCCGCCGGGGATCAGCCCCATCGGGCCTTGGCCGCCCGCGAGGGCGCCGCCGACTTGGCCGACCAGGCCGTCGCCGCTCACCACCACCGGGATCTCCCCGGCGTCGGCGGCAGCCCGGGCCTCCCGGCAGCCATGCTCCTGGCTGGTGGTGAGGACGACCCTGAAGTCCAGTCCCGCGCCGCGCAGGGCCCCTTCCAGCTCCGGTAGGAGCTTCAGCGCCCGCCCGCCTCCCGCGGATGGGTTGACCAGGACGAGGTGGCGCCGGCCGCCGGCCATGGCGGGGGAATCTAGTGCCGATCAGCCGCTGAGCTTGCGCCCCACCCAGTAGGTGCCTGCGACCGCCTCGCCCGCGGCCGCCGGCTCGATGCCGCGCTTCGCGAACGTCCAGTCCAGGACTGCGTTGGGTGTGTAGAACGGGGTGGCATCGCCCCAGCTCGAGGCGACGACGACGTGGCCGCCCGGCCGCAGCACGCGGGCGACCTCGGCCACGAAGGGAGGCATGTTCAGGTGGGCCACGAGGTCGAAGGACCCGTCGTCGTAGGGCAGCTCGGCGGCATCCGCCACCTTGAACGCCACGCGCCCCTCGGGATCGAGGCCGACCTTGCGGGTGGCGGTGCGGATCATCTCCTCCGACACGTCGACGCCCCGCACAGTCGCCTGGGGGAACTCGCGGGCCAGGAGGAGCGCACCCTCGCCGGTCCCGGTTCCGACCTCGAGCGCGCGCTCCGGGGCGGGCGTCACGTGCAGGAGCGCCGCCGCCAGCGGCGCCAGGTGCTCGACCGAGCCGGCGCCGCTACGCGCGTCCCATTCCGGGGCGCAGCGGTCGAAGAACCGCCGCATCGGGCGGCGGATCACGGGCCAAGCCCAGGGCGCCCGCACGATCAGGCGGTTCAGCATGCGTCCCGTGAGCCGGATGCGCGCGGGAGTGGGTCGGTGCTCGCCGGCCACGTCACCGCCCGATCCCTGGCTGGAGCCGGGTTCTGTCACCTACGACATCTTGCCGCCCCGGCGAGCGGGGTGTCGGCGCTCGCTAGCCTGGCCGTCGATGCCGTGGTTTCCTCCGTCGCTGGGCACGGCGACGACCTGTGCCCTAGCAGTCGCAGCGCTGGAGCTCGCCGCCTGCGGCGGCGGCGGCGAGGTGGCCTCGACCGTGGCTGACCTCCCAGCGGGCTGCCAGGAGGCGCAGAAGCCCCGGCCGCGCCGCGTCGAGCTGAAGCGCCCAAGCGGGGAGGTGGAGGCAAGCCGGCCCCTCGTCGCCGCGGTGGACACCAGCTGTGGGCGGTTTGAGATCGCGCTCGACGCGGCCGACTCGCCGCGGACGGTCAACTCGTTCGTCTACCTGGCCCGCAAGGGCGTGTACGACGACACCCCGTTCCACGGCATCGACCCGAGCTTCGTGATCCAGGGCGGCGACCCCCTGGGTACCGGAAAGGGCGGCCCGGGCTACTTCATCGACGAGCCGCCGCCGAGCGACACCGAGTACACGAAGGGGACGGTTGCGATGGCGAAGACGGCGGTCGAGCCGCCCGGTCGCTCCGGAAGCCAGTTCTTCGTGGTCGTGGCCGCCGACGCCGGGCTGCCTCCCGAGTACGCCGTGCTGGGCAAGGTGAGCGCCGGCCAGCGCGTGATCCGCCGCATCGCCGGCCTGGGAGATCCGTCCAGCGACAGTGCCACCCCGCTCGCGACGGTCGTGATCCGCAAGATCACGATCGCGGAGGGCTAGGCGGTGTCCGGGATCGAGCTTGGCGAGCGGGCCCCGGACTTCGAGCTTCCCGGGACCGGGGGGTACAACTTCAGGCTCGCCGAGCACCGCGGACGGTGGGTGGTGCTCGCCTTCTACCCCGGCGACTTCACTCCCGTGTGCACGCGCCAGTTCTGCTCCTATCGCGACGCTGCGGACCGGCTGGACGAGCTCGATGCCGAGGTCGTGGGGATCTCCCCGCAGTCCGTCGACTCCCACGAGAGATTCCGGGCCAAGCACCGCCTCACCGTGCCGCTGCTCGCCGATCCCGAACGCCGCGTGATCCGAGCCTACGGCGTGCTCGGCCCCGCGGGCATGGTGCGCCGCTCGATCTTCATCGTCGACCCCGACGGCATCGTGCGCTACCGCAAGGTCGCCCTGCTCGGCCTCCATTACCAGGACGTCGAGCGCCTTCGGGACTCGCTCGGGCGAGCGCGCGCGGAGGCCACGGGTTGACCCCGGTCGCCGGCGCGCTCGAGCCGCGCGCGCTGACCGTCGAGCGTGACGGCCGCGTCCTGGCCGGGGAGTCGATCGGCGACGGGCTCCCGATCGTCTTGCTGCACGGGCTCACGGCAACCCGCCGCTACGTCGTGCACGGGTCGAAGCTGCTGGCCCGGCGCGGGCATCGCCAGGTCGCCTTCGACGCGCGAGGCCATGGCGCCTCGGACCCGGCTCCGGGCGAGGGGGGCTACTCCTACCCGGAGCTGGTCGCCGACCTCGACGGCGTCCTGGAGAACTGGGTGGGGGAGAGACGGGTGGTGCTGGCCGGGCACTCGATGGGAGCGCACACGGCGCTCGCCTACGCGCTGTCCCGAGGGGACCGGGTCGCGGGGCTGGTGGTGATCGGCCCCGTGTACACGGGGCCGCTCGGCGACGAGGCGCTGCAGAGCTGGGACCGGCTGGCCGACGGGCTCGAGCGCGGGGGGATCGACGGCTTCCTGGCGGCCTTCGATCGCGGGCTGGATCCCGCCTGGCGCGACACGGTGCTGCGATTCACGCGGGAGCGCATGCTCCAGCACCGCCACCTCGAGGCCGTCGCCAGAGCGCTGCGCGAGGTGCCGCGATCAGCCCCCTTCGAGTCCATGTCGGAGCTCGAGTTCTGCGACGCGCCGGCGCTCGTCGTCGCCAGCAACGACGCGGCGGATCCCGGCCATCCGCACGCGGTGGCTGTCGCCTACGCCGAGCGGCTCCCCGACTCGCGCCTGGTCAGCGAGGGCGAGGGCGAGGCGCCCCTCGCCTGGCGAGGGGGCGAGGTGGCTCGGGCGATCGCCTCGTTTTGCGCCGAGCCCCCGGTCGCGAGCCGCTTGGGGTAGGCGCTCCCGGAGGCTCGGCGAACCCAGCGGGCGCCCACGGCGTCCCCCGTATGCTGTCGGCAATGATCGACGACGGCCAGGCGATCCACTACGCGGCGGTGGCCCGCGGCACGGCGGTCTACTCGTCGGACGGCGTTCAGGTGGCCAAGGTGGACGAGGTCGTCGACAACTACCGCGAGCACATCCTCGACGGAATCGTGATCGAGACCCCGAAGGGCAAGCTTCTGTTCGTCGACGCGCCCGAGGTGGCGCGGACCGCCGAGCGGGGAGTGACGCTCACGATCACGGCCGAGCGGGTCGCCCAGCTTCCTCCCCCAGAGCGAGGGGCGGCCGTGTTTCGCCCGAATCTACGCGCGGGGCGCCTGGGGCGGTTCTTCGGCGGCGGCTGGAAGCGCCACTAGGCGTCCCGGCTTCGCCACGACTCGGTCCCCCGAACCGAACCGCCTGGTCCCTTTCTCAACGCCTCGAGCTCATTCGGGCTCCGGGGCTTCCTCGCCCGGCCAGGTGCCCGTGAGCCGCGCGAAGCCGCGCCGTGCGCCGTGATCCACGAGTCCGCGGACGACACGGAAGATCGCCCCCTCCAACAGCAGCGCGGCGACCAGCTTCGGATACTCGATCTCGCGGTGCTTGGCCTCCGGCGGCTCCCGGTCCTCGATCACCCCCCAGAGCTGCTCGAAGATCTTCTTCGCGATCAGCCCCGCCAGGAGCCCGCTCAGGATCCCGATCGGAAGATAGACCAGCTTCATCAGGTGGTCTTCTGCTCCTTCGGCTCAGAGCGTGGCTCGAGCTGGATCTCGCGCTCGGCCCGCAGGGTGCCCTCGCGAAGCTCGATGCCCCGCTCGCGCTCGGCGTTCAGCTCCTGGCCGAACAGAAGCGCGAGGTTGGTGATCCACAGCCACATGAGCATCACCACCATGCCGCCCAGACTTCCGTAGGTCTTGTCGTAGGAGGCGAAGTTGGCGACGTAGAACGCGAACGCCGCCGAGGCGAGCACCCAGACGACGAGTGCGACGATGCTGCCGGGAGTGATCCACTTGAACCCGCGCAGCTTGACGTTCGGAGTGGAGTAGTAGAGCACGGCGATGATGACCAGCACGATCGCGATCATCACCGGCCACTTCGCGATGTCCCAGACGTCGGTCGCCGTGCTGGAGATCCCCAGCGGCTCCGCGACCTGGTCCACGATGGGCCCGGTCAGGACCAGGGCGACGGCCAGCAGGGCCACGAGGATGACCATCACCAGGGTGATCAGCATCTGCAGCGGGCGCAGCCGCCAGATGGGACGCCCTTCCGGGGTCTCGTAGATCACGTTCGAGGCCCGCATGAAGGCGCCGATGTAGCCCGATGCCGCCCACAGAGCCCCCACGAGGCCGACGACGAACAGCACGCCGGCAGCCGAGCGGTTCGACGTGATGGACTCGATCGGCCCGGAGAAGGTCTGGGCCGCGGAGGACGGGCCGATCTGGGTGACGATCTCGGTCAGCTTCTGGGTGGTGGACTGGGGATCGGCGAACAACCCCACGATCGAGACCAAGGCGATGAGGGCGGGAAACAGCGCCAGGAGCCCGTAGTAGGTCAGCGCGGCGGCCCAATCGGTCAGGTTGTCCTCGCTGAACTCGGTGACGGTGCGCCTGAGCGCCCCGAACGCGGTCGGCTTGTCGTAGGTGCCCGTGGGCCGGTAATCGCGCCGGGTCACGCCCTCGGTGCGCTCGGCGGGAGTCTCGCGTTCGTTCACGGCTCTGATCCCCTCTCTCGTATCTCCGCAAGAGAGGCTTCCCGATCTGTTGAGGGCCAATCGCGGCGACCCCTCCCCGCTGGGAGCCCGCGATCGCAATTGGCGGCAGGCGAGGCGCGATTGCCCCTCGCGGCGCGCGGGTATGCCGTGGGCATGGCACGCCTTCGTCGCGTCGATTGCTGCGGCCCCGGCATTGGCAGGGTTCGCCACGGGCGAGGGTTCCGCTACCTGGACGAGTCCGAAGCCCCGGTTCGCGATCCGGAGCTCCTGGACCGCATCAGGGCGCTGGCCATTCCTCCGGCCTGGGAGGACGTCTGGATCTGCGCGGACCCGTGGGGCCACATCCAGGCCACAGGGCACGACGACCGGGGCCGAAAGCAGTACCTCTACCACGAGAAGTGGCGCGAGCGACAGGACCGGCTGAAGTTCGAGCGCATGCTTGAGTTCGGAGCCGCTCTGCCGCGGCTGCGCCGTCGGGTGGCCGGCGACCTGGCGCGCCGTGGCCTGGTCCGCGAGCGAGTTCTCGCATGCGGCGTTCGGCTGCTGGACCTCGGCTTCTTTCGGATCGGGAGCGAGCAGTACGCGACCGAGAACGAGACCTACGGCCTGGCCACCCTTCGCCAGCGCCATCTGCGGCTGGAGCGCGGCAAGGCGACGTTCGACTACCGCGCCAAGGGGGACCAGCGCCACGTGCAGGTCGTCACCGACCCGCTGGTGCTCCCGACCCTGCGGTCGCTGAAGAAGCGGCGCCGCGGGGGGCATCAGCTGCTCACCTACTGGCGCTCGAACGAGTGGGTGCGCGTGCGCTCCAGCGACGTCAACGAGTACTTGAAGCAGGCGGCTCGGGGAGAGTTCACCGCCAAGGACTTCCGGACCTGGAACGCGACCGTGCTGGCCGCGGTGGTCCTCGGCGCGCAGGACGGCCAACCGTCGTCGGCGGCCGCCCGCCAGCGGGCCGCGGCGGCAGCGGTGAAGGGGGTGGCCACCTACCTGTCCGACACCCCGGCGGTAGTGCGCAAGTCCTACATCGACCCGCGCACCTTCGACCGCTTCGACTCCGGGGAGACCATCCACGCCGCGCTGGAACGGATCGTCCGGGGATCGGATCCCGCCGAGTTCCCGGACCGCGAACGGATCGAGAAGGCGGTCCTCGCAATGCTCTCCTAGATGCGCCTGTACCACGTCACCGACCGCGCCTCCGCGCAGGCGATCCTGGACGGAGGATTCAACGACACCGAGGTCATCCACGACAACCGCGAGCTTCAGATCGGGGTTTGGCTGGCGGATCGCTGCCTGGCCGGCGAGGACGACGTCGGGCAACGGCTCGGACCGGTTCCCGAGGTGGCGCTCGAGGTGGAGCTTCCCGCGGACGCGGTGGAGGCTTACGAGCGCCGAGAGGACGGAAAGCCGTATAGGGAGTTCTGCGTGCCCGCCGAGCTCGTCAACCGCCACGAGGTGGTCGGGGTGCGCGACTTGGAGGACGTCGAGCTCAACGAGCGCCGCCGTCGCGGCCAATCTCTCGAGACACCCTAGGAGGGGCCATGCCGGATCAGGACCTGCTCAGCACCTATCTCCAAGACCATTTCGCCGGGGCGACCGCCGGCCTGGAGCTGGCCAAGCGCATCGCGCGGCAATTGCCCGAGCCGGCCATGGACGGGATCGCCGCCGAGATCGAGTCCGACCGCGACATGCTGCGGGAGGTGATGTCGGCGCTGGGGGTGAGCCCCTCGACCCTGAAGGTCGGAATGGGGTGGCTGGGGGAGAGGGTCGGCCGCCTGAAGCTCAACCAGCGCGTGTTCGGTCGCTCTCCGCTCAGCGACGTGCTCGAGCTGGAGGGTCTGATCGTCGGCGTCAGCGGCAAGCTTCAGCTCTGGCGAGCCCTGGGCCTGATCGCCCCAACGGAGGCGCGACTCCAGCGGTTCGACTTCGAGCGCCTCGCGCGGCGAGCCGAGGACCAGCGGCACCGTTTGGAGGACATGCACGCCCGAGCGGTCCGCAGGGGGCTCGACGAGGGCGGATCCGCCTAGCGCGAGGCCGGGTGCTCAGCCGTCCCTGGTCGTTTTCCCCCGCCGGCCACCGGGTAAAGGCGCCGCAGGAGGTGACTAAAGATGAGCTTGATGGACAAGCTGACCGGTCGTTTCAAGAAGGCCGCGGGCGACCTCGCGGGTGACTCCTCGCTTCGCCGCGAAGGCTCGAAGGAGGAGCGCAAGGGCGAGAAGAAGGAGGAGCTCGACCGCGCCCAGGACCGCGTCGAGGAGAAGTCGAAGGAGGTCCGAGACCTGGAGAGGGACACCTAGCGATGGCGAAGGACCACGGGCCGAGCGTCAAGGACGACAAGCAGTACGAGGGCCTGAGGAAGAAGGGCATGAGCAAGGAGCGGGCGGCGAAGATCGCCAACACGCCGAACGCCTCCAAGAAGGGCGGCCGCAAGTCGTCGGGCGGCGGCGGCCGCGGCTCCAAGGAAGGCCAGCGAAAGGGCGGAAGGAGGTCGTGACGATGGGCGAGCTCGACGGAAAGAGGATCGCGTTCCTGGTCGCCAACGAGGGCGTCGAGCAGGTCGAGTTGACCCGGCCGTGGGAGGCGGTGCGCGAGGCGGGCGCCGCGGCCGAGCTGATCGCGCCGGAGGATGGCGAGGTCCAGGCGTTCAACCATCTCGACAAGGGCGACACCTTCCAGGTCGATCGCGTGGTCGCCGACGCCGATGCGGCGGATTACGACGGTCTGGTGCTCCCCGGCGGGGTGGCCAATCCGGACATCCTCCGCACGGTCCCGGAGGCAGTCGAGCTCACCCGGAACTTCCTGGAGGCGGGCAAGCCCGTCGGAGCGATTTGTCACGGGCCTTGGACGCTCGTCGAGGCCGGCGTCCTGGAGGGGCGCACGGTCACGTCGTGGCCAAGCCTGAAGACGGACGTCCGCAACGCTGGCGGCAACTGGGTGGACGAGGAAGTCCACGTCGATGCCGGTCTCGTCACCAGCCGAAAGCCAGACGATCTGGACGCCTTCTGCGGCAAGATCGTGGAGGAGTTCGCCGAGGGCGTCCACGAGGAGGCCCGCGAGGCGACCGTCCGCAACTAGCAGCGGCAAGCCGCCCGGGCCCGCCGCCGGGCGGGGAGCCGCCTGTGGTTCGCGCGCGCGACAGCGCCGCGCCGGGCGGATCTCTACCGTTTGCGCCCCCCCGCTGGGGGTAGGCGGCGGATTGACACGAATCGGATGTCACGGTCCAGCGGCGAAAGGGAGTTCAGTCTCGCGACCAGCGAGGATCGTCTCGTCTGGATCTTCGGCTCGTCGCGAAGCGGCAGCACCTGGCTCCTGCGGATGCTCTCGGAGCTCGACGGCGCCGTCGCGGTGGACGATCCACATCTCGGCCACCACCTCGGCGTCTGGCGACCCATCCCGCTCGCCTGGTCGGCATCGGAGCACCGGCCGACGCTGACCACGCTGCTGGACCTGAAGCGACACAAGCCTGGATACCTGTTCTCGGACCGCTATCGCGACGCCTGGGCCCCGGCATTGCGCGGGCTGATCGTCAGCCGCTTCGACGCCCAGGCGCACGAGGCGCTGGCCGATGAGAGGCCCACCACGGAGCCGCTGGTGGTCGTGAAGGAGCCCGGCTCGCACGTGGCCGACCTGTTGCTCGAGCTGTTTCCGGCCTCGCGAATGATCTTTCTGCTGCGCGACGGGCGCGACGTGGTGGACTCATGGCTGGCGGCGCACCGTCCCGGCTCGTGGGCGGTTCGCGAGGGAGCGTTTCCGGTTGCCGATGGGGGGCGCGAAGCGCTGATTCGCTGGCAGGCCAGCGTCTGGGCCTACAGGACCGAGGTAGTGCAGCGCGCCTACGAGCGGCACGAGCCGTCCCGGCGGATCATGGTGCGCTACGAGGCGCTGCTGCGAGAGCCGGCGGGAGAGCTCGAGCGGATCTGCGCGACGCTCGGCATGGAAACGGCGCGCGAGCGCCTCCAGGACGCCGCGAACGCACACTCCTACACCAGCGTCCCCGGCAGTGAAAAGGGTGTCGGCAAGGAGATCCGCGCCGCCAGGCCGGGTGGCTGGCGGCGCAACATGTCAGCCGCCGAGCAGCGGGCGATGTACGAGGTGATGGGGAACAAGCTCTCAGAGCTGGGCTACCTGGCCGAGCGCGCCGACGAGGCCGCCTGAGCCTTTCGGGCGACCCGAGCCCGGATCAGGGTCAGCCCCGGAGCCGCTCCGCGACGAGCTGAAGGTCGGCGACGAGCTCGGCCCGCGCCTTCGCGCGTTCGCCGCGCTCGGGGATTCGCAGGATGGAGGAAGGGTGGACGGTCACGGTGACCGCGGCAGCGAAGTCCGCCTCCACGAATCGCCCGCGGTCGCGCGTCACCCTGATCCCGCTGCCCAGCAGCCCCTTCGCGGCGGTGGCCCCCAGACACACGACGACCTCGGGCCGAACGACCGCCAGCTCGCTGTCGAGCCAGGGCCGGCAGGCGGAGATCTCCTCGCTGTTGGGACGTTGGTGGAGGCGCCGCTTCCCGCGGCCCTGCTTCCACTTGAAGTGCTTGACCACGTTGGTGACGTAGCTGTCGTCGCGGTCGATGCCCGCCTCCTCCAGTGCCGCGTCGAGGATGCCTCCGGCCGGGCCCACGAAGGGCTCGCCGGCGAGGTCCTCCTGGTCGCCTGGCTGCTCTCCCACCAGCATCACCCGCGCCGATCTGGGGCCGGCCCCGAACACCGTTTGGGTCCCGGACCTCCACAGCGGGCACGCCCGGCAGCCGGCGGCGGCCTGTCGCAGCTTGGGCAGGGTGGGGCGGGGCGGGATCAGCTCGCCGGCGGGCCGGTGGCCGTCGCGCCCCGGCTCCCCGGCGCCATATGCCGGTCCTGTCGCCACCTTACGGACGGCCTACCCCGCGCCGCCCGCGGCGAAACCGTCAGTCGATCGGCCGCCGATCCAGCGGACGTACCGCGGGGCCGTTCAGGACCTCGCCGTCTGGGGAGAAGCGCGACCCGTGGCAGGGGCAGTCCCAGCTCCGCTCGGCCCGGTTCCAGCGCACCTGGCAGTAGAGGTGCGTGCAGCGGGCGGAGACGGCGTGCAGCCGCCCGTCGTCGTCGCGATGGCCGGCGACCTTGCTCCCGGCGGCGCTGACGATGTCGCCTTCCCCGGGCTCGAGCTCGTGGATGGACCGGGTGCCCCGCTCGCGCAGGCGGTCACCGGCGAAGTGGAGCCCCGCCTGCGCGTTCTCCCACGCGAACTTGGGCCCCTCTGCGAGGGGACGGATCCGCGTGGACGAGAACAGGCCGGCCCACCTGTTCTCGCGTCCCACGATCGCGTCACGGATGATCATCGCCGCCGCGGTGCCTCCCGTGATGCCCCACTTCTTGAGGCCCGTGGCCACGTGGATGCGCCGTGAGCGGGCATGGAGTGGGCCCACGTACGGCACCCCGTCGTCCGGACTGTAGTCCTGGGCCGACCAGCGATGCTCGACCGCCTGCACCTCCCAGTGGCGCGACGCGAACTCGACCAATCTCTCGTAGCGCTCGGGCTGGGCCTTCCCCGACCCCACCTTGTGGCCCTCGCCGCCCACGAGCAAGAACTCCGAGTCACCGTGGGGGTGCGCGCGGATCGATCGGGTGGGGGACCCGGGATTGATGAACATCCCATCGGGGGGCGGGCCGGCGATCCGCGCGCTGATCGCGTAGGAGCGGTTGGCGAACGCACGGGCGAAGAAGAGCCCGCGATCAAGGAACGGGATCAGGGTCGCCACGACGACGTGGTCGGCGAGCACCTCGCCGCCCTCGGTCTCCGTCCTGCACGGGCTTCCCTCGTGGACCTGCACGGCCCGGGTTCGCTCGAAGATCCGGCCGCCCGCCGCCTCGATCAGCGCGGCGAGCCCCGATAGGTACCTGTAGGGGTGAAACTCCGCCTGCCCGTCGAACTTCGCGGCGCCGTGGGTTTCGAACGGCAGCGGGGTCTCCTCGACGAAGGTCGCCGGGAGCCCCGCCTCCGCCGCGGCCCTCGCTTCGCGCTCGACCAGGAACCGCTCGACACGCGAGGCCGCGTACAGGTACGCGGGGCGGCGCCGAAAGTCGCACGAGATCCCCTCGTCGACGAACGAGGCGATTCGCTCCTTGGCCGCCTCGTTGGCGGCCCCGTAGGTCTCCGCGGCCGCCCTGCCCAGCGTCAGCCGGAGGCGCAGGTACGTGGCCCCATGCTGCGAGGTCACCTTGGCCGTCGTATTGCCGGTGACGCCGGTGCCCACTCGTCCCTGGTCGAGGACGGTCACCGAGCGTCCTTCGCGCGCGAGCAGCAACGCGGTCGTGAGGCCGGTGATGCCCGCGCCGACGACGGCGACGTCGCACCGGTGCGTTCCCTCGAGCGGCGGGTAGTCGGTCGCGGTCCCCTCGGCGAGCCACAGGGAGATGTGTCGGCCGCCCGGAGTCACGCTAGACGAGCGTGTACCCGCTCGGCGACTCCGGAGTCACGAGTCGCGGCCGGTTTGGGTGACACGAGGCGGGGTATGCGGCACTTGACCGTGTACGGGACCTGGTTCCTCATCGTGCTCAGCTTCGTCGTGCTGGTCTTCCTGGCCATCGGGCTGATCGTCTGGGCCCCGATCATCATCGCCGTGGCGATCGCCGCGATCGTGATCGCGGGCGTCGTGTGGAGCCGGTCCAGGAGCCGTACCCGGCAGCTCGGAAGCGAGCACGCAAGCGCCGCGCAGGATCGCCGTGACGCCGGCCAGACCCAGCGGCCGAGCGCCAGCGGCGCTCCGGTGTCCGGAGAGGGAGGCGCGGCCGAAGCCCAGCGGGCGCGGTTGCGCGAGGGCGGCTAGCCGGCCGGTTATGTAAACCGGCGCCCCATGGGCGCGGCGGATCGCCTAGGCCGAGCCTCGGCCTCGCGCGACCGGCAGCGCGTACCACAGGGTGCCGAACAGGAGCAGGGTCCCGATTCCGACGGGAATCGCGGCGCCGGGCCCGAACAGGAAGTGCGTGATCAGAAGGATCGCGCCCGACATCGCCAGCGCCAGGGAAGCCAGGCCCAGCAGCGCGGCCCGGTTGGCGAAGAACAGGATCTCGTACTTGCGGCCCTGGCGGAACAGGAGCCGGTGGTACGCGGTCGGCGCGATCAGGAACGCCGAGGAGAGCGCGGTCAGGAGAAGTACCGAGAAGTAGACGCCGCGCTCGAAGCCGCTCAGATCGGAGAACCGCTGCCCGAACGGGACCGTGAGCAGGAACGCGAACAGGACCTGCACGCCGGGAAGGGCGATCCGCAGCTCACCGAGGAGCTCGTCGAAGTTGCGGTCGAGGCGCTGAGCCGGAGTCTCGTCCCGTTCCGGCTCTCCGACCTGGCCCGGGGCCCTCATGGCGGCCATTATCGCCGCGGCGGCCTGCGAGGCAGCCCTCCGTCGCCGAGGCACGAAGGCTCGCGCTCCGCCCAAGGGGACATAACCACGGTTAGCGTGCGTTGGATCGGCGTTTGTGCCCCGCCTCCCCGCCTACGGCTTGAAGACCATCAGGGCGAGGATCACGAGTATGAGGACGGCCGCCGCGTAGTTGGCCGCCAGCGAGGCGCGATCGGACATCAGGGACCGCAGCTCCTGGCTGGCCGGCTGGTCCCGGGCGGCGAGCTCGGCGGCCAGGAGCCGCGCCTGCTTCAGGCGCTGCCCTCCGAACCCGCCGAGGATCAGCGCCACCACCAGCAAGGTGATCGAGGCGCTGACCCAGCCGGTGCCGTAGCTGAAGTCCTTCAAGTGGACGAGCCAGAGCCCGAAGCCGAGGATCAGGAGGGCTCCGGCCATCACCAGCACGGCCCCGATCCGCGACAGCCCCAGCAGGAGGGCGATGTCGGCCGGGCGATCGCGGCCCCGCGCGCTCTCGAACGCGATCCCGGCGACCACGATCCCGGCGACGAAGACCAGCACCCCGATGAGGTGCAGGTAGAGGGCGACGTCGTCCACGGGCTGCCCCTACCTCAGTTCTGCGACGGGTCGGCCGGCATCCGGGCCAGCAGCGCGTACTGGCCGCCCTTGCGGGCGAGCACGTCGCTCCACAGCGTCGCCGGGTCGTCCGGGAAGAGCTCGGCGGGAAGCGGCGGCTCCACGATCCACGAGTCGATCTCGAGCTCCGCCTCGAGCTGGCCCGGGCCCCAGCCCGAATAGCCGGCGTAGACCCGGCCCTGGCGCACGGCGTCGGCGAGCTCGTCCAGGTCGACGTCCGCCGAGGCGAGGCCGACGTCCGCGACTACGATCCAGG
>JBIOZP010000029.1:0-2189 GCA_044871225.1 Solirubrobacterales bacterium
GAGAGCACGAGCACGACGGCCGCCGCCGCCCCGAACAGCTCGGACGGGATCGGGAGGTCGGCCCTGCCGACGATGCCGTGGGCGAAGACGAGCATGCGGAAGCGGCGAGTCTAGAAACGACAACGGCCCCGCTCGGGAGAGCGGGGCCGCTTGATGCTTCAGGTTACGTCGGGTTCAGCCGGTCAGACGGCCTTGCCGGAGCACTTGGCACCGGCCGTGTCGCTGACGGTGCGCTTGGCGGGCGGGTTGGGGTTATCGACGTACGTGATCGCGACGCCGATCTTGTGCTGCTTCTTGTTGCAGCCGATGCTCGAGATGAGCGCGTGCTTGCCGGACTTCAGCCCGAGCGTGCTCGTGATGCTGAGGAGCGCGGAGAACGTGCCAGGGGCGGGCTGCTGCAGGTTCCCGGGGATGTTGATCGTCAGCTTCTGCCCGCTCCCGGCCTTCTTGAGCGTGGCGGGGAGCGCCTGGGCGACGCCGTCCGGGTTGACCGGGCCGTTCTCGCCGTTGGTCTGCTGCAGGTAGAACGCGAGCTTGTTCTTGCCGGCGACGTAGGGCGTCGACTTGAAGTAGAGCTTCGACGGGGCGTTCGGGTTGAGGTTCGCGACTGCGTTGCCGGAACCGGCCTTCGCCTTGCCGCAGGACGGCGCGCCACCGCCGTCGAGCTTCGCGACGGAGCAGGTCGGGAGGCCCGCCGTGTTCACCTTGAGCGACTTCGGGAAGGTGATCTCGATACGACTGGCGGAAGACTTGCTCTCCTCGCTGTTCTTGATCACGAGCTTCACGCTCTCCGACTTGGGCTTCTTCTTGGTACCGGCCTTCGACGGGGACGCCGTAGCGGTCACGTCAACGACGGGAGTGGGATTCTGGGCGAACGCGACAGTGGCCATCACGAGCACCGTGGGGACCGCCACGATGGCGGCCAGGGACTTGCGCAAGGGGGTCTCCTCCTCAGGAGTTCATTCACGAGGTCTGTCGAGAGATACCTCGCCCGGCGTGAAAGTTTCGCCAAGGCGCAGCGCGTTGTGCAACCTGGACAAACGTCCGAGTCGGCGCTGCTACGTTCGGACGCGCCCGTGCGCGCGCCGACCGCAACCATACCCGCGCCCCCGTTCCCGCGCGGCCTCACCTGGATCAACTCCGCGCCGCTGCGGATGGACAAGCAGAAGGGGCGGCCGGTGCTGGTCGAGTTCTGGGACTTCTGCCGG
Source organism: Solirubrobacterales bacterium (assembly GCA_044871225.1). GTDB lineage: Bacteria > Actinomycetota > Thermoleophilia > Solirubrobacterales > 70-9 > AC-56. Next base: position 1,209 of record JBIOZP010000029.1, read on the forward strand.
GTGAACTCGCTGCGCACGATGCCCTACCTGAAGGCCTGGCATGAACGCTACGCCGACGCCGGGCTGCGCGTGATCGGCATCCACACCGGCGCGTTCCCGCCCTCGCGCGACGAGGCCGAGATCGAGGCGGCGGTGCAGCGGCTCGGGATCGAGTATCCGGTCGTGATCGACATGGAGCTCGAGCTGTGGGACCTCTATGGCAACGAGGGCTGGCCCGGCCGCTACCTCTGGGACACCAAGGGCGCGCTGTTCTCGATGCACTACGGCGAGGGCGCCTACGCCGAGACCGAGTGCGAGATCCAGGAGCTGCTGGGCGTCGAGCGTGACCCGGTGGCGCCGGTGCGCCCCGAGGACGAGCCCGGCCTGCTGCTGCCCGCCCAGACCGAGGACCAGCCGGGGGCCTACTCCGGCCCCTACGAGGCGGGCGGCGCCTGGGCGGTGCTGTCCGGGCGCGGACCCCTGAGCGTCAACGGGCGCGCGATCGAGGTCGCCCACCCGGGCTGCCATCCACTCGTCGAGCACCCCCACCACACCGCCGGCGTGCTCGAGCTGTCGATCGGCGACGGGCTCGAGTGCCACATGACCTGCTTCACGCCGGGGGTGCCAGCTCCCGGTGCCCCCGCTCTCCCAGGAGCCTGACCAGGCGCGGCGGCGCGCCGTCCTCGACCACCACGGCGGTGCCGGGCCAGTACGGCGAGGCGTTCGGCGCGTCCGACAGGAAATGGCGCTGGTAGACCCACGAACCGGTGTTGACGATGCGCGCGCCGCCGGGCGCGACCCACTCGCCGGGGTCGTCGCCCGGCCACGGCCCGGAGCGGTGGGAGTGCCCCCAGACCACGTGGCGCGCGCCGATGCCGAGCCGCGCGACGACCTCGCCGATCCCGCGCAGGTAGCCGCGGCGCAGCGAGGGGCCGGACAGGTTGCGGTCCAGCGGGCCGATCCCGGCCGCGTTGAGCGCGGTCACGGCGGCGACGTAGCCCG